>NZ_CABFPH010000095.1 GCF_902141845.1 Methylobacterium symbioticum | reverse complement strand
ATCTCACGATCCGAACCCAGGGCCGAAACCCCAGATCCAGATCCGCAAGGACACACGCCGCCCACGCTTCTCTTTCTCGTCATTCACTTGTCAAAGAGCGCCGGGGTCGCCCCCGGAAAGTCCCGCTCCGCCCCGGGCCACCAACCTCGAGGCATCCACCCCGAAATCCGCTTGCCCGTCTTGGAGAACCGTGCTACCGACCGTTCCGAGGGAAGGTCCGTCTCAGCGGTGGAGGGCGTTTAAGACCCCCGCTTCACCGTGTCAACCCCGCCTCCCGAACCCGCCGAACCGCCACCGAAGCGGCAAAACCAGCGGGCCAGACCCAGAGCCCACACCCTTCCCCGGACACGACAGACGCGGACATACCCGGCTCTCGCCAGATCGTCCCGCCAGCCATCTCAGAAGAAGCAGCGCCACCGCAACCCGCTGAAGAGCGGTGCGGCCCGGCGCCGATGACGGGTATCTACGCACCCAAACCCGCCCCGTCAACACCCCACACGACAAACACACGAAAAATCGACGACACACCCATGACGGCCCCCTGCAGGCCGCCACCTCCCACACCCGTCAGGACGCGTCCCCCGAGGCGGCCGGCGCAGCATAGCCAGGACGTGGCACGCGGCGGAGATGGAGAGGGGCGCGTCTCGCGCGACCTGGACGGCGGAGTGACAGGCATGGCGCGCCGCCCCACGCCCGGCTCAGCCTCAATCTCGACACCGTAACCCCCGACATGGTCTTCATCGACGGACAGGACAGCCGGACCGGGAAGCCTTCGTGACGCGTGACCGCCTGAAGATCGGTGTTCCCGGCGCGTCGACCCGCGGGCCGACGCACGGGATCGAGCCGCCGCTCGACCTGCTCGGGCCCGAGGCCGCGCGGATCGACCGGCGCGCGGTGAACCTGCGCTGGCTCTGCGCCAGCGCGCTGACCGGCCTGACCGGGGCCGGGCTGATCGGCGCGGCGCTCCACGTCTCGCTGCAGGGCGAGACCTCGTTCGCGGCGATTCCCGAGCGCGTGACGGTTCCCGCCCGGCCTCAGCCGAGCGAGGGCGGCACCAACCTTGCGCGCAAGGGCGACCGGCTGGTGCGCAACGTGATGATCGCCTCGGCCAAGCAGAGCTTCCGCGCGCCGGTGACAGTGAAGCTCGGCGACCGCGAGATCATCAAGGTGAAGCCCTTCGTGCGGATCACCGCCGGGCTCGCCCAGACCACCGGCCTCTACGCCACCGACATCCCGCCCTTCGATCCGATGAAGTTCGTCTCGGACGAGCCGGTCGAGCGCGCGCCCGATCCCGGATCCGCCGACGCGCCGGGCGCCGAGGTGAGCGTGGTCAAGCGCAGCCTGGCCGAGGCATCCGTCGACGCCAATGCCCCGGCGCTCGGCGACGACGCGGTGACCGCGCAGGTCGAGGAGGACCGCCGCATCGCGGCCGAGGCGGGACGACGCGCCGCGATCCCGATCGCGCCGCAGATCATGCTCTCGCGCACCCTGCAATCGGCCGCGGCCGAGCCGGCCCCGCCGTCGACGGGACGCGAGAACCCGTTCAAGGCGATCGAGGTGCTGGTCGTCCCGGAGAACGTCACCAAGCTCGCCAAGGTCGAGTTGCGCAGCGGCGAGGCGCCGCTCGTCGAGGAGCGCGACCTCGCCCTGAAGCGCGGCGAGACCCTGGAGGCGCTCCTCAAGGGCACCGGCTTCGCGGGCGACGAGCAGATCCGCGGCATCGTCACCGCGCTCGGCGGCAAGACCCGCACGGGCGCCCTCGTGGAAGGCCAGCGGCTGCGCGTGCAGATCGCCCCCGGCGCCCGGCCGAGCGACCCCCGGCAGGTGACGCGCGTGGTGCTCTACGGCGAGAACGGCATCGAGGGGATCGCGGCGATCAACGACCGGGCGGCCTTCGTCTCGGTGGCCCCGCCCCCGGAGGACACGCCCTCCCGCAAGCCCGCCCCCGCGGCGGAGGCGAGCGAGGACGAGGAGGAGGATAACGGCTCGGGCCCGCGCCTCTACCAGAGCCTCTACGAGACGGCGGCCAAGCACGAGGTACCGCGCGCCACCGTCGAGGACGTGGTGCGGGTGTTCAGCTACGATCTCGACTTCCAGCGCCGGATCAGCGGCGGCGACAGCCTCGACGTGTTCTACACCTACGACGAGGAAGGCGGGCAGAGCGCGGAGCGGCCGGACCTGCTCTACGCCGCGCTCAACCTCGGCGGCGAGGTGCGCAAGATCTACCGCTTCCAGTCGCCCGACGACGGCTCGATCGACTATCTCGACGAGCAGGGCCGCTCGCTGAAGAAGTTCCTCATCCGCAAGCCCATCGCCGACGGCATCATGCGCTCCGGCTTCGGCTATCGCCGCCATCCGGTGCTCGGCTACGCCAAGCTTCATACGGGCGTCGACTGGGCCAACCCGATCGGCACGCCGATCGTGGCGGCCGGCAACGGCACGGTGATCAAGGCCGAGTGGGATTCCGGCTACGGGCGCCGTGTCGAGATCCAGCACATCAACGGCTACGTCACCACCTACAACCACATGTCGCGGTTCGGCCGCGGCATCAGCGCCGGCACACGCGTGCGGCAGGGGCAGGTCATCGGCTATGTCGGCTCGACCGGCCTCTCGACCGGCGCGCACCTGCATTACGAGGTGATCATCAACGGCCACTTCGTCGATCCGATGAAGATCCGCGTGCCCCGCGGGCGCGAGCTCGACGGGCGCCTGCTCACCGAGTTCAAGCGCCAGCGCGAGGTGATCGAGGCCGAGATGCAGCAATCGAAGAGCGCCACCGCGATGGCGCAGAGGGACGCCGCCGTTCGATAGTGCCCGGCCGGAACGACGCCCCCAGATTTGCGAAAGCTGTGCAGTTCACAGGATCGCGCGTCGAAATCCGGGTTTACCCGCAGAAAAAACTGTCGTTCGACACATTGTATGCGATTGACAAGTCTTGGTCGCAGCGGATGATCCACCTCGGTCGTCCGGCTACGCAGTTCAGCGGCCGGGACCCGGGAGCGATCCGATGACCCTGCCCGAGACCGGGCTGGCGACTGAGCGTCCGAGATATGAGGCGGACCGCTTCGATCCCTTCGCCGCGGCCCTGCGCACCACGCGCCTGCCGGCGGTCCTCACGGACCCGCTCCAGGCCGACGACCCGATCGTCTTCGCCAACGACGCCTTTCTGCGCCTCACCGGCTACACCCGCGACGAGGTCGAGGGGCGCAACTGCCGCTTCCTTCAGGGGGCCGGCACGGATCCGGAGGCGCTGCGGCGGATCGCGCGGGCGCTGCGCGCGCGGGACGACATCAAGATCGACATCCTGAACTACCGCAAGGACGGGAGCGCCTTCTGGAACGCGCTCTCGATCAGCCCGGTCTTCGACGAGATGGGCCGCCTGCGCTACTTCTTCGGCGTGCAGGCCGACGTGACCGAGCGGCGGCAGGAGATGCAGGCCAAGACCGCGCTCCTGCGCGAGATCGACCACCGGGTGAAGAACAACCTCCAGATGGTCTCGGCCCTGGTCGCGCTGCAGATGAGCCGCGTCGCGGACGAGAGCCTGCGCGAGACCCTCTCCTCGATGCTGCGCCGGATCGAGGCGCTGGCCACGCTGCATCGGCGGCTGCACCAGTCCGACGACGCCACGCGCTTCTCGGTGGCCGATTTCATCGAGGACATCGTGACCGACCTCGTCGGCGCGACGGGCCGGACGGACCTCGCGGTCGAGCTCGACCTGGATCCGGTGCGCGTCTCGGCGCAGATGGCGGCGCCCTTCGCGATCATCGTCAACGAGCTCGTGACCAACGTGCTGAAGCACGCCTTCGCGGGCCGGCCCGGCCGGATCACGGTGCGTATCCGGCGGGAGGACGGGCATCTGCGCCTGGAGGTCGCCGATGACGGGCTGGGCATGCCCGAGACCGGGGCGGAGCTGGACTCGTTCGGGACCACCATCGTGCGGATGCTGGCCCGCCAGCTCAAGGCGTCCCTGATCTGGTCGGCGGCGCAGCCGAGCGGCACCCGCGCGGTGCTCCGCATGCCGCTGAGCACCGAGCCCTAGAGCATTGTCCGCGGACGTGGTCGCCGGTTCCGCGAAAGGCAATGCGGTCCACTCAAGCGGGTAGAGCATCCCCTTTCGCCGGGTGCCGGGGCAGAGCACCCGCCGTCCTCGGGCTCCGCCCGAACCCGCGAACGGGCTACCCCTTTCGAAACCCGGACATCTCGCGCAGGCGCGTCCGCAGAGCCTCCGGCGTGGCGCCCGCGGCGCGCAGGTCGGCGAGGCTCGCCGAGCCGCGGGATTTGGCGAGCTTCTCCCCGGCCGGATCGAGGATCAGGACGTGGTGGTGGTAGCGCGGGCTCGGCAGGCCGAGCAGGCGCTGCAGGAGCACGTGCAGGTCGGTGGCCGCCTCCAGGTCGCGGCCGCGCACCACATGGGTGATGCCCTGGGCGGCGTCGTCGTGGACGACGGCGAGGTGGTAGCTCGTCGGCACGTCGCGGCGGGCGATCACCGCGTCGCCCCAGCGAGCCGGATCGACCGGGACGGTGCGCTCGCCGTCCTCAGGATCGAAGGCGGTGTAGGCCTGGGCGGCGGGAACCTCCGCCAGCGCCCGCGCCATGTCGAGGCGCCAGGTATGCGGCTCGCCGCGCGCGATGCGAGCCCGCGCCTCCGCCGGGCTCAGGGACCGGCAGGTGCCGGGGTAATGGGGTACCCCGTCGGGGTCGCAGGGCGGGTCAGCCGCGGCGGCGGCGCGGATCTGTCCGCGGGAGCAGAAGCAGGGATAGGCGAGACCGCGCGCCGCGAGCCGGTCGCGGGCGGCGGCGTAGTCCGCCAGGTGCCGCGATTGGCGCCGCACCGGCCCGGTGAAGGCGATGCCGAGCCAGGCGAGATCGGATTCGATGGCCGCGATCAGGTCCGGCCGGGAGCGGACGGGATCGATGTCCTCGATGCGCAGCGAGAGCCGGCCGCCCAGCCGCTCGGCGATCGCCGCATTGAGGAACGCCGAGTAGGCGTGGCCGAGATGCAGCCGCCCGTTCGGGCTCGGCGCGAAGCGGAGATGGGGGATGCTCACCCGCCGTGGCGCAGGCAGCGGGGCTCGCCGGGGGTGCAGGCGATGCCGGGCAGCGAGCAGGCCGGCCCCTCGGCGAGGCGCTGGCAGACCTGACAGCCGTCGCTCCATTCGAGGCAGGCGGAATCGGTCGCGGGCGACACCGCCGCCGGCCGATGCCCGGGCAGGAGCGCACCGAGGAGCACCGTCGCCACGGTGAGGCCGACGATGCCCCAGGCCGCGAGCGCGCCGCTCAAGGTCGAAGGTGCCGGAGATGCGTCCTGTGCCATGGTCGTCCTGTTCGGCGCGTGCCGCCACGCTGTCAACGCACGGGGCCGATATAGGGTGCGCCGTGGAGCGAGCGCCCCTTACGCCGCCGCGGCGTCCCGCTCCAGCAGGCCGGGCAGGGCCTTCAGGTCGAGGGGCTTGGCGAGGAAGCCGTCGAAGCCGGCCTCCCGCGCCGCGCGCTCGTCCTCGCGCCCGGCATTGGCGGTGAGCGCGACGAGGTGCAAGCGGGCCGGGCCGCCCGCCTCGGCCGCACGGATGCGGCGCGCGGTCTCGTGGCCGTCGAGGTTCGGCATGCGCACGTCGATCAGGGCGAGATCGAAGGGACCGCCCTCGGCGTGGCGCGCCAGCGCCTCCAGCCCGTCGGCGGCGTGGACCACCTCGGCGCCGAGCCGTTCGAGGGCGCGCGTGGCGAGCAGCGCGTTGATCGGGTTGTCCTCGGCGAGCAGGACCCGGCGGCGCGCCGCCGGGCGCGGCGGGGCGGGCAGCGCCGGTGCGGGCGCGGCGTCCCGCGGGGCTGCCGGGACGAGCAGGCGCTCGATCAGCGAACGGGCGCGCACCGGCTTGATCAGGTAGCTGCAGAAGCCCGCCGCGGCCGGCGCCCCGAATTCGCGCCGATCGAAGGGCGAGAGCAGGATCACCCGGCTGGCGACGCCGCAGAGCCGGGCCTCGTCGGCGAGTCGCCGCACCGCCGCGTCGCCGAGCGTCCGGTCGGCGATGAGCGCGTCGAACCGCGCGCCGGCGAGCGCGTCGAGCCCGGCCGTCAGGTCGCCCACGATCACGGCCGGCGCGCCGGCCCGAGCAAGCGCCTGGGCGAGATAGGGGGCCTGGAAGGGCGAATCGGCCACGATCAGCACCCGCTGCCCATGGAGCATGGGCGCGGGGTCCTGGGCCGCCTCGGCGGCCGGCGGCAGCGGCAGGATGGCGCGGAAGGTCGAGCCGTGGCCGGGCTGCGAGTCGGCCTCGACGCGCCCGCCCATCCGGATCGCGAGGCGGCGGGTGATGGCGAGACCGAGCCCGGTGCCCTCGTGGCGGCGGCTCGCGCTGCCGTCGCCCTGCTCGAACTCCTCGAACAGGATCGGCAGGCGCTCCTCCGGAATGCCCGGCCCGGTATCGCTGACCGACAGGCACAGGCCCTCGGGCACCTGCGACAGCGCCACGCCGACGCCGCCGCTTCCGGTGAACTTCACCGCGTTGCCCGCGAGGTTGAGCAGGATCTGCCGCACCCGGTCGGCATCGCCGATCAGGCGCCGCGGCAGGTCGCCGGCGACGTCGAGGGCGATCTCGATGCCCTTGTCCTGGGCGCGGGGGGCGAGCAGCTCGACCACGCCCTCGGCGATGGCGGCCGGGTCGAAGGGCTCGGCGGCGAGGTCGATCCGCCCCGCCTCGATCCGCGAGAAGTCGAGGATGCCGTCGATGAGGCCGAGCAGCGCCTTGCCGCTGGTGCGCACGGCCTCGACATAGGTGCGCTGCTCCGCGTCGAGCCCCGTGGCGAGCACGAGGTCGGTCATGCCGAGGATGCCGTTGAGCGGCGTGCGGAACTCGTGGCTGACGGTGGCGAGGAAGCGGGACTTGGCGACGTTGGCGGCCTCGGCCTTGGCGAGCGCGTCGTCGAGGGAGCGCACGGCCTCGACGCGGCCGGTGATGTCGCAGCCGGCGCAGAGCCATTGCAGCGGCTCGTCCGGACGCCCGACCGGCATCTCCACGAAGGCGTACCAGCGCGCCGTGCCGTCCGCCCCGCGGATGCGCCGCTCGGCGCGGCGGACCCCGTCGGGACCCACCGAAACCGCCCCCTGCTCCAGCACCGCGAGGTCGACGCTCGCACCGATCAGCGCGAGGGGCGCACGGCCGATGAGGCGGGCGAAGCCCTCGTTGGCGAAGGTGATGCGGCCGAGCGCGTCGCGCTGCACGATCACGTCCATGGTCGCGGCCACCAGGGAGCGGTAGCGCTCCTCGCTCTCGGCGATGCGCCAGATCCGGTCGTGCAGGTGCTCGGATTCCGGCTCCTCGCGGAAGGCGGCGTCGCGGCGGCGCCGACGCCGCAGCGCGGCCGCGGCGAAGCCGGCGACGAAGCCCGCGGCCGGGAGCGCCGCCAGGAGCGCGGCGAGGGTGACGGTGTCCATGCGGAGCCTCTCCCGGCGGCAGCGCCGATCGGGCCGAGCGTCGCAGAGGAGCCTGAAGGAGCCCTTGGCAAAGGCGCTTAACCGGAGCTTGCCGGGATGCGCGGAAGCGCCTGCGCTTCACGGGCCGGCCCCGATGGTGTAGGCGCGGCGGCTTGATCCCGCGCCGCGCCCGCGCGGCGGGGAGAGGCCAGAACCGACAAGCACCTGCACCATGCCGAGCCGCATCGACGCCACCTTCGCCCGCTGCCGCGCGGAAGGGCGCGCCGCCCTCGTCACTTACGTGATGGCGGGCGACCCCGATCCCGAGACCTCGCTGGCGGTGCTGCAGGCGCTGCCGGAGGCCGGTGCCGACATCCTCGAATTCGGCCTGCCCTTCACCGATCCGATGGCGGACGGCCCGGCGATCCAGGCCGCGGGCCTGCGCGCGCTCAAGGCCGGGCAGAGCCTGGCCGGGACCCTCGACCTGATCCGGCGCTTCCGTGCGGGCAACGCCGACACGCCCGTGATCCTGATGGGCTACTTCAACCCGATCCACACCTACGGCGTCGCCCGCTTCCTCGACGCGGCGGTGGAGGCCGGCATCGACGGCCTGATCGTCGTCGACCTGCCGCCGGAGGAGGACAGCGAGCTCTGCCTGCCGGCCCTCGAGAAGGGCCTCGCCTTCATCCGGCTCGCCACGCCCACCACCGACGACGCCCGCCTGCCGGCGGTGCTCGCGAACACCGCGGGCTTCGTCTACTACGTCTCGATCACCGGCATCACCGGCACGGCGACGCCGGATTTCGGGCAGGTGGCGCAGGCGGTCGAGCGGATCGGCCGCCATACCGACCTGCCGGTCGTGGTCGGCTTCGGCGTGAAGAGCGGGGCCCATGCCGAGGCGATCGCCCGCAGCGCGGACGGGGTCGTGGTCGGCTCGGCCCTGGTCGACGCCCTGCACCGCTCCCTCGACGGCGCGGACCGGGCGCAGGACGGCACGGTCGCCGCGGTGACGACCCTCGTGCGCGAGCTCGCGGCCGGGGTGCGCGCGGCGGTCCGGACCGCCTGAGCGGCAGAACCCTGGCGGCTGCGGCCGCCGGCCCCGATATCGAAGCCTTCACGGACAGCACGGGCGGCGCGGAATGGTTGAGCCGATGAACTGGATCTCGGAGGTCGTGCGCCCCAAGATCAAGACCCTGTTCAAGCGCGAGACCCCGGAGAATCTCTGGGTGAAATGCCCGGATACGGGCCAGATGGTCTTCCACAAGGAGGTGGAAGGGAACCACATGGTCATCCCGGGCTCCGAGCATCACCTCAAGATGAGCGCGGCCGCGCGCCTCAAGATGATGTTCGACGAGGGCACCTGGATCGACGTGCCGCTGCCCGAGGTCGCGGTCGATCCGCTGAAGTTCCGCGACGAGAAGCGCTACGTCGACCGCCTGAAGGATGCCCGCGCCAAGACCGGCATGCAGGACGCCTTCAAGATCGGCTTCGGCCGGGTCGGCGGCCTGCCGATGACGCTGGCCGCGCAGGAATTCGGCTTCATGGCCGGCTCCCTCGGCATGGCGGCGGGCGAGGCCTTCGTGCGCGGTGCCGAGACGGCGCTCGACAAGCGCACCCCCTACGTCCTGTTCGCCGCCTCGGGCGGTGCGCGCATGCAGGAGGGCATCCTGTCGCTCATGCAGATGCCGCGCACCACGGTGGCCGTGCGCCGGCTCAACGCGGCCCGGCTCCCCTACATCGTGGTGCTGACGAACCCGACGACCGGCGGCGTCACCGCCTCCTACGCCATGCTCGGCGACGTCCACCTCGCCGAGCCCGGCGCGCTGATCTGCTTCGCGGGCCCGCGGGTGATCGAACAGACCATCCGCGAGAAGCTGCCCGACGGGTTCCAGCGGGCCGAGTACCTGCGCGACCACGGCATGGTCGACCAGGTGGTGCACCGCCACCAGCTCAAGGAGACGATCGGCCGGATCTGCGGGCTGCTCATGAACGTCCGGCCCGAGGCGGGCGCGGCGAGCCAGGGGGCGCCCGCCCCCGCGGCGGCCTGAGGCCCCGGGCGATGGATTCCTCCGACGCGCTGATGGCGCGCTTCCTCGCGCTGCATCCGCGCACGATCGACCTGTCCCTGGGGCGGATCGAGCGGCTGCTCGCCCGCCTCAACCATCCCGAGCGGCGCCTGCCGCCGGTGATCCACGTGGCGGGGACCAACGGCAAGGGCTCCACCATCGCCTTCATGCGGGCGATCCTGGAGGCGGGGGGCCTGGCGGCCCATGTCTACACCTCGCCTCACCTCGTCCGCTTCCACGAGCGCATCCGCCTCGGCGCGGTCGGCGGCGGCGCCTTCGTGCCGGAGGACCGGCTGGCCGATGCCTTCGCCCGCTGCGAGGCGGCCAATGCGGGCGACCCGATCACCGTGTTCGAGATCACCACCGCCGCCGCGCTGCTGCTCTTCTCCGAGGTGCCGGCCGACGTGCTTCTGCTCGAGGTCGGGCTCGGCGGCCGTGTCGACGCCACCAACGTCATCGATACCGTCGCCGCCGCGGTGGTCACGCCGATCGGGCGCGACCACGCCGAGTATCTCGGCGACACAGTCGAGGCGGTCGCCACCGAGAAGGCCGGAATCTTCAAGCGGGGCTGCCCCGCCGTCATCGCCGCTCAGGATTACGCGGAGGCCGACGCCGTCCTCTGCCGCCGCGCGGAGGCCGCCGGGGCCGGACCCATCCTTGTCGGCAACCAGGACTTCTCGGTCCACGAGGAGAGCGGACGGCTCGTCTATCAGGACGAGACCGACCTGTTCGACCTGCCGCGGCCCAAGCTCCTCGGGCGCCACCAGTTCACCAATGCCGGCACCGCCATCGCGGCGCTGCGCGCAGCGGGCTTCGGGGATATCGGCATCTCCGCCTTCGAGGCGGGCCTGCGCAACGTCGACTGGCCGGGCCGGCTGCAGCGCCTGAGCCGGGGCCATCTGGCCGCCCTGGTGCAGCAGGATTCCGAACTCTGGCTCGACGGCGGCCACAACATCGACGGCGGGCGCATCCTCGCCACCGCGCTGGCCGATCTCGGCGAGCGCAGCGACGTGCCGCTCGTGCTCATCGTGGGGCTGCTGGGCACGAAGGACGCGGAGGGCTTCCTGCGCCATTTCGTCGGGCTCGCCCGCGCGCTCATCGCGGTGCCGATCGCCGGGCAGATGGCGGCGCGCCCGGCCGAGGAGGTCGCGCGCATCGCCGAGCAGGTCGGCCTCAGCGCCCGCACCGCGCCGAGCATCGAGGCGGCCCTCGCCAGCGTGCGCGACATCGCCTTCGAGCAGCCGCCGCGCATCCTGATCTGCGGCTCGCTCTACCTCGCGGGCGCCGTCCTCACCGCCAACGGCACGCCGCCGGCCTGATCCGGCGGCGGGGCCACCCGGTCCGATCCCGGGTCCCGGGCATATGAAGCGCAGCCCTGGGATTTGTGGATCCTGCAACTCCAAGCCCTGTCCAAGCCCTGTCTCAGGCCGATACAGAGTTTGCCGAGTGCTAACCAAGTCCTTGGTCCACCAAGCCGGAGTCGCCCGCGAGTCCGGAGCGCTGTGGCCGCCGCGCTACATCTTGGCTGTGGAAAATCACCTATCTTCCCCGGCGATCGGGCAATATCGCTGGGGATCACAACTAATGAAAAAGCTTGCTACCTCGTTGGCCATGTTCACGGCGCTGACCGCTGCCGCGACCGCCGCCGACCTTCCGCGCCGCGCGCCGCCGCCGGTCTTCACGCCGGTTCCGGTCTTCACCTGGACGGGCTTCTACGCCGGTTTCAACGCCGGTTACGGCTTCGACGCCAGCGACAGCGTTCGCAACGGCTTCACCCAGACCGGCACCAGCCCCGTCGTGCTGACCCCGGGCGGCGCCCTCGTCCCGGCCGGCATCCTGAGCCCCGGTGCGACGCTCGCCTACAACGGCAACAACAACGAAGGCTTCACCGGTGGTGGCCAGATCGGCTACAACTACCAGTTCACCCCGGGCTCCGGCGTTGTCGTCGGTATCGAGGCTGACGCCCAGTACCTCGACTTCGGTGGTCGCCGCAGCCGCTTCTCGCTGACCGCTGGTTCGGCCCTCAACCCGGGCTTCGTTCCGGTCGATGGCCTGCTCAGCACCCTCGACTTCTTCGGCACCGTCCGCGGCCGTATCGGTTACGCCGCCGACCGCGTCCTGTTCTACGGCACCGGCGGTTTCGCCTACGCCACGGGTGATGCCGGCGCTCGCGTCGCCTTCACCAACTTCTCGGGCCGCCGCGACGACTTCGTCACCGGCTGGGCCGCGGGTGGTGGTGTCGAGTACGCGCTCCCGACCGACTCGTTCCTGAACTTCTTCCGCTCCTCGGCGGTGACGCTGAAGGTCGAAGGTCTGTACGTGCAGCTCGACCGCAACAACCGCAACCAGGTCGGCCTGCCGCTCGTCGGCGGCTTCCAGACCGCTGCTGGCCTCCTGCCGGTCTTCGCGAACAACGGTGTCGTCCGTCGCGACGACTCCTTCGCCGTCGTCCGCGCCGGCATCAACTACAAGTTCGGCTCGTACTAAGTCGAACGGCCGCCTCCGGACCCGCATGGTCCGGAGGCGCTCTTCAAAAAAACTGGGTCTCGAAACGCGAAAGCCCGGCCTCACGGCCGGGCTTTCTGCATTCGGGCATCGCGTTCTCGGACCAGGGCGCCACTCCGGTCGGAGCGGCGCCCGATGGAGCCCGATCAGGCCGTGGCAGCCTGCGCACCGATCCAGCGGGCGAGGTCACCCTTCGGGGCAGCGCCCACCTTCTGGTCCACCCGCTCGCCGTTCTTGAACAGCAGCAGGGTCGGGATCGAGCGGATGCCGTACTGGGCGGCCACGCCCGGATTCTCGTCCACGTTGATCTTGGCGATCTTCACGCGGCCCTGGAGGTCCGCAGAGATCTCCTCGAGCGCCGGACCGATCTGCCGACAGGGACCGCACCACTCCGCCCAGAAATCCACGACGACCGGCTCGGCGGACTTGAGAACGTCCTGCTCGAAGCTCGCGTCGGTCACCTTCACCGTCGCCATCACAGTCCCTTTCCTCAACACGGGCGGCACGAGAGGGCCGCCCCGCGGGTGGAGCGGAACTTGGGCGTCCATCCCCGCCCGGTCAAGGCGACCTGCGGGGCCGGCATGTCCGGTGCCCGCATTCCTCATGCCGCGTGCGTCCGCGCACGGCCTCGCATCGTCTGTGCGACGTCGCTCCGGCTCGCCGCCCCCTCTCGCATCCGGCCGCCCGGCCGCTGCGCGACAATGCGCTTTCGGCAGCGAGGCCGTCATGCTGGCCAGAGGCAGGCCGGCCGCGGCAGCGCTCGAAGTCCGGGCCTCCCGCCCCATCTCCTCACGGGACCGACAGGCCTCGGGGCGCCCTGGTCCCGCCAGGATCGCGGACGAGCCGAGCCAGCACGCGGAGGAGTTCCCAGTGACGCGCATCGCATCCATCGCCCATGTGGCCAGAATGGCGGCCACGACGACGGCCATGACGCTCGTCCTCGCGGGAGCCGCGACCGGGCAGGAGGCACCGGCCTCGCGCATCGAGGGCGGCGCGTTCAGCGCGCCCACGGCCAAGGGGGCCGGCTCGAGCCCCGCCGAGACCGAAGCGCCGAACACGGGCTACAAGCCCCTGTTGCCGAACCAGACCCGGGCGCCCAAGCCCGCCGAGGCCACCCAGGTGGAGGTCGCCACCGTGGTGAAGGGGCTGGCGAGCCCCTGGGCGATGGAGTTCCTGCCCGACGGGCGGATGGTCGTCACCGAGAAGGCGGGCAAGATCCGTCTCGTCGCCAAGGACGGCACGGTCGGCCCCGGCCTCTCCGGCGTGCCGAAGGTCGATGCGCGCGGCCAGGGCGGTCTGCTCGACATCGCGCTCAGCCCGAGCTTCTCCTCGGACCGCACCGTCTTCTTCAGCTATTCGGAGCCGCGCGAGAAGGGCAACGGAACGACGCTCGCCAAGGCCAAGCTCGTCGAGGACGGCAAGGGCGGCGGCAAGCTCGAGGACCTGAAGGTCGTCTTCCGGCAGGTGCCCGCCTATGACGGCGACAAGCATTTCGGCTCGCGCATCGTCTTTGCGGGCGACGGCAAGCTCTACCTCACCGTCGGCGAGCGCTCGGACAAGGTGACGCGGGGGCAGGCGCAGGATCTCGCCAGCGGGCTCGGCAAGGTCTTCCGCATCGACACGGACGGCAACGCCCCGAAGGACAACCCCTTCGCCGGCAGCGACAAGGCCAAGGCCGAGATCTGGTCCTACGGCCACCGCAACGTCCAGGCCGCGGCTCTCGACGGCCAGGGCCGGCTCTGGGTGGCCGAGCACGGGCCGCGCGGCGGCGACGAGTTGAACCGACCGCGCCCGGGCCTCAATTACGGCTGGCCGGTGGCGACCTACGGCATCGAGTATTCCGGCGAGAAGATCGGGGACGGGGTCACCCAGGCGGCCGGCACGGTGCAGCCGGTCTATTACTGGGATCCGGTGATCGGTCCCTCCGGCATGGCGCTCTACACGGGCAGCCTGTTCCCGGCCTGGAAGGACGACTTCCTGATCGGCGGCCTCGTCAGCACCGGCATCGTCGCGGTGAAGCTCGACGGGGACAAGGTGGTCACCGAGGAGCGCATCCCCCTGAACGACCGCATCCGCGACGTGCGCGTCGGCTCGGACGGGGCGGTCTACGCCGTCACCGACGGGGAGAACGGCAAGATCCTCAAGCTCACGCCGAAGGGCGGCGCGAAAGACGGCGGCAAGGAGGGCTGACCGACCCCCGTCGAAATCCGGGTGTCGAGAGGGGTCACCCCTCTCGCGGGTCCGGGCGGAGCCCGGGGACATCCGCAGGGGCTTCGCCCCTGCACTCCACCACAGGGATGATCCCTTTGGAAACCCGGTTCTTCAGACAATCTCCAGGCCGGCCGCTTCGAGCGCGGCGGCGACCTCCGCCGGGCTCAGGGGGCGGATCACCGGTCCCGAGGTCCAGACGAGGCAGGGCCGCACCGCGCGGCCCGGATAGATCCGGGCGAGGAGCGCGGCATAGAGGGCGATCTGCCCGGCCTCGGCCGGCGGCAGCGCGTCGCCCTCCGGCGGCCGTCCGGTCTTGAAGTCGCACAGCCACACGGTGTCCGCATCGACCGCGAGGCGGTCGACCCGGCCGAGCACCGCGCGCGCGACGCCCTCCACCCGCACCCGGCCGGACAGGCTGACCTCCGCCCGCGCCTCGCGGGCAAAGAGGGGTGCGAGGTCGGGCGCCTCGATCACGCCGAGGGCCGTGCGTGCGATGCGGGCGCGGGCCGGCTCGGGCAGGCCCGGCGCGCGGGAGCGCACGAAGGCCCGGGCTGCTTCGGCGCGCTTGGGCCCCTCGACCCGCGGCAGGTGCTGCAGCAGCGCGTGGATCAGGATGCCGCGGCGGCGCGCCTCGGCATCGGCCTGGCGCGGCGGGATCAGGCGCTGCCCGTCCGCGGCCTGGAGCGCGCCGGAAGGGCTGAGCGGCGGCGCGGCCTCGGCCTCGGCCGATACGGGCGCGTGCAACCAGGCCGGCGGCGCCTCCGGCGCGGGGGGAGAGGGTGCCTCGGCCGCCTCTCCGGATGCGGGGCCGTCCCCGTCACGCCACAGGGTCACCGGGCCGTAGGCCGTCTCGCGTGCCTCGCCCTCGCCGTAGGTCCGCTCGAGCCCGGCGCGGATCATCCGGCACCAGGCCGATTCGGTCTCGGCATCGCGCCCGCGGAAGGGAGCGACCACGAGGCGGTCGGCGGCGCGCGTCATGGCGACATAGAGGAGCCGGTTGTGCTCCTCGCGGCCCCGCGCCTGCAATTCGGCGCGGGCGGTGGCGAGCGCCGCGCAATCGTGCCCCCGCGCGCTCGACCAGACGGGCGGCAGCCCCCCCTCCCCCATCGGCAGGAGCGGCGGATCGTTGCGCCCGAGCGGCTCGCAGCCGTCGATCACCACGACGAGGGGCGCCTCCAGGCCCTTGGCGCCGTGCACGGTCATCACGCGGACCTCGTCACGGCCCGATTCCATGTCGCGCTTGACCGTGTGGCCCTCCGCCGAGCCGTGGTAGCGGGCGAGGAAACCGCCGAGGGAGGGCGCGTCGTTGCCCTGCTCGGCCTGCGCCGCGGCCCCCAGGAACACGTCGATGGCGTCGCCCGCCTCGCCGCCGAGCCGCGCCACCAGCCGAGCTCGCCCACCCTGCGGGCCGAGCAGGCTCGCGTAGAAGCCGAAGGGACCCTCGGCCCCGGCGAGGCGGATCCACCCCATCAGCGCATCGCGCCCGCGGATTGCCGCCGGATCGCCGGCCTCGGCGTGGCGGTGGAGGGCGTCCTCCAGGGTCTCGGAGAGGTCGCGGCGGGCGGCGATGCGCACGAGATCGTCGTCGGAGAGACCGACGAGGGGCGTCTTCAACGCCACGGCCAGCGTCAGGTCGTCGGCCGGCAGAAGCCCGGCCCGGCCGACCGCGACAAGATCGGCCACCGCGATATGGGCGGCGACGTCGAGCCGGTCCTGGCCGGCCACCGGCACGCCGAGGCCTTTCAGCGCCCGGATCACCTCCTCGAAGGCGGCGCCGCGCTTGCGCACCAGGATCAGGATCTCGCCCGGGCGCCAGATCCGGCCCGATTCGTCGCCGAGCGTGGTCCAGGCCCGCACGGCGCGGGCGATGCGGCGCGCGGTGACGATGGCGGGCGCCCCGGCCTCCGGCGCGTCGACGGGCGCGGCCCAGGCATCGGGCTCGATCTCCTGTGCCGGCTCGGCGATCGGCCAGAGCTCGACGGCGCCGGGCGCGGCCGGCCGGGCGCTGGTGTGCACGGTCTGCGTGACGTCGTCGTCGAAGGAGAGGCCGCGGTAATGGTCGGGAATGGCGAAGACCGCGTCCACCGCCCGCAGCACGGCCCGGGTCGAGCGGAAGGAGAGCGCCAGCTCCACATCCTCGAAGACGAGGTCGGCGGAGAGGGCTGCACCGCGCCAGGCGAGGCGCGTAGCCGCGAACTCGCGGGGATCGGCCCCCTGGAAGCTGTAGATCGACTGCTTCGGGTCGCCCACGGCGAAACGGGTCCGGTTGAGAGCGCGGGCTCCCTCGCCAGTGGCGAATTCCGCGGTGATGCGGCGCAGGATCTCCCATTGCTGCGGGTTGGTATCCTGCGCCTCGTCGATGAGGACGTGATCGACGCCGCGGTCGAGCTTGTACAGGACCCAGCCCGCCCCGACCCGCTGCAGCAGGTCGAGGGTCTTGTGGATCAGGTCGTCGAAATCGAGCGCCCCGAGGCGCGCCTTCTGCGCCTCGACGCGGCGATGGATCTCGGCGGCCAGCGTGAACAGGGCCTGGGTGCGGCCATGCGCGCGGGCGGCACGCAGGCGGTCGAACAGCGGCACGAGGCGGTCGCGCTCGGCCAGCATGGCGGCGCGGACCTCGTCCGGGACCGCCTTGGTGCCGAGGCTGCGGTCGGCCTTCGGGATATCCTTCTCGGTGAAGAAGACCGCGCGGTAGAGATCGAGCGCGCCCTCCGTCTCCCGGGCGGCCTCGGCAGCGGCGAGCGCGTCGGCCAGGGCCTCGTCGGTCTTGGCGCCGGTGCGGAGCCGGCCAGCCAGGGCGAGCCGGTCGGGGCCGCCGTCGAGGATCGCCGCGACCACGCTCTCGGCGGTCTCGTCGGCGGCGAGGCCGAGGGCTTGGTGCAGCTTCGCGAACTGTGCCGCCAGGCCGGCACGGTCGCCCAGCACGGAACGCGCAGCCATGGCCCCGCGGATCGCGGCGCGGAGCGCGTCGCCCGTGGCCTCGGGCGCCACCCGGTCGAGGGCCTCCTTCAGGACGGGGTTCCCGGCCACCGCGTCGGCCAGCACGTTGGCGGTCTCGACCTCGAAGGCCTCGCGAGACTGGGTCTCGTCGAGCACCACGAAGCGGGCCGGCACGTTCGCCTCGAAGGGGAACATGTGCAGGAGCCGCTCGCACAGGGCGTGCAGGGTCTCGATCTTGAGGCCGCCCGGCGTCTCCACGGCCCGGGCGAACAGGCGGCGGGCGGCGGCCAGCCGCTCGCGCGAGGCGCGCTCGCCGGTGAGCTGCTCCAGTTCCCGGCCAAGCGCCGCGTCCTCCAGCGTCACCCAGCGCCCGAGGCGCTGGAACACCCGGATCGACATGTTGGCGGCCGCCGCCTTGGTGAAGGTGAGGCAGAGGATGCGCCCCGGCGCCGCCCCGTCGAGCAGGAGGCGCACGACCCGGTCGGTGAGCACCTTCGTCTTGCCGGCCCCGGCATTGGCCGAGACCCAGGCCGAGGCGTGCGGGTCCGCGGCCCGGCGCTGGTCGGCCTGCGTCTTGGCATCGACGACGAGGATGTGGGCGTTCATCAGGCCTCCCCCTCGCCCGCGAGCGACCATTCGAGCACGCGCGCGAGGTGATCGTAGGCACCGTAATCGCGGGCGTATTTCGGGTAGGGCCGCGAGATGTAGGCCGCCTCCCCGGTCATGAACCGGGCGACGAGCCCGCGCAGGCGCTCGGCATGCTCGGCCACGATCGCCTCGACCGTGCGCACATCGCCCCGCGGCGGCTTCACCGGGATCGGCGTGAAGGCCTTCCGGCCGCCGGAGGCGTGCACGTAGAGGAGATCCGGCACCGCGCGCGTGCGGCGGAAGCCCGGGAAGGCGCCCGCCATCAGCATGGCCGCCTCCAGGGTGAGCTGAGGCGAGAAGCCGGCGAAGATCTCGCGGCTCGACGGCGGCGCGCCGGTCTTGAAATCGACGATGCAGGCGCTGCCGTCGGCGCGGCTCTCGATCCGGTCGGCGCGGGCGCGGAGCGTAAAGGTCTCCCGGCCCATCGGGATCTCCCAGCGCCCATAGATCTCCGGATGGACCCGCTTGAGGCCGGCCCGGCGCTCGACCTCCCAGGGCAGGTAGGCCGCGGCCATGCGCTCGTAACGCGGCCACCACTCGGCGTAGAGTTCGGGATAGGTGTTCTCGATCTCCGCGAAGGCGTTCACCGCGATGTCGGCCAGGTGCTGGACGGCGAGGCCGACCTCCGGCAGCGCCTCCGGATAGCGCTCGGCGAAGGCGCTGAAGATGTCGTGCACCATCGAGCCGCGGTCGCTCGCGCCGGGCTGCGCCGCGAGCGGATCGAGCGGGTCGAGCCCGAGCACGTGCCGGGCGAAGATGCTGTAGGGGTCGCGGACCAGCGTCTCGATCTCGGTGACGCTGAGCGTGCGCGGGAACAGGGCCGGGTCCGGCCGGGGCTTGGGCTGCGTCAGGCGCGGTTGTGCCGGCAGGGCGTCGATCGCCGCGCTATAGGCCAGGAAGCGCTGTCCGGCATCGCAGGCACCGCGCCAGCGCGTCTCGCCCACGAAGGCGCGCACGCGCTGCAGCAGGCGCGAGGGCACGGTCGGGGCGCCCTCGCGCTTGGCCGAGCGGGTGATCACCGCGTCGTGGCAGCCGAGCCCCTGCACGAAATCGTGCGCCATCTGGCCGATGCGGCGCTCCGGCGGATCGAGCCCGACACGCCCGCGCATCGGCCGGTTGAGGAAGGCGTCGGTGACGGTCTTGGCCGGCCAGACACCCTCGTCGAGCCCGCCGAGCACCACCCGGTCGGCGGTGAGGAGGCGCGCTTCCAGGAGGCCGAGGATGCGCAGACGCGGATGCGGGGCGGCCCCGGCGCAGGGCACCGTCCGGTCGCGGGCGAGCGCGGTGAAGAAGGCCGGGTAGTCGTCGAAGCGGCCGGGCAGCAGCTCCGGATCGGTCAGTTCGAGATCGTCGAACAGGGCGTCGAGGCAGGCGAGCGAGGCGTCGGCAGGCGCCGCCTCCAGGTTGCCCGCCTCCCGGTCGCCAGCCTTCAGGACGCCGGCCTCCGGGTCGCCCGCCTCGGGTCCGGCCACGAGCCAGTCGACGGTGGCGCGGTGACGGCCGGCCACCGCCACGAGGTTGCAGTCTCCCCCCTCCCCGGCCCCGGGAAACTCCGCGAAGGCGATTTCCAGCCGATCGAGCAGGCCGGCGGCGAGGTCCCAGTCGATATCCTTGAGGCGGCGTTTCGCCCGGGGCTGGCGCTCGGGCGGCGCGGCG
>NZ_CABFPH010000094.1 GCF_902141845.1 Methylobacterium symbioticum | reverse complement strand
CCTCGCCGCCGGCCTCGCCGCCTGCGCGGCGGGCACGGACGAGAACGCGGTGGCCGCCGCCATGCTCGCCGCCGCGACGGCCGCCGGCTCCGAGGCCATGGCCATGGAGCCGCTCGTCGCCTCGGGGCCACGCAGCGGCCTGCCGCACATGACGTGGCGGCGGCGCCGCCTGGAGACGGGCGACGCCGTCTTCCTCGAACTCGCCGGGAGCCATGCCCGCTATCACGCCGCGTTGATGCGCACGGCCTGGATCGGCGCGCCGCCGGCGGAGGCGCGCCGGATGATGGATTGCGCGCTGCGCGCCCTCGACGCCGCGCTCGCGGCGATCCGTCCGGGCGTCCCCTGCGCCATCCCCCACGAGGCGGCGCAGGCCGTCATCGACGCGGCGGGCTACGGACCCGCCTTCCGCAAGCGCATCGGCTACGCGATGGGCGTCGCCTTCGCGCCCGACTGGGGAGAGGGCGGCCTGCTCAGCCTCTTCAGCGGCGTTGAGCGGCCCATCGAGCCGGGCATGGTCTTCCATCTGCCGGCGACGCTGCGCCGCTACGGTGCCTGGACGGTCGGCGCATCCGAGACCGTCATCGTCACGGAAGACGGGGCCGAGCCCCTGTCGGACCTGCCCCGCGGCCTGACGCTGCGGTGACGGATGCGCCCCGATCCCCCGGGCACCGCGCGGGTTCGGCGGCGGGCGGACCGTCGCCCGCGGGACGGGACCCGTCGAACAGCCGCCCCGGCCAGCCGGATTTGGTATGAGGCCGGAGCGCGACCCCTTGCGTCCAACGAACCGGAAGAGGATTCCCATGCCCCTCGATGCATCCGCGCGCGGCGTCTACCCGATCGCCCCGACCCCGTTTCATCCGGACGGCACGATCGACTTCGCCTCGATCGACCGCCTGACCGACTTCTATCGCGGCTGCGGCGCCACCGGGATGACCGTGCTCGGCGTCATGGGCGAGGCCGGCAAGCTCGACCAGGCTGAGGGGCTCGCGGTGGCCACCCGCTACATCCGGCGCGCCGCCGGACTGCCGGTCATCGTCGGCGTCTCGGCGCCGGGCTTCGCCGCCATGGCGGGGCTCGCCCGCGCCAGCATGGAGGCGGGCGCGGCCGGCGTGATGATCGCCCCCCCGAACAGCCTGCGCACCGACGACCAGATCGCGACCTATTACCGGCAGGCGGCGGAGGCGGTGGGCGCCGACGTGCCCTTCGTGATCCAGGACTATCCCCTCAACTTCTCCGTGGTGATGACGCCCGGCGTCATCCGCCGCATCGTGCAGGAGAACGCATCCTGCGTGATGCTCAAGCACGAGGACTGGCCGGGGCTGGAGAAGATCTCCGCGCTCCGCGCCTTCCAGGCGGAGGGCTCGATGCGGCCGATCTCGATCCTGTGCGGCAATGGCGGCCTGTTCCTCGATTTCGAGTGCGAGCGCGGCGCGGACGGCGCCATGACCGGCTACGCCTTCCCCGACATGCTGGTGGACGTGGTGCGGCTGTCCCAGGCGGGCGAGCGGGACGCCGCCCACGACCTGTTCGACGCGCATCTGCCGCTGCTGCGCTACGAGCAGCAGCCGGGCGTGGGGCTTGCCGTGCGCAAGTACCTGATGGCCCGGCGCGGCCTCATCGCCGCCGACGCCCAGCGCAGGCCCGCGGGCAGCCTCAGCACCGCCGCCAGGGCCGAGATCGAGTACCTGCTCGGGCGCCTCGCCCGGCACGATGCCCGGGCGGTCGTCGGCACGGGCCGATAAAGGCTGTCGGGGGCCGCGCTCGAGGATGACGGTCGGGCGCAGCGCGCCCCGACCCGCCGCGCCAGCCCGAGACCGTCGTTCCGCGGGAATAAATCCTGCGGGCGGTCGCCGACGGTCTGCGCGAGGGCGTGTGCGAGGGCGTGGCGCAGGTTCGGGCCCTGCCGCGGAGCCCTCGGGCCCGGTGCGCGACTCCCGAAATGCCTCTAGCCTTGCGCCACTCCCCCCTGTAATGCCGCCCGGGCAAGGACCTACGCGCTTCGCACGGCCGGCCGTGCGGGGCAGACTCGGCGCAGGGCCCGGACTGAAGGAGATTCCTAGGGATGGCAAAGACCGCAGCGGATGTCCTGAGGGAGATCAAGGACAACGACGTCAAGTACGTGGACTTCCGGTTCACGGACCCGCGGGGCAAGTGGCAGCACGTCACCTTCGACGTCTCCCTGGTCGACGAGGAGATCTTTCAGGACGGCACCATGTTCGACGGGTCGTCGATCGCCGGCTGGAAGGCGATCAACGAGTCCGACATGCTGCTGATGCCGGATCCGGTCACCGCCTGCATGGATCCGTTCTTCTCGGCCTCCACCATGTCGATCGTCTGCGACGTGCTGGAGCCCTCGACCGGCCAGCCCTACTCGCGCGACCCGCGCTCGACCGCCAAGCTCGCCGAGGCCTATCTGCGCCAGACCGGCATCGGCGACACGATCTTCGTCGGCCCCGAGGCCGAGTTCTTCGTGTTCGATGACGTGAAGTTCGGCGCCGATCCCTATCACACCGGCTTCCAGCTCGATTCCACCGAGCTGCCGACCAACGGCTTCACCGACTACGAGGGCGGCAATCTCGGCCACCGGGTCCAGACCAAGGGCGGCTACTTCCCGGTGCCGCCGCAGGATTCGGCCCAGGACATGCGCGGCGAGATGCTGGCCGCCATGCAGTCGATGGGCGTGAAGGTCGAGAAGCACCACCACGAGGTGGCGAGCGCCCAGCACGAGCTCGGCATGAAGTTCGACACGCTCACCCTGCTCGCCGACCACATGCAGGTGTACAAGTACTGCATCCACAACGTGGCGCAGAGCTACGGCAAGTCGGCGACCTTCATGCCGAAGCCCGTCTATGGCGACAACGGCTCGGGCATGCACGTGCACCAGTCGATCTGGAAGAACGGCAAGCCGCTCTTCGCGGGCGACAAGTACGCCGACCTCAGCCAGGAATGCCTCTGGTACATCGGCGGCATCATCAAGCACGCCAAGGCGCTCAACGCCTTCACCAACCCGTCGACCAACTCCTACAAGCGCCTGGTGCCCGGCTACGAGGCCCCCGTGCTGCTGGCCTACTCGGCCCGCAACCGCTCGGCCTCCTGCCGCATCCCGTGGACGACGAACCCGAAGGCCAAGCGCGTCGAGGTCCGCTTCCCCGATCCGATGGCGAACCCCTATCTCGCCTTCTCGGCCCTGCTGATGGCCGGCCTCGACGGCATCATCAACAAGATCGATCCCGGCCCGGCCATGGACAAGGATCTCTACGACCTGCCCCCGCGCGAGCTGAAGAAGATCCCGACCGTGTGCGGCTCGCTGCGCGAGGCCCTGCAGAACCTCGACAAGGACCGCGCCTTCCTCAAGGCCGGCGGCGTGTTCTCGGACGACCAGATCGACTCGTTCATCGAGCTGAAGATGACCGAGGTGATGCGCTACGAGATGACGCCGCACCCGATCGAGTTCGTGCAGTACTACTCGCTCTGATCGAGCCGGCCGGGCGGCGACGCCCGGCCTGTCGGACGGATCCGCGACGCCGGGGCCTCGGACGGGGCTCCGGCGTTTCGCGTTCCGGCGGGCACGACCGAGCAGACTTGCGGATCGGCTCAAATTCCTATTCAAGGATCCTCGCGATCGATGGATCCGCCTTGCCGCCATGAGCATCAGGACGAGAAAGCGGAACCGGGCGAGGCGGCGGCTGGGGCGCCTGCCGCCGACACCGGAATTCCTGCGCTTCGGATCCCACTTCCATCAGGACATCGATCTTCTGCATGACAGCATCGAGGAGGTGGTGAGCTCGGCCATCAGCGTCTTCCGAGGCGAAGACCGGCGTCGGCTCCGCGATTTCATCGGACAGGTGCTGGAGAGCGATCTGTCGCCCGACGAGCTGAGCAAGCTCTGGGGCCTGACGAGGTCGGACTGGCGTTTCGATCCGCGCAGCCTTCGGATCATCCTCGCCCTCGCACACGATCGGCTGCGCAAGGGGTTGTGATCCGGGAGACCCGCATGCCCGTCCTTGACCACCTCGCCGTCGTCGCCCCCACCCTCGCGGAAGGGCTCGCCCATATCCGCGAGAGCCTCGGCCTCGACATCCCCGAGGGCGGGCGCCACCGCGAGATGGGCACGCGCAACCACCTGCTGCGCCTCGGCGACGCGCTCTTCCTCGAAGTGATCGCCGTCGATTCCGAAGCGCCTCCTCCCGCCCGGCCGCGCTGGTTCGGTCTCGACGACGCGGCTGCGATCCGCGCCGACTGGGAGTCCGGGCGGCGCCTCAGGGCCTTCGTCGCCCGCACGGGCGACCTCGACGGCCTGCTCGCCCGGCATCCCGGCCTGTTCGGCACGCCCCTGCGCATGAGCCGCGGCAGCCTGGCCTGGCGCTTCGCGCTGCGCGACGACGGCACCCTGCCGCTCGGCGGCCTGCTGCCCTGCCTGATGGATTGGGGGCCCAGCGGCAACCCGGCCCGCACCATGCCCGATCTCGGCGCGCGGCTCACGGCCTTCCGCCTGGAGCATCCCGAGCCGGAACGGGCCGCGGACCTCCATCGCGCCATCGGCCTCGGCGACGGGCCCGAGATCCGCGCGGGCGCCCAGCTCCGCCTCGTCGCGGAGATCGCGACGCCCGGGGGAACGCGCACCCTGTCCTGAGCCCGGCGCGGCGCTATGCTCCCGGCATCGTCCGTGCCCAGGAGAGCCCCATGTCCCTCGTCGTTCCCGTGATCCTCGGCTCCGTGCGCTCCGACCGGCAGGGGATCCGCGCCGCCCGCTTCCTCGTCGGCGCGCTCGAAGCCCGCGGCCACGAGGCGCCCCTGGTCGATCCGGCGGACCTGACGCTTCCGCTCCTCGACCGGATGTACAAGGAATATCCGAAGGGCGAGGCGCCCGAGCCCCTGGAGCGGCTGGCCGCCCTCTACACCCGCGCCGACGCCTTCCTCGTGGTCTCGGCCGAGTACAACCACTCGATCCCGCCGGCCCTGTCGAACACCCTCGACCACTTCCTGGAGGAGTATTTCTGGCGGCCGTCCGCGATCTGCTGCTACTCGGCCGGGCAATATGGCGGCGTGCGTGCGGCGATGCAGCTGCGCGCCATGCTGGGCGAGCTCGGGATGCCGAGCATACCCTCGCTCCTGCCGATCCCGCGCATCGGCAAGGCGCTGAGCGAGGCGGGCGAGCCCGCCGAGGAGTGGCTGCGGAAATCCGCCGCCCGCTTCCTCGACGAGCTGACCTGGTACGCCGAGGCCCTGCGGGAGAAGCGGCGGAGCGGCACGCCCTATTGAGCGGATCCTGGCATCGCCCTTGCCAGTTGGGCCCGCACCGTCTGAGCGAGCACAGCAGGCCATGAACCGGAACGTCGAACGGGTGCGGGACGCGCTCTCGGAGCTGATCAAGGCAGCCCTCGTCTCGGACGACGGCCGGAGCCTCGCCTATCGCGAGGCCGCCCGCGGGCAACTCGCGGCGCTCGCCGCCGAGCCGCCCGACCCCGCCTCCCTCCGGATGGAGGGCGCCTGGACCCTGGCGATCCAGGAGGCGGAGCGACCCGAACGCGCCCCGGAGCAGGGCCGTGTCAACCTGACGCTGCCCCGCCAGCCGCCCTTCGACCTCGACGCGCTCCTGGCGCCCGGCTTCGACGTGGACGCGGCAGTGGAGCAGATCCGCAGGATCGCCTCGACCGGCTGACCTCCATCCTCTGTTGAGGAGCGCGCACGGCAAGTTGCCGGGAGGCGGCCCGGTCCCCATCTTCACCGAATACCGGTTCCGCCGGTCCCGATCTCAAACCGGCGCCGCCTGCAGCGGCGTGAGCGAGCCCCTCTCTTTGGCCAAGCGCGCATCCGCGACCCCCACCCCCCTTCCCACCCGCGAGCAGATCCTCGCCTTCATCGCCGAGTCGAAGGACAAGGTCGGCAAGCGCGAGATCGCCCAGGCCTTCGGGCTGAAGGGCTCCGACAAGATCGGCCTCAAGCGCCTCTTGAAGGAGATCGAGGGCGAGGGACAGATCGGGCGCTCCCGCGGCGGCCTGTCGAAGGCCGGGCGCCTCCCCCCGGTCGTGGTGGCCGATATCCGCTCCCGCGACCGGCAGGGCGAATTCCTGGCGAGCCCCGCCGAGTGGACGGGCGAGGGCAAGGCCCCCACCATCCTGCTGATGCCGACCCGCGGCGGACGCAAGGACAAGCGGCCGCAGCCGGGCATCGGCGACCGCGTGCTGGTCCGCGTCGAGCCGGACGGCGATTCGGACACGCGCTACACCGGCCGCATCATCAAGCTGATCGGCAAGAACCGGGCCGAGATCATCGGCGTCTATCGTGCGGGCGCTCAGGGGGGCCGCATCGAGCCGGTGGAGAAGCGCGGTGCGAGCCGCGAGATCCTGATCCCGCCGGGCGAGGAAGGGGAGGCCCGCGACGGAGACCTCGTCAGCGTCAGCCTGGAGCGGGAGACGCGCTTCGGCCTGCCCAAGGGCCGCGTGCGCGAGCGGCTCGGCTCCCTGGGCTCCGAGAAGGCGGTGAGCCTGATCGCGCTCCACCTCCACAACATCCCCCACGTCTTCCACGAGAACACCCTCGCCGAGGCCGACGCGGCGAAGCCCGCGACCCTGCGGGGCCGCGAGGATTGGCGCGACAAGCCGCTCCTCACCATCGACCCGCCGGACGCCAAGGACCACGACGACGCGGTGATGGCGGAAGCCGATCCCGATCCGGACAATCCGGGCGGCTTCGTCATCACCGTGGCGATCGCGGACGTGGCCGCTTATGTCCGCCCCGGCTCCAGCCTCGACCGCGAGGCCCTGGAGCGCGGCAACTCGGTCTATTTCCCCGACCGGGTCGTTCCGATGCTGCCGGAGCGTATCTCGAACGATCTCTGCTCGCTGCGTGAGGGCGAGAAGCGCCCGGCCATCGCCGTGCGGATGATCGTCTCCGCCGACGGGGTGAAGCGCCGCCACAGCTTCCACCGGGTGATGATGCAGTCGCGGGCCAAGCTCGCCTACGCGCAGGCGCAAGCCGCGATCGACGGTCAGCCCGACGCGGTGACCGCCCCCCTCCTCGACGTGGCACTCCGTCCGCTCTGGGCCGCCTACGAGGCCCTGAAGATCGCCCGCGACCGGCGCGGGCCCCTCGCCCTCGATCTCCCCGAGCGCAAGGTCCTGATCGGCCCCGACGGCAAGGTCGACCGGGTGGTGGTGCCGCAGCGCCTCGACGCCCACCGGCTGATCGAGGAGTTCATGATCCAGGCGAACGTCGCCGCCGCCGAGACCCTGGAGCATGCCCGCCAGCCGCTGATCTACCGCGTCCACGACGAGCCGGCGCTGGAGAAGATGCGGAGCTTGGGCGAGGTGCTGGCCTCGGTCGGCATCAAGCTGCCGAAGGAGGGGGCCCTCCGCCCGGCCCTGTTCAACCGTATCCTGGCCATGGCGGCCGAGACCGAGCACGGCGTCTTCCTCAACGAGGTGATCTTGAGGAGCCAGGCCCAGGCCGTCTACGCAGCGGAGAATCTCGGGCATTTCGGGCTGAACCTGCGCCGCTACGCCCATTTCACCTCGCCGATCCGGCGCTACGCCGACCTCGTCGTGCACCGCGCGCTCATCACCGCGTGCAAGCTCGGCAAGGACGGGCTCGCCGGCGACATCTCGGTCCCGGAGCTCGACCGGATCGGGGAGCAGATCTCGGCGGCGGAGCGGCGGGCCATGGCAGCCGAGCGCGAGACCATCGACCGGCTGATCGCCAACCACCTCGCCGACCGGGTCGGCGCCACCTTCGAGGGCCAGATCTCCGGGGTCACCCGCTCGGGCCTCTTCATCAAGCTCGACGAGACGGGAGCGGACGGCTTCGTGCCGGTCTCCACCATCGGCGCCGACTATTACCGGCACGAGGAGGCCCGGCACGCCCTGGTCGGTGAGCGCACCGGCGAGACCTATCGCCTGGGCGACCGGGTCGAGGTGCGCCTCGTCGAGGCGGCGCCGGTGGCCGGCGCGCTGCGCTTCGAGCTGCTCTCCGAGGGCCGCGCGCGCTCCGGCGCCAAGGGCCCGGGCGCGAAGAAGCCGGCCAAGGCCGGGGGCCGCCCGTTCAAGGCCGCGCCGCCCGGCCGACCGGCCGGTCTCCGCACCAGCGCCAACCGCCACCGCGGCTCGCGGCGGTAGAGCGCTCTTGGAGCCTGTTTGAACGGGATCGACGGATCGTCATGCAGAGACTTGGCCGATCCCACCGAACCACCTCATCCTGAGGTGCGAGGCTTGAGCCGAGCCTCGAAGGAGGCCTCCAGGGATCACCGCGCCATCTGGGGCCTCCTTCGAGGCCTCCGCTTCGCTGCGGCACCTCAGGATGAGGTCGAGGACGGGATAGGCCGGATCAACACCCGCTCGATCGGCTCAAACAGGCTCTTAGGCCAGCGGGGAGCCGGGCTCCGGCAGGGCGAGCGACGAGGTGGCCTCGGCGATCTGCTCGGGGCCGCCCTTCGGCGGCCAGTGCCCGGACGCATAGGCCTGCGCGCGCAGCCTGCCCCGCTCCTCCAGGCTCGCGAAGCCCCAGATGTGCGTGATCCGCGGCGGCCCGTCGAGGGCGTACATGTTCACCACGAGGTGCTCGGTGAGGTCGCGCGCCGGTGCGATGGCCGCCTCCCAGCCGGCGAGCGTCGGCGGCAGGCCGCCGGGCTTCAGCCGGTAGGTCCGGACCTCGTACAGGCCGCCGCGCCGGCCGGTCCGGATCGGCGGCAGGAACGGGAACGGCGCGTAGCTGTCCATCTCGAGCGCCGTGACGACGGAACCGGCATTGAACGGGCTGGCACTCAGCAGGGCGCGGCGGCGCTCCGCGGTCATGTCCTCGGGCGCCTCGAAGGCGCGCAGCACCAGCACGCGGCCGAGGGCGCCGACCTCCGTGCGCCAGAGGCCGAGAAGCTGCCCCGCCGCGTCGCCGTCCTTCACCCAGGCCTCCGCCCCGGCTGTGGCCTGGCCGAGGGCGAGGAGGGGGCAGGTCAGGGTGGCGAGTTCGCAGAGCATCGGAAGCCTCGGACGTCTGGGTCGGGATCGAAGCCGGATGCGGGCGCTTGGCTTCGATGAGGGTTGCACCGGCCGAAGGGTGGCGGGCCCGGCGAAGAGAGTTCTGGCCGGAGGCCCGGCATGCTAGCAAGAGCCCCCTGCTGACATGCGAGGCGACGAGGCCATGACCGCGAGCGATCTGCCGCAAGCCGCACCGGCCCGGACCGGCCTCGTGAAGGCGATGGCCCGGGGCTTCCTCGGACGCTGCCCGCATTGCGGCGAGGGACGGATCTTCGGTCGCTTCCTAAAGGTGAGCCCGGCCTGCGACGCCTGCGGGCTCGAGCTGCATCACCACAGGGCCGACGACCTGCCGCCCTATCTCGTGATCTTCATCGTCGCCCACATCGTCGGCTACCTGATCCTGGAGCTGGAGATGAGCTACGACGTGCCCCTCTGGTTCCAGCTCGGATTCTGGCCGCTCGTCACCCTTGGGCTCGCCCTTGCCCTGCTGCAGCCGGTGAAGGGCGCGGTGGTCGGGCTGCAATACGCCCTTGGCATGCACGGTTTCGGCGGGCTACCGGGAGTGCGCTCCGCAGCGGGGGAGGATGCGCGCCTTGGGAACAGCGGACACGGATCGGCCGGGCTCGGACGCGCCTGAGACGGCGGCGGCGCCTACGGGCAAGGCAGCTCCAGCCAAGGCGCCCCCCGCCCGGAGCCTCCGCCCGCGCGACGCCGCGACCCTGATCCTGATGGAGCGCCGCCGGGGCGTGCTCCGCGTGCTGATGGGCCAGCGCAACCCGCGCCTCGCCTTCATGCCGGGCAAGTTCGTCTTTCCCGGCGGCCGCACGGAGCCCGGCGACCGCCGGATGCCGGTGGCCGGAGCGCTCCCCGACTATGCCGAGGCCGCGCTCGCCCGCCAGGTCTCGCGCCCGCCGCGGGATCTCGGCCGCATGCTGGCGCTCGCCGCCATCCGCGAGACCTATGAGGAGACCGGCCTCCTCGTCGGCACCCGGGATTACGGACCGCCCGAGGCGGCCCCGCCCGACTGGGCGGCTTTCGCCCGCCACGGCGTTCTGCCCGATCTGGAGGGCCTGCATCTCGTCGCCCGCGCGATCACGCCGCCGAAGCGCGTGCGCCGCTTCGACACGCGCTTCTTCGTGGCCGAGCGCAGCCTCATCGCCGCGGAGGAACCCGGCCGGGTCGGGCCCGAGGCGGAATTCGTGGAGCTCGACTGGATGCGCCTCGACGCCGCGCGCAAGCTCAACCTGCCCTTCATCACCCGCGCCGTCCTCGACGAGCTGGAGACCCAGCTCGCGGCCGGCTTCGCCCCCTACCGCGAGATCCCCTTCCACTTCGAGCGCCACGGGCGGCGCGCGCGCGTTGCGCTGTAGAAGCCCTGGCGCTGTCGAAGCCCGCCGCCCTCAGGCGCCGGGCGCCGACCGCGCGGCGTAAGCGTTCAGGATCGCGGCCAGCAGGCCGGGAAAGCGGGCATCGACCTCGGCGCAGCGCGAATGGTTGCGCATCTCGACGCCGTGCCGCTCGCAACGGATCAGCCCGGCCTCGCGCAGCACCTTGATGTGGCTCGACAGCGACGATTTCGGGATGACCCGGTCACCGAGTGCGGACACCGCCGAGCAGGCCTCGACGCAGCCCGCCCGCGTGATCCGGGCGAAGATCGTCGCGCGGCACGGATCGGACAGGGCATGCAGGATCGCCTCCGGCTGCACGTCCTCGATCGCGGGATGGAACAGGGGCCTCATCTTTCATCCATGTAGGGGCTTGATCCGCGCTCCGTTAGTTCCGAAGTTCCGAACTATGGGACGAAGGCGACCATCCCGGAGCCGGCCCATGCGAAGGTTAGCACACATGGCAAAGCTTGACGGCAAGGTCGCGGTCGTGACCGGAGCATCCAAGGGCATCGGCGCCGCGATCGCCAAGGCGCTCGCGAAGGACGGCGCCACGGTGGTGGTCAACTACGCATCGAGCAAGGCGGGCGCGGATGCCGTGGTCGACGCCATCACCGCGGCCGACGGCAAGGCCGTCGCGGTCCAGGGCGACGTCTCCAAGGCCGCGCAAGCGCAGGGCCTGATCGCGGCGGCCGTGCAGCAGTTCGGCCGGCTCGACGTGCTGGTCAACAATTCCGGCGTCTACGAATTCGCCGCGCTCGAGGCGGTGACCGAGGAGCATTACCGCCGCCACTTCGACGTCAACGTGCTGGGCGTCCTGCTGACGACCCAGGCGGCGGCCCAGCACCTCGGCGAAGGGGGCAGCATCATCAACATCTCGTCGGTCGTCACCGATATCCATCCGGCAACCTCGGCGGTCTATACCGGGACCAAGGGGGCCCTCAACGCGATCACCGGCGTCCTCGCCAACGAGCTGGCGCCCCGCAAGATCCGGGTGAACGCGGTGAGCCCCGGCTTCGTGGTGACGGAGGGCACCCATACGGCCGGGATCGCCGGCTCGGAGATGGAGGCCGGCTTCGTCGCGCAGACCCCGCTCGGCCGTGCCGGCCAGCCGGACGACGTCGCCGGCATCGTCGCGTTCCTGGCCTCCGACGATGCCCGCTGGGTGACCGGCGAGACGATCAACGCCAGCGGCGGCGTGCGCTGACGCGCTAGGACCGGGACGCGGGCGAAGGCCGGCCGCCTTCGCCCGCGCCTGGGTCCTGCGAGGCCGGATGGGGCCTACAGGAACTTCGCCGGATCCGTCTCCGGCGGCGGCGTCGCCACGTCCATGCGGTTCCACCAGCCGCCCCCGAGTGCCTGGAACAGGGCCGCGGTGTCGGCGTACTGGGTCGCGCGGGCCCCGGCCGAGGTGACGAGCGCCGAGAGGTAGCCCTGCTGGGCGATCAGCACCTGGGTCGAGTTCACGGCGCCGGCCGAGTACTGCTTGCGGATGAGCTCCAGGCTCTCGCCGGTCGCCTTCTCGGCGGCCGAGGCCGCGGCCACCGCCTTGGCGTCGGCCTGGAGGGCGCGCAGCGTGTCGGCGACGTTCTGGAAGGCCGCGATCACGGTGGCGCGGTACTGGGCCTGGGCCTGGGTCAGCGCCTCCTCCGAGGCGCGCTGGCGCCGGTAGAGGGTGCCGGCATCGAAGATCGGCGCGGTCGCCTGGCCGATGATGGTGAAGAAGCCCGCGGCCGGATTGGTGAGCTGGGCGATCCGCACGGCGCTGGCGCCGCCGGTCGCCGAGATGCTGAACTGCGGCAGGCGGTTGGCCACCGCCACCCCGACATTCGCGGAGGCCTGCTGCACCAGGGCCTCGGCCGCCTTCACGTCCGGCCGCTGCTGCACGAGGCGCGAGGGCAGGCTGACGGGAAGCTTCGTCGGCAGGCGTAGCGACGCGAGGGTGAAGGTCTGGCCGACCTCCTCGCTCGGCAGGCGGCCGGCGAGCGCGGTCAGCAGGTTGCGCTGCTGCGCGAGCTGCTTCTCCAGGGGCGGCAGGAGCTGCTGCGAGAGCGAGAGCTGGGCCTGCTGCTGCACCACGTCGGCACCGGCGATCTGCCCGAGCCGGAGCTGCTTGTTGTAGAGTTCCAGCACCTCGGTCTGGGCCTGGATCACGCGCTTCGTCGCGTCGATCTGGGCGCGGAGCGACGCCTCCTGGATCGCCGCGGCGACGACGTTGGCGGTGAGGCTGAGATAGGCCGCCTCGAGCTGGAAGCGCTGGTTCTCGGTGGTGGCCTCGAGCGACTCGATCTGGCGGCGGTTGCCGCCGAACACGTCCGGGTTGAAGGCGACCAGCACCTGCGGCGTGTAGAGGCTGTAGAGGAACTGGTTCTGGTTCTGCAGGGGGGATTGCAGGTCGAGCCCGGGCGCCTGGGAGCCCTGCGCCTGCGGGTTCGCGGTCACCGTCGGGAACAGGGTGCCCTTCTGGGCCAGCACGTTCTGCTGGGCGATGCGCAGGGCGGCCTGGGCCGCCTCCAGATTCGGGTTGTTGGCGAGCGCCTCCTCCACGAGGCGGTTCAGCGCCTTCGAGCGGAACAGGGTCCACCACTGGCCCGGGATGTCGGCGCCGGACACGAAGCTCTGGTCGGCCGAGCCGCCCTGGCGCGTGGTGATCGCGTCCGCCGCGCTCGGATTGGCCAGGGGCTCCTTGGTGTAGCGCAGCACCGGCGGATCGGCCGGGGGCACGAAGTTCGGGCCCACCGCGCAGGCGCCGAGCTGGGCGGCGAGCGCCGCGGCCAGAACGGGTGCGGCGCGCCGGAGGCCCGCAGGCCGGGCCCGTCCGTTTCCTGCCATCACGCCGCCGGCCCCCGCCCCATCACGCTCCCCGTAGAGGGACGCCGGGGGGCGCCCTGTCAACGCCGCGCCGCGCTGCGGCACGGCCGCGGCGCGCCCCTGTTGCGCCCGCATCACGCGGCGGCCCGGTGGCCGGCCGGCGCCGCGGCGCGTTTCGGCCGGCGCCGCGAGAACAGCGAGATCAGGACCGGCAGCACCACGAGGATCAGGTTCGGCGCGAGCAGGATGCCGCCCACCACGACGAGCGCCAGCGGCTTCTGCACCTGCGAGCCGATTCCGGTGGAGACGGCCGCCGGCAGCAGGCCGACGCAGGCCGCGACGCAGGTCATCATCACCGGGCGCATGCGCACGATCGAGGCGTGCCAGACCGCCCTGCCCCGCTCCCAGCCCTCGTCGATGAGCTGGTTGTAGTAGGAGAGCAGGATCACGCCTTCCATGGTCGAGATGCCGAACAGCGCGATGAAGCCGATCGCCGCAGAGATCGAGAAGGGCGTGCCCGTCAGGAACAGGGCCAGGATGCCGCCGATCATCGCCATCGGGATCACCGAGAGCGTGAGCAGCATGTCGGCGACCGAGGAGAAGTTGATGTAGAGCAGCAGCGCGATCAGCACGAGGGTGAGCGGCACGACGAGGCTGAGCCGCGCCACCGCCTCCTTGAGGTTGGTGAACTGCCCGACCCATTCGAGGTGGTAGCCCGCCGGCATCTCCACCTCCTGCGCCACGCGCGCCTGCGCCTCCAGCACCGCGCCGCCGAGGTCGCGCCCGCGCACCGAGAACTTCACGGGGATGTAGCGCTCCTGATCCTCGCGGTAGATGAAGGCCGCCCCCGAGACGAGATCGACGCTCGCGATCTCGGAGAGGGGCACCTGCACCACGCCGCCGCTCGGGTTCTGCGCGCCGATCGTGATGTTGCGGATGGTCTCCAGCGAGGAGCGGTATTCCCGCGCGAGGCGCACCCGCATCGGGAAGTGCCGGTCCGAGCCGAATTCGTAGAGGTCGCCCGCGATCTGGCCGCCGATCGCCGCGGCGACCGTGGTGTTCACGTCGCCGATGGACAGGCCGAAGCGGGCGGCCTTGCGGCGGTCCACGTCGATGCGCACGGTCGGCTGGCCCAGCGAGGCGAAGACGGCGAGGTCGGTGATGCCCGGCACCTTGGCGAGCACCGCCTTCACCGATTCGGCGGTCTTGGTGATCTGCTCCAAGTCGCTGCCGTAGATCTTGACCGAGTTCTCGCCCTTCACGCCCGAGGCCGCCTCCTGGACGTTGTCCTCGATATACTGCGAGAAGTTGAACTCGATGCCGGGAAAGTCCTGCTCCAGGCGCTTCGAGAGGTCGCGGATCAGGGTTTCCTTGTCGAGCCCCTTGCGCCACTGGTCGAGGGGCTTCAGGGGCGCCAGGATCTCGACGTTGAAGAAGCCGGTGGCGTCGGTGCCGTCCGAAGGCCGGCCCTGGTGCGAGATGACGGTGACCACCTCCGGCACCTCGGTGAAGATCTTGCGCAGGCGCTCGACATAGGCGTTGCCGGCCTCCAGCGAGATCGAGGCCGGCATGGTGCCGCGCACGTAGAGATTGCCCTCCTCCAGCTTCGGCAGGAATTCGAGGCCGAGATTGCGCGCGGCGACGCCTGAAACCAGCAGGATCGCGATCGTCACCGCGATGGTGAGGATCCGGTTGCGCAGGCCGAAGGTCAGGATGATCTCGTGGCCGAAGCGGAGCAGCTTCACGATCAGCGTGTCGCGCTCCTCCACGTGCTTGGGCAGGATGATCGCCGACAGGGCCGGCGAGACCGTGAAGGTGGCGATCAGGCCGCCGACGAGGGCGTAGGCGTAGGTCTTGGCCATCGGCCCGAAGATGTGGCCCTCGACGCCGCTCATCGTGAAGAGCGGCAGGAAGCCGACGATGATGATCGTCGCCGAGAAGAAGATCGCCCGGTTCACCTCGGCGCCGGCGATGGCGATGGTGCCGAGCCGTCCGGTGAGCCCGCCCGGCGCCTTCTGCCCCTCCGAATGCTCGGGCTCGGCGAGGTGCCGGAACACGTTCTCGACCATGATCACGGTGGCATCGACGATCAGGCCAAAATCGATCGCGCCGAGCGACAGGAGGTTCGCCGAATCGCCGCGCACCACGAGGATCAGGATCGCGAAGCCCAGCGCGAAGGGGATGGTGGCCGCGACGATGATGGCGCTGCGCAAGCTGCCGAGGAACAGCCACTGCACCACGAAGACCAGGACCACGCCGAAGACGAGATTGTGCATCACCGTGTGCGTGGTGGTGTGGATCAGGCCCGAGCGGTCGTAGATGCGCTGGATCTTCACCTCGGGCGGCAGGATCGTGGAGTTGTTGATCCGGTCGATCTCGGCCTCGACGCGCTTCAGGGTCGGCAGGCTCTGGCCGCCGCGGCTCATCAGCACGATGCCCTCGACCACGTCGCTCTGCCCGTCATGGCCGACGATGCCGAGCCGCGGCGCGTTCGAGACCCGCACGTCGGCGACGTCGCGCACGAGGACGGGCACACCGTTGACCTGGGTCAGCATGGTGTCGCGGATGTCGTCCATGTCGCGGATCAGGCCGACGCCGCGCACCACGGCCGATTGCTCGCCGACATTGAGCGTCTGGCCGCCGACATTGATCGAGGAGTTGTTGAGCGCGTTGACGAGCTGGACCAGGGTCATGCCCTGGGCCTGAAGCCGGTTCAGATCGACGGCGATCTCGTATTCCTTGGCCTTGCCGCCGAAGGCGGTGACGTCGACGACGCCCGGGATCGCCTTGAAGCGGCGCTGCAGCACCCAGTCCTGCAAGGTCTTCATGTCGGCGGAGGAATAGCCCGCCGGGCCGACGAGCTTGTAGCGCATGATCTCGCCCACGGGGCTCGTCGGCGAGATCTGCGGCTGCGCCCCGTTCGGCAGGGGCGGCAATTGCGACAGGCGGTTGAGGACGCGCTGGAGCGCCTGCTCGTATGTGTAGGCGTAATTGAACTGCACCTTCACGTCGGAGAGGCCGAACAGCGAGATGGTGCGCACCACCGTGGCGTTCGGGATGCCCGCGAGCGCCACCTCCAGGGGAATCGTGATGTAGCGCTCGATCTCCTCGGCCGACTGGCCGGGATTCTGGGTGATCACGTCGACGAGCGGCGGGACGGGATCGGGATAGGCCTCGATGTTGAGCTGCGTGTAGCTGGCATAGCCGAGCCCCAGCATCACCACGAACATCAGGAAGACCAGCACGCGCTGGCGCAGCGAGAAGACGATCAGGCTATTCATGGTCTGCCCTCGGGCCGGCCCGCTCCTGGAGCCGGGACCCGATCGCGTCGCGGTCGGCCCCAGGCTCCGAACCCTTGTTTGATGCGCGCCCGTCTCGCCGAAACGGCGCCCCGTCCGGCGCGCGCTACGACGCCTTGTCGCCGCTCGCCGCCCGGTCGATGAACAGGGCGCCGCGGGTGACGACCTCCTCGCCAGCGGAGAGCCCGTCGACCACCTGCGCGTTGTCGCCGTTGATGAGGCCGAGCTTCACCGCCCGCGCCACGATCGCGCCGTCGGGCCGGGCGACCCAGACATGCGCGTTGGCGCCCTCATAGACGACGGCGGCGAGCGGCACGGCGGGCGAGGGCTGGGCCTTGCCGGTGATGATCGTGAAGGTCGCGAACATCTCGGGCTTGAGCACCCGGTCCGGATTGTCGACCTCGCTGCGCACGGCGAGCCGGCGCGTGGCCGGGTCGAGGCTCGCGGCCATGTAGTTGACCCGCGCCTTGAAGATGCGCGCACCGAAGCCCGCCACCCGGGCCTCGACCTCCTGGCCGATGCGGATCTTCGGGATCTCGCTCTCGCGGATATTCGCGATCAGCCAGACGGTGGAGAGATCGCCGATCACGAAGACGGGATCGCTCGAGGACGAGATGAACTGCCCGACGCCGACCTTGCGCTGGACGATGGTGCCGGCGATCGGCGCCCGGATCTGAACCTCGGAGCTGAGCCGGCCGCTCTTCTCGAAGCTCGCGATCTCCTCGTCGGTCTTGCCGAGGAGCCGCAGCTTGTTGCGCGCGGCGTCGAGGGTCGCTTCCGCGGTCTTGAGGTCGCTCTGTGCGGCGATCACGTCGTTCTGGGCGGACTGGTAGTCCTTCAGCGCCACGGCCCGGGCCGCGAACAGCTCCTGCTGACGGGCGGCGATGGTCTGGTCGAGCTTCAGCAGGGCCTGCTGCTTCTGCACGGTGTTGAGCGCGGTCTGATAGTCGTTCTGGGCCTGGACCATGTCGGTGGCGTCGAGGGTCAGCAGCACGTCGCCCTGCTTCACCTCGTCGCCCGCCCGTCCCATCACCTTCACCACGCGGCCCGAATAGGGTGAGGCGACCGGCACGTTGTCGTCCTCGTTGAGCGCGATGCGTCCCTCCGCCGTGCCCTCGGGCCGGAACGTCATGGTGGCGACGGGATGGATCTCGAAGGCCGCGCGCTGCTCCTTGGTCGGGCGGAAGATGCGCTCGCCGGAATAGGCCGTGTCCTCCTCGCCCTCGTCCCGCTCCTCAGGCCCTTCCGATTTCAGGAGATGCTCTACATAGGCGATCACCGGCTGGGCGGCGTCGCGTACCGGCTGCGGGAACACCGCCACCGCGCCGACGAGCACGATCAGCGCCAGCAGGACGGCGACGATCATGACGGGGCCGGTGCGGCGCCGGCCGCGATCGGGCGCGTCGCTCGCGCCGACATCGTGGTCGAGGGGATTGCGGGCGTCCATCTCAGTCTCGATTCGAAGGTCCAGACGGCACGCAAGGCCAGTGATCGTGCGATTCGCGACGGCGGCGGCCCGCAGAGCCACCGACCCGATCGGTGGCGCTTTTCTATGGCGAAACGCTGCGAAGCAAGACCGCTTCTAGGACTCTCGGCAATATCCAGTCCACCGAAATTCGCGAAGCCGGCAAATGTCTTAGCCTGTGCGACGCGAATGCTGCTGGAAAGGCTCGCGCAGCCGTGATCGCCGGCCCCGACATCGCCCGATGCGCCGGTCGCCGGCCGGCTCCCGCGTGACGCCGCAGGGCCGATGTCACGCAGGGTACCGCGGCGGGTTGCCGCGCATGTTGCGCCGCACGCGCTCCCGTGCTTAGGTCCCGCTCGTCCATTCAAGACGGTACGGGAGAGCCCAACTCAAGGCCCTTCAGGACCTGGTATGGCGCCGACGGAGCAACCACCCCCGGAAACTCTCAGGCACAATCACCGTATCGTTGGACAATCTGGAGAGAGGCGCCTCGAGGCGTCCACCGAAGGAGAAACCTCGCGTTCGACACGCGGGGGAAGCTCTCAGGTAACCGCGACAGATGGGGGCAGCCGGAAACGCTCGTGAGGGGCATTCCGGACGCACTCTGTCGTGGAGAGATCCCAGATGCCGGCCCCGGCCGTCGAATCCATTTCCCTTCTCCGCACGCCGCTCCATGATCTGCATCTCCGCCTCGGCGCGCGGATGGTGCCGTTCGCGGGCTATGCCATGCCGGTCCAGTACCCGGCGGGCCTGCTCAAAGAGCACCTGCACACCCGCAGCGCCGCCGGCCTGTTCGACGTCTCGCATATGGGCCAGATCGTCCTGCGCGCCGCGGACGTGGCCGAGGCGGCCCGCGCCCTGGAGGCGCTGGTGCCGGTCGACATCCTCGGGCTGAAGCCCGGGCGCCAGCGCTACGCCCTGTTCACCGACGCGGCCGGGGGCATCCGCGACGACCTGATGGTGGCCCATCTCGGCAACCGGCTCGTCCTGGTGGTCAACGCCGCCAACAAGCAGGCCGACGCGGCGCATCTGCGCGCCCACCTGCCGGGCTCCGTCACGGTCGAGACGCTGTCCCGCGCCCTCATCGCCCTCCAGGGTCCCGGCGCCGAGGCGGCGCTCGCCCGCCTCGCGCCCGAGACCGCGGCGATGCGCTTCATGGATGCGCGGGCGCTGCCGATCCTCGGGGCGGACTGCCTGGTGACCCGCTCCGGCTACACGGGCGAGGACGGCTACGAGATCTCGATCCCGGAGGCGGATGCGGAGCGGATCGCCGAGGCGCTGCTCACCGATCCCTCCGTGCTGCCGGTCGGCCTCGGCGCCCGCGATTCCCTGCGGCTCGAGGCGGGCCTGTGCCTGCACGGCTCCGACATCGATGAGACGACCACACCGGTCGAGGCCTCGCTGGCCTGGGCGATCTCGCCGGCCCGCAGGCCGACCGGCGCCCGGCCCGGCGGCTTTCCCGGCGCCGCGCGCATCCTGGCGGAACTCGAGGCGGGCCCCGCCCGCCGCCGCGTCGGCCTGCTG
>NZ_CABFPH010000093.1 GCF_902141845.1 Methylobacterium symbioticum | reverse complement strand
CAGCACCGAACTCTACTATAACCCCGAATTCGACCAGGGCTTCGGCCTGAGTCGGACGCTCGGCGTCGCCGGCTTCGTCAATGGCGAAGCGCAGAAGGCGCTGTAGCGCTCGAGATAGTGCAGGGCCGCCCGCTCCAGCCAGGCCGCGCTCACGGGCGGCGCGGGTCTTGCGTCGCGGGCGGGAGCGGCGCCGCCCGCCGCGCGGTGATCCTGCCGCAGGGGGGCGTCGGAAACGAATTTTCGAGTCACGGGTTCTTCACGATCTGAACAGGATTGCGTTGCATGGTGCCCCCATGCAACGCACGCAACGCGACAGGACAGAGCATGGTCTCGTCCCCGCAGTGTTGGCTCTCCTCTTGAGACGGGAATGGCTCCTCGTCCTGCTGGCGCTCGGGCTGGCAGCCTCGGCGGCGGTGGTCGTGTACCTGTCGCGCCCGGCGGTGCTGACGGTCGCCGTGGCGCCGCAGGACGGGCCGGAGACCGGCCTCATCGAGGCCTATGCCGCCGCCCTCGCCCGCGCCCGCGAGGATGTCCGCCTCAAGGTGGTGCGCTACGGCGACGTGCGCGACAGCGGCGGCGCGCTTCAGGCGAACAAGGCCGATCTCGCCATCGTGCGGCCGGACGTGTTCCTGCCCGAGAACGGGCTGACGCTCGCGATCCTGCACGACGAGGCCCTCCTGCTCGCCGCGCCCGAGGCGGCCGAGATCGACGACTTCCCCGACCTCGCGCGCAAGCGGGTCGGTCTGGTGGTGCGCCACGCCGCCGATCTGCCCTTCCTCAATAACATGCTCGCCTTCTACGATCTCGGGCCGGGCGCGGGCGACGAGGCCGGCGCGAGCCATGTCCAGGTCGTGCCGCTGAAGCCCGCCGAGGTGACGCAGGCGGTGGCCGAGAAGCGCGTCGACGCGGTGGCGGTGGTGGCGAGCCCCTCCTCGAAGGTCGCCTCCGCCACGGTGCGCGCGGTCGAGCTCGCCGCACCCGAGCGCAAGGTCGCCCTGGTCTCGGTGCCCGATACCGACGCGATCCTGCAGCGCTATCCCGAGCTTCAGGCGGTGACGATCCCCGCCGGCACCTTCGGCGGCCGCCCGAAGCGGCCGGCCGAGGAGGTGAAGACGGTGGGCGCCTCCTATCGCCTGATGGCGCGCGCCTCCGTGAACCGCGTCGCCGTGGCCTCGATCACCCAGCACCTGTTCGAGTGGCGCTCGCGGCTCGCGGGCGTCGCTCCCGTCGCCAAGCTGATGAAGGCGCCCGAGTTCGACACCACGGTGGCGGCGACCTCGGCAAGGCTGCCGAACCACCCCGGCGCGGTCGACTATTTCGAGCGCGAGCAGCAGACCTTCCTGGAGCGCTACGAGGATTACATCTACCTGTTCGCCTTCTTCGGCGGCACGATCGGCTCCGGCATCGCCTGGCTCGGCCAGCGCCTCGCCCGCAAGCGGCGTGAGCGCGTCGACATCGTGCTCGACCGGCTGATCGACATCCTGCGCGAGGCGCGCGCCGCCGAGACCCGGGCCGCGCTCGAGACGCTGGCGCTGGAGACCGACGGTCTGGTGGCCGACGTGGTGCGCTACGCCCGCGAGCGCACCATCGATACCCGCACGGTCAGCGCCCTGATCCTGGCGGTCGACGCGGTCCACGCGGCCATCGCCGATGCCCGACGCCAGATCGGCGCGGACGAGGCCGAGTCTCGGGCCGGCGCCCGCGCCCGCACCGCGCGGCTCCTCGCCCTCAGCGTGCCGGCCGCGGAGTAGGGCGCTTCCGTCGGGGCGGCCCGGAGGCCGGGGCCTCGACGTCTCTGCGTTCGCCTCTCGGCGCGTCCGTCTCAGAGGCTGTTCGAGCGGGATCGGCCGACCCTCATGCGGAGATCCGGCTCCTCCCACCCATCCACCTCAGGATGAGGTCGAGGAGGGGATCGGCCGGACCAACACCGACTCGATCGGCTCAAACAGGCTCTCAGCGATTGCGCCGGGTGTGGCCTGCCCGCGCTCGCCTCACGCTGCGTCCGCCGCTAGAGTGGCGCGCCCTCTTCCGAGGGATGCCATTTTCCGAGAGACCCGCCGGACCTTGCGCGTGATGCTGCCGATCCGTGTCCTGACGCTTCTGGCTGCGGCCGGCCTCGCGCTCGCCGTCTCCGCCTGCGGGCGGCGCGGCGCCCTTGAGGCGCCGCAGGCCAGTGCCCCGCAGCGCATGTCCACGGCGCCGGGGCCGGGCACGACCGCGAGCCCGCGCCAATTGCCCGGCAGCGTCGGCCTCGGCGGCGGCTCGACGACGCCGGACTCGGATGCCGTCCAGGCCGGCGACGAGCTTGCCGTCTCGGCCACGCCGCCCGCGGGCACGGAAGCGCCCATCGAGACGAGCCGCGGGGCCAAGCGCGGCTTCCGGATCCCGAAGGATCCGTTCATCCTCGATCCCCTGCTGTAAGGGCCGGCCTCGAGCCCGGCACGGACACGATGCATCACTTCCAGTACCGCGACGGCCGCCTCCATGCGGAGGAGGTCGACCTGACGCCGCTCGCCGGCGAGATCGGCACCCCGTTCTACTGCTACAGCACCGCCACGCTGGAGCGGCACTACCGCGTCTTCGCCGAGGCCTTCGCGGGCGACGACGCCCTGGTCTGCTTCGCCGCCAAGGCGAACTCGAACCAGGCCGTGCTGCGCACGCTCGCCCGCCAGGGCGCGGGCATGGACATCGTCTCCGAGGGCGAGATGCGCCGCGCCCTCGCCGCCGGCGTGCCGGGCGAGCGCATCGTGTTCTCCGGCGTCGGCAAGACGCGCGAGGAGATGGCCGCGGGCCTCAAGGCCGGCATCCTCTGCTTCAACGTCGAGAGCGAGCCGGAGCTCGCCGCCCTCTCCGAGGTGGCCCAGAGCCTGTCGCTGACGGCGCCCGTCTCGATCCGCGTGAACCCGGACGTGGATGCGGGCACGCATGCCAAGATCTCGACCGGCAAGTACGAGAACAAGTTCGGCATCCCGATCACCCGCGCGCCCGAGGTCTATGCCCGGGCCGCCGCCCTGCCGGGCCTCGCGGTGCACGGCGTCGACATGCATATCGGCAGCCAGATCACCGATCTCGCGCCCTTCGAGAGCGCCGGGCGGCTGCTCGCGGGTCTGGCCCGCGACCTGATGGCGGCCGGCCACAAGCTTCAGCACATCGATTTCGGCGGCGGCCTCGGCATTCCCTACCGGGACGACAACGCCCCCCCGCCGGACCCGGCCGCGCTCGCCGCGACCCTGCGCCCGCACTTCGCGCCGCTGGGCCTGAGGCCCGTCTTCGAGATCGGCCGGATGATCGCGGGCAATGCGGGCATCCTCGTCACCCGCGTCGTGTACGTGAAGCACTCGGAGGGGCGGACCTTCGTCATCGTGGACGCGGCGATGAACGACCTGATCCGCCCGACCCTCTACGAGGCCTATCACGCCGTGCGGCCCGTGGCCGAGCCCGGCGCGGAGACGCCGCGCATCACGGCGGACGTGGTCGGTCCGGTCTGCGAGACCGGCGACTACCTCGCCCTCAACCGCGAGATGCCGGAGGTGAAGCCCGGTGACCTGATCGCGGTGATGACGGCCGGCGCCTACGGCGCGGTCCAGGCCGGCACCTACAACACCCGCCGCCTCGTGCCGGAGGTGCTGGTGCGGGACGGCGAGGCCGCGATCGTGCGCCCGCGCCAGACCTACGAGGAATTGATCGGCCTCGACCGGGTCCCGGGCTGGCTCGCCTGATTCCGGACCACGCGGGCGCCGCATTCGCGGATCACGCCTGAGCCCGCCCGGCGCGGCACCTCCCGCGCGCGCCGGTATCCGGGACGCCGATGGTCCGGGCTGCCTTCCTGCTCGCGCTCACCCTGCTCGTTCCCGTGCGGCCCTGCGCCGCCGGGCCGGCGGAGGACATCGCCTTCCTCGACGGGGCGAGCTGGGGCGTCAGCCCGTCGAGCTTCGCCGCGCTCAAGGCCCAGGGCCGCGAGCGCTGGCTCGCCGCGCAGCTCCATCCGCCGACGGAGGTGCGGTTGCCGCCCGCGGCCGCCGTGCAGGCCGCCCCGCTCGTCCCGAAGGACAGCCTGTTCGAGCGCGTGGTGGCCCTCGATGCGCAGGGCCGGGCGGCGAACGCGCTGACCGACCCGGAGGCGCGCAAGGCGGCGCAGCAGGCCTATCAGGGCGCCCTCAACGCCGCCGCCCGGGACGCCGCCGCCCTGACGATCCTGCGGGCGCTCTACAGCCCCGACCAGCTGCGCGAGCGGCTCGCCTGGTTCTGGTTCAACCGGCTCAACGTGCATCAGGGCAAGGCGAATCTGCGTGCGATGGTCGGCGACTATCTCGACGCCGCGATCCGTCCGCATGCGCTCGGCCGCTTCCGCGATCTCCTGGAGGCGAGCCTGCGCCACCCGGCCATGCTGCGCTACCTCGACAATGCCGAGAACGCGGCCGGCCGCATCAACGAGAACTACGCCCGCGAGATCATGGAATTGCACACGATGGGCGTCGGCTCCGGCTACGGTCAGGCCGATGTCGAGGCGCTCGCGCGCATCCTCACCGGCATCGGCATCACCCTGAAGGCCGAGGATCCGAAGGTCCGCCCCGAGCGGCAGGCCGACATCCTGCGCGACGGGCTGTTCCTGTTCGACCCGAACCGGCACGATTACGGCGACACGCTCTTCCTCGGCCACGCGATCCGGGGCCGCGGCTTCGACGAGGTGCGCGAGGCCCTCGACATCCTCTGCCGCCACCCCGCCACCGCGCGCAACGTCACCCACGCCCTGGCGCTCTACCTCCTCGGCACCGAGCCGAGCCCCGACCTGCAGACCCGCCTCGCCGAGACCTTCGCCCGCAGCGACGGCGACATCGCCCAGGTGACGGGTGTGCTGCTGCGCGCGCCCGAATTCACCGATGCCGCCGCCGCGCGCTTCAAGGATCCGGTGCGCTACGTCTTCTCGGCCCTGCGCATGGCCTATGACACGCGCGTCGTCCTCAACACCCAGCCGGTGCAGGGCTGGCTCAACCGGCTGGGCGAGGGCCTGTTCAACCGCACGACGCCGGACGGCTACCCGCTGACCGCCGCGTCCTGGGCGGGGCCGGGCCAACTCGCGACCCGGTTCGAGATCGCCCGGCAGATCGGCTCCGGCCCGGCCGGCCTGTTCAAGCCTGCCATGCCCGATGCCGCCGAGGAGCCGGCCTTCCCGCTCCTGCAGAACGGCCTCTACTTCTCGGCGCTCGCGGGCACCCTGAGCGCGGCGACGCGCGAGGCGCTGGCGCGGGCGGTCTCGCCGCAGGACTGGAACACCCTCTACCTCGCCTCGCCGGACTTCATGCGCTGATACCACCTTGCGTCGATCCCGACCGAGGGTCGTGACCGACGCGTCCGGCGAACGATCGCCGCCGCGCCGTCGCGCGGGCAGACGACGATGCGTCGGGATCATCGTCGTCTGGCGGAAGGTCAATCCCGGGAGAGCACCATGCATCGCCGCGACCTGATCCGCTCCGCCGCCCTCCTCGGGGCCTCGACGGTCGCCGGGCACGTCTGGGCGGCTCCGAGGGCCGAGGCGCGGCTCCTCGTCGTGTTCCTGCGGGGCGCCTACGACGCCGCCAACGTGGTGATCCCCACGGGCAGCGACTTCTACTACCGGGCCCGGCCGAACCTCGCGCTCGCCAAGCCCGATCCCGGCAATCCGGGCGCGGCGCTCCCGCTCGACGGGGATTGGAGCCTCAACCCGGCCCTGCGCGAGACGATCCTGCCGCTCTTCGCCAAGGGGCAGGCCGCCTTCGTGCCCTTCGCCGGCACCGACGACGTCACCCGCAGCCATTTCGAGACGCAGGACACGATCGAGCTCGGCCAGACCATCGGGGCCGCGCGCGACTACAATTCGGGCTTCATGGCGCGGCTCGCCGCTGAGCTGACGCGGGTGCGCCCGATCGCCTTCACCGAGCAGGTGCCGCTGATCTTCCGCGGGGCGGAGACCGTGCCAAACATCGCCATCAACGGCGTGGGCAAGCCCGGCATCGACGCCCGGCAGGCCAAGCTCATCGCCGCGATGTACCGCGATTCGAGCCTCCGTCCGGCGGTGGAGGAAGGGTTCCGGGTGCGCGACGCCGTCTACCAGTCGATCTCGGACCATGCCGCCCAGGCCGACCGCGGGGCGGTCTCGCCGAAGGGCTTCGAGCTGTCCGCCCGCCGGATCGGCCGGCTGATGCGCGACGGGTTCAACCTCGGCTTCGTGGATGTCGGCGGCTGGGACACCCATGTGAACCAGGGCGCGGCCACCGGCTACCTCGCCGACCGCCTGGCCGAGCTCGGGCGGGCGCTCGCGGGCTTCTCCGAGGAGATCGGCTCCGGCTGGAGCGACACCGTGGTGGTGGTGCTCTCCGAGTTCGGCCGCACCTTCCGCGAGAACGGCAACCGCGGCACCGACCACGGCCACGGCTCGGTCTACTGGGTGCTCGGCGGCGGCCTGAAGGGCGGTCGCATCGCCGGGCCGCAGGTCCGCGTGGCCGAGGCGAGCCTGTTCCAGAACCGCGACTACCCGGTGCTCACCGATTACCGGGCGCTGCTCGCCGGCCTGTTCGCGCGCCTCTACGGGCTCGACCAGCCGAGCCTGCGCCGCGTCTTCGCCGGTGTGGACCCGGTCGATCTCGGGCTGCTCTGAGCTGCCGGATTGATCCGTGCAAGCTTGTCCGCCGGACGAGGCGCGGGTCCCCTCTCCCGTTCGGGTGAAGGTCGAGAAGTGTCAGGATGGGCTCCGCAGGAGCCGCTGGATCGGCGCGCCTTCTTCGGAGAGTACTCGGCCCTCACCCCAACCCTCTCCCGAACGGGAGAGGGGGCGTGTCGGGGTCCGACCGCCTTCCGTCAGGCCGTCACGGCCCGGAGATCCGCGATCAGCGCGTCGATCCGGGCCGGGTCGGCATCCCAGGCGAACATGAAGCGGGCGCCGCCGCCGATGAAGGTGTAGAAGCGCCAGCCCCGCGCCCGCAGGGCCGCCATCACGGCGGGCGGCAGCGCCAGGAACACGGCGTTGGCCTCGACGGGGAAGAGCAGCGCGACGCCGGGAAGGTCCGCCACGGCCTCCGCGAAGCGGCGGGCGCAGGCATTGGCGTGGGCCGCGTTCCGCAGCCACGCGCCGCCCTCCAGCATGCCGACCCAAGGGGCGGCGAGGAAGCGCATCTTCGAGGCGAGCTGGCCGGCCTGCTTGCAGCGGTAGCCGAAATCCTCGGCCAGCGCGGGCTTGAAGAACACCACGGCCTCGCCCGCATGCATGCCGTTCTTGGTGCCGCCGAAGCAGAGCACGTCGACGCCGGCCCGCCAGGTCATGTCCGCGGGGCTGTGCCCGAGGCTCGCGCAGGCATTGGCGAAGCGGGCCCCGTCCATGTGCAGGCTCAGGGACAGCGCCCGGCAGGTGTCCGAGAGGGCGCGCAGCTCGTCCAGGGTGTAGACCTGCCCGGTCTCGGTCGGCTGCGTCACGGTGACGACCCGGGGCTTCGGGAAGTGGATGTCGCTGCGCCCGGCCAGCGCCCGAATCGCCTCCGGCGTCAGCTTGCCGCCCTCGGTCCGGGCGACGAGGAGCTTCGAGCCGTTCGAGAAGAATTCGGGCGCGCCGCACTCGTCGGTCTCCACATGGGCCGATTCGGCACAGATCACGCTGTGGTAGGATTGGCACAGGGCCGCGAGCGCCAAGGCATTGGCCGCCGTGCCGTTGAAGGCGAAGAAGACCTCGCACTCCGTCTCGAACAGCGCGCGGAAGGCGTCCGCGGCGCGCGCCGTCCAGGTATCCTCGCCATAGGCCGGGGCATGGCCGCGATTGGCGGCTTCCATGGCGGACCAGGCCTCCGGGCAGATGCCGGAATAGTTGTCGCTGGCGAATTGCTGCGCGTCGCTCGTCATCGCGCCTTCTTGTCAGATCCCTGAGCCCTTCGCACCTCATCGGAGCGGTTGGAACTCGTGCGCAGTTGGTGTAAAGCCACCCGCAAGGTGCCGACAACGCGCCGATTCGCGACGATCCGATCCGCGTCCCGCCCGGGCGATCCCCGGGACAGGGGCGTTTGTCGGTTTATTCGAAAGTCCGGATCCGGCCCGGGTCGCCCCAGACCGATTGCAAGTTCCAGAGGATCCAGTCCGTTGCAGGTACTCGTTCGCGACAACAACGTCGATCAGGCGCTCCGCGTCCTCAAGAAGAAGATGCAGCGTGAGGGCATCTTCCGCGAGATGAAGCAGCGCAAGGCCTACGAGAAGCCCTCCGTGCGCAAGGCTCGCGAGAAGGCCGAGGCCGTCCGCCGCGCCCGCAAGCAGGCCCGCAAGACCGCCATCCGCGAGGGCCTGATCGCCGCGCCGAAGCCGAAGCCCCGCGTTCCGGGCGCCGGCCGTCGTCCGGGCGGCTTCTCGGCGAGCCCCGCCCCGTCGGCGCAGGCTGCCGCTCCCGCCGTCGCCTCGTAAGACGGGAAACCCGCGCCCGACGGCGCGGGTCGCTCCAGAACCTGCAATCAGGCCCGGCCGCATGCGCGGCGCGGGCCTTTTTGCTGGCGCGCGGCCTCCGCCGTGACACGATCGCCGCATCGCATCGGCCCCGTGGCCTTGCACAATCGTGCAGTAAATGATCGGCAACGATTCTGCCGAAGATTGCATGCGCGACATCGAGACCACTACCGGTCGGGTCGCTCTCTGCGTCGAGGCCTTCCGTGTCGCTGTCGTCCCTGTCCATCCGCGCGAAGCTGATCGCGGCCTTCGGCGTGCTCACCGTCTTCATTCTCGGCCTCGGCCTCGTCGGTCTGACCAGCACCCAGGCCATGCGCGCGGAAGCCCTCGAGGTCGAGACCAACTGGCTCCCCAGTGTCCGGGCGCTCGGCAACATCGACACCCAGTCGGCGCGGCTGAACGGCGTGCTCCTGCGCCACACCCAGGCCACCGACCCGAAGCTCGTCGAGACCATCGAGAAGGACCTCGTGCGCTTCGGCAAGCGCGTCGACGACGAGCGCGCCGCCTATGAGCCCCTGATCGCCTCGGCGGAGGAGCGCACGCTCTACGAGACCTATCGCGCCGCGGTGCAGGCCTTCGAGGCCGAGCGGCAGGTGGTGCTCGAACTGTCCCGCAAGGGCCTGAAGGCGGAGGCCTTCGCCTATTACGAGGCCAACGGCATCCTGCCGCGGCGTGCCATGTCGATGGCGCTCGAGAATCTGATCGCCTTCAACAATGCGGGCGCGGCCAAGGCCGAGGCGCGCAGCCTGTCCACCTACGAGACGGCCCGGAGCCTCGCCATCGCGGGCATCGTGAGCGGCCTCATCCTGTCCATTCTGCTCGCCGGGCTGATCATCCGCGGGATCTCGACGGGCATCGGCTCGGTGGTGACCCCGATGCAGGCGCTCGCCGGCGGCGACCTCGCGGTCGCGATCCCGCACCGGGGCGAGCGCACCGAGATCGGCCGCATCGCCGACGCTATCCAGGTCTTCAAGGACGGGTTGATCCGCATGCGCGCCCTGGAGACGGAGAGCGCCGAGGCCCGGGCCGGCGCCGAGGCGCAGCGCAAGGCCGCGATGCGCGAGATGGCCGGGCGGTTCGAGGCGGCGGTCGGCGGCATCGTCGGCCTCGTCGCCGCCTCCGCCACCGAGCTTCAGGCGACCGCGCAGGGTATGGCGGGCGCGGCGAGCGAGACCGCCGGCCAGTCGAGCGGCGCGGCGGCGGCCGCCGAGCAGGCCTCGGCCAATGTCGGCACCGTCGCGGCGGCGGCCGAGGAACTCGGCTCCTCCGTGCAGGAGATCGGCCGCCAGGTCTCGGGCTCGGCCGACCTCGCCCAGAACGCGGCGGACGAGGCGGCCCGCACCGCCGGCCTGGTCCAGGCGCTCGCGAGCGCCACGAGCCGGATCGGCGACGTGGTCAGCCTGATTTCCGGTATCGCCGGCCAGACGAATCTTCTGGCGCTCAACGCCACGATCGAGGCGGCGCGCGCCGGGGAAGCCGGACGCGGCTTCGCGGTGGTGGCTGCCGAGGTGAAGGAACTCGCCAACCAGACGGCGAAGGCCACCGAGGAGATCGCCGCCCAGATCGGCCAGATCCAGGGCACGACCGCCGAGGCGGTCGGCGCGATCGGCGGCATCGCCGACCGGATCCAGGAGATCAGCCGGGTCGCGACCGCGATCGCCGTTTCGGTCGAGGAGCAGGGCGCGGCGACGCAGGAGATCGTGCGCAACGTCGCCCAGGCCGCCACCGGGACCGCGGAGGTCACCTCCAATATCGCTGGCGTTGCCGGGGCCGCGGAGCGCACCGGCCTGTCCGCGCGGCAGGTTCTCGATGCGTCGTCCGAACTTTCGCGTCAGGCAGAGAGGCTCAGTGGCGAAGTCGGCGAATTCCTGGCAACGGTGAAGGCTGCCTGATCGAGATCGATGTTTGTCTGCACCCGCACATCGCTGCTGCGGGTGCAGTCCGAGACCTGAATTGATCTAGGTTGTTCGTTCCAGCTGTCGTTGCTGCTGCGATAGCAAGGTCAACAGTGGAACAGTCGGACAGATCAGCGCATCGTCGCGGCATCGACCTGCGTTAACATCGCATTAACCACGTTTCACCATTGTCGGTTTCGAGCCTCGCGTCATCCGGTGCGGCTTCCCGTCTGTGGTGCGTTGATGATGGAATCGGCCAAGAAACTGCACTGGGCGCCCCCGTCCCGTCTTGAAGGCCGGTCGCGGGCGACCGAGCCGGATGCGCGGCCGGACGCAGCCCTCAGCAGCATCCTGCGGGTGGTGCGCACTACCGAGGATTGCACGGTCCTGCCTCCCGGCGCTCCGGCCTCGGCCCAGGAATGGTCGACCTTGATCGAGCGGGTCCGCGCGGCCGCGAGCCGGGCCCGGGAGGTCGAGGCTCAGGCCCAGGAGCAGGATCAGCGCGTCCAGGATCTGCTGGAGCGCGTCCGCGAGGATGTCTCAGCGGCCGGTGAGCGGGTGCGGGCGGCAGAGGCTCGGGTCGAGGCGATCCAGGCGCAGGCCGAGGCGCGGATCCGCGCTGCCGAGGAACGGGCCGAGGCGGCTGAGGAGCGAGCCCGCATCGCCGAGGAGTGGCTCACGCGGGTGCACGAGACGATCACCAGCGAATTCGCGGCCTTTCCCGAAACCAGGACATTGGGCTGATGGCACAGGCCGCACAGATCTGGGCGGAATCGCCCTCCGAACCCGGCGCGCGGATGAGTGCCTTGCAGAGGCTTCTCGCCCCCGTCCTCGCCCCCTCGGAGGATGCGGAGCCCGCGATCGTGCCGCTCTTTCCGGAGACCGGGGCGGGCGCCCAGGTGGGGGAGGGGTCGTCCGTAGACGTGGACTGGCCGGCGGCCATCCGCTTGATCAGCGACGTGGCGGCGCGCGTGCGTCAGGCTCATGCGGAGGCCGACGAGGCCGGGCGCCGTGCCGAGGCGCTTGCCGAGCGCAGCACGCGCCGTGCCGAGGACGCGGAGGCGCGTCTGCGCCTCGCCGAGGCCGAGACGCAGGGCGCGCTCCTGCGCGCCGAGCAGGCCGAGGCGGCGGCCCGCGCGGCCGAGGCCCGAGCCGCGCGCGCGGAGGAGGCGATGCGGGCCGCACAGGCGGACCGGCAGGAGGCGCAAGCCTGGCTGAAGCGTCTCTATGCCAGCGTGCTGACGGAGTTCGAAGGCCTGACGGACCTCCCCAAGGCGCACACCGCCTGAGACGGAACCCGCTTGATCGGCACGGTCAGACCCTTGCCGAGCGGGCCGCGACGAGGCGCAAGGCGGGGCGCTCGCTCAGTGCCGCATCGACCTTGCGCTCCAGCTCCGCGCCGCGGAACGGCTTCTGCACGATCCGATCCTCGCAAACCGACTCGACCTGCATCAGGGCCGTGCGGTCGGCGTAGCCCGTGGCGAAGATCACCGGCAATCCGGGTCGGCGTCGGCGGATCTCGCAGGCGGCCTCGGCGCCGTTCATGCCGGGCATGGCGAAGTCGAGCACGACGAGGCTGATCGCCGGATCGGCAGCGAGCGCGCGCAGCGCCGCGGGTCCCGAGCCGGCTTCCTGAATCAGATAGCCGGCTTCAGACAGGCGCGTCACCGTGATCTCGCGGACCGCGTCGTCGTCGTCCACGACGAGCACGACCGGCCGCTCGCCCTGCGGACGCGGCGGACGGGCCTCGCGCTCCGCGTCCTCGGCCGCGATCTCCGGCTCCGCGGCGGCACGGGGCAGGAAGACGCGGACGGTGGTGCCCTCGCCGAGGCGGGTCTCGATGCGCACGCCCCCGCCCGATTGCTTGGCGAAGCCGTAGACCTGGGCGAGGCCGAGCCCGGAGCCCTTGCCGACCTCCTTGGTGGTGAAGAACGGCTCGAAGACGTGCACCAGCACCTCGGGGGAGATGCCGCTCCCGGTATCCGAGAGGGCGATCATCACGTGCTCGCCGGCCGGGGGCGCCTCCGGCCGGTCCGGCTCATCCAGTGTCGCATTCGCGGTCTCGATGGTGAGGCGGCCGCCGACCGCCATGGCGTCGCGGGCGTTGATGGCGAGGTTCAGGATGATCAGCTCGATCTGCGTCGGGTCGGCCAGCGCCGGCCAGAGCCCGGGCTCCAACACCATCGCGATCTCTACCGCGCCGCCGATCGAACTCTGCAGGAGATCGCGCATCGTTGCGACCGTATCGTTCAGGCGCACCGGCACCGGCTCCAGACGTTGGCGCCGGGAAAAGGCGAGGAGCTGCGCCGTAAGCCGCGCACCGCGGTCGGCCGCCGCGCGCATGGTGTCGATGCGGCGGCGCGAGCGCTCGTCCAGGACCGCGCGGCCCAGGAATTCCAGGTTGCCGGCGATGACGGTGAGCAGGTTGTTGAAGTCGTGCGCGACGCCGCTGGTGAGCTGACCGACCGCCTCGAGGCGCTGGGCCTGCCGAAGGGCTTCCTCAATGCGCTCGCGCTCGATGATCTCGCGCCGCAGCTCGGCATTGGCCGCGGCGAGCTCGGCGGTGCGCGCGGCGACCCGCGCCTCCAGGCTCTCGTTGAGGCTCCGCAGGGCCTCGGCCGCCGCGCGCCGCTCGGACCGGGCCTGCGCCTCGGCGAGCGCCCGCAGTACCGTGCGCGGCAGCCGGTCGAGCCGCTGCTTGACGACGTAGTCGGTGGCCCCGGTCTTCAGGGCCTCGACGGCCACGTCCTCGCCGAGCGTGCCCGAAACAAAGACGAAGGGGATGTCCGGGCAATGCGCGCGGGCATGGTCCAGGGCCGCGAGCCCGTCGAAGGTCGGTAGCACGTAGTCGGCGAGGATCAGGTCGTGGCAGGGTTCGGCGACCGCCGCGGCGAAGGCCTCTCGTGTCATCACCCGGTCGATGCGGCAGCCGAGGCCCGCCCCCTCGAGCGCCGCCGCGATCAGCTCGGCGTCGAGGTCGCTGTCCTCGATGAGCAGGATGCGGATGGGCGCGCTCGCGCCTGCGTTGTGCCCGCTCATCGGCCGCCCGACCGCGGGAACCGGCCCGGAGGTGCCTCGTTCAGGACGGCCCAGAACACGCCGAGGTCGCGGATTGCGTCGAGGAACGCCCGGAAGCCCACTGGCTTGACCACGAAGGCGTTGACGCCGAGTTCGTAGGAGCGGACGAGGTCGCTCTCCTCGCGCGACGCCGTGAGCATCACGATCGGGATGACCCGCAGCAGCGGGTCGCTCTTGATGGCGGCGAGGACTTCGAGGCCGTCGACCTTGGGCAGCTTCAAGTCGAGAAGGACCACTGTCGGATCAAGGGCTTCGCGCCCGGCATAGGCGCCGCGTCGGTAGAGAAAGTCGAGAGCGTCCGCGCCATCGCGGCAGATCGCGACCTCGTTGGCGAGCTGGCTCTCCTCCAGCGCGGCGAGAGTCAGCTCGATGTCGTTCGGGTTGTCCTCGACGAGGAGGATCGGCTTGAGGTCGGCCATGTCCGGTCCGTGGGGGTCAGGCGCACAACGGCAGCGTGAAGCGGAAGGTTGCGCCGCGGCCGAGCTCGCCCACCGCGGACACCCGGCCGCCATGCCGCTCGACGATGCGACGGACATTGGCGAGACCGATTCCGGTGCCCTCGAACTCCTCGGTGCGGTGCAGCCGCTGGAACACGCCGAACAGCTTGCCGACATAGGCCATGTCGAAGCCGACGCCGTTGTCGCGGACGCGGAACGTCGCCTCGCCGTCGCGGTCGGGCTCGCGCACGACCTCGATCACGGCCTCGGGCGCGCCGCGGGTGTATTTGAGGGCGTTCGAGAGCAGGTTCTCCACCGCGAGCCGCAGCATCATCGGGTCGGCCCGGACCCGGCCGAGCGGGCCGATCCGCCAGTGCACCGTGCGGTCGGGGGCGACGTCGCGCATCACCTTCCGGCGCACCTCCTCGACGATGAGATTCATGGCGATGTCGATGGGCTTGAGGGCGTTGCGGCCCATCTGCGAGAAGGCGAGCAGGTTGTCGACGAGCGTCCCGGCCGCGAAGGCCGCCTCGACCACCGTGTCGAGGTAGTGGCGGCCCTTCTCCGAGAGGTTGGCGCCCTCCCGCGCCCGCAGCAGCTCGGCATAGCCGACGATGTGGCGGAAGGGGGCGCGCAGGTCGTGGCTGACCGAGTAGGAGAAGGCCTCCAGCTCCTTGTTCGAGCGCTGCAGCTCCTCGCTCAGCGCCGCCATCTCCTCGGCCCGGCGCAGCACGATGCCGAGAATCGCCGCGCGCAGGTCCTTGGCAGCGTCGATCTCGGGCAGCGACCAGGGCTGTGCCCGCCCCTTCACGGTCTCCTTCCAGGTCTCGAAGGAGGTGCGCGGATGGAGCCGGGCGGGGCCGCCGGCCGGGTCCGCGATGGCGGGCTTGGCCGGGTTGCCGCCCCATTTCACGGTGCGCACGGCCTCGGGCCGGAACCAGAGCACGTAGGTCGCGGAGCGCTGCGAGACGGCGATGGCGAGCAGGCCGCTCGCGGTCTCGGCGCAGGCGGTGGCCGGCGGATGGGCCTCGGCGAGAGCCTCGGTGGCGTAGACGTCCTCCCCGCCATGCGCGGCCGAGAGCCAGCGGTAGAGGCCGCGGACCGCATCGTCCGGGGGGGTCCGGCCGACGAGCCGGCAGGTCCCCGCCGTGACGATCGCCGCGCCGCCGGCATCGGCCAATGCCAGCAGGTCATCGGGCCGGGCGAGCAGGCCGTCGTGGAAATCCTCGGTCTCGGCCATGGCGCCGAGCAGGCGCTGGGCGATCGCGCCGAGTCTCAGGCGCTGCTCGGCCTCGGCACCCCGCTCGCGGGCCGCGAGCTGCAGGGCGAAGATGCGGGTGAGGAAGTCGCAGGCGTTGCGCGCCGGGAGCGGCACGCGGCGGGGCGCCTGGTTGTGGCAGGAGATCAGGCCCCAGAGCGCCCCGTCCACGAGGATCGAGACCGACATCGAGGCCTGCGTGCCCATGTTGCGCATATAGGCGACGTGCACGGGCGAGACGCTGCGCAGCACCGACTGGCTGAGATCGAGGGGAGCCTCCGTGTCGGGCGTCAGGGGCGGCACGATCGGCACCGGCTCGTAGCCCGCATCGGGGATGATGCGCAGGCGGTTGCGCCGGTAGAGCTCGCGCGCCTGGGCCGGGATGTCGGAGGCGGGGAAGCGCAGGTCGAGATAGGAGGGCAGCACGCCGTTGCCGTCCTCGGCCACCACGGTGCCGTGCCAGTCCCGGTCGAACCGGTAGACGAGGGCGCGGTCGAAGCCGGTGGCGTGGCGGATCTCGACGGCGAGGAGGTGGCACAGGTCGGCCACGGACGGCGCCGCGTGCAGGCCCTCCACGAAGGCGTCGAGGCGCGAGGACAGCGCGTCGAGGCCGCCGGCCGGGCCGGCCGGGGCGGCCTCCTCCATCTCCACGAGGGTCAGGTCGCCGGAACGGTGCACGGCGAGGTCGTAGGCGCGCGCGTCGGACAGGCCGCCCGAGCCGGCTCCGAGCGTCAGGCTGCGGAGGTGGCGGGCGCCTACGCCGGCGGACGCCTCGGCTGGAGCCTCGGCCAGCGCGGCGGCGATCTCCGGGAAGACCGCCTCGAGCCTGCGGCCCAGGACTCCGTCCGGCCCGGCCGGGACGTTCGCGCTCGCCTGCACGATCCGCCGCTCCGGGCCCTGGAGCGCCAGAAGGAAGCCGTGCGGCTGCAGCGTGCCGAGGCGATGGATCGGCTCGCGGTCGCAGGCCGTCAGCTCTGCCGCCTCGTGCGACCGTGCGGCCGAACTCAAAGCATGCGCTCCCTCGTCGTCTCCGTCCCGGACATCGGGTGCCTATACACGCCTGTCGGGGCCGAAGGCGACCCGGGGCCATGCCGGCAGGCACGAATCAGCGTCCGTCGCCCTCACCGTGGCCCAGGATGCCGCGCGCGGCGAGATGGAGCAGGAGACCGGTGAGGATCGAGGCCGAGACGATCGCCAGGACCTGCAACCCGCTCACGCCCGGGCGGCTGCCGAAGCTGTAGGCGAGCAGCGAGCCGCAGGTGCCGGCCGACACCACGCCCGAGGCGATGGTGTTGAGCCACGTCGCGGACAGACGTCGCTGTTCCTGGTTCACGTCGACCATGCCTCGTGCGAAACCGATATAGGTTTATAGTCAGATAGAGGGAATTTGGGCGGATTTGGAGAATGAACGAGAGCCCTGCGCCGCGCAAGAACAAAAAGCGAACATACAGGTGCGCGCCGAGGCGGTGCCGGGTCTCGTCTTCGTGCGGGCTTGTGGAAAGCTGTGGAGGGGTGTGGGCGGAAGGCCGCTTTGAGCCGGCACGGGCCTCTCCTCCCCGCAGATCTCGGGCTTGCCCGAGATCCGCCTTCGCCTGTCCAGACCGGGCAGGACCGATCTGGAGCCGGAGGTGGGGTAGGGCAGGATCAGGCGGAAGCGGTGCCGTCTGAACCACCCGGAGCCCGGGGCCTTCGGTCGGCGCCCTGCCCTGACAACCCGCCCGAGGGCCTCGTCCCTTCGGCATCCCGGACCGGGATTTCGTCCGCGGCGCGGCCTATAACCTCCGTCGCGTGGCGGCTGTCGCCGGCTGCGCTTCGGGAGGTTCCCATGATCCGTGCATTCGGGAGCGGCGCCGCCGCTCTGGCCCTGCTGGCCTCGCTCGTCTCGGCGGAGGCCGCAGGCGAAGCGACCTATCGGGCCGAGCTGAAGGGTTCGAACGAGGTGCCCGCCAACACGAGCACCGGCAGCGGCGAGGTCACCGCGACCTACGACCCGGCAAGCCGGCAGCTCACTTGGAAGGGCAGCTATAGCGGCCTGACCGGGCCGGCCACGGCCGCGCATTTCCATGGCCCCGCCGAGCCCGGCAAGAATGCCGGCGTGCTCGTCCCGGCCCCAGCGCCCGCCAGCCCCTTTTCCGGCTCGGCGACCCTCGACGAGGCGAAGGCGGCCGACCTCGCCGCCGGCAAGCTCTATTTCAACGTCCACACGGCGGCCAATCCCGGCGGCGAGATCCGCGGCCAGGTCGTGCCGGCGAAGTAGCCCCTCGCGTCGGCATGGACGATCCGAATCCGCACAGGCCGACGCCCTTCTTCGCGCGCAGCGCCGCGGCGGTCGCGCCCGAACTGATCGGCGCGCAGCTCTTCGTCGGGGAGGCCGGCGGCGTCATCGTGGAGACCGAGGCCTACGACCGCACCGATCCGGCCTCGCACAGCTTCGCCGGGCCGAACCGGCGCAACGCCAGCATGTTCGGGCCGCCGGGCCACGCCTACATCTACCGCTCCTACGGCCTGCACTGGTGCCTCAATCTCGTCTGTGAGCCCGGCAGCGCGGTGCTGATCCGCGCGATCGAGCCGCGGGAGGGGCTCGCCGCGATGGCGGCGCGCCGCGGCACCGCGGAGCCGCGCCTGCTCTGCGCCGGGCCGGGCCGCCTCTGCCAGGCGCTCGGCGTCACCGGCGCCCTCGACGGCTGGCCGCTCGACCGGGCGCCTCTCCGGTTCGCGCCGCGCGCGGCGCCGGTCGCGGTCGAAGCCGGCCGCCGCATCGGCATCACCCGCGGCGCCGAAACGCCGTGGCGCTTCCTCCTCGCCGGCTCGCCCTTCGTCAGCCGGACGCTGTCGCGCGCCGAGCGGGCGGCGCGCTGATACCAGATTCTCGTTGATGCCGACCGATGGTCGGCATCACCAAGGTCCGGCGGACGACCGCCGCCGCCAAGATCCGTCCCACTGCGCGCGGGCAGACCTCGATCAGTCAGGCTCATCGAGGTCCGGTATGAGAGGCTGTTTGAGCGGGAACGACCAATCGTCATCCGGAGATTTGGCTCGCCCCCCCCCCCCCCCTCAGGATGAGGTCGAGGAGGGAATCAACGGGGTCATGCCCTTCAGGAGTCCGCCCGTCCCCTCCCCCTTGCGGGGAGGAGTTCGGCTTCCGTCCGGACCCGCCACAGGGGTGACCCCTCAGGAAACCCGGACGTCCCGGAGCGTTCGACTGCCTTCGCCGTTTCTCTACACGGGAGCCTGCGGAGGACAGCCAAGGATGAGCACGGAGAGGGCGAGCCCCCGTTTCAGCGAACTCGACGCCTGGGGCAGCGCCGACATCCTGCAGGCGCTCTGGGAGGGCCAGCTCGCGGCGGTCGCCGCCATCGGCCCGGCACTGCCCGCCATCGCGGCGGCGGCCGAGGCGGCCGAGGCCGTCCTGCGCCGCGGCGGGCGCCTCCTCTACGTGGGAGCGGGCACCTCGGCGCGGATCGGCGTGCAGGACGGGGCCGAGCTGCCGCCTACCTTCGACTGGCCGGAGACGCGTCTCGGCTTCGCCGTCGCGGGCGGGGAGGGCGCGCTCGTCACGGCCGTCGAGGGCGCCGAGGACCGGACGGAGGACGCCGCGCTCTGGGTCGAGCGGACGGAGATCCGGCCGGAGGACGTGGTGATCGGCCTGTCCGCGAGCGGGACCACGCCCTTCACCCTCGCCGCGCTCCGCGGCGCCCGCGACCGGGGCGCCGTGACCGTCGGCATCGCTAACAACCCGGACACGCCGATCCTGCGCGAGAGCGCCCATCCGATCCTGGTGGCGACCGGGCCCGAGGCGGTGGCCGGCTCGACCCGGTTGAAGGCGGGAACCGCGCAGAAGATCGTGCTCAACCTGCTCTCGACGCTGGTCATGATCCGGCTGGGCCGGGTCTATCGCGGCCGCATGGTCGCGATGCGCGCCACCAACACCAAGCTGCGCCGCCGCGGCGTCACGATGGTGGCGCAGATCGCCGGCTGCGAGGCCGAGGCGGCGGCCGAGGCCCTCGCGTCCGCGGAGGGCGACATCCCGCGCGCGGTGCTCCTGGCGCTCGGCCTGCCCCGCGCCGAGGCCGACCGGCTCCTCACGCGCAGCGGCGGAAACCTGCGCGCGGCGCTCGCCGCCGCCGGGCCCACATGAGCGGGCCCCCGCCCGGGCCTGCCGTCCCCGGACGCTTCATGGCGCGTGAGATCGCCGAGATTCCCGAGGTCGCCGCCCCCCTCTGCGCCGGCTGGCCGGAGGCGGCGCGCGCCGCCGCGGCGCTGCGGGCCCGCAGCTTCTCCTTCGCGGTGATCTGCGGCCGGGGCAGCTCGGGTCATGCCGGCGTGCATCTCCGCTACCTGATCGAGACGCGCCTCGGCCTGCCGAGGACGAGCGCCGCGCCTTCGAGACGGACGGGCTTACCGCCTACCGGCAGATGCCCCTTGCCGTGGTGCTGCCCTCGACCACCGAGGAGGTCTCGG
>NZ_CABFPH010000092.1 GCF_902141845.1 Methylobacterium symbioticum | reverse complement strand
GATCGGCATCCGACCCGCCCGCAGCGCCTCGATCTTGGCCGGATCCGTGTCGATGCACACCACCCCGTGCCCGAAATCGGCAAGGCAGGCCCCAGACACAAGCCCAACATAGCCCGACCCGATCATCGCGATCCGCATGAAATGCTGTCCTCAGCTGCCCTCCGGGCGTGCGGTTCGCTCGCACAGCGGGATGGAAATGTCCAGGCCTTCGCCGAGCGATCGGCAGCGGCCATTACTGACGGATGTCCGCGCAAACTGTTAGATATCCGAATATCGACGAGCCTCAATCCGATCTATTCCATATCGAAGTCTAGACTTTTTATTTCCGAAATTGCACTCGGCGCTTAGGCTTCCGGAAATGCCGGGCTTGGCAGCTGATCGTCGAGCCGCTCTTCGAGTTCGGCGCTGTCGGCGCGCGCTGCGGTCCGGGCCTCCCGTGGGTGGCGGTGCGGGCTCGGTCGAGGTTGGCGCAACGGACCGTTAACCATACATGCCGGATCCTGCCGCATCATCGAGGCGGCGAGGCATCCATGACAGCGGCATCCAACCGGCCTTCAGCGGCGACCCTGGCCCGGTATCCGATCCCGATCGAGCTGATCTCCGCCCTCTTCCGCGCGGATGAGACCGAGTTCGACCGGCTGATCACCGGGATGCCCGAATATGGGCGCGCCCGGATCGCGGCCTACTGCGTCGAGCGGGAGCGGTTGCAGCCGCTCGGACTGAGGATCGCCCGAACCTGCGAGGAAGGCGTGCTCGTCAGGGTCGCAGGTCCGGCGGCCGGTGCCAGCCTCTTCACACAGTCGCGGCTGCGCGAGGCGACGGCGCACTGAGGGTGGCCCGCACCCCGTGCGTCGCTCCATCGGGTGCGGGCGAGGTGGCCAGCCGCGCCGCAGGCCTGCTCCTGCCTCCCGACGAGGCTGCCGAGGAGACGGTCGACGGGTCGGTCCGTTGGAGGATCCGGCGACCGGACGAGACGATGCGTCGAAAGCAGGCCCCGGGCTGACGCGTCCGTTTGCGGATGATCTCGGCATCGAGCCCGGATTCGCCTGCCGAGATGTTTAGGTCCTTTTGTGTGGTGGCACGTCCGAGACCACGTGGAGGGATGCGCCACGGGACAGGTTCTCCACGGCAGCGCCACGACGGCTGAGGCGATCCGTCGGACAATCCAAGCGCGTCAAGAGCGCGTGAGAGCGGCGGCCGAACGCTACGACAACGGCTCTAAGCCTCTGTTTTGATACGCTCTCTTTCGCCAAACTGGCATGGCGGAGAGCGCTCGAGCTCAGGCGCCTCGTACGACGCTGATAGACCCTGGCGATCCGGGTATGGAACGACCGGGTAGCGACGGACTCGACGCACGGACCGGCCTCGGCGACCTGAAGAACAGCCATGGCAGGTCTCCTGTGCCGGGCAGACCGATCAGGGTTCTGCCGCTTCCCAGGTGAGGAAGAAGGCGACGTCTCGCGGCATGCCGTGCGGCCAGTCGATGATCGACGCGCGCAGGCCGTAGCCTCTCGGCCGGAGGCGATCGCGCCAGAATTCGAAGGCTTGGCGCGGGCGGCCGGTCAGGGTCTCGGGCCAGTCCGCCTCGACATTGGTGATGGCCCGTCCGCCGTCGGCGCATAGCGCGTTGGGAAAGCGCATCACCTGCAGCTCCGTCTTGCCCTGCTCGGCGGCGACGCGCAGCCTGTGCAGGAGCGTCGCGGTGATCTCCTCAACCTTCTCGGGCGTCAGCTCGACGGGGTCGGAAAGCCGTTTGATGAGATGGGCCTGCGCCTTGTCGGCCTGATCCAGGCCCTCGCGCTCTCGGATGGCCCGCGCCGTTCTGATGCTGGCCGCGTAGCCGGCAAGATCGGCGGCCGACATGAAGGGCGTATCGCCGGACGCGAAGGTCGAGACCGGTTGGGTGGGCAGCATCTCCATTGTCGTCTCCCTGTCTCACGGCATCGGCCGGCGGAGGGCGGCGAGCGGCGCAGGTTCCGCGGGCGATCAGCGTCTCCGCAGCGGTGGGGACGAACCCGCGCGCTCGGGCCCGGTCCGCTCCTGAACGGGCAGGAAGCCGCGCCGCCGGAGCCGCGCGCGGCACCCGCATCGCGGGGTGCGGTCGGGCCCACTGTCGGCGCGTTCCCCGAGCGCCGCTTGATCAGGCGGGACAACCGCGATCGGGCTCCCGATGCCCGCGCACCCGGCGGGCGGCGATGCTCGATCGTGGCGCGGGCCCGGTCCTATGCCAGAGGGATCGACAGATCGAGGAATGCTGTCAGGAACGCCGCTCCATCCGTCGCTGATGTCGGCGCCGCATTCCCAAGGTCCGGGTCTTGGTGGTGGTCCCATCCGCACATTCCGCTGGTTCGAAAGCGGCGCGCGGAACGCTGACGATGACGGCGGTCGCGACAGTCCCGCCATAGAGTGACAGCGTCGCGGCTGCCGCTCTCCCCGTCGCATCGCCCCCACCGGATTGCGGCGCCGGAATCGGTCCCAGATCCGGGGCGGCCGCTCTGCTTCCATGCTGAGCAACGGCGGCCGGCACGGCCAGTCTTCGTGCAGCCGTTGCCCAGCCAGACGCGATGTCCCATCCGATCAAGACAGCGCCAAGCCCAGCGCTTTACCTACGTTAAGGGGGACCGTTCGATTCGAGAACAGGATAACGTCCTGTGCGAGCGTCATCTACTTTGCGCGCAACTGAACGGTTGGCAGCGCCTCCCGAAGAGGCCTTCCTCCACGAGGCCTGCCAGGCGCCAACGTCCGGCTTCGTCCATCTCGAAGCGGCCCAGGAGATTTATCCCGTCCTCGTCGAACTCGGCGCCGATCCCGGTGCCCTCGTCGCCGAGGCGGCTCTCGATCCACATCTCTTCGACGGCGACGGCGAGGGCACATTCGTCTCGTTCACCGCCCTCGGCCGTCTCATGGCGCTCGCTGCCGCCCACACGCGCTGCCCCCATCTCGGGCTGCTTGTCGGGCAACGGACCGCCTTGTCGGCACTGGGACTCCTCGGCGTCTTGCTGCGCCACTCGCAGACCGTCGGCGACGCCCTGCACGCCCTCGAAGCGCATCTGAGCGTGCGCGACCAGGGGGCCGTCTTCGGCCTGGGCGTCCACGACGACATCGCCGTGCTCAGCTACGCTCCCTACGAGCCCGAGGCCGACGGGGCGGCCCTGCATTCCGAGAGGGCCCTGGCCCAGGCCATCAACATCCTGCGCGCGCTGTGCGGGCCCGACTGGGCGCCGACCGAAGTGCTGCTGCCGCGCTCGACCCCGGCCCAGGCCGAGCCCTACGGGGCGTTCTTCCGCGCGCCCGTCCGCTTCGACCAGGAGATGGCCGCCCTGGTGCTTCCGGCCGTCCTTCTGCAGAGGCCGATCGCCGGCGCCGACCCGGGCCTGCGCCGGAAGGCGGAGGAGCGCGTCCATTGGCTCGAGGCCTTGGAGAGCAGCACGCTGACGGACGAACTTCGCCGATACCTTCGGACCGCAGTGACCCGGCAGCGCTGCAGAGCGGCCCGCGTGGCCCGGCTCAGGCTGGTGCATCGCCGCACCCTGAGCCGGCGCCTGAAGGCCGAGGGGACGAGCTTCCGGCAGCTTGCCGGCGAGGCGCAGTTCCGGGTGGCGCGACAGTTGCTGGCCGACACCGGGATGAGCATGGCGCAGATCGCAGCCGTTCTGGACTTCTCCGAGCCCTCCGCCTTCACGCACGCCTTCCGGCGCTGGTCGGGCATGACGCCCACCGCCTGGAGACGCCTGAGCCGTCCCCAACCGACGGACGAGCCGGACGGCGCCGAGCCGCAGCCCAGCGCAACTCCGGCCGGCAGGCCAGAACGCGCGCAGCCGCGCGCCGACGAGCGCGAGGTGGCCGCGATGGCCGAGAGCCGAGCCGCTCCGGCCGGCAACACGCTGATCGCACGGGGCATACCCCTGGCCGGGTATCGGCGCGACCGTGATCCGGCTCGGGTTCTTCCACCGGACCGGTCGCACGCCGATCCTGCGCCGGGCGCCTGAATCATCCGTCCCCGCATGTGCCCGCCCGTCCGTACGCTCCATCCGATCGGCCTGACCGCCGGCGATAGGCGGTGCACCGGAGAATTCGGACGCGAAGCCCGGATCAGCAGGCATCGAGACAGGCTCTCAGCGCCCGGTCATCCAGAGTCACCAGCCACACCCGTCATACCCGTACAGCGAGCCGTCATACGCGTCGGTGACCGGCGCGTATCCGTAGCCGTCGTACGGATACCCGTAGCCGTAGCCGTAGCCTGAGGCGAGCGCTGCTCCGGTCGCGAAGCCGATGCCCGCCGCCGCGGCACCGTAGCCGAGACCGCGCCCGTATCCCCAGCCGCGGTAGCCGCCCCAGCCTCCGCGCCAGCCGAGGCCGCGATAGCCGAAGCCGCCGCCACGCCAGCCATAGCCGAACCGCTGTGCGTCGGCGGTCGAGGTGAAGACGATCCCGAGCGCTAGGGCCGCCATCGCGGACGTGAGCCATGTGCGCATGATGCACCTCCGTGCCGCCCCGTGCCGAGCCCGTCGATGACGAGTGTTCAGATCACGGGGTGATTGCTTGCCCTCGGATTCATCACGTCGCGACGGGAACGGCGAGCCCGATGCCGGTGCGCCGACGGGACCGTGATCATGGTGCGGGCTCGCTTGCCCGGCCGAACCGAAGCTCGCCGAAAGACCGAGTCGCATCGACGCGACCAAGTTGATGAAATCATGTCGAGATTTACACTATTTGTCTATGGTGAATCGCGCCGTAAATAGCATTTCTCCTGTCCCATTCGATCAAGCGCGCATCGATACACGCCGCCAATTGGTGGAGGGAGGCCAAGGCCATGCGTTCCTCTGCCGGATCGATCGCACCTGCTGGCCAGCGCATCGGGGCCTCGAACCGTCGCGGCGGCGCCTGTCATGAGGCGCCATCGGCCCCGTCCGCGCGTCGCGCCGCCATCCGGGTGAAGCGGAGCGGGGTTGCAGACGTGCCGGTGTGGTGATGCCGATCGGTGCCGACGGCGCGGGTAGAGCCTGTCCGGCGCCGTCCGTGACGATCCGGGACGTCGCAGGCACCGCCCTGTGCTGTGCGATCATCCTCGGATCCACGGGGCCGACCGGTGCCGGGGCCCGCGGCCTCAGGCACCCGGATCGGCAGGCCACGCGCGTCGTCTATGATGCGCCCAAGGACCAAGCCTATCGTGAGATCTACGCCATCATGCGTGAGCGACGCGTGCTGGAGCGCGTGGCGACAGCCTTCAGCCTGTTCAAGCTGAGCCGGCGACTGACCTATCGGCTGACGGCGTGCTCCGGAGAACCCAATGCCTGGTACGACCCGCGCATCCACACCATCACCACCTGCTACGAACTGATCGACAGCATCCGGAACGTCGCTCCGGCGGAAACCTCACCGGCCGGCGTGTCGCGCGACGAGGCGATCCGCGGCCCCGTGCTGCAGATCCTCTTCCATGAGAGCAGTCACGCCATCTTTCATCTTCTCAGGGTTCCGATCCTCGGTCGGGAGGAGGATGCAGCCGATCAGGTCGCTGCGCTGGTTCTGCTGCATCTGGGCCCCGCGGATGCACGCACGGTGGTGAACGGCAGCGGCTACTTCTTCGCCTCCTTGGGCAAGCGCGAGCCGCTCGACCGGGGAGCCTTCGCGGACGCGCACGGCTTGTCCTGGCAGCGCTTCTACAATCTCGCCTGCCTGGCCTATGGCTCGGACCGGCGCCGCTACGGCTACATCGTCGAGAAGGGGTTTCTGCCGACCGAGCGCGCGACCGCGTGCGAGGAGGAGTACGGCCAGGTCGCCGACGCCTTCCAGGCGCTCCTCGTGCCTCATCTGCGGGCGCCGCCGCGGCAGGGACAGGCGCTGCGGCGCGCGTTCGCGAAGCCGCCGGGCGCGCGCCCACGTCGCTGACCTCCGCACCGGTCCCACAAGGCCTCTCGCCCCGCATCGCCAGTGAATTACAGCTCGGCCTTCGACAAAGGCTCGATGTTGTCCCATTCGATCAAGCAGCATCCGGACAAAATGCTTGGATCGCCGAATTACTGATCCGATTTCGTCGCACAATATCATCGCAAGACTGCATCATGCGCGCATAATTTGGCAAAACTTCTAAAATTATTCCGTTAATCAGATTCCATAAATACGCTCATTCGATCGGCCGCGCCTGAAACGGCGCGATTTGTAACACTCCAATTCTGGACAGGTCACGCTTTCGATTCAGGGGGTGCGGCTATGATCGGCTGGTTCGTCGACACGTTGCGGAGCTATCCAGAACTGGCGATTTTTCTGTCGCTCGCCATCGGATTCTCGATCGGTTCCCGAAAGATCGCTGGATTCAGTCTCGGGAACGTCACCGCCACCCTGCTGGCCGCCGTCGTCATCGGGCAGCTCGGCATCACGATCTCGCCGAACGTCAAGGCCGCATTCTTCATCCTGTTCATCTTCGCCATCGGCTACGGCGTCGGCCCGCAATTCATGAGCGGCCTGAGCAAGGAGGGGCCGAGACAGATCGGCTTCTCCCTCGTCGTCCTGGCCCTGTGCCTGATCGCGCCCCTGCTCTGCGCCCGCCTGGCCGGGCTGGACCTCGGCTACACGGCCGGGCTCTACGCGGGATCGCAGACGATCTCCGCCTCGATCGGTGTCGCCTCCGATCAGATCGCGCGCCTCGGCCTCTCGCCCGAGCAGGTCAAGACCTACAACGATCAGATCCCGATCGGGTACGCCTTCACCTATATCTTCGGCACCATCGGCTCGGCGATCATCCTGGCTCAGCTCGGCCCGAAGCTGATCGGCGTCGACCTCGTCAAGGCCTGCAAGGACTACGAGGCGGAACTCGGTGGCGGAACGAGCCCGGAGGCGGGTCTGACCTCCGCCTATCGGGCCATCGAGCTGCGCGCCTACCGGGTCTCGCAGGACCGCACCGTGGTCGGGCTTCCGGTCCGGGAGATCTGGCCGGGTCTGCGGGTCTTCGTCGAGCGCCTGCGCCGCGGCCCGACGATCATCGAGGCGGATGCCGACACCGTGCTGGAGGCCGGCGACATCGTGGCGATCTCCGGCCGGCGGGAGCTTCTCGTCGAGACGATCAACCCGATCCTCCAAGAGGTTCAGGACCGCGAGCTGCTCGATCTGCCGGCCGAGTTCGTCGATGTCTTCGTCACCAACAGGCAGATCAGCGGCAAGACCCTGCAGGACCTGTCCGGGAGCGAGTGGGGACGCGGGGTGTACCTGCGCAAGATCATGCGCAACATGGTCGAGATCCCCGTCCTGCCGGGCACGCAGATCCTGCGCGGCGACATCCTGACCCTGGTCGGCAGCCGCCGCCATGTCGAGCTGGCGATCAAGCGCCTCGGCTATCCGGACCGTGCCGTCGAGACGACCGACGTCGCCTTCCTGGGGGCCGGCATCGTGCTCGGCGGCCTGGTGGGCGCCCTGAGCTACAAGATCGGCGGCATTCCGATCAGCCTGTCGACCACGGGCGGCGCGCTGCTGGCCGGCCTCGTCCTCGGCTGGCTCCGGACGATCCGCCCGGTCTTCGGGCGCATCCCGGGGCCGGCCCTGTGGCTGATGAACACGCTCGGTCTCAACGTGTTCATCGCGGTGGTCGGCATCACGGCCGGGCCCGGCTTCGTGGCGGGACTGCGGGAAGTCGGCCTGACGCTGTTCCTCTGGGGCGCCGTGGCGACGGCGGTGCCGCTGATCCTCTCGGTCTATATCGGCCGATACATCTTCAAGTTTCACCCGGCGATCCTGTTCGGCGCCTGTGCCGGCGCGCGCACGACCACGGCCGCCCTCGGGATGATCCAGGAGGCCGCCAAGAGCAAGATCCCGGCGCTCGGATACGGAATGCCCTACGCCATCGGAAATACTGTGTTGACCATCTATGGCATGGCCATCGTCCTGCTTTCGACTTAAACGCGATTGATCCAGGAGCGTCACCATGACGGAAACGCTGAAACTCAAGGAGTTCGAGACTCTAAGCCCGTTCGAGATCAAGGACGAGCTCATCAAGCTCGCGAAGTCGACCTCGCGGCGAACGCAGTCGGCGTTCCTCAATGCCGGACGCGGCAACCCGAACTGGATCGCCACCGCGCCGCGGGAGGCCTTCTTCCTCCTCGGGCAGTTCGCGCTCACCGAGAGCAAGCGGGTGATGAGCCACCCGGCCGGCCTCGGCGGGATGCCCCAGGCCGCCGGCATCGCCCCGCGCCTGGAGGCCTGGCTCGCCGAGCGTCCCGACACGCCCGGCGCGCCCTTCCTGTCCGCCATGGTCCCCTATGCGGTGACGTCGTTCGGATTCGAGCCGGACGCCTTCGTTCATGAGCTCGTCGACTCGATCATCGGCGACAACTATCCGGTGCCCGACCGCATGCTGGTCCACAACGAGCGGATCGTGCACGAATACCTGATGTGGGCCATGTGCGGCGGGCAGAAGCCGGCCGGCAAGTTCGACCTCTACGCGGTCGAGGGCGGCACCGCCGCGATGTGCTACCTGTTCAAGTCGCTCAAGGCGAACCGGCTGCTGATGCCGGGCGACACGATCGCGCTCGGGACGCCGATCTTCACCCCCTATCTGGAGATGACGCATCTCGAGGACTACGCCCTGAACGTGGTCCACATCAAGGCCCCGCAGGAGAACAAATTCCAGTTCACGGACGAGGAGATCAACAAGCTTCTCGACCCGAAGATCAAGGCCTTCTTCCTGGTCAATCCGGGCAATCCCACCGGCATGGCCCTGAGCGGCGAGACGGTCGCGAAGATCACCGAACTCGTGCGGACCAAGCGTCCCGACCTCATGATCCTCACGGACGATGTCTACGGCACATTCGTCGAGGGCTTCCACTCTCTGCTCGGTGAGCTGCCGCAGAACACGATCGGGGTGTACTCATACTCCAAGTATTTCGGCTGCACCGGCTGGCGCCTCGGCGTGATCGCGATCCACGAGGACAACATCTTCGACAGGGCGATCGCCGCGCTGCCGGCCGCCGAGGTGACCGCCCTCGACCGACGCTACGGCCCTCTCACGCTCCAGCCGCGCGATCTCAAATTCATCGACCGCATCGTCGCCGACAGCCGCGACGTGGCGCTCAACCACACGGCCGGCCTCTCGCTGCCGCAGCAGGTGATGATGAGCCTGTTCTCCCTGGCGGAGCTGATGGATGAGCAGAAGGCCTATCAGGCCGCCTGTATGGAGATCGTCCACCGGCGGGCCTGGTCGATGATCGAAGGCCTGGGCCTCCACCTCACCCCCAATCCGAACTTCGACGCCTATTACGGCCTCATCGACTTCGAGTTCTGGGCGCGGAAGAACATCGGCGACGACGCGGTCGAGTATCTGAAGAAGAACGTCCATCCGCTCGACCTCGCCTTCCGGCTGGCCGAGGTCCACGGGATCGTGCTGCTCAACGGCGGCGGCTTCGAGGCGCCCAACTGGTCGCTGCGGGTCTCGCTCGCGAACCTCCCGGACGATGTCTACGACGATATCGGGCGCGGCGTGCGGGCGGTCGCGCGCGGCTACAGGGACGCCTACGAGGCCCGCAGACGGACGATGCAGGAGCATAAGGAGGTCGCGGAGGCGCCGGCCGAGTAGGCCTGGCGGCTGCGGCCGCGCGACGGCCGGGCAGCGGTGCGGCCCGGCCGTCGCGGATGGCGGAGATCCGAGGGGGCAGAGGGGCGCCGACCGCTTCGTGCGCGCGATCGATACGAGGATGCAGATGAGCGCCGGCTCTTCGCGGCGGCCCTGGCGGACCCTCGCCAGGGCGGCGACCGCACTCCGTCCGCGCGGGCGCGAAGCCGGCCTCCGGCTCGCGCTGGTGCTGGTGCTGGTCTTCGCCACCCTGGCCGCCCACGGGGCCGCGGCGCGGACCATCTTCGTGACGCCGACCGGCGCCGGGCCGGGCTATGCCGCCGATGGCCGGTTGGCCGCCGAGCGGACCGAGGCGTTCTCCACGGACACGATGCGGACCGTCCTGCCGGGCGACGTGGTGCAACTGCTCCTCGATACGCCGGATCCGGCCGCGACGACGGCGTACCGCGCGCACGTCGTCCTGTCCCAGAAGACCACCGCCGCGCCCGCATCGATCGTGATCAGGGGGCTCGGCGCGCGGACCCGGCTGGTCGGCCGGACCATCGAACAGGTGCGCGACTGCCCGATGCCGGAGGACCTCGCCGAGCACGCCTGCGGCGATCTCTACAGCGCCCTCGCCACCCCTCGAAAGCCGGACCTCCTCGCGGCCGTCTTCGAATCGGCGGTCCCCGCGACCGCAGCGGGAGGACGTGCGGTCAATGCCCGGCCCGCCATCCCGATCGGCCGGACCGGACGCCTGGCCGACGCGGCCTGCCTCGATCTCGATCGGGTCGACGGCGTCGTCGTCGAGGACCTGACCTTCCAGGATTGCTGGCTGGTGGCGGTTCGCGCCCTCGGCAGCCGGCGCGTCACGCTGCGCCGCGCGCTCGTGATCGGCAGCAGCTACGGTCTCGCCGCACGCGGACGACCGGGCCGCCCCTCCGACCACATCACCGTCGAGGACGTGACCTGGATCCAGGATACGAGCGGCTACGACGCGGCGAGCCTGAGCCGCGAGGGGCCGTTCCGGTGCCGCGACGGCCGCACGACGGAACTGGGCTGCCCGGGCCTGATGTGGCGGAGCATCCCCTGGGGCGTCAGCCATCACGGCGCCTACGAGCACTTCAACGGTGCGCTTCTCGGCGGAGCCGATCTCGAAGGCCCGGTCGTCTTCCGCCGCAACACGGTCCTGTCGGCCTATAACGGGGTTCGCCTCAAGGCCAGCGGCTGCGAGGACCTCCCGGCCTCCAGTCTCTCGCCGGCCATTTGCCCCTACAACGCCAAGATCTGGATCTCCGGGAACCTGTTCTCCTACATCCGCGACAACCCGGTCGAACTGGAGACCTGGGCCATCGACGCGCACGTGGTCCGGAACCGGATCCACAACGCCCATGCCTGGTTCTCGTTCGATGATATGGCGGGCGGCCCGGTCTACATCTACGGCAACCGCGGCTGGTTCGACGACATGCCGGCGCTCGGCTGGTCGGCGGCTGCGTCCGGCGGTCCCCCCTGCCGGCGCAGCCCCATCCCCGCTCCAGCGAAGTCGGCGGGCTTCGATCCGGCCCTCGACCGCCGGTTCGACTATCTCAAGGCGCGCTGGCTTCCGGTCGGCATCGAGGCGGTCGATGCATCCGGCCGCATCGACCGGATGGACGCGGCGGAGCAATCCTGCGCCGCCAGCGTCGCAGGCCGCGTCGTCAAGCTGGCGCTGCCACCGAGAGGGGCGGCGGCGGACACGTACCGCTATCCGACGCGAGGCTCGATCTACCTGTTCAACAACAGCTGGTATCTGCGCGCACCCGTCACCGGCATCGGCGCAGCCGCCAACCTGCGGCACTGGAACAACGCCATCCTGTTCTGCGAGCCTGGCACGCCGGGCTACGAGCCGGAACTCTGCAAGGTCCGGCCCGAGACGTTCGACGCGGCCGCGTGCGGGCAAGAGTTCATCCGATCGGACGATCTCGGCCGCTTTCCCGGTGCGCGGGGAAGCCTGCCCTTCTTCGATTGCTTCCGATGGCTTCCCCTGGACGAGAACGGGCGGGACCTGCCGGGCCTTGCCAGCGCGTTCGACCACGACGTCAGCAGCAATGGCTTCCCGCAAGCCTTCGGCGGGCTGGCGACGTTCGAGCTCCAGGGCCGGCAGGGCGATCCCGGCTTCCGCGCGCCCGAGCGGGGCGACTTCACCCTGGTGACCGGGGCGCTGGCGCGGACATCCGCCTGCCGGGTCGACGAGGCGGATGACGGGCATCTCGCCTGCCGAGCCGTCCCGGCGGACACCGCGTTCGCCGGCGCCGTCGCGCCAGACGGCCGGCTCTACGAGCCGCCGGCCTCGGAACGCTTCCGGCCGCCGGACTGAGCATGCGGAACGGCCTCCGACGGACTGGATTCGGCGTGGAGGACACCGCGACGGGAACCGTTCTTCGCCTGACAGGCCTCGCCCGCGCACCCTGGATGGCCGGTGCGGGATCGGCGGCGCAGGGCGCGCCCGCGGGGTTCCAGGGGGCCTGGGTGCGCGAGGGGCGCGACTGCGGCGATGCTACGCGTCGTGCGGAACCGGCATCCACTTCGGCGGAAGACGCTCTGGAACGGCGCTCCGGGTCCGACCGGCATCGGCTAACGACGCGGAATCGAGGGAGCGGCCGGCGCGCCGCCGCCCGTAGGCGGCAATTGTCCCCACGGATCAAGCGACAGCCTGGCCTCAGTCTTACGGTCGAGGACCTACGGTTCAACGACCGACAGGTCGAACCCGGGGACGCTCGCGTCGAGGCGTATCGACCGAGCCGCTTCGCGATGACCTGCAACGTCGCCCTCCGCGAAGGGATCGTCTCATGAAATCGCTGTTGATTGCTTCTGCGGCCTTCGCCGCCCTGATCGTGACCAGCGTCGCGGCCGACGCCCGTGGCTTTCGTGGCGGCGGCGGCGGATTTCGGGGCGGTGGCGGCTTCCATGGCGCCGGGTTCCGGGGTGGTGGGTTCCGGGGCGGCGGCTTCCACGGCGTCCGGGCAGGCGGCTATCGCGGCGCGGTGGCGGGCGGCTACCGCGGCGGCTACGGCCGCTACGGGTACGGATACGGGCGCTACGGCCGCTACGGCTACGGGTACAGGCCCTACGGCGTCGGGCTGGCGGCTGCCGGCGTCGGTGCCGCGGCGGCGGCCAGCTACTACGGATCGACCGGTGGTGGATGCGGTCCCTACGCCTATTACGACAGCTATGCTGGCGTCTGCCGCGCCTATTGAACGGCGACCGTCCGCGGCGGAGCCAATCGGGAGGGGCCGGGCCGCGGGTCGGGCGCTCGCCGGAGCAAGGCCATGAACCGGCTCGGGCGCGCTGCGGCGCGCGCACTTCTCCTGACGCTGATCCCGGCCTGCGCGGCGGCGCAGCCTGTCCGCTCGACGCTGTCCGACCCCGTCGACTCGGTGATGCAGATGAGCGCCGCCTCGCTGATGCCGACCCTGCGCGGGCGCTGGCTCTACGCCGACGACGGCAGCCGCGTCGGGCAGGTGCGCGAGGTGCGGGTCTCGGAGGCCGGCAACACGCTCGTGGCGATCGTCGCCAGGCGCCGCTGGCTCGGCGGCGGCGACATCGCGATCCCGGTTCCGACCCTCCGCCAGGACGGGGCCACCCTGACGGTCTCGGGGTCGACACGGACGATCCGCGCCCTGCCGCCGCGCTGACGTGGCCGCGCGAGGGAACGGCGGGCGCCGGAGATTCGACACGGGGCCTCACACCGAGGGCACGACCATGACACGCACGCGCGCGATCCCGCTCCTCCTCGCGATCGGCCTGGCCTCGCCGGCCGAGGCTCAGTCCCTGCGCTACGCGCGGGCGCCGGCCTGGCTGATCCACGGCAACTATTGCGGCCTGGGCAACAACGCGCCTCTGCCGCCGATCGACGCGCTCGACGCGGCCTGCGCCCGGCACGACGCCTGCACGCCCTCCAACGGGCTCCCCTCCCAGGCCTGCAACCTCCGGCTCCAGAGGGAGGCGGCGCTCATCTCACGCGACCCGCGGCAGCCCGACGACGTGCGCGCCGCGGCCGGCTTCCTCGCCTTCGGGGCCGGGATGATCCCGTTCGACCCGACCGTGCCGACGGTCGTGGCCTACCGCCCGGCACCCGCCGCGCGACCCTGGGTCCCGGCCACGGCCTATGGCCGGGCCTATTGACCGGGCGCAAGCGGCCGGTCGGGCCGGGGGCCCGCCTCGGCGCCGGGAGCCCTCGCGTCCGGCTCCGGGCCGTGTGGATCCGGCCCGTTCGCCGAGCCCGGATCAGTACGGCTCGGGCACGAAGCGGCGGTCCCGCAGCGTGTCATCGTAGGCATCCGCCTTCGCGCGCTTGGGCAGCGCGACCGGCCTGGCGGCCTGCTCCTTGTAGGGGATCAGGTGCAGGAGGTGCGCGATGCAGTTGAGGCGCGCGCGCCGCTTGTCGTCCGAGCGGACGATGTACCAGGGTGCCTCGTCCGTGTCGGTCGCCGCCAGCATGGCGTCGCGGGCCCGGGAATAGGCGTACCAGCGCCGATAGGATTCGAGGTCCATCCCGCTGAGCTTCCAGTGCCGCAGCGGATCGTCGATCCGCGCCTCGAAGCGGCGCTTCTGCTCGGCCCGCCCGACCTCGAGCCAGAACTTGATCAGGTGGATCCCGCCATCGACGATGAAGTTCTCGATCCGGGGGCAGAGATCGAGGAAGCGGCGCTGCTCCTTCTCGCCGCAGAAGCCCATCACCGCCTCGACGCCGGCGCGGTTGTACCAGCTGCGGTCGAAGATCACGATCTCCCCGCCGGCCGGGAAGTGGCTGATGTAGCGCTGCAGGAAGAGCTGGCTCTTCTCCCGGTCCGAGGGAGCCGGCAGCGCCACCACGCGGAAGACCCGCGGGCTCACGCGCTCGGTGAGCGCCTTGATCGTACCGCCCTTGCCGGCCGCGTCGCGGCCCTCGAACACCACGATGATCCGCGCGCCCGTCGCCTGCACCCAGGCCTGCAGGTGGCAGAGCTGCACCTGCAGCTTGCGCAATGCGCGCTCGTAGGCCTTGCGCTTGAGCCGGGTGCCCGGCTCCGCCAGGGGACCGGACTCGGCGAGGGTCTCGGCGAGCGCGGCGTCATCGACATCGTGCATCGGCGGTCTCCCTTCGAGATCCGGGACCGTCCGGCGCGGGAGGCCGGCGGCGCGACCCGGTGCTGATCACTCGGCCGGCAGGTGCCCCGGCGTCCCGGCCGGCGCCTTCGGTGCCGTCGGCGTCCTGGGTCGTGCGGCGCCCTTGCCGCCGAGCAGGCGCCACGCCCGCTCGCGCAGGCCCTGGAACACGACGTAGAGCGGCGGGATCACGAAGATCCCGATGAAGGAGGCGGCGATCATGCCGCCGAAGACCGGCGTGCCCACGTCGCGCCGGGCGAGCTGCGAGGCGCCCGTGGCGACCACCAGCGGCAGCAGCCCGAGGATGAAGGCGAAGGAGGTCATCATCACGGGACGGAAGCGCAGTCGCGCGCCCTCGGTCGCCGCCTCGCGCAGGGCTACGCCCTTCTCGCGCTGCTCCTTGGCGAACTCGACGATCAGGATGCCGTTCTTGGCGGCGAGGCCGATCAGCACGACCATGCCGATCTGGGCGTAGAGATCGAGGGTCAGCCGCCCCCAGGCCATGGCCGCGTAGGCGCCCAGGATGCCGACCGTGACCGACAGGAGCACCGGCACGGGGATCGTCCAGCTCTCGTAGAGGCCGACGAGGAACAGGAACGCGAACAGCACCGCGAAGGCGAGGATGATCGCGGTCTTGCCCTCCGCGCGCTTCTCCTGGAACGCGGTGTCCGTCCATTCGCCGCCGAAGCCGGCGGGCAGGGTCCGGGCCGCCACCGCCTCCATCACGGCGAGCGCCTGGCCCGACGAGACGCCCGGGGCGGGCGAGCCCTGCAGGGTCACCGCGCGCAGGTTGTTGTAGCGGATCAGCGCCGGGGGACCGACCACGATGCGCACCTCCGCGAGGCTGCGCAGCGGCACCATCTGGCCGTCCCGGTTGCGCACGTTGATGCGGTAGATGTCGTCGATTCGGGCGCGGTCGGCGGCCTCGGCCTGGACCTGGACCTGCCAGGTGCGGCCGAACAGGTTGATGTCGTTGACGTAGTATCCGCCAAGCGAGGCCTGCAGCGCCTGGAACACCGCATCGAGCGACACGCCGAGGATCTGAACCTTGTTGCGGTCGATGTCGAGGAAGACGGAAGGGTTGGTCGCCGAGAAGGTGCTGAACACCCGCTCGAGCCGCGGTTCCTGGTTGGCCGCCACGATCAGGCCGCGCAGGGCCTGGGCGAGTTCCTTCGAGTCGCCGCCGCGCAGGTCCTCCAGCACGTAGGCGAAGCCGCCACCGGTGCCGAGGCCGATGATCGGCGGAGGTGCGAGCGGCACCACGGTGCCGCCCGGGATCTCGCGGAAGCGCTGGCCGAGGCGGGCGATCAGCGCCGCCGCGCCGTCGCCGGGCCCTTTCCGCTCCTCGAAGGGCTTCAGGGTCACGACCATGAAGGCCGCGTTGCTCTGCGAGTAGTTGTCGATGAAGTTGAGGCCGACCACCGACGTGTAGTCGGCCACCGCGTGCTCCTCGCGCAGGATCGCCTCGGCCTTCGCGGCGACCTCCGAGGTCCGCCCGACCGAGGCGCCCTCGGGCAGCTGGACCACCACGAAGAAGGCGCCCTGGTCGTCCTCCGGCAGGAAGCCGGTCGGGGTGACCTTGGCGAGCTGGACGATGCCGTAGGCGGCCGCCACCGCCAGGACGAGGCCGATCGCCGAAAGACGCACGATCCGGGCGACCGCCGCGCCGTAGCCGTCACGCACGGCGTCGATGGCGCGCATCACCCAGCCCATGATGCCGCGCCGGGGCCCGTGATGGGGCCGCAGCAGCACGCCGCAGAGGGCGGGGGAGAGGGTCAGGGCGTTGATCGCCGAGAGCAGCATCGAGACCGCGACCGCCACGGCGAATTGCCGGAACAGCTCGCCCGAGATGCCGGGCACGAAGGCCACCGGCACGAAGACCGAGAGCAGGACCAGCGTGATCGCGATGATCGGCGCGGTGATCTCCGCCATGGCGCGTTTCGTCGCCTCGCGCGGGGACAGGTCCGGATGCTCCTCCATCACGCGCTCGACGTTCTCGACCACGACGATCGCGTCGTCGACCACGATGCCGATCGCCAGCACCATCGCGAGCAGCGAGACCGAGTTGGCCGAGTAGCCCACCGCCTTCAGGGCGATGAAGGTGCCGATCAGGCTCACCGGCACGGCGAGCGTCGGGATCAGCGTCGCCCTGAGACTCCCGAGGAACAGGAACACCACGATGACGACGAGCACGAAGGCCTCGACGAGGGTCTTCTGCACCTCGTGCACCGTCTCGGTGATGAAGGCGGTGGGGTCGTAGGTCACCTTCCATTCGAGGCCCTCGGGGAAGGCCTTGGCCAGGTCGGCGACCCTGCGCCGGACCTCCGTCAGCGTGGCGATCGCGTTGGCGCCAGGCGCTTGGTAGATCGCGATCACCGTCGCCGGGCTGCCGTTCAGCCGAGTCTCCCGGTCGAGGCTCGCCGCGCCGAGATCGATCCGGGCGACGTCGCCGAGGCGCAGCAGCGAGCCGTCGGGATTGGTGCGCAGCACGATGTTCCGGAACTGCTCGGTCGAGGTCAGCCGCCCCTGCGTCTGGATGTTGAGCTGGAGCTGCTGATCGTCCGAGATCGGGCGGGCGCCGATCCGCCCGACGGGGGCCTGCACGTTCTGCGCCTTCACGGCATCGATGACGTCGCCCGTCGTCAGGTTGAGGCCCGTCAGCTGGTCGGTGCGCACCCAGGCGCGCATGGCGTAGTCCTGCGGGCCCCACAGGGTGGCGTCGCCGACGCCGGGCGTGCTCTTGATCCGGTCGAGCAGGTTGATGGTCACGTAGTTCGAGATGAACAGCGGATCCTGCGTCGACTTCGGCGAATAGACGGCCAGCACGCCGAGCAGCGCCGACGACTTCTTCTTGACGGTGACGCCCTGCTTGCGCACGTCCTCGGGCAGCTTCGCCAGCGCGATCTGAACCCGGTTGTTGACGTTGACGGCATTGATGTCAGGATCGGTGCCGAGCTCGAAGGAGCCGGTGAGCGTGTAGCTGCCGTCGTTGCCGCTGACGCTCTTCATGTAGATCATCTTGTCGACGCCGACGACCTGCGACTCGATTGGCTGCGCCACCGTCGCCTCCACCACCCCCGCCGCGGCGCCGGGATAGGTGGTGGTCACCGAGACCTGGGGCGGCACGATGTCGGGGTACTGCGCCACCGGGATGGTGAGGAGCGCGAGCGCTCCCGCGATCGAGGTGACGATCGCGATCACCACCGAGAGGCGCGGACGGTCGACGAAGACGGAGGAGAGCATCGGGTCAGGTCCTGCTCGCCGTGGGCGCCACCGGGCTCGCCCGGACGGCGAGGCCCGGCCGCACCCGCTGGAGCCCGTCGACGATGACGAGCTCGCCGCCCGAGAGCCCCTCGTCGAGCACGATGTCGGCCCCGCTCGCACCCGCGGCCGGCTTCACGCGTCGCGTCACCGCCCGCCCGTCCTCGACGACGAAGACGTAGACGCCGCCCTGGTCGGCGACGAGGGCGGCCTGGGGCACCACGACCTTCTCCTCGGGGGTTCCGGCCTGGAGGGCGACCTGGACGAGCTGCCCGTCGCGCAGATCGCCCGCCGGGTTGGGCATGCTCGCCCGCACGAGCACCGTGTCGGTGGTCCGGTCGACGCTGATATTGACGAAGTTGATCCGCCCGACCTCGCCGTAGACCGATCCGTCGGAGAAGCGGATCCGCACCGAGATCCGGCTGCGATCGGGCCGGTCGCCACTCTGCTGGACGCGCAGGAACTCGCGCTGGCTCACCGGGAAGGCGACGTAGATCGGATCCTGGCTGACGATGGTGGTCAGGATCCCGCTGTCGGGTCCCACGACGTTGCCCTTCGTCACGCTGGTGCGCCCGATCCGGCCGGCGATCGGCGAGGCGATCTTCGTGTAGCCGAGGTTGATCTGAGCGGTGCGCAGGCTCGCCTCGTCCCCCATGACGGCGCCCTTGGCCTGGTCGAGGGCGGCGCGCGCCTGATCCCGCGCGACCAGGGTGCCGGCATTGCGATCGACCAGCTCCTGTGCGCGCTGCAGCTGGATCGCGGCCAGGGTCTGGGCGGCTCGGCTGCGCTCCAGCGCGCCCTGCGCCTGGGTCACGGCGGCCTGGAACAGGTCTGGCTCGATCTGGTAGAGTGCGGCGCCGTCCTTGACCGGGTCGCCCTCCTTGAACAGGACTGCTTCGAGGAATCCGGTGACGCGGGCGCGCACCTCGACGCGGCTCACGGCCTCGACCCGGCCAACGAAGTCGAGGGTCTTGTCGATCGCCGTCCGGCGGGCGGCCACCGTGCCGACCGGCAGGGCTCCGCCCGGCTCGCTCTGCGCCGCCGCGCCGGTCGGCAGGGCGCTCGCGAGAAGCAGGCAGAGGAGCAGTCCAGGGGCGCGGATCATGATCGTCTCCGCCCATCCGACGGGACAGGGTGGCGCCCCATCCTTGCAGGTCACGCCTCACTGGCTTGATCGAAGAGGACATCCGGCAGCCGCGCGGGGGCGGGCCCATCGCCGCGCGGTGATTGCCCGGCGGCCCGGCTCAGCGATCCTCCTCGCCGAGCCTCGACGGCGGCGCTGGCTCGGACAGGATCAGCGCCCGCAGCCGCTCGCGGCCGAGCACGCGACCGAGTTCCCGGACGGTGAAATACGGGACCAGGGCGACCGCCATGATCACGCTGATCGCCAGGTAGCCGTGGACGCCGCCGCCAACCATCGGCAGGCTGTCGGCCAGGGAGCGTCCCCGGACGAGCCCGATCACCGTTTCCTCCAGCGCATAGGCCGCGACGAGGATCAGCGCGAGACCGATGGAGCGTGTGACGATCCGGTAGATCGGTGGCCGGCCGACCCAGCGCGGCAGCACATCGAAATGCTCCGTGACCAGAACGACCTTCGCCAGGATCCACGAATTGACGAATGCGAGGCCGTAGAAGCGGTAATCGATCCCGTGACGGGACAGCACGATCCATTCGTGCAGGACGAGGATGCCGAAGACCGTCCAGAGATAGGCGAAGATCGCGGCCATCCGCTTGAGTTCGGCGAGCACGCGCCGACCGAGGCGCGAAGCCCCGGGACGTGTGTGGATGCCCCCTGTTTGGCAAGCATGATCTTTGAGATTTCGGCGGGGTCTTCGATCGGACGTGTGTCAGGCCTCACAATGTGGCCTTCGATGACG
>NZ_CABFPH010000091.1 GCF_902141845.1 Methylobacterium symbioticum | reverse complement strand
GCTCACTCTCTTCTTTTTTTTTAGTAACCCGGCGACCCCCGAACTCTCCCCTCTCCCCCCACACGCCGCTCCCCCGATCCCAGCAGGGGGGGAGGCAGGCCGCAGCCGCCGCCGTACCAGGCGAGGCTGCGCAGGCCGAGCGTCCCGCCGATCAGCGCCGTCAGCACGGGCGGCACCACGAGCAGCCAGAACAGCGCCCGGGCGAGGCCCGCGACGACCAGGGCGAGCCCCTCCGGCGGCAACCCGGCCGAGAGGTCCGACAGGGCGAGGTCGAGCCCGGCCTGCGCCCCGGCGCTGATCCAGGCACCCGCCACCGGATCGAGAAACACCGCGAGGCCGAGCACCAGCCCGCCCGCCGGGATCGCCAGGAGCAAGGCGAGCGCGCCGACGAAGAGGCGACCGAGGAGACGCATTGGCTCTGTATCCCGTGGATCCCGACCCCTGTGACCGTGGCGCCACGCCGGCCGGCCCGGGCCCGCGCGACGGGCGGCACAGCCCTCGCCGGTGAGCGGCGACGCTATAGATCCGGCCCATGGCAAGCCAGCCGCGCCAGATCTTCATCCTCACCGGAGCCGGCATCTCCGCCGAGAGCGGGCTCGGGACCTTTCGCGATCGCGGCGGCCTGTGGGCGCGCTTCGACCCGCTGACGCTCGCCACGCCCGAAGCCTTCGCCGCGGATCCCGACACGGTGCTGGATTTCTACAACCACCGCCGGCGCGGCGTGATCGCGGCCGCGCCGAACGCCGCCCACGCCGCCCTCGCCCGCGCCGAGGCGGGTCTCGCGGCCCGCGGCGGGCGCCTGTTCCTGTGCACGCAGAACGTCGACGACCTGCACGAGCGGGCGGGCTCGGCGGCGGTCGTCCACATGCATGGCGAGCTGCTCAAGGCGCGCTGCACCGCCTGCGCCGCCGTGTCGGAGCGGCGGGCGGGCATCCCGCGCGACGATCCCTGCCCGCATTGCGGCGCGGCGGCCCTGCGCCCCGGCGGGGGCTGGTTCGGCGCGGTGCCGCAGCATCTCGACCGGATCGACGCGGCCCTGGCGGGATCCGACCTCTTCGTCGCGGTCGGCACCTCGGGCGCGGTCTATCCGGCGGCGGGCTATGTGCGGCAGGCCCGCGCCCTCGGGATCCCGACCTGCGAGCTGAACCTCGAACCCTCGGACAACGCGCGCATCTTCGACGCGGCGCGCTACGGCCCGGCGAGCGCGATCGTGCCGGACTATCTCAGCGAACTCGGGCTCTGACCCCGGCGGGAGGCCGCGAGAACAGACGAGCGGCCGCAGCCAGGCACGGGCGCGCTCGGCCGCGCCGGCATGCCAGAACATCGTTCCCATGATCCAAGGACGGGCGGCGCAGATCTATAAGGAGTATATTACTACACCCTTCAACTATATTGGCATTTTCTGCCGGATCCGTGCCTCTTGCTTGTGCACGATACGCTTTTTCGACCCGAATCAACCAACATCCCACTGTCAAGACATGGCGTGGATATGCCCCTCCGGGTACAAAGGTCGAGCTTGGGCGAGTCGTCGCGGCCGCGCCCAGGCGTTCGTTGAAGCCACAGGGGGACGAGACCGCCCATGCAGAACTTCACCGTAACAGCCCGCGAGCGCGATACCCTCCTGGCAGCCCTGCGCTACTACCAGTTCTACCGGATGCAGGGACACCCGTTCGACCCGCGCCAGGACCACCTGATCGACGCCATCGCCAGCCATACCGGCGAGGCGCTCGACCTGACCGAGATCGACGATCTCTGCGCCGGCCTGAACGGCAACGAGCACGCGCTCACCGCGAGCGCCTGACGCACCCGCGAGCGACGCTCACGGATCACGGACGAGACCGAGCCGCCGCGCCCCGGCACGCGGTCCGTCCCGGGGCGAGCGTTCTGCCCGCCCCTCGCCTCCGCGGCCCCGTCGGCGGCTGCCCCGGCGGCCCCGGTCGAAAGACCGGATTCCCCTCTCCCCCCGCATGCTCTAACCCGCTGAGGATCGCTCGGGCGCGCAGACCCGGCGAAGGGGGGAGCCTCGACAGCATGACAGACGGCATCGGCCGGCGCCTGCGCCGTGCGGGCCTGGGCGCCGCCCTCGCCCTGGCGCTCGCGGCGGGGCAGCCGGCGCGCGCCGCCGAGGAGAGCGCGGCGATGGCCCTGGTCGTCGCCGTGGACGTCTCGCAATCGGTCGACGACGCCCGGTTCCGCCTGCAGATGGACGGCATCGCCGAGGCCCTGGAGGATCCCGGCGTCGTCGGGGCGATCGCCGGCAATCCCGGCGGCATCCTGTTCGCGATGGTGACCTGGGCCGACCAGGCCCGGCTGTCCCTCGGCTGGCGCCGCCTGCGCGACCGGGCCGATGCGGCGGCGACCGCGGCGCAGGTCCGCGCCCTGGCGCGCCAGGGTGGGGAATTCACCTGCATCGGCCAGATGATGCGCAGCGTCACCGCGAGCGTGCTGCCGGCTCTGCCGGTGCCGGTCGACCGGATGGTGGTCGACGTGTCCGGGGACGGCATCGACAATTGCACCGAGGCCTCCGCCCTCGACGCGGAGCGCGAGGCGCTGCTCGCCGCCGGGGCCACCGTCAACGGGTTGCCGATCCTGGTGCCGGGCGAGAACGACGTGGTGGGCGCAGGCGCCTTCCGCGCACCCGGCTACGGCCTCAAGCCGGTGGGGCCCGGCCAGGGCGAGGAGACGAGCCTCGACCGCTGGTACCGCGCCCACGTCATCGGCGGGCCGGGCGCCTTCCTGCTCGCCGCACGGGGCTATGGCGACTTCGCCCGTGCGCTGCGGCAGAAATTCGTGATCGAGATCAGCGCGCTGGAGCCGCCGCGCGGGCGGTGAGCCCCGGCCGTCTCAGGCCACATTCGAGCGATACGATCTCCGGTTGAGCACAGATCGGTCATCGCGGATCCCCTCTCCCCGCTTGCGGGGAGAGGGGGGCGCGTATGGCCGGCCGAAGCAATCACCCGGAAATGGTATCACAACGTCGAGGCGGCGAGCGTGCCGGCGGCGCGGCGCAGGGCCTCCTCGTCGCGGCTGCCGCTGAGGGCGTAGGCGCAATGCGCGCCGTTCCAGGTCACGGTGGTGCCGTCGCCCGCGCCCGCGATCTCGTTGGCCGGGCCGTTGCCGCGGCGGTGGGTCGCGAACAGCGAGATCTCGCCGAGATCGGCCGCCTGCGCCGTGATCTCGATGCCGGTGCCGTGGCGCGAGGGGAAGACCTGCACGTCGCTCACGGTCCAGGTCTCGGGCAGGACCGGCAGCCGGATGCCGGTGGCCGTCTCGATCGCGGCGCGGTCGTAGGTGATGCCCCCGCTCTGGGAGGCGATGCCGGCCCGCAGCAGCGCCACCTGGCGCGCCTGCTGGGCGTCCTCGATCAGCGTCGGGTCGACGGTCGCCGCGTAGGTGCCGGGAATGCCGAAGCGGCCGACCTCGTCATGGGCGAGCCAGCCGGCCCCGACCAGCACCGCGATCGCCGCGGCCCGTTTCAGCCGGGCGCCGACGCTGCGCCAGCGCAGCGACCGGTCGAGCCGGCGGGCGGCCATCCGGTTGCGCTCGGGGCCGGGCCCGATCGGCCGCGCGAAGGCCTCGCGCAGGGCGTCGCGGTCGTGCATCTCCGCCATCACGCGCGCGGCGGTGTCGGGGTGCCGCGCGAGATGCGCCTCGACCTCGAGGCGGCGCATCACGTCGAGCTGGCCATCGACGAAAGCGGTGAGGTCGCTGTCTGTGATCGGGTCGATCATCTGGCGAAGTCCTGTCGTCCGATAAGTCCGTGGTCCGGCCGGTGGTATTCTACCACCCGCGCAAAGCCCGCCGCGAGAAGGGATCGGGCGTCGCGTCCCGCTGGTCCACCCCGTCGCGGGTGACGAGGCGCAGCGGGGTGCGGGCGGGCGCCTCGCGCTCCGCGCCCTTCCCCTCCTTGTCGGCCGTCCGCGCGCCCTCCTCGAAGGCCCGCAGCGCGGCGCGGCCGCGGCCGAGCCGCGACATCAGCGTGCCGATGGGGATGCCGAGCACCGCGGCGGCATCGGCATAGGCCATGCCCTCGATGGTCACGAGATGCAGGGCGGCGCGCTGCTCCTCCGGCAAGGTGCCGAAGGCCTGCCGGATCTGGGCGAGGCGCACCTGGCCCTCCTGGGCCGGCGGCACGAGCTCCTCGTTCATCTGCACCAGCACGTCGGCGTGGCGGGCCTCCACCTGCTTGCGGCGCTGGTCGTCGATGAAGACGTTGTGCAGCACCGTCATCATCCAGGTGCGCAGATTGGTGTTGGGCCGCAGCGATCCCTGCGATTCGAGGGCCCGCACCAGCGTGTCGTGCACGAGATCGTCCGCCCGCAGGGTGTCGCGGGTGAGCGAGCGCGCATAGCGTCGCAGCGGCACCAGCAGGTCGACGATCTCGGGTCGGCTCATCTTGTCGGGGCCCATACCCTGCCTTTGAGTCTGATCTCCTATACCCGTGAACGGCGGGCCTCCGCCCGATAATCCCGGGCCGGGCGGGCGTTCGGGGCCCGGGGTGCGTCAGCGCACGACGGCCCCGTCCCGGGCGCCGGTCGCGTGCCTACTGGTAGGCCGATTCGAGGTCGAGGCTGCAATCCCGGCCGATCGCGTCGTAATGCTCGGCGAGCCAGGCCTCGGCCGCCCGGCGGCCCTTGTCGCGCAGGCGCTGGAACACCCGCCAGCGGGCATCGAGCTTCGAGGCGGCGTTGTAATCCTCGAGCGCGTCGGTCCCGTCGATGCGGTGGACGAGGACGCGCCGGTACTGGCCCTGGCCGAGCACGCCCTCCTCGATCAGCCCGTCGAGGAAGTCGATGGCGCGCAATTCCCGCATCAGGTTGGCGTTGAAGGTGATCTCGTTGAGGCGGTCCTGGATCTCGCGCTCGGTGCGCGGGGTCTCGCGCCGCTCCACGGGATTGATCTGCACGAGCACGATGTCGCGGGTCTCGGCCCCGCGATGGAGCGGGTAGAGCGGCGGGTTGCCGAGATAGCCGCCGTCCCAGTAGGGCACGCCGTCGATCTCCACCGCCTGGAACACGGTCGGCAGGCAGGCCGAGGCCATGAGGTGATCGACCGTCAGGCGCTCGCGCTCGAACACCGCGAGCTTGCCGGTCCAGACATTGGTGGCCGAGACGTAGATGCCGGCGGTGTCGGCCGCGCGCAGGCGCTCGAAATCCACCTGCGCCGCCAGCGCCTTGCGCAGCGGGTTGATGTTGAGCGGGTTCGAGACGTAGGGGCTCGGCGTCAGGGCCTTCAGCCAGAACTCGGCGACCGGGTTGCCCTTCCAGAGGCCGAGGACCGCGTTGAACAGGCTGCGCGAGGCGGGCCCGAGATCGCTGTCGAGGCTGACCTCGCGCCAGAACTGCTCCAGCCCCGCGCGGGCGCCGTCCGGCCCGCCCTTCAGCCAGCCGTCGAGCATGACCACGCCGTTCATGGCGCCCGCGCTCGCCCCGGTCAGGGCTTCGAAGCCGAGACGCCCGTCCTCGATGAGATGGTCGAGGACGCCCCAGGTGAAGGCGCCGTGCGCGCCCCCGCCCTGAAGGGCCAGAGCCACGTTCTTCTCGGCCCGCGGCCCGGCCAGCACGTGCCGCGGCGGATGGGTGGCGGGGTTGTCGCCGACGGGCACGAGGGCGTCGGGCGCAGCGTCGGCGCTCGGCACCGCGGTGGCGGGGTTCTCCGGCTCGGCGCCGTGGGGATGCTCGCTCATCATGCCCTCGAACTGGGATTGCTGCGCTGCGGTCGCAACTGTTGCATCGCAGCAATGCGCGTGCCGCGAGGCGGCGCCGCGCCGGCCGTCACGCGCCCTGAACGGCGCGTGCGCGCCCCGAGAACGACCGAGACGGCCGCAAGATCCCGCATGAGGATCCCGCCTGGATGCCTCTGGCGGTGGCCCCAGGCTCGGGGGGATCCGTTGCGATGCGGTGCGAACTCGACAGGCGCGCCCCGATGGGACTATGAGACGCGCGAGAATCGTCAGTCCGTTTCGTACCCTAGACCCGTCTGTGCCCGTGTCCCGCTTGACGTTGCGGCCCGTCAACCGCAGCTAAACGTCTTCGTGCGTACACGCATACGGTTCTATGAGGGTACGATTCGTACCAAAGATCGCAGCGAAGACAGACGCGACGGCCGCGGGCGGCAGGTCTGAGATGCCCGAACGCGCCCGAGGCCTCGAGCGAAGGTCCCCGATGGAAACCATGGAAGCCGACAGCCGCCCCGCGAACCCGCTCGCCGGCACTGGCCCCGAGATCGCCGGCCCCGCGCCCCGGCACCGCACCGCGGGCGTCCGGGTCGGCGCGGGCGAGGGCGCGGTCACCGTCGGCGGCGGCGCGCCGATCGTCGTCCAGTCGATGACGAACACCGACACCGCCGATATCGACGCCACGGTGGCGCAGGTCTCGCAGCTCGCCCGCGCCGGCTCGGAGCTCGTCCGCATCACCGTCGACCGCGACGAGGCGGCGGCCGCCGTGCCGAAGATCCGCGAGCGTCTCGACCGGATCGGGGTGCACGTGCCGCTGGTGGGCGACTTCCACTATATCGGCCACAAGCTGCTCTCTGACCACCCGGCCTGCGCCGAGGCGCTGGCCAAGTACCGGATCAACCCGGGCAATGTGGGCTTCAAGGAGAAGAAGGACACCCAGTTCTCGACCATCATCGAGCAGGCGATCCGCTACGGGAAGACCGTGCGCATCGGCGCCAACTGGGGCTCGCTCGACGGCGAGTTGCTCACCCACCTGATGGACGAGAACGCCAAGTCGGCCCGGCCGATCGACGCGCGCGCGGTGATGCGCGAGGCGATGGTGCAGTCGGCCCTCTCCTCCGCGCAGCGCGCCGAGGATCTCGGCCTGCCGAAGGACCGCATCATCCTCTCGGCCAAGGTCTCCGCCGTGCAGGACCTGATCGCCGTCTACCGCGAGGTGGCGCGCCGCTCGGACTACGCGATCCATCTCGGCCTCACCGAGGCCGGCATGGGCTCGAAGGGCATCGTGGCGGCCTCGGCCGCGATCGGCGTGCTCCTGCAGGAGGGCATCGGCGACACGATCCGCTACTCGCTGACCCCCGAGCCCGGCGGCGACCGCACGGTGGAGGTGAAGGTCGCGCAGGAGCTCCTGCAGACCATGGGCTTCCGCACCTTCGTGCCGCTGGTGGCGGCCTGCCCCGGCTGCGGGCGCACCACCTCGACCACGTTCCAGGAGCTCGCCCGCGACATCCAGAACTGGATCGCCACCTCCATGCCGGAATGGAAGAAGACCTATCCGGGCGTCGAGGGCCTGAACGTGGCGGTGATGGGCTGCATCGTGAACGGCCCGGGCGAATCGAAGCATGCCGATATCGGCATCTCGCTGCCCGGCACCGGCGAGAGCCCGAGCGCGCCGGTCTTCATCGACGGCAAGAAGGCGATGACGCTGCGCGGGGCCAACCTCGCCAAGGACTTCGAGACCATCGTCATCGACTATATCGAGCGCCGCTTCGGCCAGGGCGCCCGCAACGCGGCCGAGTAGGCCGTCCCTCCCGGCCCGACCGGCCTGTTGACCGCGGCCTCCGCCGCGGCCGCGGGCCGGCGGGCGCTGTTTTCGCCTGTCTGCAGGCGTGTTAGCTAGCGGGTCGCGGTTTCCCGTGCGGCCGGCGCCGCGCGCGCGCCGGCAAGCTTTTCGCGTAACCGTCGCATCCTTCGCGCATTCCGCTTGTGCCGCAGAGCGCGCCGGGCAGGCCTGAGCCTCGATCAGATCCGATGAGCGAATCCGCAAGCCAAAGCGCCGTCCCCGGCCCCGCCGCCGCGCAAGCCACGTCCGAGGCGCTGAGCACGCCCGCCGGCGCCCTCGACGGCGAGAGCCATCCCCATGCCGGGTTCTGGAGCCTCGTCGTCGGCTCGGTCGGCGTCGTCTACGGCGATATCGGCACCAGCCCGCTCTACGCCTTCCGCGAGGCGCTCGCCCCGGCCCGGTCCGACAACATCCTGCTCGCCGAGGAGGTGCTGGGCACCGCCTCGCTGATCCTCTGGGCGCTGTTCCTGATCGTCACCGTCAAGTACGTCGCCATCCTGCTGCGCATGGACAACAACGGCGAGGGCGGGATCCTCTCGCTGATGGCGCTGGCGCGCAAGGCGCTCGGCGGCTCGCGCATCGTGCTGACGCTGGGCCTGCTCGGCGCCGCCCTGTTCTACGGCGACGCGATCATCACCCCGGCCATCTCGGTGCTCTCGGCGGTGGAGGGGCTGAAGCTCGTCACGCCGGCCTTCGAGAACTCGGTCCTGCCGATCACGGTGGGCATCATCGTCGCGCTGTTCCTGGTGCAGAGCCGGGGTACCAGCCGGGTCGCGGCCTTCTTCGGGCCGGTGATGGTGGTGTGGTTCCTGGCGCTGGCCGCGGCGGCGCTGCCGCACGTGATCGCCAATCCGGGCGTCTTCGCCGCCGTCAATCCCTGGTACGCGGTGCATTACCTGCTCGGCCACGGCACCGGCGCGCTGGTGGCGCTGGGCGCCGTGTTCCTGGCCGTCACCGGCGCCGAGGCGCTCTTCGCCGATCTCGGCCATTTCGGGCGCAAACCGATCCAGATCGCCTGGATCGGGCTGGTCTTCCCCTCGCTCGCCCTGAACTATCTCGGCCAGACCGCCCTGGTCCTGGAGAAGCCCGACACCTCGGACCCGTTCTACCAGCTCGTGCCCGAATGGGGCCTGCTGCCGATGGTGATCCTGGCGACGCTGGCCACGGTGACCGCGAGCCAGGCGGTGATCACCGGCGCCTTCTCGCTCTCGCGCCAGGCGATCCAGCTCGGCCTGCTGCCGCGGCTCGAGATCCGCCACACCTCGGAATCCCATTCCGGCCAGATCTACCTGCCGCAGATCAACACCCTGCTCCTGCTCGGCGTGGTGGCGCTGGCGGTCCTGTTCCGCACCTCCTCGGCGCTCGCCTCCGCCTACGGCATCGCCGTCACGGGGACGATGCTGCTCACCGCCAGCATGACCTATCTCGTGATGTGGAAGATGTGGCGCTGGTCGCCGGTCGCCTCGGCGGCGGTGATGCTGCCCTTCATCGTGATCGAGTTCCTGTTCCTGCTCTCGAACCTGCTCAAGGTCTTCGAGGGCGGCTACGTGCCGCTGATCCTGGCCGGCGGCCTGATCGTGCTGATGTGGACCTGGGTGCGCGGCGTCACGATCCTGTTCAACAAGACCCGCAAGACCGACGTGCCGATCCTGGAACTCGTCGGCATGCTGGAGAAGAGCCCGCCGCACCATGTGCGCGGCACGGCCGTCTTCCTGACGAGCGACCCCGAGATCGCCCCGGCGGCCCTGCTGCACAACCTCAAGCACAACAAGGTGCTGCACGAGAAGAACGTCATCCTCACCGTAGAGACGGTCGACACCCCCCGCTCGAACGAGGCCGACAAGGTCCGCATCGAGCCGATCGGGCCGCATTTCTACAAGGTCGTGATGAAGTTCGGCTTCATGGAGACGCCGAACATCCCCAAGACGCTGACGCTGCTGCGCCGCCAGGGCTTCAAGTTCGACATCATGGCGACCTCGTTCTTCCTGTCGCGGCGCTCGATCCGGCCCGCGGCCCATTCGGGCATGCCGCTCTGGCAGGACCGGATCTTCATCACGCTGGCCAAGAACGCCAACGACGCGACGGACTTCTTCCAGATCCCCACGGGCCGCGTGGTGGAGGTCGGGACGCAGGTCACCGTCTGACAGCCTGTCCGGGCTGGATCGACGGATCATCCTGAGGTGCTCCGCGTGAGCGGGCCTCGAAGGAGCCCTCCGGCAGGCCCTGCGATCCCAGGAGGCCTCCTTCGAGGCCGCCGCTGCGCTGCGGCACCGCGGGATGAGGGCGAGGATGGGATACGCGTGATCAACGCCGCTCGACTTCCTCACAACCCGCTCTGAGAGCTTGGCCGAGCCTTCTGATCGACCGTCAGACCGCTGATCCCGCTCTCGACCGCATCCAGAGGCGGTTTGATCGGAGCGGTTCAGATCGTCAGGTCTTCGGCTCCGCCCGTCCCCATGCGGCAGGCGGCGTCATCTCCGCCCCGATCTCTCGACACGGACCTCAAGGATCGGGCGCGGCCGTCGCGGCCGCCGTGCCCGGGCGCACGCGGCGCGACATCCGCCGGGGATCGCCGGAGCGCGAATCGTCCGTACGTGGTGTGCGGGATGGCACATGCCATGCCCCCGACGCCGGCCTCGTGCGGCTCAGGGGGCCTCGCCCGCGTTGCCTCCCGGCGGGGGCCTGCCCTAGATCGGAGTTATTCTGACTTGAGAGCGCGCATCGGGGGCGGTGCCGCGGTCCGGCTCATGGCCGCGCCGTGGCCTGTCGTCGTCCCGGCATGACCGGATCCGGCAGGCCAGATCCGATCCCGAACCGCGCCGGTTGGAAACATCGAGGACCGCCCCGTGGACCCTCTCATGGGCGGAACCGTCACCGGGCCCGCGAGGCCGCGGGCGAGAAGGACGAACCGATGATCAAACTCACCGTGAACGGGGCGCCGCGCAGCTTTGACGGCGATCCCGACATGCCGCTCCTCTGGTACCTGCGGGACGAGCTCGGCTTGACCGGCTCGAAGTTCGGCTGCGGGGCTGCGCTCTGCGGCGCCTGCACCATCCATCTCGGCGGCACGGCGGCGCGCGCCTGCGTCACCCCGGTCTCGGCGGCCGAGGGACAGGACGTCGTCACCATCGAGGGCCTGTCGCCGGACGGCAACCATCCGGTCCAGGCCGCGTGGCGCGACCTCAACGTGGCGCAGTGCGGCTACTGTCAGTGCGGCCAGATCATGCAGGCCGCCGCCCTCCTCAAGGACACGCCGAAGCCCTCCGACGACCAGATCGACGAGGCGATGAGCGGCAACATCTGTCGCTGCGGGACCTACCCGCGCATCCGCGCCGCGATCCATCAGGCCGCCGGCCAGACCCCCGCCGCCAAGGGAGAGCGCCTGTGATTCACGACGCCAAGATGATGGCCGAGCTGGCCGCGCAGACACCGGCGGCGACCCCGATCCTCGCCAATGCCAGCCGCCGCGGCGTGCTCGGCGGCCTCGGCGCCCTCGTGCTCGCCCTCTCGCTGCGGGACACGGCCCGCGCCGACGAGGGCCAGACCGAGGAGCAGAAGGCCAAGAAGTTCGGCGCCGACGGCATGCCGCACGGCTGGCGCGATGACCCGAAGATCTTCGTCGCCATCGCCAAGGACGGCACGGTGACGGTGACGAACCACCGCTCCGAGATGGGCCAGGGCGTGCGCACCTCGGTGGCTCTCGTGGTGGCCGACGAGCTCGAGGCCGACTGGTCGAAGGTCCGGGTGACCCAGGCCTACGGCGACGAGGAGCGGTTCGGCAACCAGGACACGGACGGCTCGCGCTCGCTGCGCCACTTCTTCCAGCATTTCCGCCATGCGGGTGCGGCGGCGCGGCTCATGCTGATCCAGGCCGCGGCCAAGCAATGGAACGTCCCGGTCGCCGAAGTCAGGGCCGAGAACCATCAGCTCGTCCATGCCAAGTCGGGCCGCAAGCTCGGCTACGGCGAGGTGGCGGCAGCCGCCGCCGAGCTGCCGGTCCCCGAGCGCGACAGCGTGAAGCTGAAGGACCCCAAGGCCTTCCGCTACATCGGCACCGGCAAGATCGGGCTGATCGACAACCATGACATCACCACCGGCAAGGCGATCTACGGCCTCGACGTGAAGCTCGACGGCATGCTCTACGCCGTCGTCGCGCGCCCGCCCGTCTACGGCGGCAAGGTGAAGTCGGTCGACGATGCCGCGACCCTCAAGGTGCCGGGCGTCGTGAAGACCGTGCGGATCGAGGGCGGCGAGATCCCGTCCGAGTTCATGCCGCTCGGCGGCGTCGCGGTGGTCGCCAAGAACACCTGGGCGGCCATGAAGGGCCGTGACGCCCTCAAGATCGAGTGGGATGACGGCCCGAACGCCGGCTACGACACCGATGCCTTCCGCACGGAATTGGAGAAGGCGGCACGCCAGCCCGGCAAGGTGGTGCGCAACCAGGGCGACGTGGACGGCGCCTTCGCCAAGGCCAAGAAGAAGTTCGAGGCCGAGTACTTCGTGCCCCACCTCGCCCAGGCTCCGATGGAGCCGCCCGCGGCCGTGGTCTCGGTGAAGGACGGCGCCTGCGAGGCCTGGGCCTGCACGCAAGGGCCACAGGCCGCCCATGACCGGCTGGTGAAGCGCCTCAACCTGCCCGCCGACAAGGTGAAGGTGAACGTGACGCTGCTCGGCGGCGGCTTCGGCCGCAAGTCGAAGCCCGATTACGTGGTCGAGGCGGCCCTCTGCTCGCAGGCCGTCGGCGCGCCGGTCAAGCTCGCCTGGACCCGCGAGGACGACATCCACCACGGCTACTACCACACCATCTCGGTGGAGCGGATCGAGGCCTCCGTCGACGAGAAGGGCATGCCGACCGCCTGGCTGCACCGCTCGACCGCGCCGACCATCGGCTCGATCTTCGCGCCGGATCCCCAGCACGAGCTGCCCTTCGAGCTCGGCATGGGGCTCGTCAACAACCCGCTCAACATCAAGAACATGCGGCTGGAGAACCCGGCGGCCCCGGCCCATGTCCGGATCGGCTGGTTCCGCTCGGTCTCGAACATCCCGCACGCCTTCGCGATCCAGTCCTTCGTGGCCGAGCTCGCGCATGCGGCGGGACGCGATCCGAAGGACTACCTGCTCGAGCTGATCGGGCCGGGCCGCAAGATCGACCCGACCGAGATCGGCGACGTCTGGAACTACGGCGAGGATCCGAAGCGCTATCCCATCGATACCGGGCGCCTGCGCCGGGTGATCGAGACGGTGGCCGACGGCGCCAAATGGGGCCGGAAGCTCGAGAAGGGACGCGGTCTCGGCGTCGCCGGGCACTACAGCTTCGTCACCTACACGGCCTGTGCGGCCGAGGTGGAGGTCGACGCCAAGGGCCAGGTGAAGGTGAACGCGATCGATATCGCCGTCGATTGCGGGGCGCAGGTGAACCCGGAGCGCATCCGCTCGCAGATGGAGGGCGCCGTGGTGATGGGGATGGGCCTCGCGCTCACCTCCGAGATCACCTTCAAGAACGGCCGGGCCCAGCAGAACAACTTCGACGGCTACGAGATCGTCCGGATCGACGCTGCCCCGAAGGAGATCCGCGTCCATCTCGTGCCGTCCGGCGACTATGCCGGTCCGCTCGGCGGCGTCGGCGAGCCCGGCGTGCCGCCGGTGGCGCCGGCCATCGCCAACGCGGTCTTCGCGGCGACCGGCCGGCGCGTGCGCCAGCTCCCCATCCGCGGTCAGGCGGCGAGCGCCTGAGCCGCGCGCCGGTCGGGAGCCGCGAGGCGGCCCGGAACGTTGGCGTGTCGCGGGATCCCCCCGCGGCACGCCATTCTCGGTTTAGGATTACCCTCGATGAAGCGCATCGCGTGGCTCGTGGCCGCTCTGGCCGCCACCCCCGCCCTCGTCTCCACCCCCACCCTCGCCTCCCCCTGCGCGCAGCGGATCGACGCCCTCGCGAAGCAGGTGAAGTCGGAATCGACGGCGGCGATCGCGGCCTCGACCAGTGGCAAGGAGACGGCCGCCCGACGCGAGAGCGAGGGCCTGACCGGCACGGGCGGCGCGAGCGACCCGCGCACGGCCCCGCCCGCGCAGGCCTCCGAGGCGGGCAAGGGCGCGGAGGCGGCCCAGCAGGCCAAGGTCGCCCTCGACGAGGCCCGCACCGCCGATGCCAAGGGCGACGCCAAGGGCTGCGAAGCGGCCGTCACCCGCGCCGAACAGCAGCTGAAGACGGCCCCTTAGAGCCTGTTCGAGCGGGATCGACGAACCCTCATGCAGAGATCCGGCTTGTCCGACCCATCCACCTCATCCTGAGGTCGAGGACAGGATGAGCGGAGTGATCACCGGCCCGATCCGCTCAGACAGGCTCTAGAGCCGCGCCCGATCGCGTTGCGACGGGGCACGGCTCCAAGCCGTTGTTGTGACGCGCTCGCTTGCGCCGAACCGGCATCCACGTCGGCGGAGCGCGCTCTGAGCCGGGCCGGTGGGCGCCGGGCGCTCTCGACAGGTCCCCCCGGCCGGTGCCAAACAGCGGCATGCAGGCGGCGGGGCAGGACACGGTGACGGCGGAACTCGACGCCCTCTTCGCGGCAGCTGCCGCCGTCCGGGCACGCGCGCACGCGCCCTATTCGGGCTTCGCGGTCGGCGCGGCGCTGGCGGACGAGCAGGGCCGGATCCATGCCGGCTGCAACGTCGAGAACGCCGCCTATCCGGTCGGCACCTGCGCCGAGGCCGGGGCCATCGCCGCGATGGTGGCCGCGGGCGGGCGGCGCATCCGCGCGATCCTGGTCCTCGGCGCGGGCGCCCGGCCGGTGACGCCCTGCGGCGCCTGCCGCCAGCGCATCCGCGAATTCGCCGATCCCGGCACCCCGATCCACGCCGCCGGACCGGAGGGCGTGCTCGCCCGCTTCACCCTGGAGGAGCTGCTGCCCGCCTCGTTCGGGCCGGAGACCCTCGGTTGAGCGGCTGGCGCGCGCAGGCCGCGCGGACCACCGCGCATCTCGCGGCGGCCGGGTTCGCTGGTCCGCACGATCTGGCGATCGTCACCGGGACCGGGCTCGGCGCCGTGGTGGACCTCATCGAGGACGGAGAGGCCCTGCCCTATGCCGGGATCCCCGGCTTCCCGACCCCGAGCGTCACCGGGCATGGCGGCCGGCTGCATCGCGGGCGCATCGCCGGCCGCGCCGTGCTGGTGCTGGAGGGCCGCGCCCATGCCTACGAGCACGGCGATGCCGCCGCCATGCGCCTGCCGCTCGCCGCGCTCCAGGGGCTCGGCGCGCAGCGCCTGCTCCTGACCAATGCCTGCGGCTCGCTCCTGCCGGAGGTCGGGCCGGGCCGGCTCGTCGCCATCTCCGACCACATCAACCTGTCGGGCCTGAACCCGCTGATCGGCGAGGCGGACGAGGCCCGCTTCGTGCCGATGAACGATGCCTACGATCCGGGCCTGCGCGCCGGGCTCGCCGCGGCGGCCGAGGCCAGCGGCATCGTCCTCGCGGAGGGCATCTACGCCTGGTTCTCCGGCCCAAGCTTCGAAACGCCGGCCGAGGTGCGCATGGCCGGGCGCCTCGGCGCCGACCTGGTCGGCATGTCGACCGTGCCGGAGGTGATCCTCGCCCGCTTCCTCGGCCTGCCCGTCGCCGCCATCTCGGTGGTGACGAACTGGGCCGCCGGCATCGCGGGCGGCGCCCCCCACCATGCCGAGACCAAGGCGGCGGCGCGCGCCGCCGCGGATGATCTCGCCCACCTGATCGGCGCCTTCGCCGCCGGCCTGACGCAGGATTCGCAGCCTTGACGAACCCCATCGATCCCGGCGCCGCCTCGGTGGCGCGGCGTGCCCTGCCGCTGCTCGACCTCACCGATCTCGGCGAGGACTGCACGCCGGACCGGATCGCGGCGCTCTGCCGCGATGCGCAGGAGGGCGGCGTCGCCGCGATCTGCGTCTGGCCGGCCTTCGTGAAGCAGGGCGCCACGCTGCTCGCCGGCAGCGGCATCAAGGTCGCGACCGTGGTGAACTTCCCCGATGGCGGCGAGGATGCCGCCGCGGCAGCCGCCGCGACGAGGGCGGCGCTGGCGGACGGCGCCGACGAGATCGACCTCGTCCTGCCCTATCGCGCCGTGATGCGCGGCGACGCCGCACGCGCCCGCGCCGTGGTCGCCGCCGTCCGTGCCGCCTGCGGGCCGGCCTGCCTCAAGGTGATCCTGGAGACGGGCAGCCTGGAGACGCCGGAGCGGATCGCGCAGGCGAGCCTCCTGGCCCTGGAGGAAGGCGCCGACTTCCTCAAGACCTCCACCGGCAAGAGCCCGGTCTCGGCGACGCCCGAGGCGGCGGGCCTGATGCTCGCCGCGATCGCCGCGCGCGGCCGGCCGGCCGGGCTCAAGGTCTCCGGCGGCCTGCGCCGGGTCGCGGACGCCGCCGCCTATCTCGCCATCGCCGACGCCCTGATGGGGCCGGGCTGGGCCACGCCGAAGACCTTCCGGCTCGGGGCGAGCAGCCTCTACGGCGTTCTGCAGGGCGCCCGGGGCGCGGCGGCATGAGCCGGTTCCTTCCGCAGGAGACGATCCGCCGGAAGCGCGACGGGCTGGTTCTCGATCCGCAGGAGATCCGGACCTTCGTTGCCGGGCTCACCGGGGATCAGGTCGGCGAGGGCCAGGCGGCCGCCTTCGCCATGGCGGTGTTCCTGCGCGGCCTCTCGCTGCCCGAGCGCGTGGCGCTGACCCGGGCGATGACGGAGTCGGGGCGCGTGCTCTCCTGGGACCTGCCCGGACCGGTGCTCGACAAGCACTCCACCGGCGGCATCGGCGACACGGTGAGCCTGCCGCTCGCGGCCATGGTCGCGGCCTGCGGCGGCTACGTGCCGATGATCTCGGGGCGCGGGCTCGGTCATACGGGCGGCACCCTCGACAAGCTCGCGAGCATTCCGGGCTACGACGCATCGCCAAGTCTCGACCGTTTCAAGGCCGTCGTGCGCGAAACCGGCTGCGCAATCATCGGCCAAACCCCCGACCTCGCCCCGGCCGACCGGCGCCTCTACGCGATCCGCGACGTGACCGGGACGGTCGAATCCCTCGACCTGATCACCGCCTCGATCCTCTCGAAGAAGCTCGCGGCCGGTCTCGGCGGCCTCGTGATGGACGTGAAGGTGGGCTCGGGCGCCTTCATGGCCGCCCTGCCCGAGGCGCGCGCGCTCGCCGAGAGCATCGTCGCAGTGGCAGCGGGGGCCGGCCTGCGCACCGCCGCGCTCATCACCTGCATGGACGCGACGCTGGCCTCGGCGGCCGGCAACGCCGTCGAGGTGGCCTATGCCATCGACTATCTGACGGGCCGCGCCCGCGAGCCGCGCTTCCACGCGGTCACCGTTGCGCTCGGGGCCGAGATGCTGGTGGCCGGCGGCCTCGCCCGCGACACGGAGGAGGCCTCGGCGCGGCTCGAATCCGTCCTCGCCTCGGGGGCGGCGGCCGAGACCTTCGCGCGCATGGTCGCCGCGCTCGGCGGCCCGGCGGATCTGGTGGAGGCGCCGGAGCGGCACCTCGCTGCGGCGCCTGTGACCCGCGAGGTCCGGCAGGCGGGCACGGTCGCGTCGGTCGATACGCGGGCGATCGGCCTGGCGGTGATCGGCCTCGGCGGCGGCCGGACGCGGCCGGAGGACGGGATCGATCCGCGCGTCGGCTTCACTGGCCTCGCCCGGCCGGGCGATGCGGGCGGCCTGCTCGGGGTGGTCCACGCCGCCGATGCCGACGCCGCCGACCGCGCCGAGCGGGCGCTCCGCGCAGCCTACCGCATGGGCGAGGCTTCCGGCGAGACCTCGGCCGAGCGGCCCGCGGTAATCGAGCGGATCGCCTGAGCCTGTCCGGCCCTACCAGTGGTGATGGTGCCGGTGGCCCCAGCCGTGATGGCGGTGGTGATGGTGGCCCCAGCCGCGGTGATGGCTCCAGCCATGGTGGTGGTGGCGATGCCCCCAGCCGTGGTGGTGATGGTGGTGGCGCCGGTAATGATGGTGGTGGTGGCCCCAGCCGTACTGCACCTGCGTGATGCCGGGCGCGGGCTCGACCGGCGCGACGGCGAGCGGCGCGGCCTGGGCGGCAGGCGCCGCGGCGGCGAGACCGCAGGCCAGGGCGAGAGCCGCCAGCACGCGGCGGCGGAGGGGACGAGGTGCGGGATGCGTGCGGTGCATGGGTGCTCTCCTGGTCAGCGTCCGGGCCGGCGGGCCCGGTTGGAGAGACTTTCGGTCCCGCGCCCTGAACGCGGGCTGATGGGGCCGTACAGCCCACATTCGGCAGGTCTTACGACATCCGGTCGATCCTTCGGAATGGTGGATGGTATCTGCGCTCAGACGCCGAGTGTGCCGCCGAGCAGGCCGAAGGCGAGAGGCGAGGCGGCGAGGAAGACGAGGAGGCCGCGCCGGACCCGGCCCTCGGGCAGGCCGGCGGCGAGGCAGGCGCAGGCGATCACAGTGATGCCCGCGAGCGGCAGGTAGTAGCGGGGATAGGCGTCGAGCCGCCAGCCGGTGGCGAGATGGTTGAGGTAGCTGAACCGGATATGGGCGGCGAGCACGAGGCCGATCGCCCCCCAGCCCGCCACCGCCAGTGGATCGAGCGGCTGCGCGCGCCCGGCACGGAGACGCATGAGCGCGACGGCCCCGCCCGCGAGGCTGAGCCCCATCAGGACGAGCGGCAGCACGAGCGAGGCGGTCTCGACGGCGTTGGGCTCGGTCAGAACCGGCCTGAACTGGCTGGCGAAGAGCGCGGCGAAGGTCAGGAGATAGGCGGGCAGGCCGAGCCGCGTCCCGTCCCAGCCGGCCTCGCGGGCGCCGTCCCGCATCATCGCGAGATGCCCCGGCACCTCGGGGACCGGGCTGCCGTACTGGGCGACCAGGACCGCGTAGGGCGCGGCGGCGAGAGCGAGAGCGAGCGTGGCGGGTAGGAGCGCCGTGGTCGGCAGCCGGCTACGGGCGACGAGCCAGAGGAGGGTGGGCCCGACGCAGCCGCCCACGAGCAGGAGCGCGGTGAACTTCGCGAGCCCCGCCGCGACGAGCCCGGCGAGCGCGCAGGTGAGCCAGGCGCGGCCCCCGCCGCAGAGCAGGCGCTGCAGGCCGAGCAGGGCGAGCGCGCCGCCGAGGATCGCGAGGTTGTCGTTGTTGACCGCGCCGTTCAGGGCGAGCGCGATGGGGATGGTGACGAGGGGCAGCGCATAGGCCCAGAATTCCAGCCGGCTGTGCGCGAGGCCGGCGGCCAGCAGCAGTAGCGCGGCGAAGGCGACGGTCGTGAGCGCGACGTTGACGAGCCGCAGGATCAGCAAGGCGCCCGGCTCCGCCCCGATCGCCGGCCCGATCCGGGCCAGCGCCGCGTAATAAGGCGGCGGGTGGTTGAGGTAGTTCGGCGCATCCGTCGGCGCGAGGCTCGCCGGGTCGAGCAGGCGCAGGGCGCGCAAATCCGGCCAGGACGCGCCGTCCCGCTGGATCTGCGCCACGTAGGAGACGTGGGCGACCTCGTCGAAGCCCTTGGCGATGTCCTTGCGGAGGGCGTTCACCACACCGCCGAAGCCGAGGAGCAGCACGAGCAGGATGAGGAGGCCGCGCCCCATGACGGGCGCGGCCTCGGGCGCGAACCCCTCGCGCGATGCCATGCGATCATCCCCTCCCCTGCCGCCGCGCGGAAGCGGCACGGTGCGCTACCGCCCGATCGCGACGCGGAGCTGCGGCAGGACCGGAACCGCGGGCTGGACCGGCGGCAGCGTGATCGACGGTGCCGGAGCGACGGAGGAAGCCGACGCTGCGGCATGGCCGTAGAGGCCGCGATGCTCGGCATGCGGGCTGAGCCGCTCGGTCAGGCCGATCACCGTCTCGGCCGCGCCGAGAACCAGGGCGCCGCCCGGGGCGAGGCAGGCCGCGATGCGGTTGAGCACGTCGGCCTTCGTGGGCGCATCGAAGTAGATCAATACGTTACGGCAAAACACGATGTCGAATTGCCCCAGGCTGTCGAAGCCTTGCAGCAGGTTGAGCTGCCGATAATCGACCATCGCGCGCAAGGAGGGCGAGATCTGCCACTGCTCGCCCACCTGGGCGAAGTGCTTGATCAGCCACTGCACCGGCAGGCCGCGCTGCACCTCGAAATGGCTGTAGAGCCCGAGCTTCGCCCGCTCGATCACCTCGGTCGAGAGATCGGTCGCCACGAGATCGATCTGCCAGCCCGCGAGACGCGGGGCCGCCTCCTGCAGCAGCATGGCGATCGAGTAGGGCTCCTGCCCCGTCGAGGCCGCCGCGCACCAGATCCGCAGGCGCCGCCGCCCCTGGTTGCGGGTGATCGCCTGGGGCAGCAGCACGTCGCGGAACAGGTCGAACGGCACCCGATCGCGGAAGAAGAAGGTCTCGTTGGTGGTCATCGCCTCGATCACCGCGCGCTCGACCGCGGTGTTGTGGCCCACCTTCAGCAGGCCGATGAGGTCGCGCAGGCTGGTCAGGTTGAACCGGCGGCAGACGGGCGCGAGGCGGCTCTCGACGAGGTAGCGCTTCTCGGCCGTCATCGCGAGGCCGGAGCGTGTGTGGATGCCCCCTGTTTGGCAAGCATGATCTTTGAGATTTCGGCGGGGTCTTCGATCGGACGTGTGTCAGGCCTCACAATGTGGCCTTCGATGACG
>NZ_CABFPH010000090.1 GCF_902141845.1 Methylobacterium symbioticum | reverse complement strand
CAAGGCGCAGTTCGCCGTCATCTTCGGCGAGCGCTTCACCCGGGCCATGGCGGCCTGATGTTCAACCCGCCGCCCGCACACGGAATTCCTGACAGTCCCGAACGCCGACGTAGCTGGCCTCGCGCCCGCCGGCCATGGATGACCTATGCCTGCATCGGCCAACGGACACCCGCCCAGAGAACCCTAACCATTCAAACCTGCCACAGCGATTGAAGAGCGCCGCTCTCTTGTCCTCCAGAGGCGGCGAGACGCCAGACCGTGAGGGCCATCCCCGGGGTCGTCTTGCCTGTGCCAGGAATTCCGCAAACGACCACGAGCATGTGGCCTCAAGAGCCCTGTCACCTCCGCTTTCAAGGGCTACCGCGTCGGTCGTGAACGACTGCGACGGGGTTTCAGGAGGCCGTCTGCTTTCCCAGAAAACCTCCTCTGAAGCAGCCATTCCGCTTACGGCCACTACCGGTCAGAACGCCTGTCCGTAACGGGATCGTCCAACAGACGCCTGGGATCCGCCGCCGGTGATACGGGCCTCCCGAGCGGGTGACCGTCTCACAAGACCCGTACGCTGATCCTTTCAGTGGCGGGGGGCCAATCGTACACTTCTCGCCATGACGATTCTGATCGGCTATGCCCGATGCTCGACCGACCGGCAGGATCTGGCGGCCCAGCGCGCCGCCCTCGAAGGGCTCGGGGTCGCACCGGAACGGGTCTACACCGACCACGGGCTGACCGGCACGAACAGGGATCGCCCGGGCCTGGCGCAGGCGCTGGCCGCCACCCGGACAGGCGACACCCTCGTGGTCCCCAAGCTCGACCGGCTGGCCCGCTCGGTTCCGGACGCCCGTGCCATCGCCGACGCGCTCGCCGGGCGAGGGATCAAGCTGGCCTTGGGGGCGAGCGTCTACGATCCGGCCGATCCGTTGGGGAAGATGTTCTTCAACATCCTGGCCACCTTCGCCGAGTTCGAGAGCGACCTGATCCGCCTGCCCACCCGCGAGGGGATGGCGATCGCCAGATCCCGGGGAAAACTCAGGGGCAAGAAGCCCAAGCTCACCGAGAAGCAGCAGCGAGAGCTGCGCCGGATGAACGACACGGGAGAATACGCGATCGCCGACCTCGCCGAGCTGTTCTCCGTCTCGCGGCCCACCGTCTACCGAACCCTCGCACGGCAATCGGATGGGATCCCGCGATCCGGGATCCGATCGACGGCCCCGTAGCCTCCGGCGGCTCCGCTCATAGCGCGCACCGGATGTCACTGCGGGCCCAGGGAAGGGACCCTGCGGCCCCACACGCCGACGTCAGTTGGTGTTCGTCCGGTATTCCCGGCGGAGCAACGTCACGAGATCCTCAACTAGGTCGCGCTCGTCATGCTTGATGGCGGCCCGGGTACGCAGGGCCGGCGACAGGGTCACCGGACCCGGCTCCTTGTGGCCGAAACCGTGGCTGACGGAGCCTCTGTTCGCGTTCGCCTCGCTGCGGGTGCGCCAGATCATGTACTGGGCGTCGGCGATCGAGGCCGCCAGGACGACGTGCGTGAGACGCTGGGTCGGATCGATCCGGTCCAGGACCGCCACCGCGTAACGGAGGATCCGCGTCACCAGGTCGGTGACATCCTCCTCGATGACCGCCCCCATCATATCGTCCGAGCGCGGGAGCGGCAGCGTCAACAGCATGTGCCCCTGCGGCATCATCGTCACGGCGGCATCGCGCTCCTGACGGATCACGAGCGCACCGCCCTCGACGACATCCCCGATGCCCTTGCCTCGGTCGAGGATCTGGGTCCTGCCGAAGAGGCTCCACTGCAGCAGCTGCTCCGCCAGGTCGCGATCCTCGATCTGGCTCGGCCGCAGGATCGACTGCTCCGGGCCCATGACGACCGAGATGGACAGGCGTTTCTGGCCGGTCGAGTGGCTTCGGCTATCCTTAGGCAACATGCCAATCGCGCGATCGAGCATTGCTCCTTCGTCGACCGGCCCGGCGGCTTTGGACATCTCGTACTGGTGCACGGCCCGGACGATTTTGCCCCGCAGGTCGTCGGGCCCGCTGAACCCGCCGCGGAACAAACCGCCGCTCCAACCCTGAACCTCTGCCACGAAGGCGGCCTCGTCATCGTCCCGATCGACGCCTTCTTGGACAAAGGCGATCACGGGTCTGGTCTGGCGCGCCTCCCTGTATTCCTCATGCGTGGCCGAGAGGCCGGACTCCTGCTTCGCCCCGTAGGACTTGCCGAGGATCAGCACGACGAGGCCGGCGTGGCGGATTCCTTCGAGGCAGGCGACCTGCGGCGATGCCGGACGTGCGCCGAAATCCTCTGCCATAATGACCCCGTGGCCGAGATCGCCGATCGCGGAGCGGGCCGCGTCGCGGATCGGCTCCAGGCCGGAGATGAGTGAGCTGACAAAGATCTTCATAGGGTGACCGCCTCTGCGTGACGCCCGACGCCACGGGATCATGGACATCGCGCTTGTGTTCGTACTCGTTTTGGTGATATGCACCCAAAAATGGGTAAGAACAAGAGGTTGGTGTGGGCACGCCGTTTGAAGCCGACGATACGCAGCGACTGAGGGACCTGCGCGATGCCATCGCCGCCGCGGGTGACGAGCTGTCGCTGCCGCAGCTCCTGGCGCTACTGACGATCGCGGCGGAGCCGAACCTGTCGGTGAACGACCTGGCGGAGCGGATGGGCGTTCCGCAGCAATCGGCCAGCCGCTTCGTCGCCGTGCTGCTTGGGCGCTACCAGTCTGCATCCGGCGCCGGCCCCAAGGAGCCGCTGATCGACCAGGGCGTCTCCCTGACCGATCCGCGCAAGAGAGCGCTCACGCTGACACCCGCCGGCCGGGATCTCGTCACCAGGATGACGGGCCCCGGGCCTTCAACCCGCCACTCGAAGGGACACTGACATGTCGGCAGCCGACAAGCTCCTCGGCCTCGAACTGAAGAACGGGTGGAAGGTGACGAGGCACCTCCAGCGCGGTCCCGCCGCGACCGGCGGGATGTTCTCGCAGAGCTACATCGCGGAGAAGGGCGCCGCCGTCGGATTCCTGAAGGCGTTCGACTTCTCGCCGGCCCTTCAGCCGGACGTCGACATGGCGAACGAGATCCAGAAGCTCATCGCCTGCTACAACCACGAGCGCGCCATCCTCGATCATTGCCGCGGGCGCAGGCTTTCGAAGGTCGTGATCGCCCTCGACCACGGCGACGTCCAGGTGCCCGGCATGGGCCCCATGGAGGGACGCGTCTTCTACCTCATCTTCGAGATGGCCGAGGGCGACGTCCGGGTGCAGATGGACACCAGCACCGCGTGCGACGCCCTGTGGTGCATGCATGCGCTCAAGGACATCACGCTCGGCCTCTGGCAGGTCCACAAGGAGATGATCGCCCATCAGGACGGCAAGCCGTCGAACGTGCTCGCCTATCCGGGCCCCTCCTTCAAGGTCGCCGATTTCGGGCGGTCCTCGCGGAAGGGCCAGCCGGCCGCCCACGACGACTTCAAGATCGCCGGCGACCGCGGGTATGCCCCGCCCGAGCAGCTGTTCGGCTTCGTGCACCCCGAGTTCACCAACCGCCGGATCGGTTGCGATCTCTACATGCTGGGAAACCTCGCCGCCTTCCTGTTCTCCGGGGTCAACATCACGCCCCTCCTCCTTTCGAAGCTGGATCCGCAGCATCATCCCCGCGCCTGGGGCGGGACCTACGAGCAGGTCCTGCCATACGTGCGGAACGCCTTTTCCGCAGTCCTGGCGGATGTGAGCCCGCTCATCGACGAGCGCGTCCGCGCCGACGTGCTCGGCCTGGTGCGCGAGTTCTGCGACCCGGACCTCCAGCGCCGGGGGCATCCCGACCACCTCGGCCAGTCCACCCAGTTCTCGCTCGAACGGTACGTTTCGAGGATGGACTTGGCTGCGAAGCGGCTCAGCATCCTCATGCGTACCGGGAGGGCCGCATGACGCCGGAATCCCTCGCGACGCAACGTCGTCTCGTCCCACGGTGGAGGAGCCTTGCGCTCACCTTGCGCGCGCGCGAGCTCGGGCTAAGGGGGACCCCGAAGCCGGCGCCCCACCTCTCGCCCGAAATGGTGCAACGTCTCGAACGTTGGCGAATGTTTCCCAGCATCGTCTCCGCATCCGAGCTCGTCGAGATAGCGATCGTCGAATGCCGGGAGGGAGAGGCCCTCAACGCAGCGCGCCGGCTGATTGCCCCCGCCAGCACCGCCGCGCCGCTCGTCAGGGCCCAGGCGGCGGAACTCCTCCGCCGCAACGGCGAGGAGGTGCCCGACAAGCTGGTGCATGCGCGGCCGACCGACGCCACCGCGTGGCGGGACCTGACGAGGCTGCACCCGCACGACGCGCTGGCATGGGTCGAGCTGGCACTTCACCAGACGGTTGCCGGGCGGGACAAGCGGGCGGAGCGATCGATGCGTGTCGCCCTTCAGCTCTCACCCGACAACCGGCACGTGCTGCGTTCGGCGTCGCGGCTGTTCCTGCACATGGGGGACCCAGAGCGCGCGCACGACATCGTGCGAAGGAGTGCCGCGACCCGGGGGGACCCGTGGCTGCTCGCCGCGGAGATCGCCTTGGCCGAGCTTGCCGACCGGGATCCGACCTTCTTCAAGCAAGGCGTCCGCTTCGTCGATGACGGGGGAATGTTCCCCCACCAGATCACCGAGCTCGCGGGCGCGATCGGTACGGCCGACCTCCTCGGCGGTGGAGTGAAGCGATCCAGGCGCATGTTCCGCACGAGCATGGTCGACCCGACCGGCAGCTCGCTGGCGCAGGGTGAGTGGGCGACCCGGCACCTCGGCGTCGATCTCGTCCCGCACGAGCGACTGGACACGGTGTCGGAGGCTCACGAGGCCCAGGCCTTCCATCTCTATCGAAGGGCCCGCTTCGACGACGTCCCGTGCGCCTGCGAGGCTTGGTCCCGTGTCGATCCCTTCTCGCTCCGGCCCTACGAGTTCGGCGCGAGCACGGCCGCTTTCACGGAGGATTTCCCGAAGGCGGAGGAGCTGTCGGCCCGAGGCCTTCAACGCAACTCGGATTCGCCAATCCTGCTGAACGTCCGTGCCTTCGTCATGGCGTCCCAGAACCGTCTGGCCGAGGCCAGCAAGCTCCTGCGCCAGATCGACGCCAAAAAAGCGTCCCCTGCCTTCAGGCACCTGACCGGGGCGAACAACGGAATGGTGGCTTTCCGGTCCGGGGACCTGGCCAAGGGCCGTCAGCTCTACCTGGAGGCCGCGGAAGGTTTCCGAAAAGCACACATGCCCATGCCGAGCGCCCATGCTCGCGTCTTCCTGGCTCGGGAGGCGCACCTAGCCGGCGACCCGGATGCCCCGAAGCTCCTCCTTGAGGCACAAAAGGCCGTCGAGCGCCTTGGCTTTACGGAGGTGTCGTTCACCTTGGAGAAGGTGGAGACGCTGATGGGTATCGCGCCACTGAGCCCCCGCAAGCCGAACCCCGTGCCTCCTCGCCCCGAGCCTCTGCCAACGAAGCCTCGGGTCATCTCGTGGAGCACGCCAGGCTGGACCAGACCGGGATCGTGATCCGCGACCGAGCACAGCAGCGACCCGCTGGCGGCGGCGCCGGTGGATCTTGGTGGCGACGCAGCCCACTGGGGACCGAGCGACGTCCGAAGCTGCCAGACCGGCATCGGCCGTGGTAGCTCTTGGTAGGCCAAGGCTAGGGCTTAAATGGACGTTAATTTCGGAGACCAGAGGCGGATCCTTGCAAGCATACGCATCCGATCGCTGACGAACTCAGTCATCGACGCTCCGAATTTGGCCGACGCAGCGATTGTGTACCAGGGCGAGCCGACGACATTCCAAGATCGTCACCGCGGACGATCACTACGCGCAAGCATTTTCCGCCCGTACGTCGATCTGACCCACTTGACGGTGTAGCCGTCGGCCAAGTGGTCCGAAACCATCCTATTCCGAGGAATAGTGAGCGGTGAAGACCAGTTCGTTTTTGAACTCGGCAACAACCTGACGGGACATCTTCCTTACATATCGGCAGGAAACGTTGTGACCCGACTGCCCCCCCCGGGGGGAGGGGGTGCCCCGGGGGCAGGCTACCCTCGCGGAGGCAGGGGCACCCTCCGCCGACGGCGGCCGTCTACTCCACGCGCGCATGCCCTCGACCCTGTCTCCCCTGACAACGGGGGCGACCGTGCCGGGCGAGGCGTGTCCCGATCCAAGCCACGGCGCGCCCGTCATGCGAGGCGTCCGATTCGCGCGCGCGATGGCCCATGCGTGGGATGGGCGGCCCCCCGCCACGGTGCGCCTCTTAGGAGCGGGCAGGCTCGGTAGTCGGCCGCAGGATGCCCGGTTTGGAGTTGGCCAGCGACGCGCGTACCGTAGCTTCGTCGATGGGTGTGCTGCCCCATCGTCAACTCGATCCGACCCCAGATGATGACGCCCGACGCGCAGACCTCCACCACACCCTGCCAGGCCACCCGAGCCCACCTGCGGGCAGCCCATGTCGCATGGCTGCACCCCAAGGGGTCGATCGGGCGCGCCTGGGTCGGGACGAAGGTTGCCGACGACGACGGCGAGCGCTTCGAGGGCGAGACGCTCGACCCGGCCGATGCCGTCCTGAGGCAGCATGGCGCCGAGGACCGGTACAGCAGCCTCAACCGCTTCTGGGGTCGCCGGCGCACGGGTGAGTGCCTCAAGGCGGTCGGCTCGCTCGTTCTCGACTGGGACTACCAGAAGAACGAGAGCCAACCCTTCTATGGATGGGCGCCCGAGGCCGTGCGCGACCTCCTGATCGAGGCGATGGTCGCCGCCGGGATCCCGCTGCCCTCGATCTGGGTCGCCTCGGGATGCGGCCTGCAGGGGACGTGGGCATGCGACGGCGTGAAGGCTGCCGCGTGGGCGCGTGTGCGCGCAGTCTACGATGCCCTGCATGGGCCGGACCTCGCCACGAACGGCATGCCCAAGGTTCGGCGCAGGCACGCCGACCCCGAGCTCGATGCGATCGAGGCCAAGCGCCTGCCCATGTGGCGCCTGTTCCGCGACGCCGGTCTCGACCGCGTCTGCCGCGACAGCGCCCGCGTCGTGCGGCTCGTCGGGAGCATGAACGTGAAGAGCAGGACTATGGCCCGGCTCATCGCGCCCGCCGCATTTGCGGACGCGACGCGCTACTCGTTCCACGCCCTGGCCGACGCCATCCTGCCCGTGTCCCGGCGCGAGATCGAGGAGCGCCGAAGGGCCCGTGCCGAGGCCCAAACCGCCGCGGCCGCCAACGACAATCCGGCTCCTGCGCGTCCCCGTCGCCATGCCGGTCCGGCCGGTCGGTGGGTCGGGATCCTGCGCGACCTGTACGCGTGGCGGGACGGCATGGGCGGCCCGCCCCAGGGCAGGCGCGAGCTGTGGCTGTTCCTGACCGCGAACGCCACCGCGCACGTCCGGGGCGGACGGCGTGAGGATTGGGCCGCCGAGCTCGCGCCTCTCGCGGGCCTGACCGAGAAGGAGGCGCTCAGCGCCCTCGGGACGCTCGACCGGCGCCAGCGCCGCCACGAGGCTGGCGAGACCGACGAGTTCGAGGGTGTCGAGCAGTCCATCCTGTACAACCACAAGGCCGCGACGATCGTCGACCTTCTTGACATCCAGGTGGAGCAGGCGGAGCGTTTCGGTCTGCGCGCCCTGTTCCCCGGCGGCGGCAAGGCCATGACGCCGGCTGAGCGGCAAGCGGCACGCCGACGTCGCCTCGGGATCGAGAGCGCCTCGGATTCGGCCGATCAACGGCTCGCGATCGGCATGTACGCGATGGGGCAGCGAGCGGCCGGCATGAGCCTCGCCGAGATCTGCGCCTGCCACGACCTGGGCAAGGAGGCGGTCCTCTTCGCCATGCGCCTCGCCTCCGCCGATTACGGGCTCGACGGCGCGATCGATGCCGAGACCTTGAGGGCCGCCCGGGATGCCGAGGCTCTGGAGCGGTCCTCCATCGTGGCCGAGACGCAGTCCGAGGTCCTGGCTAACGCCACCGGGATCGATGAGGCTGTCGAGCCTGTCGGGTTCGCGTCACGCTATATTGTGGGCTCTGCCTCGCGTGAGGCCCGCCCCGCCTCACTGGCGCCCCTGCCGGCTCCCGGAGAGGTCGTGGTCCAGCGCTGGTCGGACTGGTTCGCCACCGTGACCACGGCCAGCGGGACGTGGGAGTGGCACAGGGATGCGGCATGGGACCTCGTCGGGGATCCCGGCTGCGTCGACCCCGCCGATGCGGTGCTTGCCCAGGCGGCTCTCCAGGACCTCTCCAGGCCCATCGTCGGGCCCGCCAGACGGTCTGCCCGGCGAGATGGCGCTCGGGGTCAGTGCCGCCTCGCGCCCCCTTCCAGGGCCGCCCCGCTGCCCCAGCTGGACCTTTCTCGCGAGGCCGAGGCTTACGCGGATGCCTCCGGGGGCTGGACTACGCCTCGCCGCTCCCTGGCGCTTGTGGCAGCCTAGGCGACGCGGTATTGTCGGGACGCCTGGGGTTCGGGCGAGATGCAGCACATCTCGAAGGCATCTCCGGATCGCCGGGGAGGCCTTCATCTATTTCGGGCCCCTGCGTGGCGCTGACCGGGACACGGGCCCCGTGGCAGCCTCCCCGGCATGGCACGCCGCAAGCAATCCTCCTCCGGCTTCAACCTCGACGGCTTCGATGGCGTCGACCTCGCGCTCGACCTCGGCGAGGCGATCGACCGCTGGAGGGATGAGTTCGTCCGAACGGTCGGCATGACCGACCCGAACCGGGGCATGGCCAAGTACAGGCGTGCCGCGGGCTGGGCAGTGGACGAGGTTGCCCGGCAGGCCGTCCTCAACATCCGCTACCGCTTCCACTCGACCATGAAGCGCAGGTCGCCGTGGACCGAATCCGCGGTCGCCTACAAGCGACTGAGCAAGGCGGAGCTGAACGCTCTGGAAAGGGGCGAGCGCAGCCCGGAGGACGTCTACGCCCACTTCTTCGTGAAGGCCAAGCAGTCGGTCTATTTGAAGTATCTCTTCGGCATGGAGCCGAACATCCGCCTTCCCGGCGACGTCGGGCTCGCGCGGAACCGGATCCTCATCCCGTGGTGGGACAACATCACGAAGACGCAGGGCGTCCGCCCCACGAAGGATGGCGGGGTGCCCCGGGCATTCCTGTCCCGGTTGGCGCGCGAGGTCTCGGCCGACCGTTCGCCGAAGCGCTCGGGCACGCAGGGGCGGTGGGGCGTCTACTACGGGGCCATCAAGATCCACGGGCAGGCCCATGAGGGCTACATCGCCCGGCCGCCCCGGGTGCCCGTGACCGAGCAGGACGTCCTCCATCGGGGGCACTCGGCGCTGGACCAGGTCATCCAGACCCGGGGCGGGGACCTGCGCCGGATCGGCCGGAAGCTCAAGGACGTCGACCACCCCAGGGTGCTGTTCCTTGCTGTCGACAAGGCCCTGTATAAGCCCATCTTGCAGAAGCCGTGGGACGAGGCCTGCTCCGATGCCGCCTCGCGCGTGCCCGAGATCATGAGCCAGCAGCTCAACGACAACCTGGCGCACATGATGAAGAAGGGCACCTACCTCCGCTGAGGCTGCCCGGCCGGGACCGACAGCCCCACGACATGGGGAACCCGGGCTATCCGAATACCGCGGTCGGGGGACGCTCGGGGCACAGGAGCGATCCCCGTGCCGCCAGCCCCTACGTCCGTCCCAGCCTCCCCCACATTCGTCAGCCAGCCCCAGCGCGGCAATCCCCGGGGGATCCGCGCCCGGGCCACTGACCACGCCGTCCGGCGCTTCGCCGAGCGTGCCGTCGGGGTCATCGTCGACGAGGGCATGGACGACACCTCGGCGCTGGCCGAGCTCATTCGCCGCGGCGTGAACGTCCGCCGGGTCCGCCAGACCCTCTCGAAGCTCGGTGGCATCGGCGTCGGGAAGCGTGAACGGCTCCGCTCCACGATGGCGGGCGCCAAGGCTGGATGGATCCGGCAGTGCCCCAAGGAAGTCCGGCGCGAGGACGGCCGTATCGTCACGGCGTTCCATCCGCACCTCACGTCTGCGGGAATAGCCGGGCTTGCCGAGCACTTCTGCCGGGGCGCGCAGGCGACCCGCCAGCCCCTCATCCCGGGCGTCTGACCCATTAGAAAATCTGCGCCGGGGCGGCCCCGCGCCGCCCCCGCCGACCGATGCGGCAAAATGATACCGAAGCGTACTTCGCTTCCTTTGCCCTCGATGCCGCCAGCCTCCGCGAGGCCGCCAAGGGCTAGAAGCCCACGAACCCGTCGGGCGTGGTGACCCCGCCGTTGGGCAGGTCATGATGCTCCGGGGCAGGCTTGGGCTGGGCGTCCGGAGCCGCGGGCTCTGGGGGGATCCGGAGTGGATCCCCGATGACGTACCACCGCGACTCCGTTCGGATCCATCCCGGCCCCCTGGCGAGGATCGGGCTGGTCGTGACCGGACCCGGGGGCAGCAGGGGATGCCCGCTGACATAGCCGTGGAGGCACGGCAGGTCCGTGCCCGGGTACGTGGTCTCTACGTAGTCGGACAGGCACGGTGCCTCGGCGAGCGTTCGCGCGTCCGGAATCCACCCCGAGCTCAGCAAGTCGATGTCGCGGCTGGCATCCGCCCGCCGCCGGACGAGGTCACGAAGGGACAGGGGGCGCATGACGATCTCCTCGGCGCCATCATCGGATCGGTTCGTGAGAGGGACTAGCGGTCACCTCGTCGGGCAGGGGGGCGGCCCCTGACGCCGCCGGAAGAGGACCGAGTCGTGGAGCATCGCGCCGCTCGGTAGGATGAGCAGGTCGGTGTCCAGGCTCACTTCCGAGCCGCCGTTCGCGAAGCACGTGGCCGCCGTCACCCGCCCGTGTCGCAACCGGACAGCCTTGCAGTCGAGCCCGTCGATCCCCAGCCCCCGATCATCACCAACGACGATCGCGAAGACGTTCTCTCCGGCGCTCGGGCAGTACAGCCCGGGCGGCGGCAGGAGCCATGTCGTGTCGGCGGCCGCCGGGACGGCGAGGGCGGCCAGGGCAATGGCGAGGGCGACGGCACGCATGACAGGTTCTTCCGAACGGGGGGCGAGGCACCACGCCCGGCCGTCCTGATCGAACCAGGCGGCGGCCGCGGCGGTGAGGATGCTGTCGTCCGGGATGCGGAATCCCGGTTGGCCGAGACGATACGTGAAAGGGATGGCCCCGGCCGGCCGCGGCACGCCTGCGAGCGGGATCCCGCGGGCCCAGGCGTGGACGTCTCGGACCGCGGTCCCGAGGCAGCGAAGGCGGCTGGCCTCGCTCGCCCGGAACCTCACGCCGACGAGCGCAATTTCCGCGACGTGGTCGACGACTCGGCCGCCGTCGCGGACCAACCAACAGCGGCGGGTGAGGTTCCAGTAGACATCAGCCACCCTTCTTGTTCTTGGCCTTGGCCGCCTTGCGCTCCTGTTCGCGTACCTCGTGGCAGGAGTCGCAGAGGATGATGTGCCATCCCCCCGGGCGGTGAATGCCCGGCGCACCGCAATGCTCGCAGACGACGACGGACAGCGTCTCCAGAGCTGAACGGATCAACTCCAGCATTTCGGTATCGACGTTGTTCTTGCCGCTCATGTACCAGCGTAGGCTGGCGAACTTACTCTTGAGCTGCGTTGTCACGATGCCGTTCAGGACACCGTGAAACCGCATGGTAGATGCGCCGGCGCAGGCAAGCTCTTGCCATGGTACGCCAACTTCTACTGTGCCGGATGGAAATAGCTCTCCGTACTCCGCCCACATGCGGTCGCACATGTCGCCATGGTCCTCAGGGACCAGGCCGCCCCCCGGGAGGTACCTGTCTGAACGGATGGCCACGTATCGTTCAGCGATCTGCGTAACGACGTCCATGTGCCGCCGCGTGAAGGCATGAGGCGGCACATCCGAGTACGTCTGGCCGTCGTCCCCGGTGTCCCCCGGCATGGGCGGCTCCAGTCCCGTGCAGGACAGACGAATGAAGGTCTGGCCCTCCGGTGTGGGGTGCTGCACGATGCGCAGCGCGGGTTGGCTGCCGTATAGGAGTTCGAGGTAGCTGCGCAGCTCGCGCGCGGCCCGGCGGGCACGCATGTCCATGGCGGCCTCCTCAGTGCGCGAAGCGACGGTCTGAACGAAGCGCGACGAGATGCTCGACGGCGCGGCGGAGGGGACGGATCGAGCCGCCGCGCCAGGACGAGAGGCTGTCGAGCTCAGCTGCGTCTAGGTCGCCGAGCCACCTGCCGTCCCCCATCTCGGACCTCATCTTTTCGATAATGCCTCTGGCGACGATCGGGAGGTCCTGCCGCCGGGGGCCGGGGATCTCGACGACCGCGAAACGGTCGAGCAGGGGGCCCCGAAGGCTTGCAACGTCGTTGGCAGTGGCAACGAGCGACACACCGCTGATGTCGACGACCCCATCGACCCCAAGATCGAAGAAGCGGCGGCGGGCCGATAGTTCGCCCACGGCGACGATCGCCTCCCTGAGGGATCCATTGTGTCCACCCGTCGCTCCACTCTTGTCCAGTTCGTCGAGGATGACGATGCCATCGCCGGACTGGTTATCGACGAGGAGCTGCGTGAACAGGCTGAGCCGAGCCGTAGACCACTGCTTCGACGTTCCCGAGATCGAGGAGTCCGCGATCCCGGCGCATCCGTAGACGACCGTTGGCACGCCCAGGCCTTCGGCGATGTCCCGCGCAAGCTCGGTCTTTCCCGTTCCGGGCGCTCCGACGAGGAGCAGGTTCGGGACGGCTACGGTGTCCCGCCCAGCGAGCGTACCGAGAATGCGGGCGATCTGCGTCGCGAGCCATGGCCGCCGCGCCACGAGGTGCTCGCCCAGTACGGTGATGTCTGGCATGCGATGCAGCGGAAGGGCCTGGCCGACAAGTGCCCGCGCGGCGCCGGCCGGCTTCTTCGATTCGAGAGCTGTGGGCAGCACGACACGCGTGGGATGCCGCGCGTCCACGAACCCCGGGACAGGGCTGTCGTCCGGGATGACACGAGCATCCGCATACTTATCGTCAGGGGGATCGGCCGCACGGAGCAGCTCCTCCGGCGGGGCGGCCACGCTGGCGATCATCTCCAGGACGCGGCGGGCGGTCGATCGCGTCAGCTGCCAGGACGGGATTAGCTCAAGGTCGATCGGCGGGACGAGGTCGCGCTGGCAGAGCGCCACGCACTGAAGCATCGTGACGGCGATCTCGCGCACGGCGACGGGATCGCTTTGCGCCACGTGTGCGTAGCTGTGCAGTGTGTCGCTCAGCAGCGCGACGGCCCGGGCGGCCGCTTGAGGGTTAGCCAGCATGGCGCCGTAGAGCGTTGCACGGTCGGCGATCTCGCCGCACAGGTCCTCCAGCGCGATGTTCGGATTGAACTTTCCTTCCTGCAGCGCGAGGGCCTCGACTTCCTCGGCATAACGGGGGCACGGCTCGCTCCCGAGCAGCTCCAGGGCGTCCTTGAGCGCATCTGACAGCTGCTTGCCGATGGCCGAGTTCAGGAGGTCTGACGTCCAGCGTCGGGCATCCTCCGTCACTGTCCCGCCCGCCGGCATCGCTCCGGCGAACAGTTGCCCCAGCGTGGGGAATCCGTTCGACGCGTAGACGATGTCGCGCCGGAAATGCTCTTCACTTTCCTTGTAGGCAGCCTGCCGGGCAGCACGCCGGGCAAGGCGCTGGAAGTCGTCGGATGTCATGGGGAGGCTCGCTGGAAACGGAGGGCACGCGCAGACGGGCGCCGAGCAGGGCTCAGGCGGTGCGGGCTATCCGTTTTAAGCAGCGAGCGAGGGTCACGGGGGTCGTCCTTCCGGTGAGGCTCCACCATGCCTGGGGCGGCCCCGGTGCGCAATCGGAAGTCCCAGAGAAGGTTAGGTTTTCCCTGGGCGATGGGCGACCGCGCCGTCCCGTTCCGAATCGCTCAGAGTGCTATCCTGGCGATGCCGATGGCGGGAGCGGGTGATGGCGCACAAGTATTGGGAGCACAGGTCGGCTTGGGACTTCTACCGCATGCCGGAGGCCGCGCAGACGGCATTCCGCGAGGCGGTCCGCGATGCGCGCTGCGGCGACGAGAAGGCGGTCGAGGCGTTCGTCGAGGCCAGCGTCACCGACCTGATGCGGCCGGTCGTGACCCTTCACGACTTGGTCAGCGACGGGCTCGCCGAGCTGCCCGCCGACGCGCGCCCCGACGTCGAGCGGGTGCTCTTCGGGCAGTTCAACGGGCAGACGTCGCCCATCCGCCTCGTTCGCCAGGTCCTCGACCGCGCCCGGCTGGACGGCCTGAACGACCGCCAGATCGCCGGGGCGGTCACGGTCGTCTTGGAGAGCCACGGGCTCCTTCAGAGGGACCCGGCCTGATGGGCGAGCTCACCCTCTTCGTGTGCTCGGCCGGTTCGGCCGTCCTTCTGATGGGCGTCCTCGCGACGGGGATCCTCTCGGCGCTGGACCGCTCGGATTCGAGCGGGGCGACCACTCCCGCGGGGGAGGCCTGCCCATGAGCCGCCCCGCACCCTCCGCCGACCTACTCGATCGGCTTGCCCGCAGGTTTCCGGGATCCCCCGTTCACGCCGCCTGGCGCGCGCGGGTCGTCGGGGATGTCGTCGAGGCTGTAGTCGGGCCCGATCGGCCGGGCGACACGCTCGCCGGGGGCGGTGGGGAACCGCCCCCGGATCATGTCCTCCGAGAACCCGATGTCGCGCATGATGCTCTCCAGGGCAGCCCGAACCCGGGGCGAGGTGACCGGAAGGAGGGGCTCGCGGGGGTCCTCCAGGAACTCCCGGCACCAGCGCACTCGGGGGTCATTCGGGTCCTGGACCGGGGGCTCCAAGCCGGCGAGGACGCGGATAGACTCGGGTGGATACTCGTCGTCGGGCATGCCACGGATTCTCGGCCCGCCCCCTCGGAGAAGCAAGCCCGGCACGTGCCACGGCACGTGCCAGAGCACGTAGACGGCGAGGCGAGATCCCCGACCCCGCGGGGCGGGCACACCGAACTCGCGCTGGAGCGCCTGGCGGTCCGGGGCGCTCGAATCCGGACGGGGGCCGCCCTGCCCGCCGTCTGGTCGGCCTAAAGCTGAGGGGAGGGGATGATGCGGATTGTGGAGTGAGCCAAGTTCAGCAAGATGCCGAAGGGCACGGTTCCAGGCAGAGGTATGGCGATGCGGATCTACCCCGAGACGCCCGTGCGGATCACGCTGCCCCAGGCCGTAGTTATCCATCCCGACTGGGACCGCCCGACGCCACCGGTCACCCGGCCCGCGGACTTCGAGGTCGTCAAGGCGCGCCTGGTCGCCGCCCTCGCGGCGGAGGTCATCCGGATGCTGGGGGCATGGGTATCTGAGCTCGACCCGGTGGTAATCTACGCCCCCGGGGGCGGCCAGCTTGGCCTGTCGCTCGCCGGGGATCCGGAGGCCCGGATCGTCGTGCCGTCCAGGCTCTCGACGCTGGACTCCATCGTGGCTGAGGTCACCGGCGGGGTGAAGCCTGTTTAAGTCAAATCCGGAGGTTGCCTTAAAAAGGGATCACGCCACCGGTCTGTGTGCCCCCTGTGCGCCCGCGAAAATGAACGAATATTTAGAAGCATCGCTCAAATTTGACCAAATACTATGAACTGACAAGATCACTACAATTTATCGCAAATAAATCCATTTTCTCGCTAAGCTTCGTGAAAGGGGATGTGTTTATATCAGCAGGCCTCGCCGGCGCCGCCGGTCTAAAGAGGCTGACAGATATGCCCTTCACCCAACAGCAACTGACGGACATGTTCTCGACGGGGGCCGAACACGTGGGCCGCGTCGCTGAGCTAAGGAGGTCCGGCGGCGACCCAGCCGCGTACATGAACGATCTCTTCGGCGCCCCCGTCGTCATCGGCGTGTACCGCAAGAAGCGCGGCGGGATCGGCTATCTTGTCGTCAGGGGTGTCGCGCACCTCCAGCGTATCTTGGAGCGGGGCCAGGCCGAGCACCTCCCCGTGGCATACTACCTGTTCGAGTCGGCGGAGGCGGCCACGTTCGCGGCCGACGTCTACGACCGGCATCCGGACGCCCGGTGGGTGGAGGCGCATCTGGACGGGCGCGCCTTCGGCCTCGGCCTCACTTGGACTGAGTGACCGCAGATCGTCGCCGGCAACCGGCTGGGGACCTCCAATTACCGTGATGACGGCGGTCCCTGGGAGGGTTCAGCGGGACGCTGAGCGCTTTGGCGATCTGATGCTGTCCTCACGCTGGTCCCAGGCGGGGCGATAAGCCCTCGATCCCGACCCTCAGGCAGTCCTCGCGTGGTAGCCGATGAGCCACACCGCACGGGTCATGTTGTAGAACAGGTTGGCCAAGCCGATCTTCGTCCGAGCTCTCGCCAAGCCGATGGGCCGCACCACGAGCCTCATCGGCCCCTTCTGCCGGGCAAAGACATGCTCGACGGCCGCGCGGACCTTCGACTTCTCGCCGTTGGCCCGGGCGACGTTCCTGGCCATCGGCTTGCCCGGCGGCTTCTTGCGATGGATGCGGGAGCGGAAGCCGTTGCCCGCCAAGTGTGCCTCGTTAGCCTTCAAGCGGTAGGCGGTGTCAGCCCAGACGTCGCCGGCGGTGTTGGCTTTCGACACCAGGTTGGGCAACTGCGCCCCGTCGTGGCGAGCCGCGTCGGTGGCGGTCCAGGCCCGGATCAGCCCATGACGGCAGTCGATGCCGACGTGGTTCTTGTAGCCGAAGGCCGGCACGGCAATGTCCACGCGCTTCGCCCCGTCCTCGGCCGGCGTGGCCTTCGACCATTTGATCGTCCAGCGCGCGTCGCGGTCCTTCTGAGCGAGCTTGGCCGGCTTGGCCTTCCAGGCGTCGGGCACACGGCTGGCCTTCAGATCCGCCTTCTCGGCCTCGGTGTTGCGCTGCTTGGGCGCGGCCATCACGGTCGCGTCGACGATCTGCCCACCCATCGCCAGGAAACCGGCGTGCCGCGGGGCCGCCTCGTAGACCGAGAACAGCACTGCGATGGCCGGCTTTCCCGCAATTTCTGCCCGGGTGAGCGCCTCGCGGAAGGTCAAGATCGTGTTGGCGTCGGGCACCGGGTCGGACAGCCCGAGCCCAAAGAAGCGCATGAAAAGGAAGCGCATGAAGGAGAGCCTGTCCGTGATCAGGAACTCCGTGCGCTCGTCCGACAGCGAGTGGCTGGCCTGGAGGATCAGCACCTTGAACATGAAGACGAGGTCGAACGGTGGGCGACCGCCCTTCGATCCGTCTGAACGAGACACGGAACGGGCGAGGTCGTCCCGGAACAGCTCGAAATCGACGATGCGGCTCAACCGCTCCCGCGCGTCGCCCTTGGCCGAGAGATCCTTCTGACGCTCATCGACGTCGAAAAACCGGGCTGACCGCGCATCGCAGCACCTCACCGACCGCCGACGCCATCACACCACGAAACCCCTCAAACCGCGAGGTTTTTGGAGGTGTTCGGCTGGGCCGTGCCCTGGAACGGGACACAGGGGCGGTGCGAGGCTGCCCGATGGTCCGCCCGAACGCTCGGAATCGGGCGGATCGCCCGGCAAGCGTGCAAAAAAGTCCGCCCGAGATCCGCCCGAGAACGAGAAAGCCCCGGACGATGGGTCCAGGGCCTAGAACGTAAATTCCTGCGATTTTGAGAGTATTTTTGGTAGCGAGGGAGGGATTTGAACCCCCGACACAAGGATTATGATTCCTCTGCTCTAACCAGCTGAGCTACCCCGCCATAGGCCGACGCGCCATAGGCTTGTTGGCCTGCATCGGTGGCGGGATATAGGGAGATGCGGGCGGCCGTGTCAACGGTCCAATTGGAGGCGCACGGGTTGTCGAATCCGCCTCCGTGCCAGCATGCGCATCGTGTCGGCCTCGCGCATCGACCGGCCCGCGGATGATCTGGCGCGCACCGGGCTCGGTCGCGGCATCGGCCGCCCGGCGATCCGCGATGCTTCGGTTCCGGAAGCGCTGGCAGCCGTGCGATGATGCGGGCGGCCTCCGCGCCTCGCGCCGCCCATCGGCTCCCAACCCGCAAGCAGGACCACGGCATGTCCGACGACCCGCACGGCCTCGACCGAGGCCTGACGAATTACGGCGACCGCGATTTCGCCCGCTTCCTGCGCCGCTCCTTCGCGCGCTCCATGGGCATCTCGCCGGGCCTCCTGAACAAACCCGTGGTCGGCATCGCGATGACGCCCTCGGGCTTCAACAACTGCCACCGCTCCATGCCCGAGCTCGTCGAGGCGGTCTCCCGCGGCGTGCTGGCGGCCGGCGCCCTGCCCAGGCCCTTCCCCACCGTGTCCCTCGGCGAGGTGTTCCTCAACCCGACCAGCATGATGTACCGCAACCTCATGGCCATGGACACCGAGGAGATGATCGGCGCCCAGCCCATGGACGCGGTCGTGCTGATCGGCGGCTGCGACAAGACCGTGCCGGCTCAGCTCATGGGCGCGGCCTCCGCCGATCTGCCCGCGGTGCAGCTCGTCACCGGCCCGATGTCGACCGGCCGCCACCGCGGCCAGCGCCTCGGAGCCTGCACCGATTGCCGCGGCTTCTGGGCGAAGTACCGCGCCGGCACAGTCGACGCCGAGGAGATCGCCGAGGTCGAGGGCCGGCTCTCGGTCACGGCCGGCACCTGCGCGGTGATGGGCACGGCTTCGACCATGGCCTGCATCACGGAGGCGCTCGGCATGTCGCTGCCCGGCACCGCGGCGATCCCGGCGGTGCATTCCGACCGGCTGGTGGCGGCCGAGGAGAGCGGGCGCGCCGCCGTGCGCCTGATCGAGACGAAGATCCGACCGTCCCAGGTCATCACGCGGAAGTCGGTCGAGAACGCGATCCGGGTGCTGATGGCCCTGTCGGGCTCGACCAACGCCATCGTGCACCTCACCGCCATCGCCGGCCGGCTCGGCATCCGCATCCCGCCGGAGCGCTTCAACCAGATCTCGGACGAGACCCCGGTTCTGGTCGACCTGAAGCCGGTGGGGCAGGGCTACATGGAGGATTTCCACGCCGCCGGCGGCATGGGCGCACTGCTGCGCGAGTTGAAGCCGCTGCTGCACCTCGACACCGTCGACATCGAGGGCCGGACGCTGGCCGAGCGGCTGGAGGAGCCGGCTGGCTGGATCGACCGCGCGGTGATCCGTCCCGTCTCGGAGCCGGTCTCGCCTCTGGGCGGGCTGGTCTCGCTGTCGGGCAGCCTCGCCCCCGACGGGGCGATCTTCAAGCGCGCGGCGGCCACGCCCGCGCTGTTCGAAACGGAGGGGCGCGCGGTCGTGTTCACCGGGCTCGAGGACCTCAGCGCCCGCATCGACGATCCCGAACTCGACGTGAAGGCCGGTGACATCCTGGTCCTGCAGAATGCGGGGCCCCACGCGGCCGGCATGCCGGAGGCGGGCTACCTGCCGATCCCGAAGAAGCTGGCCCAGGCTGGCGTGAAGGACATGGTGCGGATCTCGGATGCGCGGATGTCGGGCACGGCCTTCGGCTCGATCGTGCTGCACGTAGCGCCGGAGGCGGCGATCGGCGGCCCGCTCGCGGCGGTGCGCGACGGCGACCGCATCCGCCTGTCGATCCGGGAGAAGCGGATCGACCTGCTGGTCGCGCCCGAGGAAATCGCCCGCCGGATGCAGGGCTTCCAGCCGCCGCCCGCGCCGAAGCGGGGCTACAAGGCGCTCTACCGCCGCACCGTGACGCAGGCGCCGGACGGGTGCGACTTCGACTTCCTGGCAAGCGGCTCTCCGAACCGCTGAGGATATGGGCCGCCCCGTTCGGGCCGGCCCGAATCCAGTCGGCCCCGTCCGACCTCGACCGGCGACCATGTCCGCGGACAGCGCTTCAAGAAGCGGCTTCGGTCCTCCCCGAACGGAGGGTCGCAGCCGCGGTCGCGCTGGCAACACAGCACCAGTCCCGGCAAACGCGAAAAAGCCCGGCTCGTTGAGCCGGGCAAGTCTCTCGGATCGCGAGCTTTTCGCGAACATCCCTCCCCCGACGGTCACACCTGCAAACGTGCGTGAACCGTCGGGCTCAGGATCTGCTGATCAGAAGTCGCGCTGGACGCGGGCGCGGACCTGGAACACGTCGGCGTTGGTGACCGTGCGCAGCGTGCCGGCGGCGACGGCGGCATTGAAGCCGGCGGCCGAGGTCGCGCCGGGCGTCCGGTTCAGATCGATCACGCGACCGCTCTGGACGCCGTAGTTCTGGTAGGTGCCCTCGACACCGATA
>NZ_CABFPH010000089.1 GCF_902141845.1 Methylobacterium symbioticum | reverse complement strand
CGGCCAGGCCGGGCGCGGCCGCCGGGGCGGCTGGGCGGGCGAGGCGGCGGAGGCCGCCGAGATCGCGCCGCTGCGCGCCCTGCGCGGCCTCGGCAACCTCGACATCCGGATCTAGGGGAGCGGCCGATGCGCGAGATGTGGTTCGGTGAGGTTTCTCAATCCCTTGCGGGGCGAGGCTCGCAGCCTGCGCGAGGCCGCGCGCCCGTCGATGCGGCGCGCGAACGGGTGCCGGCAAGGCCTTTCAACACAACGATCCTTCGGGCTTGCGCGTCCGCGCGGATATAATCGGGAGACAGCGCTATGACCTCGGGCATCTCGAGCATCGCCAGCAGCACGACCGCCGCGACCAGCACCGGCACGAGCGCGCAGGAGATCGCGGGCAACTTCACGCAGTTCCTGACGCTGCTCACCACGCAGCTCAAGAACCAGAACCCCCTCGATCCGATGGACACCAACCAGTTCACCCAGCAGCTGGTGCAGTTCGCCGGCGTGGAGCAGCAGCTCAAGACCAACGACCGGCTCGACAACATCCTCACCAGCAGCAAGGCGGCGAGTTCGGCGACGGCCACGAGCTATATCGGGCAGGCCATCACCGCTGACGGCCTCAGCGCCGACCTGACCTCCGGCGGCAGCGCGAGCTGGACCCTGAACGCCGCCCGCGCCGCCACGAAGGCCGTGGTCACCATCCTCGATTCGAAGAGCAATGTCGTCGGCACGCAGACCACGTCGCTGACGGCCGGCAGCCAGGCCTTCACCTGGAACGGGCGCACCGCCTCCGGCATGAACGCACCCGCCGGCACCTACACGATCAAGGTGAGCGCCCAGGACGCCACCGGCGCCAGCGTCACCGTCGACACCAGCACCAGCGGCACGGTGAGCCAGGTCGACCTCAGCGGCGCCGCGCCCGTCCTGCTCGTCGGAAGCAAGCGCATCCCCCTGTCGAGCGTGCAGAGGGTCGGGTTGTCCACAACGGCGGGATAGCGATTCAAATCGGCGAGACCGGTTTCAAGGTCTCTTAAGTGGCCTCACTTAGGTTGAACCCTCGACAGGTCAGTCGAGTGTAGAGCGTATCATGACCGAACCGCACCGCCCGAGAGTGAAGTATGTGATCGGGCCCGATGGCAGCCCCCTGACCATCGCCGATCTTCCGCCGCCCTCGACCCGCCGCTGGGTGATCCGGCGCAAGGCCGAGGTCGTGGCCGCGGTGCGCGGCGGTCTCCTCAGCCTGGAGGAGGCCTGCAAGCGCTACACGCTGACCACCGAGGAATTCCTGAGCTGGCAGTTCTCCATCGACCAGCACGGTCTCGCCGGCCTGCGCACCACGCGCATCCAGCATTACCGGCACTGATCCGGGCCCTCCCGTGATGCTGCGCGAAGCCCCGCCCGTCCCTGACGGCGGGGCTTCGGCGCTTGCGGGCCGGGCCAGGGCTTCCGTCTTGGCGGCCCGCATTAACCGGCTGCTAACCACGTGCCCGGCAATTCTTGCCGAGCGGCCCGGCGGGCGGGCCGGCTGCGGGTGGGCGCGTCAACATCGTGAAGCCGGTTCTCGATCTCGTCGCGAAGCTCGGACCGGCCCGCCTCGCTGCCATGGGCGCGGTCACGCTGACGCTCATCGGCTTCTTCGCCTTCATCATCCTGCGGGTTTCGCGCCCCGATATGGGGGTGCTGTTCGCGGACCTCTCGGCCCAGGATTCCGCGGCCGTGATCCGTGAGCTCGATGCGCGCGGCATCCGCTACGAGTCCCGCGGCGATACCGGCCAGACCGTGATGGCGCCGCGTCCGGACCTCGCCCGGCTGCGCATGGATCTCGCCGGCAAGGGCCTGCCGAGCCAGGGCGGCGTCGGCTACGAGATCTTCGACAAGGGCGACGCCTTCTCGTCCACGAACTTCGTCCAGAACGTGAATCATCTGCGGGCGCTCGAGGGCGAGCTGGCCCGTTCCATCCGCGCGATCGGCCGGGTCCAGGCGGCGCGCGTCCACCTTGTGATGCCCGAGCGGCGGCTGTTCGAGCGCGACCGCGAGGCGCCCTCGGCCGCCATCGTGCTGAAGCTGATGGGCGATCTCGATCCCGGCCAGGTCCGCGCGATCCGGCATCTCGCCGCCTCCTCGGTGGAGGGCCTGCGTCCCGACCGGGTCTCGATCGTGGACGAGCGCGGACGGCTGCTCGCCGACGGGGCCCGCGGCGCCGAGGTGGAGGCGGGCGCGGCCTTCGAGGAGAAGCAGGTCGGCCTCGAGCGGCGCCTGCGGTCCCAGATCGAGGAGATCGTCGCCGGCATCGTCGGGCCGGGCCGGACGCGGGTCCAGGTCTCGGCGCAGCTTGACACCAACCGGATCGAGAGCCGCTCCGAGACCTTCGACCCCGAGAGCCGTGTCGTCCGATCGAGCCAGACCCGCACCGAATCCGCGCTCACCGGCGGCGGCGAGGGGCAGGTCACGGTCGGCAACGAGCTGCCCGGCGCCAACCAGGACAAGCCGCAGGCCCAGAAGGACCAGACTAGCAAGAACGAGGAGACCACGAATTACGAGATCTCCCGCGTCACCAAGACGGAGGTGACGGAGGGCGGCCGGATCAAGCGGCTCTCCGTGGCGGTGCTGGTCGACGGAACCTACGCGCCGGGGCCGGACGGCAAGCCGGCCTACAGCCCGCGCCCGGCGGCCGAGATCGAGCGGATCACCGCCCTCGTGCGCAGCGCGGTCGGCTTCGACAAGGCCCGGGGCGACCAGATCGAGGTGGCCAATCTCCGGTTCGCCGAGGCGCCGCCGGTGCCGGATTTCGGCGAGCCGACCCTGGTGCAGTCGCTTCTCTCTCCCTCCAAGGAGGATGTGATGCGGCTCGTGGAGCTCGGCGTGCTGGCGCTCCTCACCCTGGTGGTGCTGCTCGCCGTGGTGCGTCCCCTGCTGCGGCAGGTGCTCGCCGCCGATCCGGACGCGCCCGAGGCGCTGATCGCCGGCCCGGGCGGCATCGCGGAGGGCGGCGCGCCGGGCGCGGCGACGCTGACGATCACCACCGACAACCCGGCGACCCGGCTGATGGAATACGCGAAGATCAACGGCCAGGTGCAGGCCGAGACGGTGCAGCGCGTGGTCGACATGGTCCGGGCGAGCCCGAGCGAGACGGCCGAGGTGCTGCGCAACTGGATCCAGGAAAGCTGAGCGGCCTTGGGCCGGGTGTGACGAGGAGAGCGAAGCGATGGCGGCGGGTGCGGGACTGGCGGGAATGCTGCAGGCGGCGGGAGGCGAATCCTTCGCCGCCATGTCCGGCGTCCAGCGTGCCGCGGCCATGCTGCTGCTGCTCGGCGAGACCGATGGTGCGCCGATCTGGCAGCTCCTGGAGGAGGACGAGGTCAAGAAGGTCTCGCACGCCATGGTGCAGCTCGGCTCCCTCGAGGCCGAGACGGTCGACAAGCTGATCATCGACTTCGTCTCGCGCCTGTCGAACAGCGGCGGCATCTCGTCGAACTTCGAGCGGACCGAGTCGCTCCTGCTGAAGATCTTCCCGAGCGAGCAGGTCTCCGCCATCATGGCCGAGATCAAGGGCGCGTCGGGCAAGCGCGTCTGGGCCTCGATCGCCCAGGTCGATCCGGAGATCCTCGCCTCGTTCCTGCGCAACGAGTACCCGCAGACGGTGGCCGTGGTGCTCTCGAAGGTGCGCTCGGACTACGCCGCCAAGGTGCTCACCATCCTGCCCGAGGAGTTCGCCATCGACGTGCTCAGCCGGATGCTGCGCATGGAGACGGTGCAGAAGGAGGCCCTGCGCCACATCGAGGAGACGCTGCGCGTCGAGTTCGTCACCACCATCGCCCAGACCCAGCGCCGCGACGCGCACGAGCTCATGGCCGACGTGTTCAACGCCTTCGACCGGCAGACGGAGGGGCGCTTCCTCGCCGCCCTCGACCAGGCCAATCGCGGCTCGGCCAAGCGCATCCGCGAGCTGATGTTCACCTTCGAGGACCTGCTCAAGCTCGATCCCGGCAGCGTCCAGACCCTGATGCGCAAGGTCGACAACGACACCCTGTGCCGGGCGCTGAAGGGCGCCAACGAGCGGGTGCGGGCCTTCTTCATGGGCCAGATGTCGACCCGCGCCGCCAAGAACCTCACCGACGAGATGGCCTCGCTCGGCCCGATCCGCCTCAAGGAGGTCGATGAGGCGCAGGCCAAGATGACCGAGGTGGCCAAGGAGCTGGCCGAGAAGGGCGAGATCATGATCGCCAAGAACAGCGCCGAGGAGGAGCTGGTCTATTGAGCGCGACCCCGTTCCTGTTCGACACCGATTTCCGCAAGCCGAAGGCCAACCCGGCGGCCGTCCGCGCCGCCGAGGAGGCCGCCCAGGCCGCGGCCGAGGCCCATGCGCGCGGCCTGGAGGCGGGCCGCGCGGAGGGCCGCGCCGAGGTTCAGGCCCAGCTCCAGGCCCGGCTCGCGGACGCGATGAACCGTCTGAGCCTGTCGCTGGCGGGGCTCCTGGCCCAGGCGGATGCCCGCGAGGCCGAGCGGGAGGCGCAGGCCATGGAGGTCGCCGTCCTGCTCGCCCGCCGCATCGCCGGCGAGGCCCTCGACGCGCATCCCGTGGCCGCGATCGGCGAGGCGGCGCGGCACGCCCTGCAGCATCTGCGCGGCGTGCCCCATCTCGTGGTGCGCGTGCAGGAGGGCCTGGTCGAGGAGACCGAGGCGCTGATGCGCCGGCTCGCGCGTGAGCGCGGCTACGAGGGCCGCCTCGTGGTGCTGGGCGAGCCCGATCTCGCGCTCGGCGACGCCCGCATCGAGTGGGCCGATGGCGGCGTGGTGCGCGCGCGCGACCGCCTCGAAGCCGAGATCGACGCGGCCATCGCCGCCTGCCTCGGCACCGTCCCCGACCCGACCGAACCGGCGAGTTTCTGATGTCCGACGATTTCAGCCTGCCCCAGCTCGGCGACTTCGATCCGAGCCTCGCGACGGACTCGATCCGCGACGCGCCGACCACCCCGAAATCCGCCGCCGACCTCGAGCAGCTCTTCGACGTGCCCGTGATGGTCTCGGCCGTCCTCGGCAAGTCGCGCATGCCGATCGGCGACCTCCTGCGCCTCGGCCCCGGCGCGGTGCTGGAGCTCGACCGCAAGGTCGGCGAGGCGATCGACATCTTCGTGAACAACCGCCTCGTCGCCCGCGGCGAGGTCGTCCTCGTCGAGGAGCGCCTCGGGGTGACGATGACCGAGATCGTCAAGGGCGAGAACTAAGTTTCGCGGAGACGATCCCGATCGCGTCGCAATCGGGATCGTCTCCAGGTCATTGTTTTTACACGCGCTCTTCAGCCGAACCGATACCCGCTTCGGCTGAAGAGCGCTCTGGGGTTCACGCCCGGCCCCGTGGCCGGGTGCCGACAGGATGCGGAGTGCCCGATGCGGCTCCTGATGATCGGACGGCTCAACGGCGAGCTCGTCACTGCCTCGAAGATCGCCATGCAGCGCGGCGCCGCCGTGACCCAGGCGGACGCGATCCCGCAGGGGCTGACGGTCCTGCGGGCGCGCGGCGCGGACCTGATCATGATCGATGTGGGTCTCGACATCCGCGCCCTGGTGGCAGCGCTGGAGGAGGAGCGCATCCGCACGCCGGTGATCGCCTGCGGCGTGGCCGCCGATGCCCGCGCGGCGGTGGCCGCGATCCAGGCGGGCGCCAAGGAATATGTGCCCCTTCCCCCCGATCCCGAGCTGATCGCCGCGGTGCTGGAAGCCGTCTCGGCCGACAGCCGCGCCTTCGTCTGGCGCGATCCCGCGATGGAGCGGGTGGTGCGCCTCGCCGAGCAGGTCGCCCGCTCGGAGGCCTCGGTGCTGATCACCGGCGAGAGCGGCACCGGCAAGGAGGTGCTCGCCCGCCACGTCCATGCCCGTTCGAACCGGGCGGCCAAGCCCTTCGTCTCGGTGAACTGCGCCGCGATCCCCGAGGCCCTGCTCGAATCCGAGCTGTTCGGCCACGAGAAGGGCGCCTTCACCGGCGCGGTGGCGCGGCGCATCGGCCGGTTCGAGGAGGCGAATGGCGGCACGCTGCTCCTCGACGAGATCTCCGAGATGGATGTCCGCCTGCAGTCGAAGCTGCTGCGGGCGCTGCAGGAGCGCGTGATCGACCGGGTCGGCGGCACGGCCCCGGTCAAGGTCGATATCCGGGTGCTCGCCACCTCGAACCGCAACCTTGCCGAGGAGGTCCGCAAGGGCACCTTCCGCGAGGACCTGTTCTACCGGCTCAACGTCGTCCATCTGCGCCTGCCGGCCCTGCGCGAGCGCCCGGCCGACATCCTGGAACTCGCCGGCCATTTCGCCAAGAAATACGCCGCGGTGAACGGCCTGCCCCTGCGCCCGCTCTCGGCCGAGGCGCGGAGCATCGTCACGCGCAATCCCTGGCGCGGCAACGTGCGCGAGCTGGAGAACACGCTGCACCGGGCAGTCCTGCTGGCGAGCGGGTCCGAGATCGGCGTCGAGGCGATCCTGACGCCGGAGGGCGACGCGATCGCCGCGGCCGACGGGCCCGCTGTCCGGGCGGCGCAGGTCGCCGAGGCGGCCACGCGCGGCCTTGTCGGGCGCACCGTCGCCGAGGTCGAGCGCGACCTCATCCTCGACACCCTCGACCATTGCCTCGGCAACCGCACCCACGCGGCCAAGATCCTCGGGATCTCGATCCGGACGCTGCGCAACAAGCTCAACGAATATGTCGAGGCCGGTCTGGAGGTGGCCGAGCCGGGCGGCGTGCGCGCCCTGGCTGCCTACGGGTAGAGCGAAGCCCCCGACGGCATCATCCCTGCCGCGGGGTGCCGGGGTGCGGCCCCGGCCCATCGGCGCCCCTGCGGGCCTCAGTTCCGCCCGCGGCCGGAGCGGGTCTCGGCATAGGCCTTGTTCTGGACGGCGAGCGCCTCGTCCAGCTTGCGCATCGCCTCCGCCCGGGCGATGTCCGCCTCGACGTCGCGGATCGTCTCCTCGACGAGGTGGTTCTGCAGGGCGAGCCGCGGGTCGTCGTCGGCCAGGTTCTCGCGTTCCTGCAGGCGCCGCACCGCTTGGCGCACGACGCCGTAGACGGCCTCGCGCTCGGCGCGGTTCATCGTCGGCTTCACGGCTTGAGCGACGAGTTCGGAGAAATCCGCCATCTGTGTTCGGTCAGGGTCTTCGGACGGGCACGCGTCTCAGTGCAAGCCCGGGGCCCGCATGGCAAGACTCTTCGGCAAGGACCTTCGGCAAGAGCCGTCGGCAAGGACCTGCCGCGGGGAGGCCTCCGGCCGGTGCCTTCGGGCACCGGCCCCGGACGCGCCGACGCCCGGCCTCAATCAGAGACGCTGATCCCGCACGCCGGCCACCACCAGCGAGACCGAGCTCCAGACCACGAGGAAGCAGAAGAACGCGACGAACAGGGCGTGCCAGCGCATCGGGTAGAGCGTGTCGAGGGGGAGGACCGGCGGCACGAAGATCGCGAGGAAGATCTGCTGCTTGTCGGCGCTCACGCGGGCCCGGTCGAGGAGGTTGATCGCCGACTCGTTGAGCTTCTCCGCGATGGTGCGCTCGACGACGAGCCCTTCATACTCGAGCAGCGCGTTCGCCATGGTCGGCGTTCCGTCGCTGTTGAGGCCGTCGCGGGTGAGCTGCTCCTGCAGATCCTTGATCTGGTGATCGACGGCCGCGACGTTCGCGACCAGCACCTGGATCGAGCGCGACTTCTCGTCGAGGTTCGAGGCCCGCAGCACCTGGAGGTCGTTCTCGTTCTTGAACTTCTCTTTGCGCAGGCTGAGCAGGGTCGTCATCGTGCTCTCGGCCGACTTGATCGGGTCGATGATGCCCCAGCGGTTGCGGAAGGATTGGAGCGCCATGTAGGCGTTGCGCAGGCGCACCTGCGCGGTCTCGGCATCCACCTTGGCCTGCGCCAGCATGTCGGCCTTGGCGTTCTTGTTGATCTCGTTGATCAGCGTCTCGGCGCGGGCGACGATGTCCTGCGCGATGGTCAGCGCGTCCTGCGGGGTGAAGGCCCGGACCGTGAGCTGGGTCACGCCGGAGATCGCGTCGATATTCGCCTCGACATGGCGGCGCCAGTACTTGGTCAGCTCCTCGACGGGCTCCTTCGGGTCGAAGCGCGTCCAGAAATCCGCCTCCGGACGGGAGAAGAGCTGCGAGATCTGACGCTTCTTCTCCATCTCCTCGACCAGAGCCCGGCTGCGGATGAAGTCGCGGACGATGTAGCTGTCCTGACTGTTGTGCTTGTGGATCATGGTCGAGTATTCGCCGAGGCCGACATCTTCCATCGGCTCGACGTTGCCGCGCACGGCGAAGCGCGCCTCGGCGATGTACTGGTCGGAGGCGAACACGAACAGGTAGACCGCCACCACCGCGGTCGGCAGCAGGACGAAGGTCGCGAAGCGCCACACCACCATCCGGGCGTAGCTGACCGGGGCGGCGTCGGCCGGGCGCAGGCCCGGCAGGCGGGTCCAGGCCAGCCGCTCGCGCACCCGCCGTGCCAGGGCCCGGCTCCGCTGCGACGGGATCGGCTCGATCGTCTGCGCGCCGCGCCGGACCTCGGTGAGGGAGCGCTGCGCGAAGTCGATGATGCCGCGAACCCGGTCGCTCTGCTTGACGTCCTCGACGCTCATCCGGTGCTTGTCCTGGGGATCGGTGCCGGCCGCGCCCCGTCGCGGCGGAGGCGGCCGTCAGGTCTTCGAAGTCCCGTTCTTTTCGGCCCTTTTTAAGGCATCCCGGGCTGCGCTGCCGTGTCCGTTGCACCGCAGCGGCCCGGCGCTGTAGGCCGCGTCGATGATCCCCGCGACGAGCCCCGACGACAGGCGACCGCCCGAGATGCACCGGCCCGCGACGGCTGCGCCTGCGGGGCCCCTCCCCCGTGACCCGGCATTCCCGGCCGCAGCGACCGCGGCCGATTCCCGGTGCCGCACGGCGAAGGCCAAGCCCGCGGAGGTCGTGCTGGTCTGCCGCAAATGTGCGAAGCGCGCCGGGATCTCGCGGAAGGCGGCGCTGCGGCTCGCCAAAGCGGCGGCCAAGGCGGCGGCCAAGGCGGCCGCGAAGGAGGCGGGGGCAATCCGATCGTCCGGCGTCAGTTCGGCGTCGGCGAGGGCGGTGAGGGTCGTCGAGACCGGCTGCCTCGGTCCCTGCCCCAAGCGGCTGATCGCGGTCGCGACCGGGGCGAGCCTCGCGGCGGGCCGGGTCGCGCTGCTCGATCCGCGCGCCGATCCGCCGGCCGCCCTCCCCGATTTCGGCCCCAATGGCGCGCTACCGGCGCCCGCGGAAGCCGGCCTGCGCAGCGGGGCGCACGGATCGGCCCGCGACCACCAGACCTGACGACCGCGCCCCGATCCCCGATCTGACCGTGCGAGCCGAGACCGTGCGAGAGCCGACCCAGCCGGGAGGGACCCGGTCCGTGACCGAGACCCGGAGCGGGCTCGCCCGCGCGCTCCTGCGCCGCCTGCCGCTTCTCGGCACCCTGATCGGCCTCGGGCTCGCCGCCTGGCTCGTCGCCACCAACGATCTCTCCGCCGTGGCCGCAGCCTTCGGGCGGATCGGGTTCGCGGGGCTTGCCGGGATCGTGCTGGTACGGGCTCTCATCGTGTTCCTGTGCGGGCTCGCCTGGGCGCGCCTCCTCGACGGGCTCTCACCCGTGCGGACGGGCCCCTTCGTGGTGCTGCGCTACGTGCGCGAGGGCATCAACGTGCTGCTCCCCGTGGCCTCGATCGGCGGCGACGTGCTGGGCGGGCGCCTGCTGACCTTCTGGGGCGTCGCGGGCGCCCTCGCCACGGCCTCGATCCTCGCCGACATGCTGATCCAGGTCGGCAGCCAGGCCCTGTTCGCGGCGCTCGGAGCCGTGCTGCTCATGCAGCTCGACGGGGAGCCCGCCGCCCGGCTCGCCGCCTGGATGCTGCGCGCCCTCGCGGTCGCCGGCCTCGTCGTTGCAGCCTTCTTCGCCGTGCAGCGGGTCGGCGCCGCCCGCTTCATCGAGGAGCGGCTCGCCGCCGTCGGACGCCGCTTCGCGCGGGCGGCAGAGCCGGGCCAGGCGGGCGCGGCGCCCGCGACCATGCGCGTGCAGGAGGCCCTCGACGCGGTCTGGCACGGCGGCCGGCGCGGGCGAATCGCGCAGGCCTTCGTCCTGCATCTCCTGGCCTGGATGCTGGGGGCGGCGGAGATCTGGATCGCGCTCACCTGCATCGGCATCGATGGGGTGAGCCTCGCCGAGGTGCTGGTGATCGAGGCGCTCAGTCAGGCTATCAAGTCGGCGGCCTTCCCCGTGCCGAGCGGGCTCGGCGTTCAGGAGGGGGGCTTCGTCGTGGTCTGCGCGCTGTTCGGCATCGATGCCGGCACGGCCATCGCCCTGTCCCTCGCCAAGCGCGTGCCGGACGTGGTCCTGGGCCTGCCCGCGCTCCTCGTCTGGCAGAACATCGAGGCGCGCCGGGCGACGGTGCAGCCGCCGGAGGCCCCGTGAGCCCGCTCCTGCGACGTGCGGGCCCTGCCGGGCTCGCCCTCCTCTGCCTCGCCGGGCCGGCCGCCGCCCAGAGCGTCACCGTCGATCTCGGCGCGGGCGGCGTCACCGAACGGGCGCTCCAGCTCGTTGCGCTGATCACGGTCCTGGCGCTCGCGCCCTCCGTGCTCGTGATGGCCACCGCCTTCACCCGCATCGTCGTGGTGCTGTCGATCCTGCGCTCGGCGCTCGGCACCCAGACCGCCCCGCCCACCGCGGTGATCATCAGCCTCGCCCTGTTCCTGACCGCCTTCGTGATGGCGCCGACCGGCCGCGAGGCCTATCGCGCCGGCATCGAGCCGCTGGTCGCCGGGCAGATCAGCCAGACCCAGGCCTTCGACCGCGCCTCGGCCCCGTTCAAGACCTTCATGCTGAAGAACGTGCGCGAGAAGGACCTGAAGCTCTTCATCGACATGGCCCGCATCCCGGTGCCGCAGGGGCCCGAGCAGCTCGGCCTGGAGATCGTCACCCCCGCCTTCATGATCTCCGAGCTGCGGCGGGCCTTCGAGATCGGCTTCCTGCTGTTCATTCCCTTCCTGATCATCGACCTCGTCGTCGCCTCGGTGCTGATGGCGGTGGGCATGATGATGGTGCCGCCGGCCTCGGTGGCGCTGCCCTTCAAGCTGATCTTCTTCGTGCTGGTGGATGGCTGGGGGCTCGTCGCCGGCTCGCTGGTGCAGAGTTACGGCGGGTGACGCATGCCCGGAAACCGCCTCGCCTCCCCGTCCCGATCGTGTAAGACGGCGCCATGACCACGCATTCTCCCCGCGACGCGAAGGGCCGGCCCCGGGTCGCTGTCACCGGCATCGGTCTCGTCACCTCGCTGGGCCGGGGCCAGGACGAGAACTGGGCGGCGCTCACCGCCGGCCGCTCCGGCATCCACGCGATCCGGCGCTTCCCCACCGACGGCCTGCGCACCCGCATCGCCGGCACCGTCGACTTCCTCGACACCGACCCGCTGGTGGCGCCGCTCCTCTCCGAGCGCTTCGCGGCGATCGCCGCCGATGAGGCCGTGGGCCAGGCCGGCATCGGGGCGGCGGCCGACTTCCCCGGCGCCCTGTTCATCGCCGTGCCCCCGGTCGAGATGGAATGGCCGCAGCGGCAGGCGCTGGCCGAGGCCGCGGCGAGCCAGGGCGAGATCGGCTACGGCGACCTGCAGCGGGCGGCGGCGAGCCGGGCCTTCGACGGCTGGCACGACCTCTTCATCTTCGGCACCGTGGCCGAGCGCATCGCCGAGCGCTTCGGGACCAAGGGCTCGCCGATCTCGCTGTCGACCGCCTGCTCGTCGGGGGCGACCGCGATCCAGCTCGGCGTCGAGGCCATCCGCCGCGGCGAGATGACGGCCGCGCTCTGCATCGGCACGGACGGCTCGGTGAACCCGGAATCGCTGATCCGCTTCTCGCTGCTCTCCGCGCTCTCCACCCAGAACGACCCGCCGGAGGGCGCCTCGAAGCCCTTCTCGAAGAACCGCGACGGCTTCGTCATGGGCGAGGGAGCCGCCGCCCTGGTGCTGGAGGACGAGGCCGCCGCCAAGGCGCGCGGCGCGACGATCCTCGGCTACGTGCTCGGCTGCGGCGAGAAGGGCGACGGCTTCCACCGTACCCGCTCCAGCCCGGACGGGGCGCCGATCCTGGCGGCCATCCGCGCGAGCCTGGAGGATGCCGGCCTCGGGCCCGACGCGATCGACACGGTCAACGCCCACGGCACCTCGACGCCGGAGAACGACCGGATGGAGGCCCTCGGCCTCGCCGCGGTGTTCGGAGACTTGATCGGCCGCATCCCGGTCACCTCGAACAAGTCGATGATCGGCCACACGCTGACCGCGGCCGGCGCCATCGAGGCCGCCGTCTCGCTGCTCACCATCCGGCACGGGCGCATCCCGCCGACCATCAACTACGCGGTGCCCGATCCGGCGCTCCCCCTCGACATCGTCGCCGAGGCCCGCGACGTGCCGGTCGCACGGGTGCTGTCGAACTCCTTCGGCTTCGGCGGCCAGAACACCTGCCTCGTCCTCGGGGCGGAGCCGGCATGAGCGCGCAGATGAGCGCGGGCGGCCAGCGCCGCGTCCTCGTCACCGGGGGCGCCGGGGGGCTGGGCTCGGCGATCGTGCGGGCGCTCGCCGCGGCCGGCCACGCGGTCGATTTCACCTACCGCACCTCCGCCGCCGAGGCCGAGGCGCTCGCCGCCGACCTCGGCGCCACCGCCCTACCCCTTGACCTCGCCGACCGGGCTGCCCTCGACGCCTTCTGCGGGACGGCGGAGGAGCGCGGCTATTACGGCCTCGTCCACAATGCCGGCCAGTCGGCGGACGCCCTCGCCCTGATGCTCGACCAGGACCGGCTCGAGGCGGCGATGCAGGTCAATTTCTACGCGCTGACCCGGCTGGCCAAGGCGCTGACCCGCGGCATGATCCGGGCGCGCGCCGGCCGCATCGTCGCGATCGGCTCGGTGGCGGCGCTCCGGGCCAATGCGGGCAACGCGGCCTATGCGGCCACCAAGGGCGCGCTGATCGCCTATTGCCGGACGCTCGCCATCGAATCGGCCAAGCGCGGCGTCACCGTCAACGTGATCGCGCCGGGCTTCATCGACACGAAGATGATGGCGCCCTACGCCGCCCACCGCGCCGGCATGGAGCGCCAGATCCCGGCCGGCCGCTTCGCCGACCCGGCTGAGGTAGCCGCGCTTGCGCGCTTCCTGATGGAGGATGCGGCCGGCTACATCACCGGTGCGGTCCTGCCCGTCGATGGCGGCCTGACCGCGATGATGGGCGTGCACCGCGCCTGAGATCCGCGATGCGCCCGCTCCCCCTCCTCGCCCTTCTCGTCCTCGCCGGCCCGGCCGCGGCCGAGCCGCAGAGCTACCGCCTCGACGGGCTGCCCCGCGGCGAGAGCCTGAGCATCCGCGCCGAGCCCGATCCCTCCGCCGAGGTGGTCGGCGAGATCCGCTCCCGCGCCCTCGTCTTCGGCTGCACCAACGACACGCCGAGCCGCACCACGTGGTGCCGCGTCAAGGTCGGCCCGACGCTCGGCTGGGCCCGGCGGCGCTACCTCGCGCCCGAATAGGGCGCCGCTTCCCGAGGATCCTTCCGAGGAACTGCCCATGCAAGCCCTGCAACTCTTCGGCGACCGCGACCTGCGCCTGACGGAGGTGGCCGACGCGCCCGCCCCCGGTCCCGGCGAGGTGCGCGTGCGGATCCGCGCGGTCGGCCTCAACTTCATCGACGTCTGGGGCTTCCGCGGCATGGCCTTCGCCAAGCGCAGGCTCCCCCTGACGGTGGGCGCCGAGGGGGCGGGCGAAGTCGCCGCCCTCGGCGCCGGCGTGACCGGCCTTGCGGTCGGCGACACCGTCGCCCTCTACGGTGCGAAGACCTGCGGCCACTGCCACGCCTGCGAGCAGGGCCGCGACAACCTCTGCGAGGAGGTCGGCGGCGTCTTCGGCTTCCACATCGACGGCTTCGCGAGCGAATACGTCACGGTGCCCGCCCGCCTCGCGGTCAAGGCGCCGGAGGGGGTGAGCTTCACCGACGCCGCCTGCGCCGGCATCGCCTTCGGTACCGTGCAGCACATGCTGTTCGACAATGCGCGGCTGGAGCCCGGCGAGAGCATCCTCGTTCATGCCGGCGGCTCGGGCATCGGCACCAGCGCCATCAAGATGGCCAAGGCGATCGGCTGCACGGTCTACACGACCGTCGGCGACGACGAGAAGGGTGCCAGGGCCGCCGCTCTCGGCGCCGACCACGTCGTGAACTACCGGACCGAGCGCTTCGAGGGCGAGGTGCGGCGCCTGACCAAGCGCAAGGGCGTCGACGTGGTGTTCGAGCATGTCGGGCCCGACACCTGGAACGGCTCGCTCCTCTGCCTGAAGCGCGGCGGGCGCCTCGTGACCTGCGGATCGACCTCCGGGGTCTCGACCACGATGAACCTGATGCAGCTGTTCCAGCAACAGTACCGCATCACCGGCTCGTTCGGTTGCCGCATCGAGAACATCCGCCAGTCGCTCGACAAGATGGCCGCCGGGCTCACGCCGGTGATCGACACGGTGTATCCGCTTGGGGACTTCGCGGCGGGGCTGGAGCGGCTCGAATCGCGCAAGGTCTTCGGCAAGATCCTTGTGACGCTCTGATCCTTTTCTCTCGGACGCGAAGATGGTCTAAGGCGATTCGCGGCGGCCCGGACCGCCGCGGCTCCGCGTTCCGGTGCGGTTGGGGGCATCCGCCGGACGCGTCGACCTGGCCGCTGGGGCCAGGGCGCTGCAGCCTGTACAAGCTTCGCCGTGGGCGCCCGAGTCGCCTGGAGTCTCCGCGTGTTGCGTCTCGCCCTCGTCCTGAAGCGCTCATTCCCGCGACTCGCGGGCTACGCCATGCTGCCGCTGATCGGTGCGCTGTTCCATCTGGCGCGCCGGCTCGGGCCCGAGCGCGCGGCCGATCTGGGCGGGGCGCTCCTGCGCGGCCTGGGGCCCTACCTGCCCGTGCACCGCACCCTGATGGCGAACCTGCGCGCCGCCTTTCCCGAGCGTGGCTCTGACGAGCTGCGAGAGATCGCCCGCGCCGCCTGGGACAATCTCGGGCGCACCGGCGCCGAATACGCCCATCTCGACACCCTGTTCGATTACGATCCGGAGATTCCCGAGACGCAGCGCATGGAGGTGGTCGGCCTCGAGCACTTCTACGCGCTGCGTGACGATGCCAAGCCGGGTCTGATCTTCTCGGCCCATCTCGGCAATTGGGAATTGCCGGCCATCGCCGCGGCGAAGTTCGGGCTGGAGGCCACCGCCGTCTACCGGGCGCCGAACAACCCGGCCGCGGCCAAGCTCGTCCGCACGGTGCGGCGCAAGACCATGGGCGGCCTCGCCGCCTCCGGCCCCGGCGCCGTCTTCGCCATGCAGGGCGTGGTGGAGCGTGGCGGCCATCTCGGCCAACTCATCGACCAGCACTTCACCCGCGGCGTGGTGGTGCGGTTCTTCGGGCAGCCCTGCCTCGCCAACCCGCTCCTCGCCAAGCTCGCCCGCCATCACGAATGTCCGGTCCACGGCGCCCGCGTGGTGCGTCTCGGGAACGGGCGCTTCCGCCTGGAGCTGACCCCACCCCTCGACCTGCCGCGTGACGCGGAGGGCCGGATCGAGGTGGCCGGCGCCATGCAGGCGATGACTGCGGTGGTGGAGTCCTGGATCCGCGAGGAGCCCGGCCAGTGGCTCTGGATGCATCGCCGCTGGCGCCCGGCCATGCTGCCCCGGTCCGCGGCGCCGGGCGCGATCGCGGCAGCACCGTCCGGCGAGGCCGGCCGCTCTCAAGCCAACGTGATTTCCCAAGACCGGTCGTGAGGCGCTGTGATGCGATGATGCTTCCGGCTCCTCGATACGCCGTCCTTGCGGGGGCGACCGCGCTTGCCCTGGCAGGGCTCTCCGCGCGGCCCGCCGGGGCAGAGCCCCTCCAGGCGGTGGTCGAGCTGTTCACGAGCCAAGGCTGCGTCGCTTGCCGCTCGGCCGACCCCGTGATCATTGACCTCGCGGCCCGGCCCGGCATCCTCGCTTTGACCCTGCCGGTGACCTACTGGGACTATCTCGGCTGGAAGGACACACTGGCGCTGCGGCCCTTCACCGAGCGCCAGCACGCCTATGCGGGCCTGAGCGGCGTGCGTCAGGTCTTCACACCCCAGGCGGTGGTCAATGGCGGCGCCTCCGCCATCGGCTCCGACCGCGACCGTCTCGATCGCATGCTGAGCGACGCCGGCAGCCAGGGCGGCCTTCCGGTGCCGGTGCGCGGCGAGGAGCGCGGCGACCGCATCCTGATCGATGTCGGGACCTCCGTCGCGCCGGCCAAGGCCGATGTCTGGCTGATCCCGATCTTGCGGCGCCGCCCGGTCTCGATCGAGCGCGGCGAGAGCCGGGGCCGGGTCGTCACCTACGTCAACGTGGCGCGCAGCCTGCAGCGCCTCGGCACCTGGACCGGCCAGCCCGTGCATATCGAGGTGCCGCGCGCCGCCGTGCGGGTCGCCGACGCCGATGCCTGGGTGGTGGTGCTGCAGGGAGCGAGCAACGGCAAGCCCGGCCGCATCTGGGGCGCCGCCAAGGGCCCGGGTCTCTAGAGCATTTTCCGCGGAAGTGGTTGCCGGTTCCGCGAAAGAAAATGCGGTCCATTCAATCAGTTCGATCGGGATCCCAAAGGGATCATCCCTTTGGCGGGGTATCGGGGCGGAGCCCCGACGTGGTTTCCCAGGGCTCTGCCCTGGACCCGCGAGAGGGGTGGCCCCTCTCGCCTCCCGGGACTTTATGGATCGAGCCCTTCCGCGAGCCGCCGCGCCGCGCGCAGCTTCTCGACGCGCGCCACCGAGAAGACCGAGGCCTCGTAGAGGAGGAGCATCGGGATCGCCAGGGAGAGCTGGGAGATCACGTCGGGCGGGGTGAGCACGGCGGCGGCCACGAAGACCAGCACGATGGCGTAGCGCCGCTTCTCGCGCAGGAAGGCCGCGTCGATGATCCCGACCTGGCCGAGCAGGGTCAGGATCACCGGGAGCTGGAAGGCGATGCCGAAGGCGAAGATCAGCGTCATGATCAGCGAGAGGTACTCGTCGACCTTCGGCAGCAGGGCGATGGTCGGCTCGCCGGCGACGCCCACCTGCTGCAGCGAGACCGAGAACTGGATCAGGAGCGGCATCGCCAGGAAGAACACCACCAGCGCGCCGAGCACGAAGAAGATCGGCGTGGCGACGAGGTAGGGCAGGAAGGCCTTGCGCTCGTTGCGGTAGAGGCCCGGCGCCACGAAGGCGTAGATCTGCGTCGCGACGATCGGGAAGGACAGGAAGGCCGCCCCGAAGACGCTGAGCTTGATGTTGGTGAAGACCTGCTCGAGGAAGTGCGTGGCGATGAGCTTCGCGTTCTCCGCACCCACAACCGAGACGTAGGGGTGCACGAGCACATTGTAGATCTGGCGCGAGAAGAAGAAGCACCCGAAGAACATCAGCACGAAGGCGATGAGCGACTTGATCAGCCGCGCGCGCAGCTCGATCAGGTGCTCGATGAGGGGCGCCCGCGAGGCCTCGATATCCGCCTCGTCCCGCTCGTCGATCATTGGCCGGCCGTCCCGGGCTTCGCCTCGCCGGCCGGGGCCGCGGGGACAGGATTGGAGGGCGCCGCGGGCGGTTCGGGGGCGCCGAAGGGGTCGTCGGCCGAGCCCGGCACGGGAAGCGGGGCCGCCTCCATCTCTGCGGGCCTCGGCACGTCGTAGCTGCCTGGGCTCGGTGCCGCCGGATGGGCCGGAGCCTCGGGACCAGGCTTGTGCGGATCCTGGCTCTTCTCCGCCCGGCCCTCGACGGCACCCTTCAACTCGTCGCGGATGGTTTGGACCGGGTTGAAGCCGGAGCCGGTCTTGCGCACGGTGTCGCGGATACCGTCGAACTCGCGGCGGGCCTCGTCGAGCTCGGCCTCGCGGATCGCCTCGTTGAACTGCGCCTGGAACTCGCCGGCCATACGGCGCAGCTTGCCCGTGACCTGCCCGACGGTGCGCAGGGCCTTCGGCAAGTCCTTCGGCCCGATGACGATGAGGGCGACGCCGCCGATCAGCATCACCTCGCCCCAGCTCATGTCAAACATCGTGCCGACGGTCCCGCTGCTCGGGCGCGCCGGGTCCCGGCGCGCCCCGGATGGGCCTCAAGCCCCCGGCCTTACACCAAGCCGCGGCCAGTGGAAGCCCGGATCCGGATCAGACCGGCTTGCGCTCACCGGCCGGCACATGGCTCGCGGGGACCGCGGTGCCGGGGCTGGACTCGGCCGTGTGAGGAATGGTGCGCACGGGCTCGGCCGGCGAGGCCGGCGTCGCCGTCGGAGCGGGCGCCTCGTCCTCGGCCATGCCCTTCTTGAACGCCTTGATGCCCTTGGCCACGTCGCCCATCAGGTCGGAGACCTTGCCGCGCCCGAACAGCAGCATCACCACGACGGCGACGATGACCCAGTGCCAGATACTCATGCTGCCCATGGCAACCTCTCCCGCGCCGCGCGAGAGACCTCCGCGCGGCGTCTCGACCCGAGACCGAAATTCGGGCCGAACCTAGGGACAGCGCCCCGCGAACACAAGGCGCGGGCGGCTCCGTGACGCGGGATGACGGCCGCGTGAACGGGGATTCCGGCTTCGTCAGGCTGCGGCGGAGAGCGCGGCGGCGAAACGGGCCCGGGCTTCCGGCAGGTCGAGACCCTCCCCGGCGGTGGCGAGGCGTGCGAGCGCGGCCTCCGCCCGGCGCGCGGCCTCGCCCGCGAGCAGCGGCGTCCCTTCGGCCGCTCCCCGCATCTCGGCCATGTCGCCGTTGCAATGGAGGGCCACGTCGATGCCCGCCGCGAAGGATGCCTCGGCCCGTTCCCGGAACGGGCCGGTCAGGGCATGCATCGAGAGGTCGTCGGTCATCAGCAGGCCGTCGAAGCCGATCGCGCCGCGGATCACCCGCTCGATCACGGTGCGGGACTGCGTCGCCGGGCGCTCCGGGTCGAGCGCGGTGAAGACCACGTGCGCGCTCATCGCCATGGGCAGATCGGCAAGCGCCCGGAACGGCACGAAATCCTGGGCTTCGAGGGTCCCGCGGTCGGTCTCGACTACGGGCAGGCCGTGATGGCTGTCGCAGGCGGCGCGGCCGTGGCCGGGGATGTGCTTCATCACCGGCAGCACGCCGCCGGCCATCAGCCCCTCGGCGACCGCGCGCCCGATCTCGGCCACCGCCGTCGGCGTGGTGCCGTAGGCGCGGTCGCCGATGATGTCGTGGGCGCCGGCCACCGGCACGTCGAGGACGGGCGCGCAATCGACGTTGATGCCGACATCGGCGAGGTCGTGGGCCATCAGCCGGGCGCCGAGGCGGGCGATGGCCGCGGCGGCCCCGTCGAAGCGGGCATAGGCGCGGCCCGCCGGATAGGCCGGCCAATGCGGCGGGCCCATGCGCTGCACCCGGCCGCCCTCCTGGTCGATCAGGATCGGCGCATCCGCCCGGCCGACGCAGTCGCGTAAGGAGCACGTGAGCGCGCGCACCTCGTCCGGCGTGCCGATGTTGCGCTTGAACAGGATGAAGCCCCAGGGCCGCACGTCGCGGAAGAAGGCGGCCTCCTCCGGGGTCAGGCTCCGGCCGGCGCAACCGAGGATCAGGGCACGGGAGGACATCGGGGCGGCTCGCGCGGTCGGCTCGGGTGGAATGGTGGCGTCCGGTTCGTCGGGGACGGAGGATCGGCCTTCGGCAGCGCCTCGGCAAGGCGAAACCAGGGCGGCCGGCGCGCCGGGGGGCGGAGAAGGCCCGGCTGTTGCGCCGCGGACTCTGCGCGGACAGTGCGGCCGTTCGAAGCCGGCCGCGTCGTTCGGCCGGATCGGCTCTGGGGTGGGATCCGGACCTCAGGCTCCGGCCGGCCTGCGGGATCGCCGCCCGGACGCGGTCCGGGCGGGATCAGGCGATCAGTTCTTGGCCACGAAGCACTGGCCGCCGGCGCCCTGCAGCTCGCTGCACAGGCTCGTCGCCTCGGCCTTGGCGAGCGGCCCGACGCGGACGCGGTAGATCGTCTTGCCGTTGACCTCGGCCTGGCGGATCAGCTCCGGCTTGCCCGCGAGCTGACTGTACTTGCGCTGCATGTCGCGGAACGCCGCCTGGGCGTCGCCGGCGCTGTTGCGCACGCCGAGCTGCACCGAGAAGCCGCCGACCGGCGCGTCGCTGACGGCGGGCGCCGCGCTGGCGGTGGTCGCCGCCGTGGTGGCGGGGGTATCCGCCGGGATCGGGGCGTCCGGCGAGGCGGAGGCGAGGCGCTGCGTCGCCTTCGG
>NZ_CABFPH010000088.1 GCF_902141845.1 Methylobacterium symbioticum | reverse complement strand
GCCGGCCCCCCCCCCGCCGCCCCGCCGGCCCGGGGCGAACCAGCCGGAGCTGCCCGGGTGGGGGGGGAGAATGACCCAGTGGCTGGGCGCGGGGAGGGCGCCGTCATGGGCCGGCGCCGCCATCAGCCGCACCACCCCCCCGCCGAGGCGCAGCCCCAGCACCCCCCCGCCATTGGCCGCCTGCACCAGCCGGCGGGCGGCGCGGGCGTGCTGCCGCGCATCGGGCGGCGGCCCGGCCGGCGATGGGGCCGGCGCGGCGGCCTCCATCTCGGCCTTCATGAGCCTACTCGGCCCGGGTGAGGCGGCGGGCCGCGCCGAAGCGGTTGAGGAAGCGCGGCTCCTTCTCCGGGGCGATGCGGACGGCGAGGTGGAGGGTGCCGCCCTCCTCCATGCGCCGGTCGAGCACCTCGGCATTCTCGTAGAGCCAGTTGAGGGCGGCCCCGTCCTCCGGCGGCAGCACCACCGCGAAGGTCGAGCGCGCCCGCGCGATCCGGGCCTCGATCCGGCCGGTGAGCGCCGCGAGCCCCTCCCCCGTCAGCGCCGAGACGAGGACCGGGGCGGCGCTGTCGCGGTCGTTGCGCTGCGCGCCCTCGCCTTTCCGGCTGAGGTTCAGGAGCCGCGTGCGCTCAGCCTCGTCGAGGAGGTCGGCCTTGTTCCAGACCTCGATGACGCGCTCCGCCGCATCCTCGATGCCGAGCTCGCGCAGCACCGCGCCGACATCCTCGGCCTGGGCCTCGCGGTGTCGACATGGGAGACGTCGCGCACGTGGAGCAGGATGTCGGCCTCGATCACGTCCTCCAGCGTCGCCCGGAAGGCGGCGATGAGCGAGGTCGGCAGGTCCGAGATGAAGCCCACCGTGTCCGACAGGATCACGGTCTCGCCGTGCGGCAGCTTGGTGGCGCGCGCCGTCGGGTCGAGGGTCGCGAACAGCATGTCCTGCGCGACCACCTGGGCCTTGGTCAGCGCGTTGAACAGGGTCGACTTGCCGGCATTGGTGTAGCCGACCAGCGCCACGATCGGGTAGGGCACGCGCGCCCGGCTCTGCCGGTGCAGGCCGCGGGTGCGGGTGACGGCGTCGAGGTCGCGCTCGATCCGGGTCATGCGCTCCTGGATCATGCGCCGGTCGGCCTCGATCTGGGTCTCGCCGGGGCCGCCGAGGAAGCCGAAGCCGCCGCGCTGGCGCTCCAGATGGGTCCAGGAGCGGACGAGCCGGGAGCGCTGGTAGGCGAGATGGGCATGCTCGACCTGCAGCGTGCCCTCGCGGGTCGAGGCGCGCCGCCCGAAGATCTCGAGGATCAGGCCGGTGCGGTCGATGACCTTGGCGCCCCACTCCTTCTCGAGGTTGCGCTGCTGCACCGGCGAGAGGGCGCAGTCCATGACCACGAGTCCGATCTCCTCGGCCCGGATCAGCCCGGCGATCTCCTCGACGCGGCCCTTGCCGAGATAGGTCGAGGGCCGGATCTTCGCGAGGCTCACCCCGAGCGAGCGCACCACGTCGAGCTCGATCGCGGCGGCGAGCCCCACCGCCTCCTCCAGCCGCGCCTGCGCGGAGCGGCTCGCCTGCCCGCCATCCGCGCCGCGCGCCAGGTAGGGGCCGACCACGAGCGTATGGGTCGCGGCAGCGATCTCGCCCTCCGGCCGGGCCATCGCCTGCAGCCGGGCCTCGCCGCGGGAAATCAAGTCCGTCATTCAGTCTCCGTCGCCCCCCACGCTTATCTGGGGAGCGGAACGCCGCTTTGCAGCGGCGCCGGTGCCGGAAATTCGGCGGCTCCGCATCGGCCCCGGGCGTCGGCGGCCCGGGGGCGGGCGGACAGGCCCGGAGAGCCGGGGCTCAGCCCTTCTCGGCCCCGCCCTCATCCGGCTCGAAGAGCTGCACGGGATGGCCCGGCATGATCGTCGAGATCGCGTGCTTGTAGACGAGCTGCGAGTGCCCGTCCCGCCGCAGCAGCACGCAGAAGTTGTCGAACCAGGTCACGACGCCCTGAAGCTTGACGCCGTTGACGAGGAAGATGGTCAACGGGATCTTGTTCTTGCGGACGTGGTTGAGGAAGGTGTCCTGCAGGTTCTGTGCGCGTTCGACCGCCATTTCTTATCCTTTTGTCGTCCTGGCTTCTTGTCTGAAAGCTTCTTGCCTTGAGCCCTCGCCGCGGTCCCCGCGCCTTGCGGGCGGAGACGTCGGCGCCGCCCCACCGCGTGTGCGAGACGCGTGCGCGAGGGGTGCGGTCCGGATCATCCATACACGGGCAAAGCCGCGGCTGATGCAAGGCCGGGGCGGCTGTGTTTCGTGACGAAACGGCCGCGGATAACAGCACTCTGCGCCGGGCCGGGCCAGCCGCCCGGGCTACGGGCCGATCCCGAGCGACTTGAGCTTGCGGTGGAGCGCCGAGCGCTCCATGCCGATGAACTCGGCCGTGCGGGAGATGTTGCCGGAGAAGCGCGCGATCTGGGCCACGAGGTACTCGCGCTCGAAGATCTCGCGCGCCTCGCGGAGCGCCAGGCTCATCAGCTTCTCGCCGCCGGAGCCCGCCGGCGTCGTCGGCACCAGCGCGCCGATCTCGGAGGGCAGCATCTCCGAGGTGACCTCCTGCTCCGGATCGGCCTGGGTCAGGATCATCAGCCGCTCGACGTTGTTCTTGAGCTGGCGGATGTTGCCCGGCCAGTTGTGCGACTGCAGCACGGCCATGGCGTCCTCGGCGATGCGGCGCTTCGGCAGGCCGGTCTGGGCCGAGATGTTGTCCATGAAGAACTGGATCAGCTCCGGCACGTCCTCGCGCCGCTCGGAGAGGGCGGGGACGCGGATCGGCACCACCGAGAGGCGGTGGAACAGGTCCTCGCGGAAGCGCCCCGCGGCGATCTCCTCCTGCAGGTCCTTCGAGGAGGAGGAGATGATGCGGACATCCACGTGCACGCGGGTCGTGCCGCCGACGCGCTGGAAGTTCTGGTCCACGAGGACGCGCAGGATGCGGTTCTGCGTCTCGCGGGGCATGTCGGCCACCTCGTCGAGGTAGAGGGTGCCGCCATGGGCCTCCTCCAGGGCGCCGACGCGGCGGCCCCCCTCGCCCTCGACGCCGAACAACTCGGCCTCCATCGTCTCGGGGAGGATGGCGGCGGCGTTGAGCAGCACGAAGGGACCGTTGGCCCGCGCCGAGACCTTGTGCAGCGAGCGCGCGGCCAGCTCCTTGCCGGAGCCGAGCGCGCCGGTGATCATCACGCGGGCATTGGTCGGCGCCACGCGCTCGATGGTCTGGCGCAGCTGGTTCGCCGCCACCGAGCCGCCGACGATGCGGTTGGCATGCCCTGAGCGCGCCTTGAGGTCGCGCACCTCGCGCTTGAGGCGGGAGGCCTCGAGCGCCCGCTCGGCCACCAGGATCAGGCGGTCGGCCTTGAACGGCTTCTCGATGAAGTCGTAGGCGCCCGCCTTGATCGCCGACACCGCGGTCTCGATGTTGCCGTGGCCCGAGATCATCACCACCGGCAGGTCGGGATGGCCGGCCTTGATCAGGTCGAGCACCTGCAGGCCGTCGAGGCGCGAGCCCTGCAGCCAGATATCGAGGAAGACGAGGTGGGGGCGGCGCGATTCGATCGCGGCCAGCGCCTCGTCCGAGCCGCCGGCCGTGCGGCAGCGGTGGCCCTCGTCGTCGAGGATGCCGGCCACGAGGTCGCGGATGTCCGCCTCGTCGTCGACGATCAGGATGTCGGCACTCATCTAGTGCATCTCCGCGGTCTGGGGGGCCGTCCGTGCGGCGCCCTTCTCCACTGTCGTGTCGGATGTCCGATCCGGTGCGCCGGCGCCGTGCGCCGTCTCACCCGCCGGCCGGGCCGCCGGATTGGCGTCCGGCTGCGCCCGCGGCACCCGCATGCGCACCTGGCCGCCCCGGCCGGCCGGGTTGTCGTTCAACTCGATCCCGCCACCATGTTCCTCCAGCACCTTGCTGACGATGGCGAGGCCGAGGCCTGTGCCGCCCTCGCGGGTCGTCATGTAGGGCTCGAGCAGGCGCTGGCGCCCCTCGGTGGGGAAACCCTTGCCGTTGTCGGTGATGGCGATGAGCGCGTAGCCGTCGTCGACCGCGAGGTCCAGGCCGATCTTGCCCTTTCCCAGCACCTCGGGGGGCACCTCGGCCACCGCCTCGACGGCGTTCTTGAGGATGTTGGTGATCGCCTGCGACAGGAGGCGGATGTCGAAGGCCGCGGTGATGCGCTCCTCGGCGCCCCTCGACGAGAAGGCGAAGTCGATGTCGGGATGGGCGACCCGCATCATGAACAGGTTCTGCTTGGCGATCTCGGTGAGGTCGTTCTCGGCGATCGCGGGCTTGGGCATGCGCGCGAAGGAGGAGAACTCGTCGACCATGCGCTTGATCTCGTCGACCTGACGGATGATCGTCGCCGTGCACTGGTCGAAGACCTCGCGGTCGCTGACGATCACCTTGCCGTATTTGCGCCGGATGCGCTCGGCCGAGAGCTGGATCGGGGTGAGCGGGTTCTTGATCTCGTGGGCGATGCGGCGCGCCACGTCCGCCCAGGCCGAGGTGCGCTGGGCCGAGACGAGATCGGTGATGTCGTCGAGCGTCACCACGTAGCCGCGGGCGCTCCCATGGGCCTGCTCGCTCGTCACCCGCACCGTCACGGTGCGCTCGCGCCCCGCGCGGGTGAGCTGGATCTGCTGCTGCACCGCCCGCTGCCGGCTCTCGCCCTCGGCGAGCACGGGCGCGAGCTCCGGCGCCGCCGCGCCGAGCCGCTGGCCGATCAGGTCGCTGCCCGCGAGGTCGAGCATGCGCTCGGCGGCCGGGTTGGCGATGGTGACGAAGCCGCCCGCATCGATGCCGATGACGCCGGGCGAGACGCCCGAGAGCACCGCTTCCGTGAAGCGGCGGCGGCGGTCGATCAGGTCGTTGGCCGCGGTCAGCCCGTCGTGCTGGCGGCGCAGCTCCTGCGTCATCTTGTTGAAGCTGGCGCCCAGATGCGCGAGGTCGCCGTCCGATTTCCGGGCCGGCACCTGGGCGTAGAAATTGCCCGACGCCACCTGGTCGGCGGCGTTGATCAGCCGCCGGATCGGGGCGACGAAGCGGTTGGCGAAGTTCATGCCGAACCACACCGCCGAGAGCAGCGCGATCAGCGCGATCAGCACGAAGACTGAGGCGAAGGTGATCTGGATCGAGCGCCGCAGCGAATCGTAGGTGAGGTACTCGGCCGCCGCCGCGCGCGAGACCCCCGGGAACTCGATGGCGAGCTGGCTCACCTCCCGCTGCACCATCAGCACGGCGTCGTCGTAGGCCGGCATGCGCAGGAGGGCGGCGAAGACGCGGCCCTCGGTGGGCAGCAGGCAGATCGGGTCGTTCGACTTCGCCGCGTCCTCGAAGGCCGCCGCCGAGGGCAGGCGCGTCGCCTTCAGGACGTCGATCTTGGCCTTGGCCACCACCTCGGTCGGCCCGCGCATGATCTGCGCCACCGGCAGGCCGAGATTGGTCGCCCGCGTGGTGAGGAAGTTCTGGAACCAGTCGCGGTTCACGTCGAAGTTCGGCCGCGCCCGCGTCAGGTCGTCGTTGAGGATGCGGATCTCGCGGGCGAGCGACTGGCACTGGTTTTCCTGGTAGGCGTCGGCCACCTCCACGGATTTCAGCACCACGTCGCGGACCCGGTCGGTGAAGCCGAGCGAGAGGCCGCGGTCGATCGTCACCGAGGCGACGACGGCGAGCAGGATCGTGGGCAGGATCGCGATGAGCGAGAACAGGCCGACGATGCGGTTGTGGAGGCGCGCCACCGCCGCGTGGGCCTGCCGCGCCTTCAGGAAGACCCGCGCCTCCCAGGCGATGATCACGACGAGGCCGAGCACCAGCGCGACGTTGATGGCCAGCAGCGTCACCCCGATCGTCGGGGTCGGCGTGACCCGGATCACGCCCGCCAGGACCAGGAAGGTGGCGACCGCCGAGACCAGCGCCGTGATCACCACGGCGGCGCCGATCCAGCCCGGACCGCGCGGGTCGGGCCGCGCTCCATCGCCGGCAGAGCCGGTGGGCACGGGCGCCTCCTCCTGGGGTGTTCTGCGTCGCAACCGCATCCGTGATGCAGGGCCACAACAGTGTGGCGAAATTAATACGACCGGGGCAGCGGGGCCCCGTCGCCGATCCCCGCGCGGCCCGCCTGCGCCTGCTTGCCGCGGGAGCCGGCGCGATTGCCGCAGGGCCCCGCGCTTGGTCCGTCCGCGACGCTCGTGCTAGGCCGGATGGTGGAGGCGAACGGGGTCTGGTGGCCCTCCTGGTCTTCAAAACCAGTGGTACGCCAACAGCGTACGGTGGGTTCGATTCCCATCCGCTTCCGCCAGGAGGCCGTCTCGCGCGCTTCCCGCCGGTGAAGGCTTCACCGCTCCCCGAACCGCGCCGAGCCGGAGCCCGAACGCCGCGGCGGATCCGGGCAGAGGATCAGGGCAGACGCTCGGCGTAGATCGACATGGCGTTCGGCGCGTAGGGGCCGGGCACCGCGTCCTGCGCCTGGCGCCGGCGCGCGAGGTTCTCCTGCTCGATGGCCTGGAGGGCGAAGGCGATGACGGGCCGGGGATCGCCCGTCTGCGTGACGACCGCGCGGAGCGCGGCGACGAGCTGTTCGTAGGTGTCCGACATCCGACCCTCCGTCCTTGGATCCGGGGAGAAGACACCATCCTGCGCGCGCCGGCTGTGCGCCGGCTCACAGCCGGCGGCGTCCCGTCAGGCCCGCATCGCCGGCTTGCAGCTTCCGGGCCGCCGGGGCACCCCCATATCTCCGGCTCGGAGAGAGGTGTGCGCCGTGTTCAAGGTGAAGGGTATCGATCCGTCCGGTAAGGCCATGACCTTCGCCTGCGGGACCGACGAGCAGGCGATGGAGAAGACCTGGGAGCTGCAGCGGCGCGGCTTCCGGGACGTGGTCGTCGTCGATCCTCGGGGCCGGGAGCTCGGGGCGGCCGCCTTCGAGCGGTCGCTCGGCATCGACTGGGATTGAGGACCGGGGGCGCCCGGGCCGGTGAGCGCCCCGCCGCGCGCAGGCGCGGCGGGATGCGGCCTGCGCCGGGCGGGGATCATCGGGCTTCGTAGAGCGCGACCTGGCCGATGCCGTCGATGCCCAGCGCCCGGGCGCTGCCGCGGGACAGGTCGACGATGTAGGGCCGCCGCGCTTGCGTCCGGGCATTGGTGCGATCGGTGATCCGCACGACGACGGACCGGCCGTTGCGCGTGTTGACCACCAGGACGCGCTTGCCGAACGGCAGGGAGCGGTGGGCCGCGGTCAGCCGGTCGGGATTGTAGACCTCGCCGCTCGCGGTCCGGCCGGGATGCTGGTACCAGCTCGCCTTCCCCCTCTCGATCGGCCGGGACCGGGGCGCCGTCATGTACGAGCCGCCGGCCGCCTGGGGCGGCGCCTCGCGGGATTCGGGCGCGGCCGATCCGGACGGCGCCGGCATGGGCGGCAGATGGGACGTCACCTCGCGATAGGTGAAGACCGGGGCGGACCGTCTGAGACCCTGAAATCGCTCGTTCGCGGCCGCATCCGGCAGGTTCGGGGATTGAGCGCGCGCGTCGTGCGCACCCATCATGGCCAGAACCACGATAGGACCCAGCAGCGCGGGGCGGCTAGACTTTTGTCGTAAGACATAAGTATTCATGAGTTCTGAGCCGTGCGTTGATTTTCGTGCACGTCAGAAATCTCGCCGGCTCGACTTGTTCCGACGAGCAGTGAAAATTGTCGCTGGAGGGACCTGTATACTGCATTGATCCGATGCGGTCACTGTTCTCCAGGGAGTCTCATCTCGGGCGAGTGCGGCAGGCAGGGCTCCTGGTCGCGATGCCGTGCCCGATACGGGCGGCGACGCCGTGCCGGCAGGCCTGTTCCGGGCCTTGCACCCGGCCGAGGACGCCTCGGTGGCGGGCCGGCAGCCCTTTCGGCGGAGAGCGCTGCAGGAGCGTTCGACCTCGGCAGCGGATCCTCACGGAAGAACCGGCTAGGCCCGCGCCACAATTCGCCAAGCTGTCGCGGCCGGATGGATTGATGAGGGCTGAATTTGACGGACCCAATCGGATATCGGATAGTCGCATCGGGAGTGCGAAGCTAAGCCTATAAAGGGCTCGCCGCGATTCGCGTGTGCGGTCCTTCGGTCTTTGGCTCAACGGGCAGGACTTGGGTTCAGGACTTGGGTCTTTGCGAGGCAGGGATGTCGTGACCCTGCCGTTGAGGCGGATAGGGCTGGCTCGATGTCGTCGATCGGTAACGCAAGCGCACGCATGAAGCCGCAGACCGGCGAGGTTCTGCCGCTGTTTCCGGCGCAGGATCCCGTCCCGTTCGAGGAGCCCTCGCAGAGGCACGAGGATCTGGAATTCCTTCGCCGGTTCCGGCCCCAGGACAGCCTCGAGTCCCACCGCTCCAGGCTGGAGGCCGGACAGGGGCCGGCCGCGATGTCGGCCCTGTCCGATCCAAGGAACTTCATCGCGGAAGGCTCGGTCCGGCGCGTCCTGAAGCGGCACGGCGTCTGGCTCGGTGCCCTGGCGGGCCTCGGCTTCGTCGGCCTGCTCGGGACGGGCGCGGCCCTCGTCCACCGCGCCGCGCCGTTCCAGTCCGCCGCTCCCTCCCTCGCCCCTTCGCGCCCGGCTTCCGGGCCTGTTGCGGCCAAGCCGCAAGCCACCCGCCCCGACGGGCCGGCGGCCGTCACGACGCTCACGAAGACGGCGCGCGATCCCGCGCCGCCGGCCGAGCCCGGCCCTGCCCGGCTCGGGCTCGACGGTGCCGCGGCGGCGCGCGCGCTCTCGCCGACCGATCTGTTCGCGGCGGCCCCGGCGGCCGAACGGTCCCACCGGCAATCGATCACCGACCTGCCCCCGCCGGCGATGAGCGCGCCAGTCGGTGCATCCGGGCCGGCGACGACCGGTCCGGAGGGGCCGTCGGCCGGGCCGGCCCCGGAGCGCTCGCCCGCGGAGATCCAGCAACTCGACGGCTTCGTGGCCCGCGGCGAGCAGCTGCTGACCTCGGGCGAGGTCGTGTCCGCGCGGCTCTTCTTCCAGCGCGCCGCCGCGCAGGGCGATCCGCGCGGCGCGCGCGGCGTCGCCCGGAGCTACGATCCGGCGGTGCTGAAGGGGCTTCCGGTGATCGGGCTGGAGGGCAACCGGGCGGAGGCCGACCGCTGGTACCTCAAGGCGGCCGATCTCGAACGCTCCTGGCCCCAGACGGCCAGGGACCGCGCGGCCAACCCCTGACCGGGGATGCTCAGCGCGGCTCGCCGCCTTGCGGCCGGGCGGCCCGCATCCGCGCCAGCGCCTCCTCGGCGACGCTGAACCGCGTCCAGCCGGGAACGGTGGCCGCCAGATTGATGTCCTTCCATTTCGGCTGGAAGGGCGGGTTCCTGAGCTGCTGGAACTTGGCGAAATAGGCATCGACGAAGCGCGACACGCGCCGGAACCCCTCGCTGTTCTTGGGCCAGTTGTAGACGGCCAGGACGGTGACGACCGCGAGCGTGGGCACGGTCTCGTTCGGGGCGATCAGCTGCGGGTAATCCTCGGCCGAGAGGATCGAGGGCAGGTAGACATCCTCGAAGGCCTGGCCGTACTCGATGGGCAGGAAGTGGAATCCGGGCTCCGCCCGGAGGCTCGTGAACAGCTCGTTCGGCTTGCCGACGACGTGCACGAGGGCCGCGATCTCGCCGCTGCGCATGCGTTCGAGGGCGAGCGCGTTGTTGATGAGCACTGGCTCCACGGCGATGCCGAGCCGCCGGAAGACGACCTGTCCGGTCAGGTTGGCCGCGCTCCCCGCGGTGTTGAAGGCGACCTTGCGCCCCGCGAGATCCGCCAGCGTCTTGATCTCGGCCCGTGCGTAGACGTGAACTTCCGCCAGGTAGAGCGGCGAGATGTACTGGATGCGCGCAGTGATGTTCGGCACCTTGAGCTCGCGCTGGAAATAATCCAGCACGTCGGCCTGGGTGATGGCGACGTCGACGCCCCTCAGATTCAGCAGATCGTTGACGTTGCCGACGGCCCCGAACGTCACCATCGGGATGACGCGCAGGTTGTCCCCATCATCCAGGACTTTTGCCAAATCGGATGCGTAGCGGATAAAACTGCCTTCGATCAATCCGCCGGCCAGACCGACCGTCCAGGCGCTGATATCTGATTTCTGAGACCGCGAGAGCCTCTGCTGTTTGGTGTCGGTCTGGGCCACGGCGGGCCCAGGGGCCAGATATCCAAGGGCCAAGGATCCGAGGACCCCATGCAGGAGGAGGCCGAGCAGTATGGCGATCCTGGTCATGATCGGAGTCCCTCAACCCGACGCGCAGTCATCTAGAGCGCTCTCCGCCGAAGGGGATGCCTGTTCGGCGAAAGAGAGCGCGTCAAAACAAGGACTTAGAGCCGTTCCCGGCGGCAGCGTGATCGGGAACGGCTTGAGCGCGCGCATCGGCGAAGGGGACGCCGGCTCGGCGATCGGATGCGGGGGCGGCCGATGGTCGGATACCTGACGCGCTGCGGGACATGCCGCCAGCCGATCCTGAGCGATGCCCGGTGCTGCCCGCACTGCGCCGTGGCCAAGCCCGCCCGCGGGCGCAAGGTCCGGAACGCGCTCCTGGCGGCGCTCGCGCTCGGCGCCGCGGCGCTCGGCGCCTACGCCGTCCGCCTCGCGGTGCCGGACCTGTTCGCGGGCGCGCCGGAGAGGGCCTCGGTGGACAGGGGCCCGGCGGACAGGACCTCGGCGGCCTGCGCGGAGCGGGGCGGGACGATCGTGCAGATGCGCGACGCCCGGGGCGCCCTGATCCAGCGCTGCGCCCTCACCTTCGCCGACGACGCCGCGCCGTGAGCGGCCCGACCGCGCCGACGGTGGGGGGACATCACGGCTGTCAGCGCGCGATGGTCAGCGCTCGGTCCAGCGCAGCACTGCCGCGAGCCGCTCCGCCTGCGGCCGGGTGAGGCCGGAGCAGACGGCGCTCCCGTTCTTGTAGACCGAGAACGTGCCGTCGAACGTCCCGTGGATCTTGATCGAGGCCATCAGACCGGGCTGCCCGACAGCTGCTGGAGGTTGGCCAGGCCGCGATCCGTGATCTGCCAGGTCGCGCAGACCGTGTCGGGATCGCGTCCCTCCCGCAGGTCGATCCGGCGAAAGTCGCCGCGGCTCTCAAGGGCGACCAGCCGGCTGTGGTCGCTCGGCCAGGACAGATCCGATTTCTGCCGGATCGAGATCTGAAAATCGGCGGCCTCCGCGGCGCGCTTGAGCAGGCGGCGTGCGTGGTTGACCAGCATGGCACCTCCGGGTGAGCGGTGAGGGTGCTCTCGAGCCGACGTGGATGTCGGGTCGGCGACAGAGAGCCCGTCAGAACAGGAGCGTGGAGACCTGTCCCGATCCAAGGTGATCGGGCCCGGCTCCGGGCACGGCTCCAAGCAGGTAGGAACTACGCAGCAAGCTGACCCATATGGTTAAGCTTGGCAACCCTGAACATCCATTCAGACGCATTTGGCGGTGAACGGGCCGGACCGGCCGCTCTACCGCGTCGGCCCAATCGCAGACCGACCCAGCGGTCGGCCTCAACTGCCGCGGTAGGTCTGGTAGCTCCAGGGCGTCGCCACGAGAGGCACGTGGTAGTGCCCCTCCGGATCGGCCACGCCGAAGCGCAGGGGCACGATGTCGAGGAAGGGGATCTCGGGCAGCGCGACGCCGAGGCGGCGGTGGTAGTCGCCGAGGCCGAAGCGCAGCTCGTAGGTCGCCGCCGGCACCGGGCGGCCGCCGATCAGGGGCGCGTCGGTGCGCCCGTCGGCATTGGTCTCGGCACGGGCCACCGGCACCGTCTCCGTCGCCGAGACCACCTCGTGCAGCTCCACTGCGACGCCCGCGGCGGGGGCGCCGCGCATGGTGTCGAGCACGTGGGTCGAGATCCGGCCCGCCACTGCCAGGGGGCCCTCCCCCGCGACCAGTCCCGCCAGGCGGAGGGCGGCGATGCGGAAGACCTCCTCCAGCGCCGTGTGCCGCTCGCGCTCCGGATCGGCCGCGAGGCGCGCCTCGAAACTGCGCAGGATCGAGGCGCGGCCGTGGCGCCGGACACAGAGGATGAAGGGCAGGCCGAAGCGCGCCCGGTAGGCGGCGTTGAGGGCGGCGAAGCGGGCATGCTCGGCCTCCGACAGCCGGGAGAGGCCGGCCGCCGCCTGTTCCGCGACGGAGGCCGCTGCCATGGCGCCCGCCCGTGCCGCGGCTCCGGCGAGCTCCGGATGGCCGGCGAGGAGGGCGTGGCGGGCCGCCTCGGGCGCCGCCTCGACGGTCGCCCGCATCGCGTCGGCCAGGGCCTGCACCGTCGCGAAGGGCCGGCGCGCGGCCGCCCCCCCGGCGACCCAGGGGGCGTGCTCGAACACGGCGCCCAGTGCCGCGACGAACGCCGCCTCCGGCATCGCGTTCAGGTCGGTGAGCCGGTGGGTCGCGGCCGTCATCGCTGTCTCGCCCTCGCGGGAATCGCCGCCGGACGGGGCCGTCCGGTGCTCGGCCTGCATCCTGCGGTGCCCGGCGCCCGCCGCCAAGCCTCGGGGTTTCTCTCGGTCGTCGCGCCGGCGCTGCTTTCGTGGCCCGATTCCGGCATCCTGCCCCGACCGTCCGGCAGGGGCGAAGGCCGCCGCCGGGGAATGCCGACCAAGACCATCGAGACCGCCGGAGCCTCCATGCCGCTGACCTCCGCAACCTACGGCAAGGGCCGGGTGCGCGTGATGCGCCTCGCCCGCGATGGCGACCACCACACCCCGCGCGAACTCGCCTTGAGCGTCATGCTGACGGGGGGCTTCGACGCCGCCTGGACGGCGGCCGACAACCGGGCCTGCATCGCCACCGACACGATGAAGAACATCGTCAACGTGGTGGCGGCGCAAAACCCCGCCCTCGGCGCCGAGGGCTTCGTGCAGGCGGTCGCCGCGCTCTTCCTCGAGACCTATCCCCAGGTCGAGACGGTCACGGTCGAGGCCTGCGAGACGCGCTGGCTGCGCGCCGCGATCGGCGGGGCGCCCCACGGCCACACCTTCACCCTCGACGGCAACGGATTCGGCTATGTCCGGCTCGCCGCGGGCCGGGACGGATCGGTGCTGCAATCGGGCCTGCGCGGCTTCACCCTCATGAAGACCACGCAATCGGGCTGGAGCGGCTTCTTCGACGACGCCTACCGCACGCTGCCCGACACCGACGACCGCATCGCGGCCACCAGCATGGACGCGACCTGGACCTGGCGCGCCATCCCCGCCGACTACGCCGCCGTCAACGCCGCGGTGCTGGAGGCCCTGATCGCGGTGTTCGGCGCCACCTACTCGCACGGGGTGCAGGATTCGATGTACCGCATGGGCGAGGCGGCGCTCGCGGCGGTCCCGGAGATCGCCGAGATCGCCTTCGCCATGCCGAACAAGCACTACGTCCCGATCAATCTAGCGCCCTTCGGCCTGGCGAATCCGGGCACCGTGTTCCTGCCCACCGACGAGCCGCACGGGCAGATCGAGGCCGTGATCGGCCGCGGCTGACCCCGACATCCAGGCAATCGGGGCGCGGTTTCGGTACGAGGAGGCGATCGGGGCGGGCATGGACGCGATACGGGACAAGGTGCCGCCTGTGCGCGGCCGGGCGACGCTGGAGCGCCTGTTCAGGCTCTCGGAGCACGGGACCAGCCTGCGCACCGAGCTGCGCGCCGGGCTGACCACCTTCCTGACGATGGCCTACATCGCCTTCATCAATCCGAGCATCCTGGCCGAGGCCGGCATGGACCGGGGCGCCGTCTTCGTGGCGACCTGCCTCGCCGCGGCGCTCGGTTCCCTGGTGATGGGGCTCCTCGCCAACTGGCCGGTGGCGATGGCCCCCGGCATGGGCCTCAACGCCTATTTCGCCTACGTGGTCGTGCTGGGGATGGGCTTCACCTGGCAGGCGGCGCTCGGGGCCGTGTTCATCTCCGGCCTCTGCTTCCTCGCCGTGACGCTGACCGGCCTGCGGCGGATCATCGTGGACGGCATCCCGCGCTCCATGCGCATCGCCATCACGGTGGGCATCGGCCTGTTCCTGGCGATCATCGCCCTCAAGAGCGCCGGCGTCGTGGCGGCGAGCCCGGCGACGCTGGTCACCCTCGGCGACCTGCACAAACCGGGCACGGTGCTGGCGGTGCTGGGCTTCCTGATGGTGGCGGCGCTCTCGGTGCGGAAGGTGAAGGGCGCGCTGCTCCTGTCGATCCTCGCGGTCACCGCCCTGAGCTTCGTCGTGGCCGGCAACGGCTTCGGCGGCCTCGTCTCGATGCCGCCCTCGATCGCGCCGACCTTCCTCGCCCTCGACATCGCGGGCGCGCTCTCGGCCGGGCTCCTCAACGTCGTGCTGGTGCTGTTCCTGGTCGAGCTCTTCGACGCCACCGGCACGCTGATGGGCGTGGCGAGCCGGGCGGGCCTCCTCGCGCCGGAGCGCGCGGCCGCGGGGGGAGACCGGGGCCTCGACCGGGCGCTGATGGCCGATTCCGCCGCGATCTTCGCGGGCTCGCTGCTCGGCACGTCGAGCACCACGGCCTATCTGGAGAGCGCCTCCGGCGTCGAGGAGGGCGGGCGCACCGGGCTCACCGCCGTGACGGTGGCCGCGCTGTTCCTGTTGTGCCTGTTCTTCGCGCCGCTCGCCGGCTCGGTGCCGGCCTACGCCACGGCGCCGGCCCTGTTCTACGTCGCCTGCCTGATGCTGCGCGAGCTGGTCGATCTCGACTGGGACGACCTCACCGAGGTGGTGCCGGCCTGCGTCACCGCGCTGCTGATGCCCTTCACCTACTCCATCGCCACCGGCATCTCCTTCGGCTTCCTCACCTACGCGGCGCTGAAGCTCCTCACCGGCCGGGCGCGCGCGGTGAAGCCGGTGGTCTGGGTGATCGCCGCCCTGTTCCTGATCAAGTTCGTCGTCACCGGGGCGGCCCATTGACGGGATCCCTTTGGGAACCCCGGGAGGCTCAGAGGCTGCCGCGGGCGGCGGGGCCGAACCAGATCTGCCAGGGCCGCCGGCCGGCGGCCGCGGGGACGGGCTCCGCGACCGTCTCCAGGGCGGCGCGCTGGCGCCGCATGCCGAGCTGCAGCCGGTCCAGGGCGAGCAGGACCTGGGTGGCGAGGAGACGGTGGCCCTCGGGAGCCCCGGCCCGCTCCATCGCGCCGCGCAGGATCTCCGCCTGCCGGATCAGGCGGTCGCCCTCGGCGAGGTAGAGGTCGAGTTCGGCGAGGAGGGCGGCCCGGTCCGCGGACAGCGTTGCCGGTCCCGCCTCGGCCATCGGCGCGCCGCGCCGGACGGGATCGGGGGCGTCGCTCAGCGCGGGCACGCGCCGAAGCGCCCGCACAGCTCCTCGGGCACGAACCGCTCCCGGACCGGGGGCGCCCAGCCCGGGTCGGAAGCCGGCGCCTCGGCCCGGCTGCCCGCCTCGGAGCGTGGCGGGTCGGTCAGCATGGTGAACCAGAAGGCGGCCGTGGCCAGCGCGAAAGCCAGGAGGAACAGACCGAGCCGGGACATGCGACGCACTCCTCAGGAAGCACAGCCGCAGCGAATACCTGTTTCGGATTGAGTACAATCCACCAAATTGGGTACGGGCGATGTTTATTTTGTATTATGTTTCGATGAATTGAATAAAATCAAGATCACCTGCCCGTGCCCATGGGGATTTATTCGCGGTGCCGGGACGGGCCCGCCCGGTCCTCAGCAGCCGACGCAGATCCCGGTATCGACCGACCGGTCGAGCCGGGTCCGCCCGGCGCGCACGCCCTGATGGCGCGGGCCGTTCGGGCCGAAGCCGCCGCGGCGGCCGAGCACGGGGCCGGCATAGATGTCGGCCGGGCGGTACTGGACGTTGCGCTGGCTCTGCATGCGCAGCGTGTTCAGCTCGGAGGTGTTCTGCTGCTGCAGGGAGCGCAGGGTGCTCTGCTGCTGGAAGGCGTGGTTCCAGCTGTTCAGGTCTGGCTGCGAGGTGGCGATCTGAGCGCTTGCCGGCGCGGCGGCCGCGGCGAGGAGGCCGGCGGCGAGGAGGCAGGGGAGCGGACGGAGCCAGGGCATGGGCGGCCTCGGATGGCGGGGCGCGGGGCGGGATGCCCCGATCCTATCCCGAAACGACGCCGCCGGGCGCGTTCCGTTCCGCCGAGAGGGCCCTTGAGCCCCTGCGGCACCGGCCCGCGCCACCCTGGGCCTGGCGCCTGTCAGAGCCCGAGCCAGCGCCAGGAGCGCCGCAGCGCCGCGGCCCCGTCGCGGGCGAACCACGCTCCGTGGGCGAAGAGCACCCGTTCCGGCTCGAGCGCGAGCAGGGCGGCGGCGGCCCGCGCGGCCTCCGCCCGGCGCAGGCGCACGACGAGGCGGAGATAGGCGGGGGCCCGCCCGTCGGGCGCGGTGATGCCGGCGAGCCGGGCCGCGAGGCGCATCGGCAGCGGTAGGCGGTGTGGCTCCAGATTCACCACGAGGTCGGTCAGGATCAGGCTGCGCGAGGGGCGATGGAAGAAGACGACCTCGCGGAAGCCGAGGCCGCCTGGGACGACGGCCTGTGCGATATCCCCGGCCCAGGCCGCCGGAGCGGCCTCGCCGAGGTCGTGGTCGAGGCGCAGGCCGGCGCGCCGCACCGGGCCGCGGCGGCGCAGGTTCGGCGCGGCCCAGCTCACCGCCTCCGGGCAGTGCCGCTGCCACGCGGCGAGGAAGCTCCAATGGGCGACGTTCGGCGCGACGAGATGGCGGATCGGGCCGATGCGGAGGATCGCCCGGTGCAGGTCCGCGTCGTAGCGCGTCGGCGAGTGCAGCCAGACCGTGCCGTCGGACAGGCGCACCACGCACATGCGCACCGGCAGCGGCAGCAGGCCGAAGACGCGCAGCGGCCCGCTATCGACGATCCAGAGGTCCGGCGCCACCGGCTTCAGGCTGTCGAGGGGCGGATCGGTGATCGGGTGCAACGGATCTCTCCCTGAGCCTGCCGCGCGGACCTCAAGGGGGAGAACGCGGGGGTCGGCCCGGGAGGGGCCAAGAAAAAACCCGCACGGCCTTGGGCCGGGCGGGTCGAGGAGGGGCTCGAAGCACCCCTGGGAGGAGGCTTCACCGTAGCCGAGGCCCCGGGCCCCGCAATCGTCGCGGACGCCGGTCTGGTATGCCTGCGCAGCGGGGATGAAAATCGCAAGGCGGAGCCGGCCTGCCTCAGGCGGCATCCGGCCGATCCCGTCGGGACGGCGGATCCGGGCTTCGTTCAAGCGCCGCGCGGGCTTCCGATCCGGGCTCCGCTTCGATCAAGCGGAGCCCGGATCAGACCACGCCCGCGGTGAGCAGGTCGTGCACGTGGACGAGGCCGATCGGGCGGCCCGCCTCCACCACGAAGATCGCGGTGATGCGCTTGCGGTTCATCAGCTCCAGGGCGGAGCCGGCGAGGCTGTCGGGCTCGATGGTGATTGGGCGGGCCGTCATCACCTGTTCGACGGGTGTGCCGAGCAGAGCCGGGCCCATGTGGCGGCGCAGGTCGCCGTCCGTGACGATGCCGACGATCGTCCCCTCCCCGTCGACCACGCCCGCGCAGCCGAAGCGGTGCTCGGCGATGCGCACCAGAACCTCGGACATCGGGGTGCCGCGAGGCACGATCGGCATCGCCGTGCCCGCATGCATGAGCTGGCGCACGGTCTTGAGCCGGGCGGCCAGCGTGCCGCCGGGATGCAGGATCTTGAAGCGCGACGAGGTGAACCCGCGCTGCCGGAGCAGCGCCACGGCGAGCGCGTCGCCGAGCGCCAGCTGGATCAGGCTGGAGGAGGTCGGCGCGAGGTCGTGCGGGCAGGATTCGCGCACCTTCGGCAGGGCCAGCACCACGTCCGCGGCGCGGGCCAGCGAGCTCTCCGCCCGCGCGGTGATCGCGATGAGCGGGATCGAGAAGCGGCGCGAGAAATTGGTGAGGTCGCCGAGCTCCGCCGTCTCGCCGGACCAGGACAGGGCCAGCACCGTGTCCTGCGGCGTGATCATGCCGAGGTCGCCGTGGCTCGCCTCGGTGGGGTGGACGAAGAAGGCCGGCGTGCCGGTGGAGGCGAGGGTCGCCGCGATCTTGCGGCCGATATGCCCGCTCTTGCCGACGCCGCAGACGATCACCCGCCCCTCGGTGGCGAGCAGCCGTTCGACGGCCGCCGCGAAGGCCGGCCCGAGCCGTCCGTCGAGCGCGCCGCCGAGCGCCCGCAGCGCCTCCATGCCGATCTCGACGCTCTGCAGGCCCGCCGCGCAGATCTCCGCTGCCGACTCGGCCGGCCCGGGGCCGGCTTCGTCAAGGGACGCAGGACGGGACTCTGCTGCGCGCGCCACCATATCGGGATTCTCGCTGCCGGAACGGGATGCGGCGGCCCGCGCGGGAGGGCCCGCGCGGCACCCGCCGCCGAAGGTCCGTTAGCCTGCGAAAATACGGCTGTTTGATGGTTCCCGCCCCGCCCGGCGGAGCGGCGCGGGTCCGGTCCGACCCCGTCGCCCGGCCCCTGATCACAGGCAGCCCGATCCCGAAGGATGACCGTTCTTTAAGGAAGTATCCGCGCAATACGTGACGTCGATCTGGAGTCGTTCCCGATCGCGCCAGAGTCGCGGCCGGATCCGGGGCGTTGTTCCGGTGCGCTCGACCTGCGGCGGGCCGGCGTCCAGTTCGGCTGTTCAGAGCGCTCTCGGGACGCATGCGTTGATGCCCATCGATCCGCGCAGAGCCGGGCGCAACCTGCCGCTCGACGCCCTGAGGGGACTGGCCGCCCTGGCCGTCGTGCTGCACCATTACGGCTTCGGCTACGAAGCCCGCGTCGGGCCGCACAACGCCCCGGTGCCCCTGTTCACCGCCGGGCATTTCGGCGTGGAGCTGTTCTTCATCCTCAGCGGCTTCGTCATCACGGAGACCTTGCGGCGGACGCCCACCCTCGGACATTTCGTCGTCAACCGGGTGGCACGTCTGTATCCCGCCTTCCTGGCCTGCTGCGGCCTCACCCTCGCGGTCCTGGCCCTCGGCGGCCCCAACCCTCTCGGCATCTCGCCGCTCTCGGCGCTGGCCGGCCTGACGATGCTGGCCCCGATCTTCCAGCTGCCGCCGATCGACCCGTCGCACTGGACGCTCTGCTTCGAGGTCAGCTTCTACGCGCTGGCCGGCCTGTGCTTCCGGCGCAACATGGAGGTCGTCTGCACGGTCTGGCTGGCCGCGGCCACGGCGTGCAGCTCCTATCTGCAGTCCGACGTGGTGAACACGGCGGTGCTGCTCTACCTGCCCCTGGTCAACCTGTTCATCATCGGGGCGTTGCTGGCCCGCCTCGTCGCCGGCCAGCTGCGGGGGCTGGGTCTTGCGACCTTCATCGTCGCCCTCGGCCTGACGGCCCACGGGCCGTTCGCCGATCAGGGCGGGCTGGGGCGGGCCGGCTATGTCTGCCTGATCCTCGCCTTCACCGGGACGGTCTGGGCCGCCGCGACCGGGCGCCTGGGCTGGCTCGGCCGGAGGCCGCTCGTCGCCCTCGGCGCGATCTCGTACCCGCTCTATCTCCTGCACCAGATCCTCGGCTTCGCGGTCATCCGGCATCTGGAGGCGGCGGGCTGGCCGGCCCATGCCGCGATCGCCGCCGCGCTGATCCTCGTCATCCTCCTGTCCATCCTGATCCGCGTGACGGTCGAGGTCCCGGCTCAGCGCGCGATCCGGCGGGCCTGGGCGGCACGATCGTCGGCTGCGGCCGAGGCGCATCCTGAGGCGGGCCTGACCTCGCTCCAGGCCCGCGGCGTGCGCTAGAGCGCTCTGAAGCCGAACTGGATGCCGGTTCGGCGCGAGAGAGCGCGTCAGAACAATGGCTCAGAGCCGGGCGAGGGATGATCGTGAGGCCTTCCCGACCTGAGCGGATGATGGTCTAGAGCGCCCGTCACACCCCCACGGACAGGCTCCTGCACCCCATGCTCGCGACGCTCCTGGTCGTGCTGCCGATCTTCGCGCTGATCCTCGCGGGCTGGCTCGCACGGCGCACCGGCCTGCTCGGGCCGCAGGCGACGGGTGAGCTGAACCGCTTCGTCGTGTATCTCGCGCTGCCGGCCCTGCTCTTCGACGTGATGGCGAACGCGGCCTGGGCGCAGATCTGGCAGCCGGGCTTCATCGCGGCCTTCGGCCTGTCGAGCCTCGCCATGCTCGGCCTCACCGTAGCGTGGCGCCGGGCGCAAGGGCGGCCGCTGCCGGACGCGGCCATCGATGGGCTGAACGCGGGCTACCCGAACACGGGCTTCATGGGCTTTCCGGTCGCCCTGGTGGCGCTCGGGCACGAGGCGCTGGCGCCGACCACCATCGCCGTCATCCTCACGGTCTGCCTCGTCTTCGCCGCGGCGATCGTGCTGATCGAGGCCGGATTGCGGGCGGGCGCGGGGGGCCGCGCCCTCGCCGGCCGGGTGGCGGGAGCGCTGGCGCGCAACCCGCTCCTGCTGGCGCCGCTGGCCGGCGGCCTGTACGGCGCCTCCGGCCTCGGCGTGCCGGGGCCGGCCGAGACCTTCCTCAAGCTCCTCGGCGGGGCGGCCTCCCCCCGCGCCCCTGGGGCGGGCCGCCTGGTCCCTGCCCAGGCGCCCGGCCGCCCCCCCCGGCGGGGCCCCCCCGCCGTCCTCCGCGGCCTGGAGGCCGGGGGGGCCCCCGGCCTGACCCGGGTGCGCCGGCCCGCCCCC
>NZ_CABFPH010000087.1 GCF_902141845.1 Methylobacterium symbioticum | reverse complement strand
CCGGGCGGCGGCGGGCGCCGACAGGGCGGCGGGCCGCAGGGCCGGGCCGGCCGGTAGCCCTCGGCGGCGGCCGGGGCCGGCGCGGCGATCATCCACGCGAGCGCCGCGAGCAGGGCGGGCGCGAGGGGAGAGCGGGCGAGGCCCGGCGGGACGCGGCGCATCGGCAGCCTCAGAACTTGACCGCCGCGCCGCCGCGCAGGGTGTTCACATTCGCCTTGTGGCCATTGAAATCATCGAACAGCACGTACTGATACTCGCCGCGCAGGATGATGTTCGAGGTCATCGCGAATTCGAGACCGACACCCAGCGAGACGCCGCCGACGACCTTGGAATTGTTGCGTCCGAGGATGTAGGTGTAGGGCTGGCTCGCATCCGGATTGTTCGGGTTGAAGGACGCATAGCCGAACCGCGTGATGTAGGCCGGGTTGCCAGAGGCGAGCGCCAGGTTCGCGTTGTAGGTCGCGAGGTTGTAGCCGTAGTTCCGGTAGTTCACGCTATCGTTGATCTGCATGTTGCCGATCGCGAAGCCACCGGTGAGGTAGGGCAGGAAGCTGCCATAGGCGTAGCCGAGCCGACCGCGCACCGTGCCGTATTCATTGATCCGCGTCGTCGATATGCCGTCGATGCCGACGCGCTCGAGAATGCCGTCCGCACGCGAGAGAACGCGCGCCTGTGTGTCGAAGGTCGATCCCGCTTGATCGAAGCGGGTGTAGTCCCCCTCGAAGCCGAAGACGACATCGCCGTACTGAATGTTGTAGCCGGCATAGGCGCCGAAGCTGCCGCCGCGGGCTCGCTTCGACTGGGGCTGGAGCAGGGTCGAGGCATTGAAGTTCGACTCGCCCGTCGTCTCGCGCGACTGACTGTAGACCAGCGGCTGGAACACGTTCCGGAAGCCCAGCGCCGCGTTGCTGTAGCCGCCATGCGCACCGATGTAGAACCCGCTCCAATCGATGATCGGCGTCGAGGCCACCACCGGCTCGTCGTAATCGGCGCCGCGCAGGAAGTCGTAGCCGAGGTCGGCGGCCTGGACCGGGGCGATGGCGGTGCTGGCGGCGAGCAGAGCGAAGATCGCGGTACGCATCGGTGGATCCCCGTGGCGGACGCGCCGCCGGAATACGAAACTCGAAGGGATTCTTGCCGCGGTAACCTTAATTCTCCGTTTCGGAGCCGCGATCGGGCGTTCCGAATTCTGTACGATGCCGCTCCGTGCCGGAAACGACGACGGCCCGGCGATCCCTGGGGACCACCGGGCCGTTCTCCGTCCGATCGCGGCGCGATCGGCTCCCGCCCGGGCGGGCGGGGCGTCCGTCAGTTGCCGTAGGCGCTGGCGCCGACCGGCAGCACCTGCGGCAGCGCGGCGAAATCGTAGCGCAGGCCGATCCGGAACTCGTTCGCGGTCAGGTTCTTGAATCGCGTGCCGTAGCCGAAGCTGTCGACGCCCGTGCGCATCCGGCCGAGGTCGACGTAGCGGTAGGCCGCGTCGAGGCTCAGGCCGTGGCCGAGGGCGACGGAGACGCCGCCGGTGAGCGCCCAGGCGAGCGAGGCGACCGAGCGGTCGGGCCGCTTCACCGCCTCGCGCGGGCCGACGCCCGGCGTCCCGTCACAGGCGTCGAGATAGCACGAGGTCTGGGTGAAGGAGCGGGTCGTGCCGATATCGGCCACGCCGACGCCCGCACCGATATAGGGGGTGAAGCCCCACCACGTGCCGAGATCGGCGTAGACGTTCACGAGGGCGGTCAGGGCGTCGACGCGGCCGGTCTCGATGTTGCCGCCGGTGACGAAGTTCGAGCGCGACGAGAAGGTGCGGAAGCGGCTGTCCACGCGCTGGTCGACGGTGGCGTCGATGCGCAGCCAGGGATTGATGCGGTAGCCGACGCCGCCGCCGTAGCCGCCGGCATCGCTGACCCGCAGGCCGACGAGGGGCGGCACGCCCGGATCGTTCGGGTCCGGCCGCGTGTCGTCCCGGGGCCGGCCGTAATGCGCCTGGGTGAAGTCACCGCGCAGATACCAGCCGGAGCCGATCTCGACCGGAACGGGTTCCGGCGGCGGCGGGGGCATCGTGGGCAGCAGGTCGGCCGCCTGGGCCTGGCCGAGCCCGGCGGCGAGAAGCAGGGCCGCAAGGACCGGGCGGACCTCGAAGGCGTTCATGGGGGGACTCCGGACGACGCAGCGACCGGATCGCTGCCGGCCTCGCGGTGAGACTGGATGAGAAAGCTTGTGAACTGCTTAACCCTAATGCTCACGGTTTCCGGCCCGTGAACAAAGACCGCTATAGGCTGAGTCTCGACGCGCTCTCCTTTTGCCGGACCGGCATCGTTTTCGGCTCACGAGCGCGCGAAAACGCAAAGGGCGGCGCGGATCTGCTCCGCGCCGCCCCCGGATCGAGCGTCCGTCCGCCGGATCAGTACTTGCGCACCAGCGGGCCGGGGGCGGGCTGGTAATCCGGCATGATCGGCGGCAGCGGCGCAGCGGCGAAGCCGCCGAGCATGTAGCGGAAGCCGACCTTCACGTCGTGCGCCTCGATATCCTTGAATTTGTAGGTCGTGTCCGGGCAGATCGAGGTCTCGAAGCACTGCAGCGTGCCGGTCTTGGCCGTGCCCATGTTGAGGTAGCGGTAGCCCACCTCGAGCTTCAGGTTCGGCGTCACGTTCATGGCGAGGCCGGCATGGAGCGCCCAGGCGAGGCTGGTGGTGTCGCGGCCCTGGATCACGCCGATGCCGCCGAGCGCGGTGCCGGCGCCGAAATCCGTCATGGTGCTGGTGCGGTGGAAGGCGGAGCCGATGCCGGCACCGATGAAGGGCGTCACGCCGTACCACGTCCCGAGATCGACGTAGCCGTTGGCCATGGCGACGATCGTGGAGATGTGGCCCTTGTAGAAGTCGTAGCCGCGCGGGAAGGGCGGGGTCAGCCCTTCGCAGCTGCCGGAGAAGCAGTTGGCGTAGCTCTCGCCAAAGCTGAGATTCGCGGAGGTCCGGTACTCGGCCGTCACGTCGCCGCGCAGCCAGGCGTTGAACTGGTAGCCGACGCCGGCACCGGCGAAGGCCTGGTCGCCGATCTCGGTCTGCTCGCGCTGATAGCCGCCCTCAGGACCGATGAAGCCGGCCCGGTCCGTGCCCTCGAACTTGTTGAGGCGCAGCGCGCTCACGCCGACATCGCCGCGCAGGTACCAGCCGCCGCCGACATCGACCGGCGGGGGCGCCATCGGCGGCGGGGGGGGGGGGGGGGGAAGGGCGGCCGCATGGGCGAGGCACGGCGCGCCGACGCTCGCAGCGAGCGTGAGGGAGCGCGCCAAGGCGACGAGCTTGGAGCGGGCCATTAACGTTTCCTTCACTCGAAAGCGTGCCGGAAGCATCGTCGACCGGCTCCGGATGACGCTTCGGATGATGGGCCCAAGATCTTAAGCCGGGCTTAACGTTAAATGTTAGGGTTGCTGCTGCCTTCGAAGCGTTGAGGCGCGCAGTTTTTCAGGCCATCGGCGCCTGTCTGCTCGGTTTGATCGAACTTCGCCGTCGGAGCAGCCTCCAGGATCCTTGGATCACGGCACAATCCTCCAACCGATTGATCGTGCCGCAATTTCCGTGGAACCGGCGGCCACGTCCGCGCAACCTGCCCGCGCCGCGCCAGCGATCCAGGGCGGGCTCAGCCGTGGTCGTGCCCGTGATCGTGGTCGTGCTCCGGCAGGGTCAGGCCGAAATGCGTGACGAGATCCTGCACCTGGGCCGGGCTCAGATGGCGCGGGTTGAGATTGCGCAGGAGCAGGTAGAGCTTGGCCGTCTCCTCGAGTTCTTCCGTGGCGAAGACCGCGCCTTCCAGGCTCTCGCCCGCCACCACCGGCCCGTGATTGGCGAGCAGCACCGCGCCGTAGCGGCCGGCCAAGCCCCGGATCGCGTCGGCCACCGCCGGGTCGCCGGGCCGGAAATAGGGGATGAGCGCCGTGCCGCCGGTGCGCATCAGGTAATAGGGCGTGAGCGGCGGCAGCACCGCCTTCGGGTCGATGCCGGGCAGCATCGAGACCGCGACGGAATGCGTCGAATGCAGGTGGACGATGGCGCGCGCCTCGCGCCGGCTCTCGTAGAGGGCGGAGTGGAGGGGAATCTCCTTCGTCGGCTTGTCGCCGGAGAGGAGGTTGCCGCCGGCATCGAGCCGGGCGATCCGGGCCGGGTCGAGGAAGCCGAGGGAGGCGTTGGTCGGCGTCACCAGCCAGCCGCCGTCGTCGAGGCGTAGGGAGATGTTGCCCGACGAGCCCGGCGTCAGCCCGCGCTCGAACAGCGAGCGGCCGTAACGGCAGATCTCCTCGCGCAGACGTGCCTCGCCGCTCATGCCGTCGCTCCCTCGCTGAGTTCGAATCCGAGATCGACCGTGCCCGGGGGCCCGCCGGCCGTGAGGCGCTCGGCGCAGGTGCGGCCGATCTCCAGGCGGGGGGTGCGCATGGTCGAGAGCGGCTGCGGCATCGACGCGGTGATGTCGAGGGCGTGGCAGCCGAACAGGGCGACCCGGTCCGGCACCGTCCAGCCGTGGCCGAGGCAGCAGAAATAGCCGCCGAGCGCCATGTCGTCGTTGGAGAAGTAGACCGCGTCCACCTCCGGCACCCGCGCCATCAGCGCGTCGAGGGCCGCCCGCCCCGCCGCCGCGGAGGAGGGGCCCTCCACCAGCTCGCGCGCGTGCAGGCTCAGACCCGACTCGGCGAGCGCCGCCTCGAATCCGGCGAGCCGCTTGGCCGCGCGCAGGTCGCGCCCGAGATCGTGCCCGACATAGGCGAGGCGCCGGTAGCCGCGCCCGATCAGGTGGCGGGCGCTGGCATGGCCGACCGCCCGGTTCGAGAAGCCGACCACGATGTCGAGGCCCGGCCCGTCCGTGTCGATCATCTCGACGATCCGGATGCCCGCCGCGCGCAGCAGCGTCACCGTGGCCGCCGTGTGCTCCAGCCCCGTCAGCACCAGGGCGGCCGGGCGCCAGGACAGGAGGCCGGCGACCAGCGCCTCCTCGCGCTCGGGATCGTAGTCGTTCACCCCGATCACGCTCTGGAAGCCGGTGACGTCGAGCGCCCCCGTGAGGCCGCGCAGCAGGTCGGGGAAGACGATGTTGGCAAGGGAGGGGATGATGATGCCGACGAGGCCGGAGCCGCCCGAGGCCGCGTTGCCCGCGAGCGAGCCGGCGAGGCGGTTCGGCACGTAGCCGAGCCGGGCGGCCGCCTCCAGAACCCGCTCGCCCGCCTTCTTGGAGAAGGAGCCGTGGCCGCGCAGCACGCGCGAGACCGTGCTTTCGCCGACGCCCGCCGCGCGGGCCACGTCGGCGATGGTGACGAGGCGTCCGGGTGTCAGGTGGATGGTCATGCCGGACCTGGAGCGCTCCTCGAGCCGGATGGGCCGCCGGTTCGACGCGCGCGGCGATCGCAGGCGGCTCCTGTGGCCTTGAGAGGCATAACAAGCGCGCGAAGCCGTCACAACCAAATTGGCAGCGTTGCCAAAAATTGTTGGCAGCGCTGCCAAACCGATGTTACGCATCGGCCCAGCGCCGCCGAACGAGCGGCGAATCGTGCAGCCGCCCGGGATCGGTCGGCCAGGGAGAACGCTCATGTCCGTGCAAGCCGCCGCGGCGCCCGGCGCCGCCGTGCCGCAGAAGGATTTCGTGGAGCAGACCTACACGAAGGTGTTCTGGCGCCTCGTGCCGTTCCTGATGCTCTGCTACGTGATCGCCTATCTCGACCGCGTGAATGTCGGCTTCGCCAAGCTGCAGATGTCGCAGGAGCTGCAGTTCAGCGAGACGGTCTACGGTCTCGGCGCGGGCCTGTTCTTCATCGGATACTTCCTGTTCGAGGTGCCCTCGAACGTGATCCTGCACCGGGTCGGCGCGCGTGTCTGGATCGCGCGGATCATGATCACCTGGGGCGTGATCTCGGGCGCGTTCATGTTCGTGAACTCGGCGACCTCCTTCTACATCATGCGCTTCCTGCTCGGCCTCGCCGAGGCGGGCTTCTATCCGGGCGTGATCCTCTACGTGACCTCCTGGTTCCCGTCGCACCGGCGGGCCCGGGTCATCGCCGTGTTCATGTCGGCGATCCCCGTCTCCGGCATCTTCGGCAACCCGCTCTCGGGCTGGATCATGGACGCCTTCAACGGCGCCCACGGCCTGTCAGGCTGGCAGTGGATGTTCCTGATCGAGGCGGTGCCCGCCATCCTCGTCGGCGCGGCCGTGTTCGTCTACCTCGACAACAAGCCCGCCGACGCGGCCTGGCTGTCCGAGCCGGAGAAGGCGGTGATCGAGCGCGACATCGCCGCCGAGCGCGAGGGCAAGACCGAGAGCCCGCATTCCATCGCCACCGTGTTCCGCAACGGCCGCGTCTGGTTCATGAGCCTGATCTACTTCGCCTTCGTCACCGGCCAGTACGGCCTGACCTTCTGGATGCCGACGATCGTCAAGGCGTCGGGCATCCAGGGCAACCTCAATATCGGCCTCGTCAGCGCGATCCCGTTCCTGTTCGCGGTCTTCGTGATGATCCTGCTCGGCCGCAGCGCCGACCGGATGCGCGAGCGCCGCTGGCACCTGATCGTCCCGGCCTTGCTCGGCGCCGTCGGCTTCGTCGTCGCCGCGAGCACGGGCAGCACGGTCATCGCCATCGCCGCGCTCTCGGTGGCGGCCGGCGGCGTCCTCACCTGCGCGCCGCTGTTCTGGTCGCTGCCCACCGCCTTCCTGGCCGGCACCGGCGCGGCGGCCGGGATCGCGCTGATCAACTCGGTGGGCAACCTCGCCGGCTTCGCGAGCCCCTACGTGATCGGGGCCTTGCGCGACAGCACCGGCAGCACGGCCGCCGGCATGTACGCGCTGGCCGTGATGCTGGTGATCGGCTCCCTCTGCGTCTTCGTCACGCCGAAGGCGCTGGTGAATCGCTGAGCCGCGTCCGCATCCCTCCCCCTCCGTGGGGGAGGGGGCGGCAAGCCCCATCGTCAGGACCACAGGACGGAATCCGATGAGCACCACACCACAGACGGGCCGCGCCGCGGTGATCGGCCTCGGCTCGATGGGCGCCGGGATGGCGGGCTCGCTCCTGAAGGCGGGCTTCTCCGTGGCCGCCTGCGACGTGAACCGCGAGGCGGTGGCGCGCTTCGAGGCCGCGGGCGGGCGCGGCGCCGCGACCCCGGCCGAGGCGGCTGAGGGCGCCGACGTGGTGGTCTGCGTCGTGGTGAACGCGGCCCAGACCGAGGCGGTCCTGTTCGGGCCCGCCGGCGCCGCCGAGACCATGCGGCCTGGGGCGGTCTTCGTCTCCTCGGCCACCATGGACCCGGCCATCGCCCGGCGCCTCGCCGCGCGTCTCGAAGAGACCGGGCGGCTCTATCTCGACGCCCCGATGAGCGGCGGTGCCGCGCGGGCCGCCGAGGGCGCGCTGACCTTCCTGGCCTCGGGCTCCGAGGCGGCCTTCGCCGCCGCGCGGCCCGCCCTCGATGCCATGGCGGGCAAGCTCTACGAGCTCGGCGACGTGGCCGGGCAGGGCGCCGCCTTCAAGATGATCAACCAGCTGCTCGCCGGCGTGCACATCGCCGCGGCCAGCGAGGCGATGTGCTTCGCGGCCAAGCAGGGCCTCGACCTCGCCAAGGTCTACGACGTGATCACGGCCTCGGCCGGCAATTCCTGGATGTTCGAGAACCGGATGCCGCACGTGCTCGACGGCGATTACAGCCCGAAGAGCGCGGTCGACATCTTCGTGAAGGATCTCGGCATCGTGCAGGACATGGCCCGGGCCGAGCGCTACCCCGTGCCCGTGGCCGCCGCCGCGCTTCAGATGTTCCTGGCGGCCTCGGGCGCCGGCATGGGCCGCGACGACGACGCCTCGGTGGCGCGGGTCTACGCCCAGCTCTCCGGCACGACGCTGCCCGCCGCCAAGGCCTGAGGAGGACGCCGATGCCGCGCTTCGCCGCCAACCTCTCGATGATGTTCACCGAGCACGCCTTCCTCGACCGCTTCGCCGCGGCCGCGGATGCGGGCTTCACCGCCGTCGAGTTCCTGTTCCCCTACGAGCATCCGCCCGAGGCCATCGCCGAGCGCCTGACCCGGCACGGCCTGACCCAGGCCCTGTTCAACCTGCCGCCCGGCGACTTCGCGGCCGGCGAGCGCGGCCTCGCCGCCTTGCCCGAGCGCTTCGAGGAGGTGAAGGCCGGCGTCGAGACGGCTCTGCGCTACGCCGAGGCCACCGGCGTCAAGCGCCTCCACCTGATGGCGGGCCTCGCCGACGCGGCCGACCCGCAGGCGAAGGCCGCCTATCGCCGCGCGGTGATCCACGTGGCCGAGCGGCTCGGCGAGACGGGGCTCGACCTCGTCCTCGAGCCGATCAACGCCCGCAACATGCCGGGCTATTTCCTCAACGATTTCGGCGCCGCCGCCGTGCTGATCCGCGACCTGGATCTGCCGAACCTCAAGCTCCAGTTCGACCTCTACCACTGCCAGATCCTGCACGGCGACGTGACCACGCGGCTGCGCGCGCTGATGCCGATCGTCGGCCATGTCCAGACCGCGAGCGTGCCGGACCGCCACGAGCCGGGCACCGGCGAGATGGACGACGCCTTCCTGTTCGCGGAGCTGGACCGGCTCGGCTACGACGGCTTCGTCGGCTGCGAGTACATCCCGGCCGCGGGCACGGTCGCGGGCCTCGGCTGGTTCGCGCCCTACCGGGGAGCGCGCGCATGACCCTCTCCCTCGGCTGCGTGGCGGACGACTACACGGGCGCCTCCGACCTCGCCAACACCCTGACCAAGGCGGGGCTTCGCACCGTCCAGACCATCGGCATCCCGGAGGATGACCTCGCCCTGGGAGAGGTCGACGCCGTCGTGGTGGCGCTCAAGAGCCGCTCGATCCCGGCGGCGCAGGCGGTCGCCCTGTCGCGCGCGGCCGATGCCTGGCTGCGCCAGCGCGGCGCCGCCCACGTGATGTTCAAGATCTGCTCGACCTTCGATTCGACGGATCAGGGCAATATCGGCCCCGTTCTCGATGCCCTGCGCGCGGATGCGGGCGAGGCCGTCGCCCTCGTCACGCCGGCCTTTCCAGAGACCGGGCGCAGCGTCTACCAGGGCCACCTCTTCGTGGGCGCCGTGCCCCTCCACGAGAGCCCGCTCAAGGACCATCCGCTCAATCCGATGCGGGACGCCAACCTCGTGCGCGTCCTCGCCCGCCAGAGCGCAGGACCGGTCGGCCTGATCGACATGGCGACGGTGGCCAAGGGGGCGGACGCCGTGCGCGACCGGCTCGCGGCCCTGGCCGGCGAGGGCAAGGGCGCGGCCATCGCCGACGCGATCTTCGACGCCGACCTCGAGACCCTCGGCCGCGCGGCTCTGGCGCACCGGGTCTCCTGCGGCGCCTCGGGCCTCGGGCTCGGCCTCGCCCGGGCCCTGGCGCGGCCCGGTTCCGCGGATCCGGCCGCGGATGTCCTCGCCGAGCCGGTCGGCGGCCTCGCCGCCTGCCTCGCGGGGAGCTGCTCGCAGGCGACGCTGGAGCAGATCGCGGCAGCGGAGGCCCTGATGCCGGTGCTGCGCCTCGATCCCGAGCGCCTGATCGCGGACGGTGCCGCGGTCGAGGAGGCCCTCGCCTGGGCGGGCGGGCGCGTCGAATCCGGTCCGGTCCTGATCGCGAGCAGCGCGAGCCCGGAAGCGGTGCGCGCCCTCCAGGCCCGGCACGGCGTCGAGCGGGCGGGCCACGCCATCGAGGGCGCGCTGGCGCACCTCGCCGCCGCTCTCGTCGCGCGCGGCGTGCGCCGCCTGGTGGTGGCGGGCGGCGAGACCTCGGGCGCGGTGGTCGATCATCTCGGGCTCAAGGCCTTCCGGGTCGGCCCCGAGATCGCCGCCGGTGTGCCGGTGCTGCGCACCGCGTCCGCCGAGCCGATGCTGCTCGCCCTCAAATCCGGCAATTTCGGCGGGCGCGACTTCTTCGGCCGCGCCCTCGAGATGATGCGCTGAACCGCCCAGTCCCAGCCCGTTGCGGGTGATGCTCAACCGATTGGGCTTCTCCCATCCCCGACCTCGTCCTGAGGTGCCCGCGAAGCGGGCCTCGGAGGAGGCCTCCGGAGGTATCCGAGCGTTCTGGAGAGCTCCTTCGAGGCCTCCGCTTCGCTCCGGCGCCTCAGGATGAGGCCGGAGATGGGGGCACCGATGGCTACGTCCTCAGAGGAGATCCCCATGCACGCCCTGATACTCGGCGCGGCCGGCATGATCGGCCGGCGCCTCACCGCCGCCCTGGTCGAATCCGGCCGCGTCGGCAACGACCGGCTCACCGCGCTGACCCTGGTCGACGTGGTGCAGCCGGAGGTGCCGGCGGGGTTCGACGGCCCGGTCCGGGCCGAGGCCGCCGACCTCTCGCGGCCCGGCGCCGCCGAGGCAGCGCTCGCCGAGCGGCCCGGCATCGTCTTCCATCTCGCGGCCGTGGTCTCGGGCGAGGCCGAGGCGAACATGGATCTCGGCTACCGGGTCAATCTCGACGGAACCCGCCTGCTCTTCGAGGCGATCCGCGCCCTGAGCGAGGCCGAGGGCTACCGGCCGCGGGTGGTGTTCACCTCCTCGCTCGCCGTGTTCGGCCAGCCCCTGCCGCCGGTGATCGGCGACGACTTCATCCCGGCCCCGGCCTCGTCCTACGGCGTGCAGAAGGCGATGGGCGAGTTGCTGCTGGCCGATTACAGCCGCCGCGGCTTCCTCGACGGGATCGGCCTGCGGCTTCCCACCATCTGCGTGCGGCCGGGCAAGCCGAACAAGGCGGCCTCGGGCTTCTTCTCCGGCATCCTGCGCGAGCCGCTCGCCGGCCTGCCGGCCGTGCTGCCGGTGCCGGAGACGGTGCGGCACTGGTTCGCCAGCCCCGGCGCAGCGACGAACTTCCTCCTCCACGCCGCCGGCCTCGACCTCTCGGGGCTCGGCACCCGCCGCACCATGACCATGCCCGGCATCTCGGCGACGGTGGCCGAGGAGATCGAGGCGCTCCGCCGCGTCGCGGGCGACAAGGCCGTCGCGCTGATCCGGCGCGAGCCGGACCCGGCGGTGATGCGCATCATCGAGACTTGGCCGGAGGCCTTCGACACGCAACGCGCGAACCGGCTCGGCTTCACGGCCGACGCCTCCCTCGACGCGATCGTGGCGCAGCACGTGGCCGAGCACGGCGTGAAGCTGTGACGTCGGCGCCTTCGGCTCGAAGGCGCCGACGTTATGCCCTCCCCCCTTTGCGGGGGAGGGTGGCCCGTGAAGCGGGTCGGGAGAGGGGAGCAACGGTGCAGGCTGGAGCGCGGCATCGACGCAGCGCCCGCGTCTGAAGCCGGGTTCCCCTCACCCGACCCCTGCTGACGCAGGGCCCACCCGCTCCCGCAGAGGGTGGAGGGATGCGCGGCGCCAAGCGAGACCGCCTCACGCCGCCACGCGGCCCTCCAGCGGGAACACCTTGGCCGGGTTCATCAGCCAGCGCGGGTCGAACACGTTGCGCACCCGCATCTGCTGGTCGAGATCCACTTGATCGTACTGGAAGCGCATCAGCTCGCGCTTCTCGATGCCGACCCCGTGCTCGCCCGTCAGGCAGCCGCCGACCTCGACGCAGAGCTTCAGGATCTCGTCGCCGGCCGCTTCCGCCTTCTGCAACTCGCCCGGCGTGTTGATGTCGAACAGGATCAGCGGGTGCAGGTTGCCGTCGCCCGCATGGAAGACGTTGGCGACGCGCAGGCCCTTCTCGGCACAGATCGCGCCGATGCGCTCCAGCACCGGCCCGAGCTGGCCGGTGGGGATGGTGCCGTCCATGCAGATGTAGTCCGAGATCCGCCCGGTGGCGCCGAAGGCGGATTTGCGGCCCTTCCAGATCGCGGCGGATTCGGCCTCCGACTTCGAGACGCGCAGACTGGTCGGGCGGAAGCCTTGGGCGATGGCCTCGATGCGGGCGAGCATCGCGCTGCACTCCGCGTCCGAGCCCTCGACCTCGATGATCAGCATCGCCTCGGCGTCGCGCGGGTAGCCGGCTTTCGCGAAATCCTCGGTGATCAGGATCGCCTCGCGGTCCATGTACTCGATGGCGACGGGGATGATGCCGGCCGCGATGATTGCCGCGACGCAGTCGCCCGCATCCTCGACCTTCGAGAAGCCGACCAGCGCCGGCCGCGCGCCCTCCGCCGCCCGCAGGATCCGCACCGTCGCCTCGGTGACGATGCCGAGCTGGCCTTCGGAACCGCAGATCAGGCCGAGCAGGTCGTAGCCCGCGCTATCCAGATGGTCACCGCCGATCTCGACGACGGTGCCGTCGTTCATCACCAGGGTGACGCCCATCAGGTTGTTGGTGGTCACGCCGTATTTCAGGCAATGCGCGCCGCCGGAATTCATGGCGATGTTGCCGGCGATGGTGCAGGCGAGCTGGCTCGACGGGTCGGGCGCGTAGAAGAAGCCCTCGTGGCTGACCGCCCCGGAGATCGCGAGGTTGGTGATCCCGCTCTGCACCCGTGCGGTGCGGTTCTCGAAATCGATGTCGAGGACGCGCGTCATCTTGCCGACGCCCAGGATGATCGCGTCGGCCTGCGCGATGGCGCCGCCGGCAAGCGAGGTGCCGGCGCCCCGCGGCACCACGCGCACGCCGTTGGCGTGGCAATAGGCCATCACCGCCGAGACCTCCTCGGTGGTCGAGGGCAGCACCACGGCAAGGGGCATCTGCCGGTAGGCGGTAAGCCCGTCCGTCTCGAAGGCGCGGCGCTCGTCCTCGGTGGTGACGAGAGCCTCGGGCCCCACCAGCGGGCGCAGGCCCTCTAGGATCGCCTCGCGGCGGCCGAGGATCCCGGGATCGGGCTCCGGAAAGCGGATCGACATGGGCTCTGACCCTTCGCGCGTTCGTCCCTGACCGCCCGGTTTCGTGAGAAGCACTCAGCTCCCGCTCAGCTTCGGCCGTGCAGGATCCGAAGCGTGGAGGGGAGGGGCGGCATTGACCGGCATGCTAGCCGATCGGGGGGCGCAGCGCACGCGCGATGCCGTCGCGTCCGGACCCCTCGGCGGCCGTCCGGAAGACCGCGGGCTTCCTTTTCACGATTGTGCCCTAGATCCCCGCAGCGACGCTCAGTCTCGACCTGTTCTAATCGTAAAAGCTCTGCCATAAGCCACGGCGGCCCTAGCTGCCCAACGGAGGAAAATCCATGCGTCACATGATCCTCGGCGCCGCCCTCGCGCTGCTCCTGCCCGTCGCCGCCCAGGCGGAAGGCGATGCGGCCGCCGGTGAGAAGGCGTTCGCCCCCTGCAAGGCCTGCCACAACTTCGAGAAGAACGGCGTCGGCCCGGACCTGAAGGGCATCGTCGGCCGCAAGGCTGGCACCTACGAGGGCTACAACTACTCCGCCGCTCTGAAGAACTCGGGCCTGACCTGGGACGAGGCGAACCTGAAGGAGTGGATCAAGGATCCGAAGGCCAAGGTTCCCGGCAACAAGATGGTCTTCCCCGGCATCAAGGACGACAAGAAGCTCGACGACCTGATCGCCTACCTCAAGACCAAGGGCTGAGCAGGGCTTCCGCGCTCCCCGCCTGGATCGGATCTCCGGTCGGGCGCCCGGGAGCGCGAATGGTCGACGACGTCGGCCCGCGCATCGTGCGGGCTTCGGTTTATGGCCGCCTCCGTCCCACGGAGGCGGCCTTTTTCATACGGTGTCCCGACAGGCCCGCGCCCTCAGCCGAGCACGCCGGCATGGAGCCCGTCGCGGAGCGAGACGAGGCGGTCGAGCAGGGCGCGCCGGTCCTCCATCTCGAGCCCCGTCATGCCGCCGGCCTGGTTCGGCACACAGGCCAGTTGCTCGCGCAGCGCCCGGCCTCCCTCGGTGAGGAAGATGCTGACCTGGCGCTCGTCCGTGCGGTCGCGGGCCCGGCGCACCCGGCCCGAGGCTTCCAGTCGCTTGAGCAGCGGCGTCAGCGTTCCGGAATCGAGGAAGAGGCGGTTGCCGATCTCCTTCACCGTCAGGCCCTCCTCCTCCCACAGGACGAGGAGCACGAGATACTGAGGATAGGTCAGGTCGTGCTCGTTGAGCAGCGCACGGTAGGCGCGCCCGAACGCATGCGCGGCCGCGTAGACGGCGAAGCAGAGCTGGTTGTCGAGCCGCTGGGGATCGTCGATGTCGACCACCCGCGGAACCTCCGTCTCGCCCCGAAGCTTGACGGCGCGTGGAGCCCGCGCCTGCGACTCTGGCCGAGCTGACATCGCATACAACTCCCATGGGGCAGCCCGCACGGCGCTGCACGCCGGGGTAGCTAAAGCAATATCGTAGCCAGAACAGCACCTGTGCACAATGAATTCAACGCAGGGCCCTCATCGATTGCGCGCAATGCAAGCTCTCGCGATCGGTGCTATCTAAATTGTGCGCAATCGATAGCGGTCTCCGACGGACCGCTGCCCGACACGCAGGAGGTTATCATGCAGGCTTTGTACACCGCTCACGCTCATGCCACCGGTGGCCGCGAGGGCTCTGCCGCGACCGATGACGGGCGCCTCAGCATCGGCCTCGCCACCCCGAAGGAGCTCGGCGGCGGCGGCGGTCAGGGTACCAATCCCGAGCAGCTCTTCGCGGCCGGCTACGCTGCCTGCTTCCTCGGCGCGATCAAGTTCGTCGCCGCGCAGGACAGGGTGAAGATCGCCGAGGACGCCAAGGTCGAGTCGACCGTCGGCATCGGCAAGCGCGATGACGGCACCGGCTTCGGCCTCACCGTGACTCTCAAGGCCACCCTGCCGGGCCTGGACAAGGCCCAGGCCGAGGATCTCGTCCGCCGCGCCGACGTGGTCTGCCCCTACTCGCACGCCACCCGGGGCAACATCCGCGTCGACGTCTCGGCCGCCTGAGGCCAGGGCCTGATCGCACGCGTCAGCGGCCCCGGGCGGATCGGTCCGGGGCCGCTCTCAGAGCTTGTTTGAGCTGGATCGACGGATCGTCATGCGGAGATCCGGCTCGTCCTGCCAGACCACCTCAGGATGAGGGCGAGGAGAGGATCAGCCGGATCACAACACCGGCTCGATCGGCTCGAACAGGCTCTCATTCGTTGCGGCTGTCGTCCATCAGCGGGTGCAGGTCGCGGACCATGGCCTTGAGCCGCGCGTCGAGGATGTGGGTGTAGATCTGCGTGGTCGAGATGTCCGCGTGGCCGAGCAACTCCTGCACGATGCGCAGGTCCGCGCCGTTCTGAAGGAGGTGGCTCGCGAAGGCGTGGCGCAGGACGTGCGGGCTGATCCGGTCGGTCCGGATCCCCGCCGCGGCGGCCACGGCCTTGAGATCGCGGGCGAAGGCTTGCCGGGTCAGATGGCCGCTCTCGCTGTCGGCGGGGAACAGCCAGGGGCTCTCCGCACTCACCCCGTCGAGATGCGCGCGCATCGCCACCCGCGCGAGGTCGGTAAGCGGCACGAGCCGCTCGCGCCCGCCCTTGCCGCGGATCACCAGGGTGCGCTCCCGCGTGGTCGCGGCCGAGCGCGGCAGCGCGACGAGTTCCGAGACGCGCAGGCCCGTGGCGTAGAGAAGCTCCAGCAGGCTGTGCATGCGGCGGGCGCGCGCGGCCTCGCCCGGCCGGGTCGCGGCGGCGACGGCGTCGCGGGCGACGGCGAGGAGCCGGTCGACCTCGGCCACGTCGAGCACCTTCGGCAGGACCCGGCCGCGGCGCGGGCCGGAGACCGGCGCGCTCGGGTCGGTTTCGGCGAGCCCCTCCGCGTACAGAAACCTGTGGAAGCCGCGCACACAGGAGAGCCTGCGCGCCGCCGAGGACGCCTTCAGCCCCTGTTCCTCGAGCCCGGCGAGATAGGCCCGCAGCGTTCCGGCCTCGACCCCGTCGAGGTCGAGATCCGCTGCCTTGAGGTAGGCGAGATAGTCGTCGAGGTCGCGCCGGTAGGCCTGGAGGGTGTTGGCTGCCGCGCCGCGCTCGGCGGCCAGCATGTCGAGATAGGCCGCGACCTCCGGGCCCGCGCTCACCGGTTGCCCGGCTGCAGCTTGGCCGGCGGGATCGTCACGCTCATCTCGCGGGGCACCGGCTTCACGAAGGTCGCCAGCGCGAACATCCCCGCGAAGATCAGGCCGGCCAGGATCGCGAGGGTCGCGAAGAATCGGAACAGCGTCGGCACGTCGGTTCGGTCTCGATCGAGCTGGGGCGGTGCCGGGAAGAGAAGGCAGCCGTGAGGGGCGAGGGGGTTGCATCACGCGCTGGCGGCGATGGCAAGGCCCGTTATGCCACAGCGCGGGCCCCGGCCCGCCGCCCGTTTCCAGTCCCTGGCAAACGCGCTAAGACCCCGGCTCGATACCATGTCAGTCGCGATGAACGAGCCGGCGGCGCCGGGCGAAGAACCGATCGAAGCGCGCATCCGCCGGGCCCTCGGAGCCCGGTCGATCGTGCTCGTCGGCCTCATGGGCGCGGGCAAGAGCACCGTCGGCCGCCGCCTCGCGCAGCGGCTCGGGCTGATCTTCAAGGATGCCGACATCGAGATCGAGGCGGCGGCCGGCCTGACGATCCCCGACATCTTCGCGATCTACGGCGAGCCGAGCTTCCGCGACGGCGAGGAGCGCGTCATCGCCCGCCTGCTGCGTGCCGGCCCGATGGTGCTCGCCACCGGCGGCGGCGCCTTCATGCGGGATTCGACCCGCGGCCGCATCGCCGAGCTCGGCGTCTCGATCTGGCTCAAGGCCGAGCTCGACGTGCTGATGCGCCGGGTGCGCAAGCGCGGCAACCGGCCCCTTCTCGAGACCGAGGATCCGGAGGCCACGATGCGCACCCTGATGGAGGCGCGCCATCCGGTCTACGAGGAGGCCGAGATCGTGGTGCTCTCCCGCGACGTGGCGCATGACCGCGTGGTGCAGGACGTCCTCGAAGCCCTCGATGCCCATCTCGGGCCGCCCGCCGTGGCGGCCCAGTGACTTAAAGCGACCATGTCCCATCTCAGCGTCCACGTGCCCCTCGACGGGGGCAGAGCCTACGACATCCTGATCGGCCGCGGCCTCGTGGACGCGGTCGGCGCGCAGGCCGCCGCCCTCGGTGCGAAGGCGGCGGGGATCGTCACCGACGAGACCGTGGCGGGGCTCTACGGCGCGCGGGTCCGCGCCAGCCTCGAACGGGCCGGGCTGCGCTGCGGCATCATCGCGGTGCCGCCGGGCGAGGCCTCGAAATCCTACGCCGGCTACGCCTCCGTCTGCGACGGCCTGCTGGCGCTCAAGATCGAGCGCGGCGACCTCGTGGTGGCGCTGGGCGGCGGCGTGGTCGGCGACCTCGCGGGCTTCGCCGCGGCGACGCTCCGGCGCGGCGTGCGCTTCCTGCAGGTGCCCACGACCCTGCTCGCCCAGGTCGATTCCTCGGTCGGCGGCAAGACCGGGATCAACTCGCCCCACGGCAAGAACCTGATCGGCGCCTTCCACCAGCCGCGCCTCGTCCTCGCCGACACCGCCACCCTCGACACCCTGGTCGAGCGGGAGATGCGGGCGGGCTATGCCGAGGTGGCGAAATACGGCCTCATCAACGATCCGGGCTTCTTCGACTGGTGCGAGGCCCATTGGCGCGGGATCTTCTCGGGCGGCCCCGAGCGCGACGAGGCGGTGGCGATCTGCTGCCGGGCCAAGGCCGGCGTCGTGGTGCGCGACGAGCGCGAGGACGGCGAGCGGGCGCTGCTCAATCTCGGCCACACCTTCGGTCACGCCCTGGAGCGGCTCACCCAGTACGACTCGGCCCGCCTCGTCCACGGCGAGGGCGTCGCCATCGGGCTGGCGCTCGCCTTCCGTTTCTCGGCCCGGCTCGGCCTGTGCTCGGGCCAGGAGGCGGGGCGCGTCGCCAACCACCTCGCCATGGCCGGCCTGCCGACGCGCCTCCAGGACGTGCCCGGCGGCAGCGGCGATGCCGAGGCGATGCTCGATGCGATGGCCCAGGACAAGAAGGTGCGCGACGGCGCGCTGACCTTCATCCTGGCCCGGGGCATCGGCCAGAGCTTCATCGCCCCGGGGATCGGCCGCGACGACGTGCGCGCCTTCCTGCAGGACGAGCTGCGGGGCTGAGCGCCGGCGGGCGCCCGGTTGCCAGACCGAAGCGCGGCCGGATCCCGCCGTTTACCCGCCCGGAACCGCATCTCGGCTAGCCTGTCCGCGTCCGGACGGCCCGGGAGAGTGGATTGCGCGCATCATCGAGCCTTTCGGCGCTCGGCCAGGATCTCCGCGACCTGCTGACGAGCGATGCGCGCCTGTTCCGCCTCGCCCGGCTCGCCAGCCTGTGGATGGTGCCTCTCACCCTCGGCCTGGTAGCCGTCGTGTTCGGCACCGGGCCGGTGCCGCGACGGAACTGGCTCGGCGACATCCTCGGCAACGACCTCACCCAGGTCTGGGTCGCCGGCCAGGCGGCGCTCCGCGGCGCAGCGGCCGAGTCGTACGACCTGCCGCGCCATCTCGCGAATCTGAGCGCCGCCTTCGGGCCGGATTGCCGGTTCGCCTGGCACTATCCGCCGCTCTTCCTGCTGCCCGCCGCCGCCATCGCCCTGCTGCCGCCCCAGGCCGCCTTCCTCGCCTGGAGCCTCGCCTCGGTGAGCCTGTTCGCCGTGGCGCTGCACCGCGTCGGCGGGCGCGCCGCGATGCTGATCGGGCTCGCGCACCCGCTGGTCTTCTGCAACCTCACCTATGGGCAGAACGGGCTGTTCACGGCGGCCTTCCTCACCCTCGGCGCCGTGCTCGTGGATCGGCGCCCGCTCGTGGCCGGGCTCTGCTTCGGCCTCGTCGCCTACAAGCCGCAGCTCGCCGCGCTGGCGCCCTGCCTGCTCGTCGCGACCGGCCGCTGGCGCTGCCTCGCCGCCTGCCTCGCCACCGTGGCGGCGCTCTGCCTCGCGGCGCTCGCGGCGTTCGGCACGACGCCCTGGCTCGGCTTCCTCGGTACGCTCGGCGAGACCAACCGGATCATCCTGCAGAACGCGGCCGCCGGGCTCGATCTCAACGCCAGCGCCTTCGGCGCCGTGCGCCTCGTCGGCGGCCCCATGGCCGCAGCCTGGGCGCTGCAGATCGCGGTGAGCATCGCCGCCCTGGCGCTGGCTTGGCGGATATGGGCGACCTGCCCGGACCCGCGCCTGCGGGCCGCGACCCTGCTCGCCGCCGCGCCGATGCTGTCGCCCTACGTGCCGGTCTACGACCTGGCGCCGCTGGTGCCGGCCATCGCTCTCCTCGTGGTCGTGGCGCACCGCGCGGGCGGCCTGCACGGGCCCGAGCGCTGGCTGCTGATCGCGACGCCGCTGACCGCGATGATGCGCCTCGGCATGGACGCCACGGGCTTCCCCTTCGGCCTGCTCTTCGCGCTCGCGACCTTCGGCTGCATCCTCGCCCGCGCGCTGCCACGCCGCTCCGGACGCCCAGCCCTGCGGACCGCCTGACCCAGCGCGCACGATTCCCGGCGGACGGACGCAGGATCTTGTCCGCTCTCAAGCCGGCGTGGATGCCGGTTCGGCGAAGGAGAGCGCGGTAATCCAGGGCTTGGAGCCGCCCCCGGATCGCCGCGCGATCGGGACCGGCTCTAGGCGTCGACCAGGGCGTTGCCGGCCACGTGGATCACCGCGTCGAAGGGCGGCAGCTCGGCCGGCTCGACCGCATCCGGCAGGCAGACGATCAGGCCGCGGTCCGCGCGGGCGGCCCGCAGGGCGGCGAGGCGCTCGCGGAAATTCTCGGGCTTGCGCTCGTCGAGCAGGATCGCGACGACGAGGATGTCCGGCCGGCGCACGAGGCAGCGCACGAGGTCGATCGCGATGCGCTCGCGGGGGCCCAGTGCCCCCTCGGTGAGCCCCGCCGCCGCACCCGGCTCGACCCGGCTGTCGAGTCCGAGCCGGTAGACCTGGCCCTCCAGTCCGGCCTCCGCGAGCACCCGCCGGACCAGGGCGCGCACCCGCGCCTCGGCGCCCGCCTCGCCCGCGCTGATCCGGCCGAAGAGCAGGTTCTCCTCGAGGCTCGCCGCCGGGTTGACGCGGTCGGGATCGTAGAACTCGACCGCGCCGCGCAGGGGGGGTGGCAGCATGCGCGCGAAGGAATGCCGGGCCGCCACGATGCGCTCCTCCAGGGCGGCGTCGATCAGGCCGAAGCGGTGGCGCATCTCGCTGTAGCGGAGCGCGAGCCCGATCAGCCGCTCGCGGTCGCGCTGGCCGTCCGGGCCGCGGCGCAGGGTGGCGTCCGCCTGGCGCACCACGAGATCCTCGAAATAGCCGCGCTCGGAGGCCGGGAAGAGCGAGAAGGCGTCGAAGAGCGGATGGTCGTTCGGCAGGTCGGAGAAGATCTCGACCGAGTTGCGCGCCACGGCGAGGCCGATCTCGGTGAGCGGGCGGATCAGGCCCTCCGCCTCCAGCACCGCCCGCAGGTAGGGATGCCGGGCGAGGCGCGGGCGGGCGAAGGCCGGCCCCACCGGCTCCCCGAACAGAATGTTCGCCCCGAGATCGGCCTGATGGTTGTAGAGCGCCGGATCGAAGGGCTCGACCAGCCGCTCGGCCCGTTCGGCGCGCAGGGCGTCGCGCATCCGGACGCGGGCGGCGACGACCGCCCGGGCGAGATCGGGCTCGGCAGCGGGGTCGATCCGGCCGGTGAGGCCGCGAGCGTAGACGAGGGTGTCGAGGCCGACGAGGCGCAGCAGGTCGACGAGATCCGCGTCGCCCGGCGGGCTCGCCGCGCCGTAGAGCAGGTTCTTGCGCAACGGGCCCTCGACCAGGATCGCCTCGCCCGCGGCGTAGGCGATGCGGCGGGCACGCTCGGCCGGATCGAAGCTGCGCAGGTCGTGCCCGCCATAGGTCACGGCGCCGGCCGTGGGTTCGACCTGTCCGGCCAGGACGGCGGCGAGCACCCGCGCACCGCTGCCGCGCCCGCCGGTGATCGCCACGTGGCCGGGCATGGCGAGGCGCGCATCGACCCCGGCGAGACGCTCGCCGGTGGCCGCGTCGAAGGCGCCGACGCCGCGCGCGATGAGGTCGCCCGCCCGCGGCAGCGGTGCCGGCACGGCGTTCGCCCGGCTCCGGCCGCGCAGGGCCGCGGCGTTGCGCGCGATCGCCTGGAAGATCGGCGCGATGGCGTTGCGCACGGAGAGCAGGCGGGAGGTTGCGGCGAGGAGCACCGCGGCCAGGGCGAAGGCGGCCGAGGCCGCGATCAGCGC
>NZ_CABFPH010000086.1 GCF_902141845.1 Methylobacterium symbioticum | reverse complement strand
CGCGCCGCTGCGACCGCGAGGCCGCCGGGCCCGACGGGCACGGGCACCGGCCTCAGGCCCGCCTCGGCGAGCGCCCGGGCGATGCCGGGAAAGCCCGGATCCTCGACATAGGCCGCCTCGCCGGGGTCGAGCAGCAGCCGCGCGAGCAGGCGGAGGCTCTGCCGGATGCCGGCGGTCACGATGACGTCCTCGGGCGCGCAGGCGACGCCCCGGCCGGCCGCGAGATAGGCCGCCACCGCGCGGCGCAGGGCCGGCAGGCCGAGCGGGTGGGGCGCGGAGGGCGGTCCGTCCCGCCACTCCGCCTGGATCAGCTTGGCGAAGACCGCGAAGGGGAAGGCGTCGAGGGCCGGCCGGCCGAGGGCGAAGGCGTCGGGCGCCTCGGGACCGGACAGGTAGGCGCGCGGCCCCGAGGCCGCGAGCGCGACGCCCCGCCGCGACAGGACCGGGGGCAGCACCACCGGCCCGGTGGGAGCCGGGGCCGGCGGCGCGAGATCCTCCGGCAAGGTCGCGGCGACGCGGGTGCCAGAGCCGGTGCGCGCCACGAGGTAGCCCTCGGCGGCGAGCTGCTCCAGGGCGAGCAGCACCGTGCCGCGGGCGCAGCCGAGATCGGCTGCGAGCACCCGCGAGGCCGGGATGCGGCTGCCCGGCGCGAGGCGGCGCGACAGGATGGCCTCGCGCAGGGCGTCGCGGAGCTGGACGTGCAGGGGCACCTCCGCATCGGGATCGAGCCCGATGGCCAGGGGCAGGGGACCACCCGGAATCCGCAAGGTCGGCACGGCGCAATTGGTCCAGTCGATGACCTGGAAATGGATCTTTCCGGTGAGCCATTGCCCCGTCAAGCCTTGGCTCACGTCGCTTGGAGGGAGAGGTCCGTGTACCAGCCGCCGCATTTCCGGGAGGAGGGCCGCGCGGTGCTTGCCGCACTGGTGCGCGCCCACCCGCTCGGGCTCCTCGTCACGGCGGGGCCGGGCGGGCTGATGGCGAACCCGGTGCCGTTCCTCCTCTACGCCGAAGGCGAGCACGGCGTGCTGCGGGCGCACCTGGCCCGGGCCAACCTGCAATGGCGGGAACTGGAGGCGGTCGAAGACTGCCTGGTCGTGTTCCAGGGGCCTGAGGCCTATGTCACGCCGTCCTGGTACGCGACGAAGCGCGAGACCGGCCGCGTCGTGCCGACCTGGAACTACGCCACCGTGCAGGCGCGGGGCCGGCCGCGGGCGATCTCCGATGCGGGCTGGCTGAGGCGGCAGGTGGACGACCTCACCGCCGCGCGCGAGGGCGGGCGGCCCGAGCCCTGGGCGGTCTCGGACGCGCCGGAGCCCTTCGTCGCGGCCCAGCTGCGCGCCATCGTCGGCGTCGAGATCGTCCTGACCGAGGTCGCGGGCAAGTGGAAGATGAGCCAGAACCGCGCAGCCGAGGACCGGGCGGGCGTGGCGCGCGGCCTCGCGGCCGAGGGTCTCGCCGCGGTCGCCGCCCTCGTCGCGGAGCCCCGCCGATGAGCCCGCGCCGCAACGCCTTCGGCCAGCCGGTCGGCCCCGACCTGCCGGGCTGGGCCCCACGCCCGCTACCGTCCCGCACGCCGATGGAGGGCCGCGCCTGCCGGCTCGAACCCCTCGACCCGGAGATTCACGGGGACGACCTGTTTACGGCCTTCACCGCCGCGCCGGACGCGCGGAGCTGGACCTATCTACCCGGCGAGCGGCCGACGGAGGTGGAGGCCTACCGCGCCGGCCTCGCGGCGCAGGCCGCCGGATCCGACCCGATCTTCTTCGCGATCCGTGACCGGGCGACCGGGCGCGCGGCCGGGATCGCCTCGTATCTGCGCATCGATCCGGGCAACGGCAGCATCGAGGTCGGGCACATCCATCTGGGCCCGGCCCTGCAGCGGACCCGCGCGGCCACAGAGGCGATGGCGCTGATGATGGCGCGCGCCTTCGGCCTCGGCTACCGGCGCTACGAGTGGAAATGCGACAGCCTCAACGCGCCCTCCCGCGCGGCGGCTGTGCGCCTCGGCTTCACCTTCGAGGGCATCTTCCGCAACGCCGTGGTGGTGAAGGGCCGCTCGCGCGACACCGCTTGGTTCTCGATCACCGACACCGAATGGCCACGGGTGCAGGCCGCCTTCGCGGCCTGGCTCGCCCCGGAGAATTTTTCGGACGATGGGCGGCAATGCCGCGGCCTCGCCGAGATCCGGTCCGACATTCCGGCCTGACGGGACCGGACCGGCGCGACGACCGCCCTTCCCCTCTGGGGAAGGGTAGGGGGAAGGGAGAGTCGGCGCCGGCTCAATCGCGCTTCAGGAACGCCTCCGCGCTGCGCAGCCCCAGCGCCATGATGGTGAGCGCCGGGTTCGCCGCGAGCGAACTCGGGAAGGTCGAGCCGTCGCTGATCCAGAGGTTGTCGATCTCAAAGCTGCGCCCGTAGGGATCGACCACGGCGCTGTCGCCGTCGCGGCCCATGCGGCAGGTGCCGATCGTGTGGGCGACCCGTTCCAGCACCCAGATGTCGGCGGCGCCGGCCGCCTTCCAGAGATCGGTCATGAGCGCTGTGGCATGCGCGTTGAGGCGCCGCTCGTTCTCGCCGTAGCCGAAGCTGACCCGCGCCTTGGCGAGGCCCAGCGCATCGGTCTCGTCGACGAGCGTGAGCCGGTTCTCGTCGCAGGGCAGGGTCTCGCCGTTGATGCCGATCCCGGCGAGGTGGTTGTAGCCCGCGAGGCACGCGTGCAGCGCCTCGCCCCACAGGCCGCGGGAGCGCGCCACCGCATTGGCGAGGGTCAGCGGCTGCACGCCGAGGCTCTGGACCAGATAGCCGCCAGCGAAATCGGCGCCTTCAGGCCGCACCATGTCCTCGGTGATGAGCGCGGAGGGGTAGCCCCGGTTCATGCGGATCTCATCGGGGAAACTGCCCCAGACCTGCGTCGCCACGTGGCCCATATAGTTGCGCCCGACCTGGCCCGAGCCGTTGGCGAGGCCGAGATTCAGCAGGAGCCGCGGCGTCTCGACGGCGCCCGCGCAGAGATAGACCGCGCCGCAGGCCTGCCGCCGGTCGACGCCGCCGCTACGGTAGATCACGGCCGTGATGCGGCCGATGCGGTCCCGCTCGAGTCCGTGCACCACGCTCTCCGGCCGGATCTCGGCGCCGTGGCGCACGGCGTAGGGCAGGTAGGTCACGTCCATGCTGGTCTTGGCGCCGGTGCGGCAGCCCTGGTGGCAGTAGCCGCACTGGATGCAGGCCGCGCGCGCCGGCCCGTCCGCCTGCTGGAAGTCCCGCGAGACCACCGCTGCGGGCGCGTCCGCGGCGCGCAGGCCCGTCCGGCCGCAGGCGAGCGCCATGATCTCGGCCGGCCCGTTGCGCGGGACCGGGGGCAGGGGATAGCGGCGACCGGGATCCCACGGATAGTCCGGCGCGCCCGAGACACCGATGAAGTCCTCGACGCGCGCGTAGAAGGGCAGCAGGTCGTCGAGGGTGAGCGGCCAGTCGCAGCCCTCCCCCGTCTCGGTGCGAAGCGCGAAGTCGCGCCGGTCCGGACGGGGCACGAAGGCGCCCCAGTGCAGGGTCGAGCCGCCGACCCCGGTGCCGCTGTTGTTGGCCCCGAACGCCTCCGGGGTCGAGCCGCCGCTGAGGCGCTCCTCAGTCCAGTAGATCTCGTCGGCGAGGGTCTCGTCGAAGGCGAAGGCGGCGGGCTCGAAATTCGGTCCCGCCTCCAGGGCGACGACCTTCAGTCCCGCAGCGGCGAGGCGGGCGAGGACGGGCGCACCGCCCGCGCCCGTGCCGATCACCACCGCATCGACCACCTCGTCCTCGGCATAGCGGCGCTGATGGTCGAGCCTCATCGGACGGGGTCCTCAACTTCGCGGATGACGGCTCTCGGCTCCCAGGGCTCCGGCGGGCCCGACGCGCGGGCGAAGCCCGGCAGACCCTTGGCGAGCCCGTCAGCATCCGTCTCGCCGGTGCCGCCCGCGCCGATGCCCGAGAAGCCCATCCGGGCCAGCGCGATGGGATGGGCAAGATAGCTGCGCACCGCATCGGCGCGCAGATCCTCGAACCACAGGCATAGCCGCTCGGCATCGAGCCCGGGGCGATCCATGGCCGGCACGGTCAGCCGTCCTGCCTGCGCGGCCTTCAGCAGCGCGTCCTGTCCGGCCCCGTCGCGGGCGAGGAAGGGCGTGCCCTCTTCGCGGGAGGCCGCGTCGAGGCTGCGCAGGCCTGCCCGGTAGGCCTCCCCGTCCGGCGGCAGCGCGGCGAAGCGCCAGCCGTCCGAGGCACCGGAGGCGAGGCGGGCATCGAGCCGCGTGGCGATGTCGAAACCGGCCCGCGGCACCACGCGGGCGACCACCGCCCGGAGCAGGGCGAGCTCGACCGGGTCGAGGAACGTCGGCGCGTAGGCCGGATCATCCGGTTGCGCCCGCTCGGTGAGCACCGCCCGCAGGCGCGGATTGACCCGCTCCGAGGCGATTAGCGCGGCGTAGGCCGCCGGGATCTCCGGTGGGGGCGATGGTGCCGGATCGTCCGCGGCGAGGTGCTCCGCGATCAGCCCGGCCACGGCCTCCGGCCGCTCCAGGGGCAGGAGGTGGCCGGCCCCATCGAGGACGGCGATGCGGTGATGGGCGAGATGCGGGACGGTGAGCGCGCGCTGGGCCACGGGCCCGAGATCGGCATCCTCCGAGCCCGCCAGGATCAGGGCGGGGGTGCGCAGCACGCCGACACGCGCGCACCAATCCTCGTTCGCGCCGGATTCGATCCAGGCGCGCCACGCGGCAGGCGCGGCGCGCAGCACGTCGGCGACCGCCGCATCCTCCTCCGCCTCCGGGGCAAGCGGCGCGCCGACATTCTGCCGGATGAAGGCGCGGGCCTCTTGGGCTCGGGTGGCCGGATCCGCGTCGATCCAGGCGAGCATCGCCGCCCGCCGGTCTTCCGGGATCGGCTCCGGACTCGGCGGCGAGCCGGCGACGAGGACGAGGCGGGCCAGCCCGCGAAGCGCGGGGTCGCCGTCCTCGGCGCGGCGGGCGAGCGCGAGAGCGACCTTGGCGCCCATGCTGTGGCCGGCCAGCGCGAAGCGCCCGGGCGCCGCTGCGGCGATCCGGGCAGCCACATGATCGGCCATCGCGGCGACGTCGAAGCCGGCGATGTCCGCGGCCGCGCCGAAGCCGGGCAGGTCGAGGGCGAGGCAGGGCGTGGCGAGGTGCGCCGCGACAGGCTCCCAGCTGCGCGCGCTGCCGCCGAGAAAATGGAGGCCGACGAGCAGGTCGGGCAGGGAGGCGGGATGACTCATGCGGCCGAGATCGCGCTGACTTCACATGGATCAAGCGGGCTTGCCCGCGACCCCTCGCCACTGGTGCAGATATCGACTTGGACGGAACCTTCGGACCCGCATCGCGAGAGCTGTGGGAGATCCGTTCTTTGCCGCGCTCGCCCGGGCCGAGCCTGTCCCGGCTTCTATGAAGGCGCCGCAAGTCTCTGTTGGATCCGGCCGCGACGACTAGGCCGCGCGCAATGCCGTCTCGATCGCGCCATCCAGGTCTTCAGGCTTTGTCTTCGGCCCGTAGCGGCCGATCACGCGGCCATCGCCGCCGGCCAGGAACTTGGTGAAGTTCCACTTGATCGCGGAAAACCCGAACAGACCCGCCTTCTCGCGCTTCAGATGCACGAAGAGCGGGTCAGCCTCCGGCCCGTTCACCTTCACCTTGGCGAGGACGGGAAAGGTGACGTCGTAGCTCAGGCTGCAGAAGCGGGCGATCTCAGCGGCGTCGCCCGGCTCCTGTGCGCCGAACTGGTTGCAGGGGAAGGCGAGCACCGCCAATCCGCGGCCGCGGTGGCGGCGCCACAGGGCTTCCAGCCCGGCATACTGGCCAGTGAAGCCGCATTTCGAGGCCGTGTTGACGATGAGCACCGGCCGGCCGCGATACTGCGCCAGGGGATGCGGCGCGCCGTCGGCCTGCCGGGGCGAGAAGTCGTGGATCGTCGTCATGCGGGTCTCATACCAAAGTGCGCCGGCCCGACCGCTGGTCGGGTCGGCGCGTCCGGCGGATGGCCGCCGCCGCGCCATCGCGCGGGCGAACCGCGCTGCATCGCATGCACCACAGTTCGGCGGGTGCGCAGCGCACCGCGCCTCCAGCTACGCCGCGGTGCGCCGCTCCACCAGCCGGGCGAGGTAGGCGCTGCCGATCGGGATGATCGTGTCGTCGAAGTTGTAGCTCGCATTGTGGAGCCCCGGCCCCGGATTTGAGCCGAGCCAAGCATAGGCGCCGGGAACCGCCAGGGTCATGTCGGCGAAATCCTCGCTGCCCATGCGCGGGCTGGCGTTGACGTCGACCTTGTCGGTGCCGACCACCTCGGCGGCGATCTCGGCCGCTGCCGCGGCCTGCTCGGGGGCGTTCTCCAGCACCGAGAACACGTCCTTGATCTCGACGTCGATCTCGGCGCCGTAGGCCGCGGCGTAGCCTGCGGCCAGCTCCCGGATGCGGCGGGAGGCCAGCGCGCGGAGGTCCCGGTCGAAGGTGCGGATGGTGCCGGCGAGCTCCGCGCTCTCGGGCACGATGTTGTAGGCTGAGCCCGCCTGGATGCGGGTGATCGAGATCACGATCGACTTCAGCGGGTCGGCGTTGCGCGAGACGATCGACTGCATCGCCTGGGCGAGCGCGGTGGAGATCAGGATCGGGTCGACGCCGTGATGGGGCTGCGCCGCGTGGATGCCGCGGCCGCGGACCTTGATGTCGAAGAAGTCGGCCGCCGCCATGATCGGGCCGGGGCGCAGCTTGATCGCCCCGTGCGGCCCGTTCGGCTGGTTGTGCAGGCCGTAGATCTCGTCGCAGGGGAAGCGCTCGAACAGGCCGTCAGCGAGCATGGCGCGGGCGCCGCCGAGGCCCTCCTCGGCGGGCTGGAACACGAAGATCGCGGTGCCGTCGAAGTCGCGGGTCTCGGCGAGGTAGCGCGCGGCGCCCACCAGCATCGTGGTGTGCCCGTCATGCCCGCAGGCGTGCATCTTACCCGGATAGGTGGAGCGATACGGGAGGTTGGTCTCCTCCTCGATCGGCAGGGCGTCCATGTCGGCGCGCAGGCCGATGCGGCGGCCGTTGTCGCTGCGGCCCTTGAGGATTCCGACGACGCCGGTGCCGCCGACACCCCGATGCACCTCGATGCCGTAGCCCGTGAGCAGGTCGGCGACGATGCCGGAGGTCCGCACCTCCTCGAAGCCGAGCTCGGGATGGGCGTGCAGGTCGCGCCGCAGGGCGGTCAGCTCGTCGGCGTAGGTCTGGATGCGGTCGATCGGGCTCATCGGGTCTCGGCTCAGCAGGTGCGCTTGAATGGGGTCAGGGTCTCGAACTCGCCCACGAGGGCGTCCACATGGGCGCGCTCCCGTCGCAAGTAGTCGGCCACGGCCCTGCGTAACCCTGGGTCGGCAATGTCGTGGGCGGAATGCATGAGCACGGGGCGGTAGCCGCGGGCAAGCTTGTGCTCGCCCTGCGCGCCGGCCTCGACGCGGCGGAGCCCCCGCGCGATCGCGAAGTCGATGGCCTGGTAGTAGCAGACCTCGAAATGCAGGAAGGGGTGATCCTCGATGCAACCCCAATTGCGCCCGTAGAGCGCCGCGTCGCCGATCAGGTTGATCGCGCCCGCGATGTAGCGGCCTTCGCGACGGGCCATGATCAGGAGCACGCGGCCCGCCATGCGCTCGGAGAGCAGCGAGAAGAAGCGCCGGTTGAGATAGGGGCTACCCCATTTGCGAGCACCCGTATCCGTGTAGAAGGCGAAGAAGGCGTCCCAGTGCGCCTCGGTGATGTCGGCGCCGGTGAGGTGCTCGATCGTGATGCCGGGACCGAGCGCGTCGCGCCGCTCGCGGCGGATGACCTTGCGCTTGCGCGCGGCGAGGGAATCCAGGAAGTCGTCGAAGGTGGCGTAGCCCGCATTCACCCAGTGGAACTGCTGGTCCGTGCGCTTGAGGAAGCCGGCTGCGCCGGCGCGCTCCCACTCCGCCTCGCGCATGAAGGTGACGTGGATCGAGGAGGCCTCCGTCTGCGCCCGGAGCGCGCGCAGACCCGCGATCAGCCCGGCGGTGACGGTGTCCGGATCCTCTCCCGGGGCGATCAGGAAGCGTGGGCCGGTGACCGGCGTGAAGGGGACGCTGACCTGCAGCTTCGGGTAGTAGCTGCCGCCCGCCCGCTCGTAGGCGTCGGCCCAACCATGGTCGAACACGTATTCGCCCTGGCTGTGATTCTTCAGGTAGCAGGGCACGAGCCCCAGTGTCCGCCCCTCCCGCTCCAGCACCACGTGCAGCGGCAGCCAGCCGGCCTTCCGCGAGGCGCAGCCCGAATCCTCCAGTGCCGAGAGGAAGGCGTGGGAGAGGAAGGGGTTGTGGGTCTCGTCGCCGGCGCCCAGGGTCTCGGACGAGGTGGCGCAGGCGTCCCAGACCTGTGCGCCGATCTCCTTGAGTCCGGGCAGGGCGCGCACCTGCAGCGCGGTCGTGGCCTCGGGCGTCGCGCCGGGTGTCTCCATGGCCGGCATGATAGGCGCGCGGCGGGGAGCGGCCAAGCGGCGGTTCGGCTACGCGTGGTCGCGGCCGCCTATTCCCTCAGGGCACGAAGCCCTCGAACACCATCTGGTCCGCATGCGCGGCGGCACGCGCGCGCTGGTCGTCGGTCCGCACCGTCCAGGCCATCACCGGCAACCCGCCGAGCAGGCGGGCGAGATGGGTCGCGGCGTTCGGCAGGTCGTCCACCCGCCAGGACAGGAAGTCGGGCCGGCTCTCGGCGATATGGAGGAGGTCCGAGAGCGAGCGCCGCTCCGAGGGGGCAAGCGCCGCGTAGGCCGGGTCGTCCTGCGTGGACTCGGCGACGATGCCGCGGGGAACGCGCTCGGGCAGGCGCCCGCGCAGGGCCGCCACCACGCGCGGATCGAACGACTTCACCGCGAGCGGGCCCTCGTAATCCGCGACCACGGCCGCGACCCGCTCGGCAAGCGCCAGATCGCCGTCGAAGCGCGACTTGACCTCGACGACGAGCGGCACCCGTCCGCCGATCTCGGCGAGGAAGCGCGGCAGGGTCGGGATACGCTCGGGCGTCCCCCCCACCGCAAGCTGTCCGAGCGCGGCGGCGCTCAGGGCCGAGACCGCCTCCGCCGCCCCGGTGAGGCGTCCGAGGGCGGCATCGTGGAACACCATCGCTTCGCCGTCGGCGCTCATCTGCACGTCGCATTCGATGGCGAAGCCGTGCGCGATCGCGGCGCGGGCCGCCGCGACCGTGTTCTCCGGGATGCCCGCCGCCCGATCATGCAGGCCGCGATGGGCGATCGGGCGGGCGACCAGCCAGGCGGGGGCCTGTATCCCGGTGGAGGCCCGCATCAGCGGACCTCGAACATCGCCTCGACCTCGACGGCGGCGTCGAGGGGAAGCTCGGCGACGCCGACCGTCGAGCGGGCATGGCGGCCGCGGTCGCCGAGCAGCGCGACCATCAGGTCGGAGGCGCCGTTCATGATCGGGGCGAGGCCACTGAAGCTCGGGACCGCGTTGATGAAGCCGCCGAGCCGCACGCATTGCTCGACCGCGTGGTCGAGGTCGCCCACCGCCGCCTCGAGCTGGGCGAGCACGTTGAGCGCGCAGAGTCGCGCCGCAGCCACGCCCGCCTCGTTCGAGACCGTGTCGCCGAGCTTGCCGGTGTGCTCGGCGCTGAGCTTGCCGTCCGCGCCGAAGCAGATCTGGCCGGAGATCACCACGAGGTTGCCCGTGCGCACGAAGGGTACGTAGTTCGCGACCGGCGCCGCCGCCTTCGGCAGGGTGAGGCCGAGCGTCTGCAGCCGCTCCTTGATGGTGCTCATGTCGATTCCCCGTCTGGTTCGAAGACCCGGGCGGGTCTGAGCACAGGCATGGGAGCCCGCGCAAGGTGGCTGAGCCAGAGGAGAGCCATGAGCGGGACACGGGCGGACTGCTGCCCGAAAGAGGGGCAGCGTGGCGGCCATGCCTGTCAAATCATTGACAGAGGACCGCTGTTTCATAGTAATCGCGCGCGTGCCGCCCCGGTGACGAGGCGGCACTTTCATTTCTGCGGGCGCCCCTGGGCCCGCGTCGCGCGCCGGACAACGGAGATGGGACCTGTGACATCCGTCCTTCTGCCGAACTATGTACGGGCCCCGATCGCGTTCGAGCGCGGCGAGGGCGCGTGGCTCGTGGCGCGCGGCGGCGAGCGATATCTCGATTTCGGGGCCGGCGTCGCGGTGAACGCCCTCGGCCACGCCCATCCGCACCTCGTCGCCGCGCTCACCGAGCAGGCGAGCAAGGTCTGGCACGTCTCGAACCTCTACGAGATTCCGGAGGGCGAGCGGCTGGGTCAGCGGCTGGTCGACGCGACCTTCGCGGACATCGCCTTCTTCTGCAACTCGGGCGCCGAGGCGAACGAGGCCGCGATCAAGATGGCGCGCAAGTACCATGCGGCCGGCGGCCATCCGGAGCGCTTCCGGATCATCACCTTCGAGGGGGCCTTCCACGGGCGGACGCTCGCCACCATCGCGGCGGGCGGGCAGCAGAAGTACATCGAGGGCTTCGGCCCGAAGGTCGACGGCTTCGACCAGGTGCCGGCCGGCGACATGGCGGCGCTCGAGGCCGCGATCACGCCGGAGACCGCGGCCCTGATGATCGAGCCGATCCAGGGCGAGGGGGGCGTGCGTGTGGTGCCCGCGGCCGAGCTGCGCCACCTGCGCGCGCTCTGCGACCGGCACGGCCTGCTCCTGATCATGGACGAGGTCCAGACCGGCGTCGGACGCACGGGGCGCCTCTTCGCGCATGAATGGTCGGGCGTCACGCCCGACATCATGAGCGCGGCCAAGGGCATCGGCGGCGGCTTCCCGCTCGGCGTCTGCCTGGCCACCAAGGAGGCGGCCCGCGGCATGGTGCCGGGCTCGCACGGCACCACCTTCGGCGGCAACCCGCTCGCCATGGCGGTGGGCAATGCCGTGCTCGACATTGTGCTGGCGCCGGGCTTCCTCGACCACGTGAACCGCGTCGCGCTCGTCCTCAAGCAGAAGCTCGCGAGCCTGCGGGACCGCCACCCGCAGGTCGTCCTGGAGATCCGCGGCGAGGGCCTGATGCTCGGCCTCAAGCTCGGCGTGCCGAACACCGAGTTCGCCGCCGCGGCCCGGGCCGAGCACCTGCTCGCGATTCCGGCCGGCGACAACGTGGTCCGGCTGCTGCCGCCGCTGATCGTCTCCGAGGACGAGGTGGCCCAGGCCGTGGAGCGCCTGGAGGCGGCGGCCGCTCAGCTCGACGGCGGGCTGCGCGGCGCCGCGGAATGAGGAGACGACCGCCGGACGGGCACCCGCCTGCCCGGTGCACGCGCGACTGCGCGTCGGCGCCCATGCGCCGGGTCGCGCCGGATCGGAGGCTCCGATCCGACGCGACCGAGATGATGAGAAACGACGTGTGAGATGATTGCCCAGACGAACGGTCAAGCGGCGTCTGCCGCGACGGGCGCCGGCCCGCGCCATTTCCTCGACCTGAAGGACCTGTCCGGGGCGGAGCTGCGCGCCATGCTCGACGCCAGCGCCGCGATGAAGGCGCGCCGCCGCAAGGGCGAGCCGCCGACGGAACGCCCCCTCGCCGGCAAGTATCTCGGCATGGTCTTCGACCGGCCCTCGACGCGCACCCGCGTCTCCTTCGACGTCGCCATGCGCGATCTCGGCGGCGAGACCCTGATGCTGACGGGCAGCGAGATGCAACTCGGCCGCGGCGAGACGATCGGCGACACCGCGCAGGTTCTCTCACGCTTCGTGGACGCGATCATGATCCGCATCCTCGACCACGGGCTGATGCTGGAGCTTGCCGAGTACGCGACCGTGCCGGTGATCAACGCGCTCACCAAGGTCTCGCATCCCTGCCAGATCATGGCCGACGTGCTGACCTTCGAGGAGCATCGCGGGCCGATCAAGGGCCGGACGGTGGCGTGGTCGGGCGACGGCAACAACGTGCTGGCGAGCTGGGTGCACGCGGCCGCCCGCCTCGACTTCACCCTGAACGTCGCGGCCCCGCCCGAGTTGGCACCGCCGGCCGCGCTCATGGCCTGGGCCAAGGCCGAGGGGGCGCGCGTCAACCTCACCACCGACGCCTTCGCGGCAGTGGATGGGGCGGACGCGGTCGTGACCGATTGCTGGGTCTCGATGGGCGACGACGACGGCGAGCACCGCCACAACCTGCTCTCGCCCTATCAAGTCAATGCCAAGCTGATGGCGGCGGCCCGAAAGGACGCGATCTTCATGCACTGCCTGCCGGCCCATCGCGGCGAGGAGGTGACGGAAGAGGTGATGGACGGGCCGCAATCGGTGGTGTTCGACGAGGCGGAGAACCGCCTCCATGCCCAGAAGGGCGTGCTGGCCTGGTGCCTGAAGGCGAACGGGCTCTGAGCGGCACCCGCAGCGCCAGCCCCGGCGGGCACGGCCCGCTCTCGCGAAACTGCGGGCCGCGCACCATATGGGAGCAGTGGGGCAGGCCTCTGCCCCTTTCCAGATCCTCCCGGCCCGACCGACACGCATCCCGACCCGCCTGAGCGGGGGGTGGCGGGCTGGGCCGATGCAAGCGGAGCTGACATGACCTCCGAACACGACCGGACCCAGCCCATCGACGCGAACGGCCATGACGGCCGGGACGACGCCGTGCTGCCCTTCGCTGTCGAGGCGCTCGACGTGCGCGGGCGCGCCGTGCGCCTCGGCCCCGCGATCGACACCCTCCTGCGCCGCCACGGCTATCCGGAACCGGTGGCACGCCTTCTCGGCGAGGCGGCCGCGCTGACCGTGCTTCTCGGCTCCTCGCTGAAGTTCGAGGGCCGGTTCCAGCTCCAGACCCGGACCGACGGCCCGGTCGCGATGATCGTGGTCGACTTCGAGGCCCCCGACCGCCTGCGCGCCACCGCCCGCTTCGATGCGGAGAAGGTCGCGGCTTTGGGCGCGGGCCCGCTCCGGACCCGCGACCTCGTCGGCAACGGGCATCTCGCCATGACCATCGACCAGGGCTCGGCGGCGAGCCGCTACCAGGGCGTGGTGGCGCTGGAGGGCCAGAGCTTCGAGGAGGCGGCACGCCAGTATTTCCGCCAGTCCGAGCAGATCCCGACCGAGGTCCGCCTCGCCGTGGCGGAAGCCGTCGAGGGCGACGGCGAGCGCTGGCGGGCCGGCGGCCTCCTCGTGCAGTTCCTGCCGCAATCGACGGACCGGGCGCGGCTCGCCGACCTGCCGCCCGGCGACCTGCCGGAGGGCCACGTCCATCTCGGCGCGGACGCACCGGAGGACGACGCCTGGGTCGAGGCGCGCTCCCTGGTCGGCACGATCGAGGATCACGAGCTCGTCGATCCGAACGTGTCGAGCGAGCGCCTGCTCTACCGTCTGTTCCACGAGCGCGGCGTGCGAGTCTTCGACCGCCAGGAGGTGCGCGAGACCTGCCGCTGCTCGCCGGAGCGCGTGATGGGCATGATCCGCTCGTTCACGCCGCAGGAGCGCCGGGACATGGTGGCCGATGACGGCCGCATCGTCATCACCTGCGAGTTCTGCTCGCGGCGCTACGACCTCGATCCGGCCGAGGTCGAGCGCGAGATCGAGGCGAGCCCCGCCCAATAGCGGCCTCGCAACGGCCAAGCTTATGCTCGAGCTTGACCTGAATGATCCCTGACGAGAGGCGAGATCGAGGCAATCTTTTTATCGTGAACCGTTTCCGGACTTGCGACGTTTCGGGGCAAGCCAATTCATCCGGAGGAAATACGATGAACAAGATTGCGGTGGGTCTCGCGGCCCTCCTGTTCAGCACCTCGGTCTACGCCCAGGGTGCGGCCGGCGGCGGGTCCGAATCCGCCCGGGGCGGCATGGGCCGCGGCGGCGCCGAATCCAGCATGAAGGCGGGGGCTTCCGAGGGCCGCAGCGGCGGGATGGAGCGCGGCGGCGCGGAATCGGGCAGGGGCGGCATGGACCGCAGCGCCGATCGCGGCAGCATGAATCAGGGCTCGGACTCGGGCAAAGGCTCGATGGCCGAGCGCGGCCGCGACGGCTCCGGCGAGCGCGCCGAGACCCGTGGTGCTCGTGACACCGACCGCACCAACGACCGTGCCATGCGCGGCGAGGGTCGGGGCGAGCGCGACATGCGCGACGGCCGCCGCAGCGAGCGCACCGACCTGCGCGACCGCTCGGAGCGCCACAGCCGAACCGACATCCACAGCAGCCGCACGGATGTGTCCGCAGGCGGCTTCCGCCGCGAGGGCCGCTTCGTCGTCATCGGCGGCCGGCGCGTGGTCTACGGCTCGCCCGAGTATCGCCGGCTGATTGTCACCGAGAAGCGCGCCCCGCGCGAGCGCTACGTGGTGATCCGGGGCCAGCGCGTCCTCTACGGCTCGCCCCAGTACAAGCGCCTCGTCAGCGTCCGTGAGAGCGGCCCGAGCACCCGCTACGTGACGATCCGCGGTCAACGCGTGCTCTATGGCTCGCCGCAATACCGCCGCCTCGTCAGCGTCGGCGAGGAGCGCCGCTACGTCACCGTCCGTGGCCAGCGCGTCCTCTACGGCTCGCCCGAGTACCGCCGCCTGACGGTCTCGACGGGACGGAGCGGGACCGTCAACGCGAACTTCAGCGAACGCAGCCGGACCGACATCCGCGGCGAGCGCCGTGAGGAGCGCGCCGGCCGCGAGCAGCGCGGCTTCCGGCAGGATGCCGAGCGCGGCGAGGGCCGCAACCAGGGCGGCATGCAGAACCGCGACGAGGGCACGCAGAACGCCGGCATGCGCGGCCAGGGCGGCCGTGACACGGGGCGCGACGGCAACATGCGCAACGTCTCTGACCAGGGCGGCCGTCAGGGCGGCATGAGCGAGGGCCGCGGCGGTACGGAGCGCGGCGGCATGCAGGGTGGACGCCAGGGCGGCATGCAGGGCGGCGCCGGCCGCGAGGGCGGCATGGGCGGCAGCAGCGGCCGCAACTGACCGGCCAGCCGCAGGCGACAGGACGTGAGAGGGGGAGGCGCCGCCGGTGCCTCCCCCTTTTCATGCCGCGGCGGCCCGCCGCGCGCCCGTGCGGGTCAGCGACCTCAGCTCTTCAGCACCGGCTCGGCGATATCGCCGCCGCCGCGGCCGGCGAGATAGTCGGGCTGGAACAGGCACATCCGCACCGCGTCGCGGTAGCGGCCGTTCATGAAGAACTCGTCCTTGAGCACGCCCTCGGGGCGGAAGCCGCAGCGCTCGTAGATCTGCACGGCGCGGCGGTTGTCCTTGTCGACGTGCAGGTAGAGCTTGTGGATGTTGAGCACGCTGAAGGCGTAGTCGATGGCGACCCGCGTCGCCTGCCAGGCATAGCCCCGCCCCTGGAAGGCGGGGTGGACCGCGATCTGGAATTCGCAGCGCCGATGCAGATGGTTGATCTCCACGAGCTCGACCATCCCGGCCCGCTCGTCGCGGTCGTTGGCGATGATGAAGCGCCGCTCGGTCTGATTGTGGATGTTGCGCTCGTAGAGCTGCGCCAGTTCGGCGAAGGACTCGTAGGCCTCCTCGAACCAGTAGCGCATGATGCTGTCGTTGTTGTTGAGCTGGTGCACGAAGAGCAGGTCCTCGCGCTCGAGCGGGCGCAGCTTCACCCGGTCGAGGGGCGTCGGCTCGAGGGGTCTGGGTGCGAAAGACTTGTGGCTCATGCGGCGCAATCCCGGATCAGGCGGCGCAGGAAGGCCTCGCCGTCCTTCAATGCGTCGAGGGTGATGAACTCGTCGGGCTGGTGAGCCTGGTCGATGGAGCCGGGGCCACAGACCACGGTGGGGATGCCTGCCGCCTGGAACCGTCCGGCCTCGGTGGCGTATGGCACCGAGATCGTGTGGTTGCGGTTCGCCAAGCGCAGGGCCAGCCGCTCGGCCTCCGAGCCGGGCTCGGGGGCAAGCCCCGGCACCGCGACCTCCTCGAGGGTCTCGACCCGGCCGTAAGGCCCATGGCGGTTGAGCCGCTCGGCGGTGACGCGGGCGACCTCGGCGGAGAACAGATCCGGGATCTCTCCCGCGTCGAGATCGGGCAGGCCGCGATACTCCCACTGGAAGCTGCAGAGCTTGGGCAGGATGTTGCGGGCCGTGCCGCCCTGGATCGTGCCCACATGCACCGTCGTATAGGGCGGGTCGAACCGGCCCGAGGCGTCGCCGCGGGCGATCATCGCATCGGCGATGCGGTTGAGCCCGGCGACGAGGTCGCCCGCCGCCATCACGGCGTTCGCCCCGAGCATGGGCTTGGAGGAGTGCGCCTCGTGGCCGTGCACGGTGGTGAGGCAGGTCACCACGCTCTTGTGCGCGTCCGCGACCTCGAGGTCGGTCGGCTCGCCAACGATCACGGCGCCCGGCCGGGGCAGGTCGGAGCCGAACCGGGCGATGGTGTCGGCGACACCGAGGCAGGTGGTCTCCTCGTCGTAGGAGAGCAGGATGTGGATCGGGCGCCTCAGATCCGCGGCCAGCATCTCCGGGACCAGGGCAAGCGCCAGCGCGCAGAAGCCCTTCATATCGACGGCGCCGCGGCCATAGGCGCGGCCATCCGCGACGCGTAGGGAGAACGGGTCGGAGGTCCAGGCCTGTCCCGTCACCGGCACCACATCGCTATGGCCGGAGAGCACGACCCCGCCGTCGATGCGGGGGCCGAGGGTGGCGAACAGGGCCGCCTTGTCGCCCGCCGCGCTCGGGACGCGCGTGTAGGACACGCCCCAGCCGTCGAGATAGGTGCCGACCCAGTCGATCAGCGGGAGATTGGAGCGCGTGCTCTCGGTGTCGAACGCGACGAGGCGCGCGAGGAGGTCGAGGGGCTCGAGCCGCTCACCGGCCGGCATGGGGTCCATCCTTCGGGCTTGTTCGGGCCCGCCGGCGTCGCGCGTCCGCGCTCTCCGCCGAAGCGGAAACCGGATTCAGTGCAGGCTGCGCCGCACGTGCGGACTGTCGAGGGAGAAGGCGGGGATCTCGGCCTCGAAGCTCTCGCCCGCGACGGTCGCCATCGTGTAGCTGCCGGCCATCAGGCCGTCCGGCGTGGTGAGCGGGCAGCCACTCGTGTAGCAGAACGACTCCCCCGGCTCCAGCACCGGCTGCTTGCCGACGACGCCGGTGCCGCGCACCTCCTGGCAGGCGCCGTGACCGTCGATGATCCGCCAGTGACGCGAGCGCAACTGCACCTGTTCGGCGCCGTTGTTCACGATCTCGACGGTGTAGGCGAAGAAGTATCGGTTATCGCCCGGAGAGGATTCCTCCTCGACGAAGCGGGGCTCGACGGTCACGCTGATTCCGCGCGTCTCGGCCTTGTACATCGCCCTGTTTCGCCTCTCGCGAGGGTCAAGCCCCACCGCCGGATTAGGAGCCGATTCGCAACGGCTTCTCGGATCGCGGAGCCACGTGGTAGTGGGCGCCGAAATCGGCGTCAATTGCGGCGGATTACGTCGCGACGGGCATCGACGACGAGGATAGGAGGCCGCCCATGGACACGGTGAATCGAACCCTCACCGGACGCTGCCATTGCGGAACGATCCGCTACACGATGTCGGCCGACGTGCTGCACAACTGCCTCTGCCATTGCAGCGACTGTCGCCGCCACGCGGGCGCGCCAATGGTCGCCTGGGCGATGGTGCCGGAGGAGGCTGTCTCGATCAGCGGCGAGCCCGCCACCTACGCCTCGTCGGAGCACGGACGGCGTCTGTTCTGCCGGGATTGCGGCACCGGCCTGTTCTACCGCAACGCGCGCATGCTGCCCGGGATGCTCGACATCCAGACCGGCACGCTCGACGATCCCGACGCCCTGCCGCCGGCCGCCCATATCCAGACGGCGGAGCAGCTCGCCTGGATGGAGGACGCGCACGCGCTGCCGCGCTTCACGCGCTATCCCGCGCCGTGAGAAGGGGGGCGAGGCGGGGCGGTAACCGGACCTTAGGCGCCCGCGGCGCACAAGGAACGATCGGTCTGGCGGGATTGCGGCACGGGATGGACGAGAGCACGAGGCAGGGTCCCGATGCGCAGGCCGGCATCCTGCCGGCCCAGGCCATCGCCGCCCTCACCGGGGCCGGCGTCATCCGCCCGGCCACCCCCTATGCGTCGGACCAGATCCAGCCCGCGAGCCTGGATCTGCGCCTCGGGCAGCGCGCCTGGCGCGTGCGGACGAGCTTCCTGCCGGGCGGGCGCCCGGTCTCGGATTGCCTCGCGGCCCTGTCCTTCCACGCCATCGACCTGCAGCCGGGCGCCGTGCTGGAGACGGGCTGCGTCTACATCGCGGAATTGCAGGAGACGCTCGCGCTGCCCGCGGACCTCACCGCGAGCGCCAACCCGAAGAGTTCGACCGGGCGCATCGACGTGTTCACCCGGGTGATCACCGACCGCGGCAGCGCCTTCGATCAGGTCGAGGCGGGCTACCAGGGCCCGCTCTACGCCGAGATCTCGCCCCGCACCTTCCCCGTCCTGGTACGAACGGGCTCGCGCCTGTCGCAGGTCCGCTTCCGCCGCGGCGACCCGCGCCTGCGCGAGGCCGAGCTCGCCGCGCTCCACGCGCAGACGCCTCTCGTCAGCGCGGCCAACCCTTCCTTCCAGGGCGGCGTGGCGGTCTCGGTCGACCTTGCGGGCTTCGACGGCCTGATCGGCTACCGCGCCAAGCGCCATACCGGCCTCGTGGACGTGGATGCGCCGGGCCGCCACCGGGTCGCCGAGTTCTGGGAGACGCTGCCCGCCGACGGCTCCGGCACGCTGATCCTCGACCCCGGTCAGTTCTATATCCTGGCCTCCAAGGAAGCGGTGCAGGTCCCCCCGGACCACGCGGCCGAGATGGTGCCGTTCGATCCCTTGGTCGGCGAGTTCCGCGTCCACTACGCCGGCTTCTTCGATCCGGGCTTCGGCCATGCAGGCGCGGGCGGGACCGGCGCGCGGGCGGTGCTGGAAGTGCGCTCGCGCGACGTGCCGTTCCTCTTGGAGGACGGGCAGATCGTCGGCCGCCTCGTCTACGAGCGCATGACGGAACGGCCCGCGACCCTCTACGGCGCGGGCGCCGGCTCGAACTACCAGGCGCAGGGGCTGAAGCTCTCGAAGCATTTTGCCTGATCGCTTCCGCCGGAGCCGGCCACCCGGAAATCGGATTCCCCTTTTCCGCGCCATGCTCTACGAGGCGCGCTCCGAACTCCCCGGTTGCGCCCCATGCTCCAGACCACCCCGACCCCGCCCGTCTCCGCCCGACGCATCCTGACCGCGAGCTTCGTCGGGACGGCGATCGAGTTCTACGACTTCTACATCTACGCCACCGCGGCCGCGCTGGTGATCGGGCCGGTCTTCTTCCCGCCCGGCGAGCCCGGCGTGCAGCTCCTCTCGGCCTTCGCCACCTTCGCCATCGCCTTCGTGGCCCGGCCGATCGGTGCCGCCCTGTTCGGGCATTTCGGCGACCGCATCGGGCGCAAGGCGACCCTGGTCGCCTCGCTGATGATCATGGGTGTCTCGACGGTGCTGATCGGCTGCCTGCCGACCTACGCCACCGCCGGCTGGCTGGCACCGGCCGCCCTCTGCACCCTGCGCTTCGGCCAGGGGCTCGGCTTCGGCGGTGAATGGGGCGGGGCGGCTCTGCTCGCCGTCGAGAACGCGCCGCCGGGCAAGCGCGCCTGGTACGGGATCTTCCCGCAGCTCGGGGCGCCCGTGGGCTTCATCCTGGCCAATACCTGCTTCCTGGCGCTGAGCTTCGGCCTCTCGCCGGAGAGCTTCCAGAGCTGGGGCTGGCGCCTGCCCTTCCTGGCCTCGGCGGCGCTCGTCGGCGTCGGTCTCTACGTGCGGCTGAAGCTGACCGAGACGCCGCTGTTCAAGGCGGCCCTCGCCAAGGCCGAGCCCGAGAAGGTGCCGCTGGCCACCGTGGTCACGCAGCACACCCGGGCGACGCTGCTCGGCACCTTCGCGATGGTGGCCTGCTACGCGGTGTTCTACCTCTCGACGGTGTTCGCGCTCGGCTACGGCACGGCCACCCTCGGCTATTCGCGGCCCGCCTTCCTGCTGTTCGAGTGCGTGGCCGTCTGCTTCATGGCGCTCGGCATCCCGCTCTCGGGCTGGGCGGCGGACCGGTTCGGGCGGCGCCCGGTGGTGATGTCGGGCACGCTCTTCACCCTGGGCCTCGGCTTCCTGCTCGGGCCGATGCTGGGCTCCGGCTCCTGGCCGCTGGTGCTCGGCTTCCTCTGCCTCGGGCTCTTCGCCATGGGCTGGATCTTCGGGCCGATGGGCGCGCTCCTGCCCGAGCTGTTCCCGACCCGGGTGCGCTACACGGGCGCCTCCGTCACCTACAACCTCGCCGGCATCCTCGGCGCCTCGGCCGCGCCCTACCTCGCGCAGAGCCTGGTCTCGCTCGGCGGCATCGCCTGGGTCGGCGCCTATCTCGGGATCGCCGCGGCGATCAGCTTCATCGCGGTGCTGCTGATGCCGGAGACGGCCCGGCAGGCCGTGTGAGCGCCAAGGGCACTAGGCCCTCGTCCCGACCGGCAGCTCCGCCTTCATGGCCGAGCCCGGTCGGGGGGCCGGACGGCGGGAGCGATCGGGCCTGAAGAGAGGGCTCGGGGCCCGTCTCCCTGCCGAAGGAGAAAGCGGGTCGCGGGGCCGCCTTGAAAGATCGATCCCCCGATTCCCCGCTCCGGGCGTGCGTCAGTTGCGCTTGTCGAGCGGGCGGCCGAGCAGCCGGGCGAACTCGGCCTCGATCTCCTCCACGGAGAAGGGGTTGGCCGCACTCCCGGCCTTGGCCGGGCGCGGCGCCTCGTCGACCGGCAGCGCGGCGGGCACCGAGGGGGGCGCAGCAGAGACGGGCGGCGGAGGCTCCGGACGCGGCTCGGGCGGCCTCTCGGCCGGGTCAGGCGACCGCGCAGGCGGGCTCGCAGGCGCAGGATCCGGCGCGCCCGCCATGGCAGCGGCCATGGGATCGACGGCGGGTGCCGACGCGGGCGCAGGCGGCTCGGGCGCACGCAGGGGTGCGGAGGTGGGCGCGGGCGGCGGAGTGACGGCCGAGGACGAGCGGCCGAGCGCCGCCTGAAGCTGGCGCGCCATATCGGACAGGATCGCCGGGTCGACCGCGCGGCGCGGCGAACCGGCCGGCGCGGCAGGGGGAATCTCGGCCTCGGCCAGCGCGGCAGGTGCGGCCGGGGGAGCTGCGGTCACGGGGGAAGGCTCGGACGGCGCAGGAGGTACCGGCATCGGCGCCGGAACGGGCGGCGGCGCCGCCGGCGGCTTCGGATCGATCAGCGCGGGCGCGGTCCGGCGCAGCAGGCGCTTGGCCGGCCCCTCGCGCACGGGCACGGCCGGAACGGGACGGTCCTCGGGGCGCGGGCCGG
>NZ_CABFPH010000085.1 GCF_902141845.1 Methylobacterium symbioticum | reverse complement strand
CCCAGGGCGACCGCGCGCCCGGCGACCCGGCCCGAGACGCCGTGGCCGGCCAACGCCTCGAACGCGTCGGAGGCGGGTAGCGTCAGGCCGCGCTCGCGGGCCGCGGCGACGAGGGCCGTGGCGAGCGGGTGCTCGGAGCGGGTCTCGACGGCGGCCGCGAGCGTCAGCAGGTCGGCCTCGTCGCGCCCCGGTCCGATGATATCGGTGAGCCGCGGGCGTCCCTCGGTCAGCGTGCCGGTCTTGTCGAGGGCGACCACGCGGATCTCGCGCAGGCGCTGGAGGGCGCTGCCGTCGCGGAACAGCACGCCGCCGCGCGCGGCCCGCCCGGTGCCGACCATGATCGAGGTCGGCGTGGCGAGGCCCATGGCGCAGGGACAGGCGATGATCAGAACCGCGATGGCGTGGACCAGGGCGTTGCCGAGCGCCGGCTCCGGGCCGAGGGCGAGCCAGGCGAGGAAGGTCGCGAGGCTGAGCGCCATCACAGCGGGCACGAACCAGCCGGTCACCCGGTCGAGCAGGGCCTGGATCGGCAGCTTGGCTCCCTGCGCCGCCTCGACCATGCGGGCGATCTGCGCGAGCACCGTGTCGGCGCCGACCGAGCCGACGCGGAGGTCGAAGCTGCCCTGCCCGTTGACGGTGCCGCCGACGGTGGCGCCGCCGGGCTCCTTGCGCACCGGCACCGGTTCGCCCGTCACCATGCTCTCGTCCACGTAGCTGGCGCCCGCGACCACGGTTCCGTCCGCGGCGACGCGCTCGCCGGGCCGGACGCGGACCACGTCGCCGACGCGCAGCGCTGCGAGCGGCACTTCGACCTCCGCCCCGGCCCGGATCACGCGCGCGGTCTTCGGCGCGAGGTCCATCAGCCGGGCGATGGCCGCGCCGGTGCGGCCCTTGGCGCGGGCCTCCATGAACCGCCCGAGCAGGATCAGGGTGACGATGAGGGTGCTCGCCTCGAAATAGAGATGGGCGCTGCCCGCGGGCAGGATGCCCGGCGCGACGGTCGAGACCAGAGAGTAGAGGTAGGCGGCGCCGGAGCCGAGGGCGACGAGGGCGTTCATGTCCGGGTGCCCGCGCAGAAGGCCCGGGACGCCGCGCGCGAAGAAGCGCCGCCCCGGTCCGGCCAGGACCAGGGTCGCCAGCACGGCCTGAATCACCGCGTTGCCGGTCTCGCCGATCCACCCGGTCAGCGCGTGGTGGAAGCTTGGGACGAGGTGGCCGCCCATGTCGAGGACGACGATGGGCAGGGCGAGGACCGCCGCGGCGATGACGTCCCGGCGCAGGATCCGCGCCTCCGCCGCCCGCCGGTCGGCAGGCGCGGCGTCCTCGGCGGAGGCGACGGTGTAGCCCGCCTGCCCCACGGCCTGTTCCAGGCTCGCCCGCTCCACGATGCCGTCGAGATGGCGCACATGCGCGCGGCCCGTGGCGAGGTTCACGCCGACCCCGCGCACCCCGGGCACGGCGGCGAGCCCCCGCTCCACCCGCCCGACGCAGGAGGCGCAGCTCATCCCCTCGACCGCGAGCACCGTCTCGGTCTCGGGCACGTCGTAGCCGGCCGCGGCGACGGCCTCGGCCGCCGCGGCCGGCGAGGCGCCCGCCGGCAGATGCAGGGAGGCGCGGCCGCTGGCGAGGTTGACGGAGACGCGGCTCGCGCCGGGCAGCGCCTGCAGGGCGCGCTCGACCCGGCCGACGCAGGAGGCGCAGGACAGGCCCTGGACCGGGAAGCTGATGGGGAGATCGGTCGTCATGACCCGCATGTGGGGCTTCCCATCATGGGAAGGTCAAGGGTGACGGCGCGCCGCCCCCGTCAGGCGCTCGCCGGCGGAGGCTCCGCGGCCGGATGCGCGGCCCGCTCGGGCAGGACGACGCGCACGCGGGTGCCCTCGCCGAGGGTGCTCTCGATGACGAGGCGCCCGCGATGCCGGTTCAGGCTGTGCTTCACGATGGCGAGGCCGAGGCCGGTGCCGCCCTGCTGCCGGCTCGAGGCGGTGTCGACCCGGTAGAAGCGCTCGGTCAGGCGCGGAATGTGCTCGGGCGCGATGCCCGGCCCGTCGTCCTGCACGGTGAGCACGATCTCGCCGCCATGGCTCCCGTCCTGCCGGGCGAGCGAGACCGCGACGGTGGGGCCGCCGTACTTGACCGCGTTCTCCACGAGGTTCTCGACCACCCGCTGCAGCTCGTCGGCCTCGCCGAGCACCGGGAAGCGGCCCTCGCCCGCGCAGGTGATCGTAACGCCCCTCTCGGCGGCCAGCGGCACCTGCGCGTCGACCATCTGGCGGGTCAGGGGGCCGAGATCGATCGTCCGGGTCGGCGGCATGTGCTCGCGCAGCTCGATCCGCGAGAGCGAGAGCAGGTCGTCGACGAGGCGGGTCATGCGCAGGGCCTGCGTGCGCATGATCGCGAGGAAGCGCAGGCGCGCGGGCGCGTCGTCGCGCGCGGGCCCCTGCAGGGTCTCGATGAAGCCGAGCAGCGAGGCCAGCGGCGTGCGCAGCTCGTGGCTGGCATTGGCCACGAAATCGACCCGCATCGCCTCCAGCCGCCGGGCCGAGGTGAGATCGCGCAGGAACAGGACGACGCTGGAGCCGGAGCCGTCCGGCATCGCGATCGGGCCGATCTGCACCTCGAAGGCCCGCTCGGTCGGCACCCGCGTGGCGTAGGAGACCTTGAGGGGGGCGCCCGTGCGCAGCACCTCCTCGATGCCGTCGAGCACGTCGGGCGCGCGCAGGGCGAAGGAGAGCGGGTGGCGTAGGCGCATGGCCGGCAGGAGCGCCCGCGCGGCCGGGTTCGCCTCGATCACCACCGCACGGCGGTCGACCAAGATGACCGGATCGGGGACATGGGCGAGGAGCGCCTCGGCGACCCCGTGGCGGTCGGTGGCGCGGATGGGCTCCGGCTGGGTGATCCGTCGCCGCAGGCTGCCGACGAGCCCGCCGAGGGCGGTGGCACCGAAGGCGGCGAGGATCAACGGCAGGTCGCCCGCCTTGAGGAAGCCGGCGGCGAGCGTCAGGCCCGCGGCGACGGCGGCCCCCGTCCAGGCGGCCTTCGCGGAAGGGTCGCGGGCCATGCGCGCGGCTCAGCCGGTCCGGTTGCCGAGGCGCCTGGCGATCTCGTGGACGCCGAGCATGAGCAGGGCGACCGCGAAGGGGACGAGATAGTAGCAGACCCGGAACAGCAGCAGCGAGCCGAGCACGTGCTCCCGCGGGACGTAGGACAGGGCGATCAGCACGGTCGATTCGAACACGCCCGCGCCGCCCGGCACGTTGGAGGCGATGCCGAGCATGGCCGCGAGCACGTAGATCGCCAGGAAGGTCGTGAAGCCGAGGCTCATCTCCGGCGGCATCAGCACGTAGAGCACGGCGGCCGCCGCGCAGACGTCGCCGATGCCGACGATCATCTGCCCGATCGAGACGGAGGCGCCGGGCAGTTCCAGCCGCCAGTGCTTCACGGTCACGCTGCGGCGCTTGGCCGAGACCCAGGCGAGGTAGGCGAGCACGGAGGCCAGTGCCGCGAGGCCCACCCCCTGGTTGATCCGGATCGAGGTGAAGGCGAGGCCGGCGAGCTGGCCCGCCTCGATGATGAGGCTCAGGCCCAGCACCACGCCCATGCCGAGCCAGAATGTGAAGCCCGCGATCACGGTGAGCGCGGCGATCTTGGCGGCGGTGAGTCCGTGGCGGGAATAGATCCAGTAGCGGATCGTCCCCGCGGTGAAGAGGGCGAAGCCGAGGGTGAAGCTCACCGCATAGCTCGTGAAGGAGGCGAGCGCGGTGATGCTGTAGGGCACCTTGATCTTGAGCTGGCGCAGCGCCAGCGCGTCGTAGCCGGTGAGGAAGAGGTAGCTCACCACAACGAAGCCGAAGGCCAGGGCGAACTGGCGCCCGGTGGTCGCCGACATCGCCGCGCTGAGCTGGGCCCAGGTGATGTCCTGCGACAGGTGCCACAGCACGAAGACGGAGACGATGAACAGGACGACGCTGGCGCCCGTGCCGATCCAGGCGTAGCGGCTCCGCCCGCGATGGCGCGCGACCTCGGGGACGCCGGCCTCGCGCGCCTGCGTATCCGCCTCGATGGCGTCCGCATCCTCGATCGTCTTGCGATGCTGCCCCTGGAAGTTCATGCCGATGGCTGTCCGCCTTCCTCCGGATCCGCCGGCGTCCCGGGATCCGGGATCCGGCGCCGGGCCGGCATCCGCGGACGTACCCGGAGACCTGCCTGCTGGTTCTGTCATGGGCCGTGGCGTGACCGGTTCGGGCGCTGGCCCCGCGGCGACGCCGGGTCGTCCGACCCGTAGCCCGTGCCCCGCATGTAGGACCAACGGCCTCGGAAGGCCAGCGACGGCGCGCGTCTTCCACCGGCGGGCGGAGAATGCGCCGGTCAGCTGGTGCCTTGGCGAGATGTCCGCAGGATGACGGCGGCCTCCGCAAGCCCGGCGCGGATCCGGGCCGGCACGGTCGGCGCGGTGCAGACATAGGTCGGGCTCGGATGCGGCACATCGACGACCGGAAGCGCCGGGCGCAGATGCGTGATCGCGCCGCGCGCCTCTCCGGCGAATCGCCCGGCGAGCACGACGACGGCGAGATCGGGCAGGCGGTCGAGGAGCGGGGCGAGATAGGGCTCGGCCGCGCGCAGCTCGGTCCGGCGCGGCGCGCGGTTGAGTGCGCCCTCGGCATGGATCACCCAGGGCACGGCGTTCCAGATCACCGTGTCGGACCGCGCGATCCCGGCCTCGGCGAGAAAGCGGAACAGGTTGGCCGCGGTGCCCGTCGCGTTGTCGCGGGAGACGAAGCCCGTGCGGAAGATTGCCGGGCCCGGCGTCTCCAGGAGAAGGAGCAGGCGCGCGGCGACCCCGCCGTCGAGCGGGTCTGGATCGGGAACCGGCGCCCCCCGTTCCGCCGCGATCCGCCGTGCGAGCGCACGGAGCGGCGCGATGTGGGGCGCCTCGACCAGGGCGCGGCGGGCGGCCAGCGCCGCCGGATCGCGCAGGGATTTCGGCTGGTCCGGCTCAGGGACCGTCATGGGCGGCGATGGCATCCCGCGGGAAGTCCGGCGGCAGGGCGCCGGCGAGGCGGAAGCGCTCGCGATTCCCTTCCTCCGCGAGGCGGCGTTCCAGCCCCGCCCGGCCGCCGAACTGGAAGCCGATCTGGGTGCCGTAGGCGGCGCAGGCGTCGCGCTTGCGCACCGCATCCTCCGCCGTGAGCGCCACCGCGATCTCGGGCAGGTCCGCGAAGAGGGGGCCGAGGGGCTGCTTCGGCTCGGCGCTGCGCACCGTATAGGGGTAGTCGCGCCACCACAGGATCGGCGCCGCCGAGCCCGTTTCGCGGAAGGCCCGCACCATCTGGACGTGGTCGACATGGCCGCCGATCGCCTGGGGCGCCAGAACGAGGTCGGGCATCCGGGCCCCGATCAGGTCGGCGAGCGCGGGAGTGAGATCGGCGACGACGCCGTCGTCCACGCGCGGGCCGGCGAAGAGTTCCGCGGCGGAGGCGTAGCCGCGGTGCGGCGCCTCGCGGAAGGGCAGATGGACTGGTGGCGCGATGCCGAGCGCCCGGGCCGCCGCCTCATCCTCGGCGCGGCGGAGCGCCATGTAGTCGACCTCCGGCGGCAGCCCTTTGTCGAGCTGGCAGGCCAGCGCGAAACCCTGAGGATCCGGCACGCTCTCCGTGAACAGCGTCGCCATCACCACCCGCCACCCGGATGCGGCGAGCCGCGCCAGCGTGCCGCCGCAGGAGAAGGCGGCGTCGTCGAGATGGGGCGAGAGGGCGAGGGCTAGGGGCAAGCAGGGCTCCTCGAAAGGTCGTTCTCCCCGATCCATTCACCTCATCCTGAGGTGCTCGCGGAGCGAGCCTCGAAGGAGGGCTCCAGCCGTCTCGGAGATCTCTGGAGGGCTCCTTCGAGGCCCGGCGATCTCGATCGCCAGGCACCTCAGGATGAGGCATTCGGATGGGATCGGCGTCGTATGCCGGCCGCTGTTCCTCACAGCAGATGCGGCTCGGCCCGGAAGCGGCAGCTGGGATCGTGCGGCAGCGCCTCGGAGAACGCCGTGTGCGGGGCCTCGTGCACCACGTCGGCATAGACCCCCATGATCTGGCGGCCGACGGCGGTCCAGGAATAGACCCGGCGGCATTCCTCCAGCCCCGCGGCGGCGATGCGGCGGCGCAGGGCCTCGTCCTCGACCGAGCGGGTGAGTGCGCGGGCGAGCGCCGGCACGTCGCCCGGATCGACCAAGAGGCCGTTCTCCTCGTCCCGCAGGCAGTCCGAGACGCCGACCGAGTGGGTCGAGACGCAGGCGAGGCCCGCCGCCATCGCCTCCAGGATCGTGTTGGAGAAGCCCTCCGCGTAGGTCGGCGAGACGAAGACGTCGGCCTGACGGTAGAGATCCGGCACGGTGGCGTATTCGGCGTAGCCGGTGAAGCGGATCTCGGCGTCCGTGAAATCGAGGCGCGCGGCAAGCTCCCGGGCCGGGTCCACATCCGGCCCGATGCCGGAGATCACCGCCGCGAAGCGGGTGCCCTGCTCGCGCAGCAGCGCCAGCGCCTCGATGAAGTCGAGCACGCCTTTCCGGCGGTCGACGCGCCCGTGATAGAACAGGCGCACCGGCCCGTCATGCGCCTCCGGCAGGCCATCGTCGGACCTTTGCGCGAAGCGCGCCGTGTCGACGGCGCCCGGCACGATGGTGAAGCGGGCGGGATCCGACCCCAGCCGCTCGCAGACCTCGGCCACGAAGGAGCGGCCGCCGATCAGCAGCGCGTTGGCATGGGCCAGCACCTCGCACATGGCGACGCGGTGCGTCTCGCAGCAGGAGCCGACCCAATGGCCGTCGCCGCCCTGGATCGAGACCACGTTCGGTATCCCGAGGCGCTTCGAGGCGATCAGCGTCGCCCAGCCCGTGGGATAGCCGTACTGCGCGTGCAGGAGGTCGAAGGGCTTTCGCGCATGCTCGGCGCAGATCGTCTCGACCATCGTGGCGATGTCGCGCTCGAAATCGCCCCCCTCCTGCTCGCCGAGCTGCTCGAGCCCGATCACCCGGACGCCCGGCACCGGTGGGGGCGGGCCGCCGCCATAGACGCGGGTGCCGAAGGCGTCGCCGCGATACTGCGAGATCATGGTCACGTCGTGCCCGGCCTGGACCAGCTCGCGCAGCAGGTTCTGCGCGTAGACGCTCATGCCGGAAATCGCCGGGAAGTAGCGCCGGCTGACGAAGCAGATCCTCATTGCTGGCGTGTCTCCTGGCCGGGCGGCAGGTCCGGCCCCGGCCTGCGGCAGGTGCGGAGATAGTCGAGCGCCTGCGGGATCATCACGTCGGCCCGGTGGCTCTCGCGGGAGAGCTCGACGCAGACCAGCCTGTCGTAGCCCACGGCGTCGAGGGCGTTGAGCACGCCCGGCACGTCCATGTCGCCCTCGCCGAAGGGAAGGTGGATGTGGACGCCGCGGGCCATGTCCTCGATCGCCACCGTGCCGATGCGGCCGGCGAATTCGTGCACCGCCTCGGCCGGGTCGCGCTCGCCGGTGACGAGACAGTGGCCGGTATCGAGAGCGAGCCGCAGACCTTCGACGCGGAGCGCTGCGAAATCGTCGAGGGTCTCGATCAGCATGCCCGGTTCCGGCTCCAGGCAGGGCACAACGCCCTGCTCGGCCGCGTAGGCCACGACCTCGTGCAGCCCCTCGACCAGCCAGCCGCGCGCCGCCTCCCGGTCCAGGCCGGGCTTCGGCACGCCGGCCCAGAACGAGACGGCCTCCGAATGCAGCATCGCGCCGATGTCGATGGCCCGCTTGAGGAAGCCGATGCGGCGGGCGCGGCCCGCGGCGTCGGCCGTCACCAGGGTCGGCTCGTGCTTGGCGGTCGGGTCGAGCAGGAAGCGGGCGCCGGTCTCGATCACCGAGCCGAGCTCCAGCTTCTGCAGCAGGCTCGACACGCGTCCCGCCTCCGCCGCCCAGCCCTCGGCGAAGGGGTCGAGATGGTGGATGTCGAGGGTGAGCGCGACGCCGTCATAGCCCGCCGCCTTGATCAGGCGGAGCGCGTCGTCGAGCCGGTGATTGGCCGCCCCGTTGGTGTTGTAGGCGAAGCGCAGGCTCATGCGGCGCGCCCTCGCTGCTCCAGCCGGAACGGCGCGTGGTGCGATTCCGGCTCGCGGTAGAGCGGATAGTGGTCCCCGACGATCCGCTCCGCAAGCGCGGTGTCGAAGAGCGGCTGGCCGCCGAAGCGGGCGACAGCCTCCGGCGTCAGGCGCACCGGCCTGAGGGTCTCGCTCTCGGCGCCGAAGCGGATCAGGGGGTGGTCGCGCTCGATGAGCTTCCGGGTGTTGCGCTCGCCGATCCGGTAATAGCTCATGGTCTCGACCTCGAGGCCCGGCACGATCGCCTTGACGACCCCGACCCCGCCGCCCGGGGGCGAGCAGTCGATGTAGAGGACGTCGAAGCCGGCCTCCTCCAGCCGGTCGCAGGCGATCTTGCCGCGCGCATGCCCGTCCGCCGCCGGCGTCGAGGGGAGCTCGGAGAAGCGCTTGGTCGAGCGCTCGGCATAGACCGTCCCGGCGAAGACCTCGCGCAGCTGTTCGGGCGCCAGCACGATCCAGTCGAGCATGGCCTTGAGGGCCCGGCTCTCCTCCAGGTCGAGGCTCGGCAGGGCCTTCTGGATGAAGGCGTCCACATAGCCCGGCGGGGTCACCGTGCGGGCGAAATCGAGGGGGCCGTGGCCGAAGCTCTTGCGCACCCGGGCCGCCTGGAATTCGAGGAGCGCCTTGCGCAGGGCCCGGTCGCGGTCCGGGTCGCAGGCCTCGCCGCAGGCGGAGAGCGCGATCGGCGCCGGCGCGTCGGCGGCGTTCATGTCGTAGCCGACCACGTAGAGGTTGGTCAGGCCGAACTGGTCGGTGGCGAATTTCGGCAGCGCGCGGATGCCGAGGCTCTCCAGGCGCGCCAGCATCGCGGCGTTCTCGGGTGCCAGCCCGTCCGAGAAGTCGAGCATCACGCCCTGGTCGAGGGCGCGGAACAGCAGGCCGTTGCCGTCCCGCTGCAGCAGTTCGAGCACGCCGTGGCCCAGCGCGAAATCCACGTCCGGCCCGGCGCCGAGCCCGTTGGTGATCAGGTTGGTGAAGGGCGTGTAGCCCTCCGACAGTTCGAAATAGTCGGTCGCCGCGATGTCGAGGGGCATCAGCACGGTCTCACCCGTGCCGCGGCGGGTGGCTTGCGTCCATTCGAGCACGGTGCCGCGGCCGACGGGCGAGCCCGCGGGCAGGCAGAGCGTCAGCGGATCGGCGACCGATCGGGGACCGAACACCCGCACAAGGTCGTCGTAGGAGCCGCGCTCCTTCTTGCGCGGCATCACCGCCAGGGAGGGCATCAGGTTCTCGGCGATCTCGGCCACCGCCCCGATCAGCGCCTCGTCGTCGGTGGCGCCGTAGCCGATCCCGGACGGCATTGCGCCGACGAAGAACGGGTCGTCGAGGAAGAGCGAGACGAACCAGACCGGCACGCCGGTACGGTCGAGGGGCGCGATGTTGAAGCCGACGACACGGCCGGGCGGCAGCACGTCGAGATAGGCCCGCACCGGGTCCGGCAGGCGCTCGGGCAGGCCCTCGATCTGCCGTGCCGCGCCGTAGCTGTAGGGGCGCGGCGCCTTGAGGCGGCCGTGGCGGGCGCGGGCGTCCTGCTCGTTCTCGGTCACGTCCGATCCACTCTCGTTCAAGGGTTACGCCCCCGCATAGGCGCGGGCGATCAGGCGCATCGTGTGCAGGTCGCGGGAAGCCGAGTAGGCGTCCCGCTCGGCCGGGCGGCGCAGCGCCGAGCCGAAGGCGCGGACCTGCTCGGTGAAGGGCGAGGCCGTCCGATCGAAGGCGACATCCTCCGGCGCGCCGGTTGTACCGTCCGTGAACGTGAGGCGGCCGCCGGCGACCTGGCCCATGGTGTTCTCGGCGACGAGCTGGCCCTTCGTGCCGACCACCTCCAGGCGGCGGCGCGGCAGGGCGTCGGGGCAGTTATAGGCGACGTTCAGGCTCGCCAGCACGCCGCTGCCGGTGCGGCCGATCAGGAGCGCGCCGTCATCCACGCTGTAATCCTGCGCCCGTGCCTGGGTCAGGGCGGCGATGTCCATGATCGACTCGTCGAGGAGGAAGTCCACCAGGTCGAGCCCGTGCGGCGCGAGGTCGATCAGGGCGCCGCCGCCGGCCCGGGCCGGGTCGATGCGCCAGTTCTCCTGGCCCGCCTGGGCCGCCCAGTCCCGGTGCAGCCAGCAGGCATAGACGATGCGGATCGCCGTCACCGTGCCGAGACGGCCGGCGCGAATCTGGTCGCGGATGACGCGGTGGGCGGGGTGATGGCGCTGGTCGAAGGCGGTGCTGTAGACGATGCCGTGCGTCTGAACCGCCTCCGCCATGGCCTCGGCGTCGTCGAGCCGGGCCGCCATCGGCTTCTCGCAGAGCACGGCCTTGCCGGCGGCGGCGAGTGCCTGGACCGCCTCGCGATGCAGGTGGTTGGGCGTCGCGACGTAGACCGCCTCGACCTCGGCATCGGCGATCAAAGCCGCGAGGCCGGCATAGGCCCGGGCACCCTCCGCCTCGGCCGCCGCGCGGGCGCCCGCGCCGGGATCGCAGACCGCGACCAGCCGGTGTCCGGCCTCGCGGATGCCCGGCGCCATGTAGTCGCGGGCGACCCAGCCATAGCCGACGATGCCCCAGCGGACCGCGTCCATCACCAGCGCTCCGGCAGGTCGACGAATTCGCGCCGCCGCACGCGGTCGGCATCGGGCGCCTCGGGCTCGCCGGAGAAGGCGAGGTGCTCGGGCCCGTCCGAGTGCATCGGATAGGTGACGAGGCGGGCATATTCCGCCTCGTAGCGCTCGGAGGGCCAGCGGATCGCGAAGCCGCCGGCCGGGTCCGGCCGGTAGAGCGGGTTCAGGACGAGGTCGGTCCCTGCGGGCGGCAGGGTCAGCCCGTCGACCACGGCCCGGGGCGCGGGGCGCATGCCCGGCCCGGCGACGACGGAGAAGGCCTCGCAGGCGCGCAGATCCCCGGGATCGCGCGGGCCCGGCGCGCGGGTCTCGACGAGGGCCCGGGTCAGCTCGGCATCGTCGTAGACGAGGGCATCGGGGAACAGCTCGGCGATGTCCTCGGCGGTGACCGCGCGCCCGGCCGAGAAGCCGGGGCTCTCGGCGTTGTGGATGTGGCTCAGCGCGAGCCAGCCGTCGTCGCCCGCGTTCTGGCGCAGCGATTCCAGCAGGCGCGGCTTGTCGTCGAGGAAGTAGAAGGCGTCGTTGCACAGCACGAGATCGACCGGAGCGCCCGCGATCGGCCAGTGCTCCGAGGCGGCGTCGAAACAGACGAACTGCGCCTTGTCGCCGACCACCCAGTGCCGGGCGACCCAGAGCTTGGCGAAGACCACGTCCGCCCCGGCCACCTTGCAGCCGCGGCGTTTCAGCTCGCGCATGTACTGCCCGATGCCGCAGGCGAACTCGAAGACGCAGGCCGGCTCGTTCCAGTGTGCCTCGAGCAGGGCGAGGCCCGCCAGATAGGTCGGGTCGCTCCAGCGGTAGAGGAAGTAGTCGCCGACCCGGCCCCAGCCGAGGAGGCGCACGGCGTCGCGCAGGGTCGCGGTCGCGCGCTCCCGGACGAGGGTGCGGATGTCGCCGGCATCGGCCGGCGGCCCGTTCCACCAGGAATCCTGGTCGGCGAGCAGGATGGAGAGCGCCTCGTCCGGCTCGCCCCCGTCGAGATGGGCGAGCACCCGCTCGATCGTGTCGGCGCGGTCGATGCGCAGGTACGGGATGCCGTCGATGACCGGCCAGCGCGCCCCGGTCTCCGTATCCGCCAGGGAGTGCGGGCGGTCGGCGCGCAGGGGATTGCCGGTCTCGGGCGAGCGCAGATCGAAGGGGATCATCGAGCCTCAGGCCACCTCACGGGCGCCCCGCGCGCCGGGTACCGGACAACAAGTCCGGACCCCGGCCCGAGTTGCGCGGCACCGCCCGGTCCCGACCGCGAGCGCGGTCACGGGATGCGCATATCGGCGAGCACGCGATCGTGGAAGCCCTTCACCGGCCCCGCATGGACGAGTTCCATGTCGGTCAACACCGTCTCCATGGTCAGGGAGGCTGCGCGCAGGTGCTGGGCGATCTGCAGCACCCGGTCGATGCAGTCGGCGGCGTGGAAGGCGCGGCCCTCCGCGGTGGCGTCGTCGGGCAGGATCGCGCGGGCGCGCACCACCGACTCGCGCAAGGGGCCGTCGAGTGCGTCGAGCGCCCATTGCGTGGTCCGCGCCAAGATCGGCCCGAGATGGTCGCCCAGCAGCATCTCGCCGGTGAAGCCGGCATCGGGCATGGCGGCATTGTGGAAGTGATGCGACATCGCCGCCAGGAACACGGTCGCGGGGTCGGCCCGGTAGAACGGGCTCAGGGCCACGCCGTAGACCGCCACCATCAGGCAGTGCTCGGCATGGTTCTCCGGCGGCTCCAGCAGGATGCGGGCGCGGCCCGGGCAGGTGACGCCCGCCCGCGGCTGCTGCGCCAGGGCGGCGACGAAGCCCGGCAGCGGGCCGGGCTGCGCCTCGGACCCGGTGCGCAGGCGGGCGCGCAGCCGCTCCCGCAGGTCGGGATCGAGGGTCCCGGTCACCGCGTCGAACCCGGCGACCAGCACCTCCGCGACCGCCGCGTCGGAGAGGCCGGCCGCGGCGAGGAAGGCGGCGTCGAGATCGCAGAGCCGCGTCGCGGCGAGCGCCGTCGCGGTGATGTCGAGGGCGACAGCCTCGGGCGCGGCCCCGCCCGTGAGCAGGCCCCAGCCCTGCGCGAACAGGCGCTCGGCGATGGAGCCCTCGCGCCCGGCGGACCGGACGCGCTTGAGGTCGTTCACCTCGATCAGGAGGTCGCGCAAGGCGACCGGGGCGGCGGGGCCTGAGCCCGGGCCGCCCTGCACCGCCGCGTCCATCAGTTCACGCCGAGCCAGTCGCGCAGCATCTTCTCCTGCTTGCCGAAGGCGTGCTCGGGCCCGTGGCCGTTCTTCACCATCGGCGCCTTGAAGAAGGTCGAGAGCTGCTCCTGCACGCCGCCATCGCCGCGCTTCTTGGCGAGGTCGAGCACGCGGGCGATCTCGATGACGAGCGGCGCGGCCAGGATCGAGTCCTTGCAGAGGAAGTTGACCTTGATCTGCATCCGCTGGCCCATGAAGCCGGTGACGTCGATGTTGTCCCAGGCTTCCTTGTCGTCACCGCGCGGGCGGTAATAGTGGATGTGCACGAGGTGGTCCTCGACCGGGTAGCCGAGGATCGAGTCGAGCACCGTGCCCTTGGTGTTGAGCTTCGACTGCAGCGAGTTCGGGTCGTTGAGGGCGAGGCCGTCGCGGTTGCCGAGGATGTTGGTGGAGAACCAGCCGTCCACGTGCAGCGCGCGGGCCTTGAAGGCCGGGGCCAGCACCGTCTTCATCATGGTCTGGCCGGTCTTGCCGTCCTTGCCGGCGACGGGCACGTTCATCTCCTTCGCGAGTTCCAGCAGCGCGGGGACGTCGGCGGCCACCGAGGGCGTGAAGTTGGCGTAGGGGATGCCGCTCTTGATCGCCGCATAGGCGTAGAGCATCGCCGGGGAGATTGCCTCGTCGCTCGAATCCAGGCCCTTCTCGAAGGCGGCGGTGGAGTTGAGCGTCGGGTCGGAGAGGTCGGGCCAGCGCTCGGTCGAGGCGAGGTTCACCACGACCACGTCGTCGAGGTTGCTCTCCTGGCGGAAGCGCCGGAGATCGTTGGCGATGACGGACACCGCCTCGCGGTGGTCCTTGGCGACGATGCGGTTCTGTCCGTCGATGTTCTTGCAGAACTTGGCGCTGCCGACCGCCGGCCAGGGGGTGATGCCCTTGAGCACCTGGGCGCCGTTCTCGATGTCCTGCTTGGTCAGCACGCCGTGGCCCGAGGCCGCCGAGGCGAGGTCGTCGCCGTTGAGGTCCCAGCCCCCGAAGACGAGATCCTTGTAGTCGGCCATGCCGGCGACGGGCACGCCGGCGAGCGGAAGCCCGTCGAGGCGGTTCGATCCGGACTTGATCATCTCGATGCCGGCGATGGCGGTGGTGGCGACAGCCCCACCCATGCCAACGAACGCAACGCCGACACGGCGACCGGTCTGCATGCTCATCGGACGGGAATTTCCTTCGACTATGGGACGCGGATGGCGCGAACAGCCGGATTATTCCGGCCTGCTCCGCGTGGCCCTGACAAGTGGAGCGTCCGAGCTTCGTTCCAAGCCCGACATCGACACACTTGTGGCGCGCTTCGCCTGAACCGAGCCCGAACATGAGACGATTTCGGCACCTATACGGAGACTTAACGCCGCATCCACGGTGCCACGTCCTGATCACGCGAGTGTCCCATTCTGGTCATCACCGGCGGCGATAGAGCGCCCCGCTGAACGAGAGCCCGGCCGAAGAACGCCGCGGCACAAGAAGGACCAGACATGGGGGTTTTCCCGGAGCCGACGCGTAGCGTCGACGACGTGAGCCGTCTCGTGCCCTGCGAGACCGATCGTGATGACACCACCGCCGTGGCGTGGCTGCCGCGGGCCGAGCGCAGGAACCCGCGCCGGACATGCGCCACCCGCCGCAACGTCACCCTGGTCGCCGCGCTGCTGGCCGGCCTGAGCCTGCCGCAGACGGCCTTCGCGCCCGCCGCCTCAGCCCACGACCGCATCGATACCGGGGCGCGCGCCGCGCAGGCCCTGACGGCCGAGAGCGTCGGGACGCCCGCGCCGTCCGAGGCCGCCACCTCCGTGGAAGCCGCGGCGGAGACCTGGAGCGGCGTGCCGGTCGTCGAGCAGGAGCCCGCGACCACCGAGATCATCGCCGGCGACCTCGACACCCTGCCCCGGCCGGTGATGGATGCCGGCGAGGACAAGGTGCGCTTCGGCCCGACCAGCGTGCCGCGCAAGGTGGTCGACACCATCCTCAAGGCCTCGGAGGAGACCGGGATGGACCCGGTCTATATGATGGCGCTCGCCGACAAGGAGTCGAGCTTCGACACCGACGTGAAGGCGGCGACCTCCTCGGCGCAGGGCCTGTTCCAGTTCGTGACGAACACCTGGCTCGAGATGATCCGCGACTACGGCGCCCGCTACGGGCTCGCCGAGGAGGCGGCGGCGGTGAAGGGCACCGGCGCGTCGATCCGCGTGGCGGGCGAGGCCATGCGCCAGCGCGTGCTGTCGCTGCGCAACGACCCCTATGTCGCGAGCCTGATGGCGGCGGAGCTGGCCAAGCGCGACCGTGGCCGGATCGAGGCGAAGATCGGCCGCGCGCTCACCAGCACCGAGCTGTACTTCGCGCATTTCCTCGGAACGGCGAGCGCCGGGCGCTTCCTCGCGCTCAGCAGCGACAATCCGGAGGTGAATGCCCAGAAGGCCTTCCGCCAGGCCGCGCGGGCGAACCGCAGCCTGTTCACCGCCAAGGGCGCCGCGAAGGGCGCCGCGAAGGGCCGGCGCGCCCTCACGGTCGCCGAGGTCTACGAGCGCATCGACGGCATGATCGACAAGCGGCTCTCCCGCTACCAGGGCGTCGCGGTGCTCAACCGGACGCCCGAGCGGGCCGAGCCGGTGCAGGTCGCCGAGCCTGCGGCCTCCGGCCGCATCCAGGTCAGCGACGCGCTGCCGCCTTCCGAGATGTGACGATCCCCGCTCAGTGCGCGGCGGGCGCTGCGCCGCCGAGCTTGACCCGCTTGAGGATCATGGCCAGCGGGATCAGGCAGGCGGTGAGCACGCCGAGCACCCAGAACACGTCGATATAGGCCCAATAGGCCACCTGCGTGGCGAGCTGCTGGCCGATCCAGGCGGTGGCCTGCCCCTGCGCGTCGGGACCGGCATAGCCGTGCTGCTGGAAGTAGCGCGTCGCCTGGGCCAGGGTGTCCTGATAGGCGGGGTTGGCCGGGTTCACGGATTCCACCAGCCGGCTCTGGTGGAACTGGCTGCGATAGGCGAGCACGTTCTGCGCGAGCGAGACGCCCATCGAGCCGCCGACATTGCGCGCCACGTTGATCAGGGCCGAGGCCTGGTCGGTCTGGTCCTTGCGCAGGCCCTCGTAGGAGGCCGTCGTCACCGACAGGAAGATCATCGGCAGGCCGATGCCGATATAGATGCGCGACCACGCGAAGAACGAGAAGGTGGTCTCGCCGTTGATGCGCGTGAGGTCGTACATCCCCGCCGCGACGACCGCCGCGCCGGTCGCGATCAGCCATTTCGGCTGCACGAAGCCCGAGAGCTGCCCGATCACCAGCATCGAGACCACCGTCATGATGCCGCCGGGGCCGAGGACCAAGCCCGACAGGGTCGCGGTGTAGCCGTAATATTCCTGCGTGATCTGGGGGATGAACTGTGTGGTCGCGATCAGCACCGCGCCGGTGAACAGCATCACGATGAAGCAGGAGCCGAACTGGCGGCTGTCGAGGAGCCGGAGGTCCACGACCGGGTTCTTCTTGCGCAGGAGCCACGGGATCATCGCGACGAACGAGACCACGGTCAGAACGCCGAACACGTTCATCAGCGTCGAGGTGCCGAACCAGTCCTTGCGCTGGCCCTCGTCGAGGACGACCTCGAGCGAGCCGAGGAAGGTCGCCACCAGGAGGAAGCCGACGAGGTCGAAGCGCACGCCCTGCCGTCGCAAGAGCCGCCGCTCGCGCTTGGCCGCCTCGCTGTCCTCGATGAGCCAGTACATCAGTCCGAGCGAGATCAGGCCGACCGGGCCGTTGATCAGGAAGCACCAGTGCCAGGAGACGTTGTCGGAGAGCCAGCCGCCGAGCGTCGGGCCGATCACGGGTGCGACCACGATGGCGACGCCGTAGAGGGCGAAGGCCTGGCCGCGTTTCTGCGGCGGAAAGGAATCCGCGAGGATCGACTGCGCCAGCGGCGCCATGCCGCCGCCGCCGAGGCCCTGGAGCACGCGGAAGATCAGCAGCGATTCGAGGCTCCAGGCAAAGCCGCACAGGATCGAGGAGAGCGTGAACAGAGCGACGCTCCACATGAAGAACGCCTTGCGGCCGAAGCGCTTGGCCAGGAAGCTCGACGCGATCAGCGTGATCGCGTTGGCGACCAGATAGCTGGTCACCACCCAGGCCGCCTCGTCCGGCCCCACCGCGAGCCCGCCCGAGATGTAGCGGAGCGCGACATTCGCGATCGTGGTGTCGAGCACCTCCATGAAGGTGGCGAGCGCCACCACCAGGGCGATCGCCCAGGGGTTGTGGCCCCCGGGCGCCTTCGCCGTCCCCTGGCTCCCCGCGCTCACCGCACGTGCGCCTTCGGCACCACCGACATGCCGGGGCCGATCGCGACGTCGCTCGGCCAGCCGTCGACCACGATCTTCACGGGGATGCGCTGCGTCACCTTCACATAATTGCCGGTGGCGTTCTGCGCCGGCAGCAGGCTGAAGGCGGTCCCCGAGCCCGGCTGGACCGAGGCGATGCGGCCGGTGATCCTGTGATCCGGGTAGGCGTCGATCGCGATGTCGACAGCCTGGCCGGGGCGCATGTCGGTGACCTGCGTCTCCTTGTAGTTCGCCGTCACCCAGATGTCGTCGGGCACGAAGTTCGACAGGCTCTGCCCGGCCTGGGCGAGCTCGCCGACGCCGCCGGTGAGGCGGACCACGCGGCCCGGCTGCGCCGCCGTCACGGTCGTGTAGCCGAGATTGAGCTGCGTCTGATCGCGCTGCGCCTTCGACTGGGCAAGCTGTGCCTCGGCGCTGGCGCGCTGGGCCTGGAGCGAGCCGATCTGCTTCTGCGCCGCCGTCACGTTGGCGTTGGCGCTCGCAAGCGAGGCCTGCCGCTGCTGGAGCTGCGAGGTCGAGGATTGCGATTGCTGCACGGTGCCGGCGCCGCGCTCGGCCAGCGCCTTGTAGCGGGCGGCATCCTCCTCGGCGAATTTGAGGGCCGCCTGCGCGGTGTCGACCTGGGCCTGGGCGACCTGAACTTGCGCCTTCTGCGCGTCGATCTGAGCGTCGATGTTCTTGATCGCAGCCTCGGAGGCCGTGACCTGGGCCTCCGCCTGTTCGAGGGCGACCCGGTAGTCGCGCTGGTCGATCTGGAAGAGCACGTCGCCCGCCTCGACATGCTGGTTGTCGGTGATCGGCACGGCGACGACGTAGCCGCCGACCTTCGGCGCGATGGTGAAGCTGCGCGCGTCCACGAAGGCGTCGTCGGTGGTCTCGTAGGGGTAGAGATAGATCTGCCAGTAGAGATAGCCGCCGACGCCGAGCGCCACGAGAGCGACCGCGCCGAGGATGAACCACCACGGGTGGCGGCGGATCACGCTCGGACGGTTCTCGTCCTCGCCGCCCTCGTCACCCCCCTCGTGGCCGTCGGTCTCCGCAGCCTCCGGCCCGCCGGGTGTGGGGCCGCCATCCGGGCGGCCCTTGCGGGCCTCCGCGTCGAGGTCGAGGATGTCGCGCGCGGCCGCGTCCTCCGGCCCGGTGGTTCGGGACGGGGGGTCGGCGGTCGCGCTCCGCCGCTGATCGTCGAGCATCGGAATCTGTCGTTCGATACGCCGCGCCTGGATGTCAGGCTTGCAGCCGGGTGAACCCGCCTCGGGCTTGCAAGACGCGAGGCGGATTAAAGTTCCGGCGCACACGTTGAGGTGGGTTCGCGCGACGGAAGGCTTGAGCGGGCGCCCCGGCAGGATCATGCTCCCACCCGGGGGAACCTCCGGAGTCCGTCGCCATGAATCCGAACCCTGAAGGCGCCGCGGCAAGTCCGTCCGGCATCCCGCTCTCCGGCCCCGCCCGGCGCGACGCCATGTGCGCCGTGCTCGCGCGCAACTGGTGGCTGATGGCCCTGCGCGGCGTGGTGGCGATCCTGTTCGGCATCGCCGCCCTCGCCGCGCCCGGCGCCGTCGTGCTCTCGCTGGTCCTGTTCTTCTCGGCCTACATGCTGGTCGACGGCATCGTCGGCATCGTCGCCTCGATGCGCGCGGCGCAGCGGCACGAGCGCTGGGGCTTCCTGCTGATGGAGGGCCTCCTCGACATCCTGGTCGGAGCGGCGGCCTTCCTGATGCCGGCGGCGGCGGTCTGGGCCTTCGTCTTCCTCGTCGCCTTCTGGGCGCTGGTCACGGGCGGGCTGATGATCGCCGCCGCGATCCACCTGCACACCCATTACGGGCGCTGGTGGCTCGGGCTCGGCGGGGCGATCTCGGTGCTGTTCGGCATCGCCCTGCTGGTCAATCCCGGCATGTCCGCCCTGGTGCTGACATGGTGGCTCGGCGCCTACGCCATCGCCTTCGGGGTGATGCTGGTGGTGCTCGGCTTCCAGCTGCGCGGCCGGCACGAGGCCGCGGGCCGGCCGATGCCGCTGCCCGGGGGCGCCTGAGGCGCGCGGCGTAGCTTCCGCAGCGGGATCCGGTCTAGAACGGCGGCTCGACCGCACCCGAGCCCTTCGCCGGGCGGTCCTCGATGTGCGGATGCGATGAGCCCTCCCGACCCGGAACGCGCCAAGCTCGACGCGCGCGGCCCCGACCCGGACACCCGGGCGGCGGCGCGCGAGGCGGCCTCGGCCGCCCGCCAGCTCGGACGGCAGCTCGCCATCCTGCTCGCGGGCTCGGCGCGCTGGGCCGCCCGCAGCTCCGGACGCGCGGCGGCCGGTGGCGCCGCGCGCCTCGGCGGCCTGCGCCGGCGGCTGGCGCGGCCGGCGCCGTCAGCGCCTTCGCCGGGCCCCGGCCCGTCCGTCGAGGCCCCGCCCCGGCGGGCTGGGCGCTGGCCCAAGGCGGCCTTCGCCGGCATCGCCCTGCTGGCCGTGCCGCTGCTCGCGCTCCTCGGCTACGTGCTCGCGGCCTTCCTGACCCTGCCGCCGCTCGGCTCGGTGACGACCGATCCGGGCAGCCGGGCGCTCACCGTCGAGGCCGATGACGGGCGCGTCTTCGCCACCCGCGGCGTCTTCCGGGGCCAGCCGCTCACCGCCGCCGACCTGCCGGCCCACCTCGCCCAGGCCATCGTCGCCATCGAGGACCGGCGCTTCTACAGCCATTGGGGCGTGGATCTGCGCGGCCTGACGCGGGCGGCCTGGCGCAACGCGCTCGGCGGCGGCGTGCGCGAGGGCGGCTCGACCATCACGCAGCAATATGTCCGGCTGACCTCGCTGTCCCAGGAGAAGACGCTCCGGCGCAAGATCCAGGAGGCGTTCCTGGCGATGCGCGCCGAGAGCGAGATGACGAAGAGCGACATCCTGCTCGGCTACCTCAACACCGCCTATTTCGGGGCCGGCGCCTACGGCGTCGATGCGGCGGCACGGCGCTATTTCGGCAAGCCCGCCAAGCAGGTGAGCCTGCCCGAGGCGGCGATGCTGGCCGGCCTGGTGCGCGCGCCCTCGCAGCTCGCCCCCACCCGCAATTTCGGCGGCGCCAAGGAGCGCGCCGACGTGGTGCTCCAGGCGATGGTCGAGACCGGCGCCATCACGGCGAAGGAGGCGGATGCGGCGCGCGCCAAGACCGTGACCCTGCGCACGCCCCCGGAGACGCCGCCCGGCGCCAACTACTTCCTCGACATGGTCGCCGCCGACGCCAAGCGCCTCGCCGATACGGGCGGCGACGTCACCGTGCGCGCGACCCTCAACCTCGACCTGCAGAGCCTCGCCGAGGGCGTGATCGCCCGGCGCCTCGACGCGGAGGGCGCGAAGAAGAAGGCGAGCCAGGCCGCCCTCGTCGCCCTGTCGCCGCAGGGCGCGATCCTGGCCATGGTGGGCGGGCGCGACTACGAGGACAGCCAGTTCAACCGCGCCGTTCAGGCCAAGCGCCAGGCCGGCTCCCTGTTCAAGCTCTTCGTCTATCTCACCGCCTATGCGCAGGGGCTGAGCCCGGATTCCGTGCTGGTGGACCGCCCGGTCCAGATCGGCGACTGGGAGCCGCAGAATTCCAACAACCGCTTCCGCGGAGCGCTGCCCCTGCGCACCGCCTTCGCGCTCTCGGTCAACACCATCGCCGCCCAGCTCGGCGACGAGCTCGGCATTCCGGCGGTGATCGCGACCGCGCGCAAGCTCGGCATCACCTCGGACCTGCCGAACGTGCCGAGCCTGGCGCTCGGATCGGCCGAGGTGACGCTGCTTGAGATGACCCGCGCCTATGCCGGCGTGCTCGCCAACCGCACGCCGCTCGAGACCTTCTCGATCCACGCGATCCGCGGGGCCCAGCCGCAGCCGCTCTACCTGCATCCCGAACCGGCCCAGACGGGCGGCCTGTCGGCCGAGAGCCGCAGCATGATGCTGGACTCGCTCCAGGCCGTGGTCGATGGCGGCACGGGCAAGGCGGCGCGGGTGCCGGGCCTGGCGGTCGGCGGCAAGACGGGCACGACCCAGGATTACCGCGACGCCTGGTTCATCGGCATGACGCCGGACCTCGTGGTCGGGATCTGGGTCGGCAACGACGACAATTCCTCGATGAACCGGGTCGGCGGCGGCGACCTGCCGGCGGCGATGTTCCGCGATTTCGTGCAGCGCGCCTCCGCCCAGCTCGCCAAGGGCCGCAAGCGCCCCTCCGCCGCCCGCGCCGAGCCGGCCCCGGCCGTGCCGGCAAGCGGTCCGGCAGCCCTGCCGGCGCCCACGCC
>NZ_CABFPH010000084.1 GCF_902141845.1 Methylobacterium symbioticum | reverse complement strand
GTCCCGAGCAGGCGCAGGGCCGTCCGCCCCGGCGCGGCAACCGCCCGCAGGGCGGCGGCGAGGGCCGCGCGATCGGCTGGCTGGAGCGCGCCCCGCGCTCCTGATGCCCGCGGCCGAGGCCCGAGAGTGAAGCGACGCCGCCCCGGCCCCCGGGGCGGCGTTTCTCATGGTGGCGGGCCCTCCCTTGCCGGCGTGCCTGTCCGCGCCATCTTCCAACCCCGGGTTGCGCGAGAGAGGCGTCGGCAGGTCATGCGGTTCGAGCTCTACCGGGACGCGTCCGGCCACTGGCGCTGGCGCCTGCGGGTGCAGAACGGCCACGTGATCGCCGATTCCGGCGAGGGCTATGCCCGCCGCGAGGATTGCGAGCACGGCATCGCGCTGGTGAAGCAGAGCGGCACGGCCTCGACCGTCGACATGACCACCAAGATCGCCTGACCCCACCCCTGGCCGGCTACGTAGTCGCGCCGTGAAACCCCTGCCCGGACGTCGGCGTTTCGGGGGCGCCGAGCCGTCTGCCCGCTCGAAGCTCCGACAAGAAGGAGACGTGATCGTGTTGAGGAAACTCCTGCTGGCCGCCCTGCTGGTCCTGGGCTTCGCGGCGGCGGCGCCGCAGGGCGCCTCCGCCGCGCCGATCGGGCCCGGTCTCGCCCTGAATGCGGAGGCCGTGCCCGGCGCCGTCGAGAAGGCGCAGTTCTACTATTACCGCCGGCCCTATTACCGCCGCTACTATCGCCCGCGGCCGTATTTCTATCGCCGGCCCTACTATCGCCGTTACTACGGCCCGCGGCGGTTCTATGGCCGTCCCTATTACCGTCGGCGGTTCTACTACTAAGATTTGGCGCATCGGCGCATGATTTCGGACCCCGCAGCTTCATGAGCTGCGGGGTCTTGTTTGAATACGGCTCTCTCCCTTCGCCAAACGAAGCTTCCTCAAGTGGCTCTGCCTCCGGTGAGGCGGTCAATCCTGCTCACGGGCACCAGGCAGGGATGCTGATTTCCGCGCCACGCCGCCGCTTTTTCGAGCCGCCTCGCGGCTAGAGCACGCGCCGATTGGATTGCCCCGCAATCCAATCGGATCACGCGTTCTCTATCAATGGGTTAGAGACGGATTCACCGATCAGGTTGAAGCAACCTGATCGGATCCGGCTCTAGGCTCGCGCGACCGAATTGTGCCCATTCAAGGCGCCCTGCCCGCTCGGCCTCGGATCGTTGGCACGGAACCTGCTCACGCCCTCGTGACCGTCAATGGCGACGGCACCGCTCTCCGCCAGCAGCGCCGCTGACGCGAACCCGTCCCAGTCGCCCGTGAGGCGCGGCGGCGGGGGCTCGCTCGCGGGTGCTGCGGACGGCGATGGTTCGAACGAGGCAGGACTTTCGATGCAGAACGGCGAGAAGACCCGGCGCGGCGTCCTGAAGGGCGCGGCCGCAGCCCTGTCGCTGACCGCCGCGGCGCGTCTGGCGCTGCCCGGCGGCGCCTTCGCGCAGGGCGCGGGGCCCGAGGTGAAGGGGGCCAAGCTCGGCTTCATCGCGCTCACCGACGCGGCGCCGCTCTTCGTGGCCAAGGAGAAGGGTCTGTTCGCCAAGTACGGCATGCCCGACACCGAGGTGGTGAAGCAGGCGAGCTGGGGCACCACCCGCGACAACCTCGTGCTCGGCTCCGAGGGCAACGGCATCGACGGCGCCCACATCCTCACGCCGATGCCCTACCTGATCTCGGCCGGACGGGTGACGCAGAACAACGTGCCGGTGCCGATGTACATCCTCGCCCGGCTCAACCTGAACGGCCAGTGCATCTCGGTCGCCAAGGAGCATCTCGACCTCAAGGTCGGGCTCGACACCAAGCCGTTCAAGGCGGCGCTGGAGAAGAAGAAGGCCTCGGGCAAGTCGGTGAAGGCCGCCATGACCTTCCCCGGCGGCACCCATGACCTCTGGATCCGCTACTGGCTCGCCGCCGGCGGCATCGACCCGGACAAGGACATCGAGACCATCGTCGTGCCCCCGCCCCAGATGGTGGCGAACATGAAGGTCGGCACGATGGACTGTTTCTGCGTCTGCGAGCCGTGGAACGAGCAGCTCATCCACCAGGGCATCGGCTACACCGCGATCACCACGGGCGAACTCTGGAAGGACCACCCCGAGAAGGCCTTCGCGCTGCGCGCGAGCTTCGTGGACAAGTACCCGAACGCGGCCAAGGCCCTGCTGATGGCGGTGATGGAAGCCCAGCAATGGTGCGAGAAGCCCGAGAACCGCGAGGAGCTCGCCGGCATCGTGGCCAAGCGCCAGTGGATCAACGTGCCGGTGGCCGACGTGGTCGACCGCATGAAGGGCAAGTTCGATTACGGCACCGGCCGCGTCGTCGAGAACAGCCCCTTCACCATGAAGTTCTGGGAGGACCATGCCTCCTATCCGTACAAGTCGCACGACCTCTGGTTCCTCACCGAGGACATCCGCTGGGGCAAGTTCGATCCGTCGACCGACACCAAGGCGCTGATCGACAAGGTGAACCGCGAGGACCTCTGGCGCGACGCCGCCAAGGCGCTCGGTGTCGCCTCCGTTCCCACCTCCACGTCGCGCGGCAAGGAGACGCTGTTCGACGGCAAGGTCTTCGATCCGGCCGATCCGTCGGCCTATCTCGCCAGCCTCGGCATCAAGAGGGTCGCCTGATGGCCTCCGGCACCGTCTCCCTCGGCACGGCGGGGCGCGATGCCGCCGCCGCGAGGGCCCGCCGCCTGCCCCGGGTCACGGGCAGGGGCCTCAAGGCCGCCGCGGCGCGGGTGATCCCGCCGCTCGTCGTGCTCGCGGCCTTCCTGCTGTTCTGGGAGATCGCCTGCGCGCGTCCCACCGCCGGCCTGCCCCCGCCCTCGCGGGTGCTGTCGGAGGCCTGGCCGATCATCGCGGACCCGTTCTTCGACAACGGCGGCACCGACAAGGGCCTGTTCTGGCACATCTTCGCCAGCCTCCAGCGGGTGGCGCTCGGCTTCTTCCTCGCGGTCGTCGTCGGCGTGCTGCTCGGCACCCTGGTCGGCCAGTCGGACTGGGCGATGCGCGGGCTCGATCCGATCTTCCAGGTGCTGCGCACGATCCCGCCGCTCGCCTGGCTGCCGCTCTCGCTCGCCGCCTTCCGCGACGGCCAGCCCTCGGCGATCTTCGTGATCTTCATCACCTCGATCTGGCCGATCATCATCAACACCGCGGTCGGCATCCGCAACATCCCGCAGGATTACCGCAACGTCGCCGCGGTGATCCGCCTGAATCCGCTCGAGTTCTTCTGGAAGATCATGCTGCCCTCCGCCGCGCCCTACATCTTCACGGGCCTGCGGATCGGCGTCGGCCTGTCCTGGCTCGCGATCGTCGCGGCCGAGATGCTGATCGGCGGCGTCGGGATCGGCTTCTTCATCTGGGACGCCTGGAACTCGTCGCACATCTCCGAGATCATCGTCGCGCTGGTCTATGTCGGCGTGATCGGCTTCATCCTCGACCGTCTGGTGGCCGCCCTCGGAGCGCTCGTCACCCGCGGCACCAGCGCGGCCTGAGGAGGCGACCCATGACGGCTCCGGCCCATCTCGACCTCTCGCAGGTCGGCATCAGCTTCACGCGGTCCGGCCAGACCACCGAGGTCCTGCGTGACGTGAACCTCAAGCTCGCCAAGGGCGAGTTCGTCTCGATCATCGGCCATTCGGGTTGCGGCAAGTCGACGGTGCTGAACATCGTCGCCGGGCTGCTCAAGGCCTCCACCGGCGCCGTGCTGCTCGACGGCAAGGAGGTCTCGGCACCCGGTCCCGAGCGGGCGGTGGTGTTCCAGAACCACTCGCTCCTGCCCTGGCTGACGGTCCGCGAGAACGTGGCGCTCGCCGTCGACAAGGTGCTGGCGAAGCGGAAGTCGCGCGCCGAGCGCGCGGCCTGGGTCGCGCACAACCTCGCCCTGGTGAACATGACGCATGCCGCCGACAAGCGCCCGAACGAGATCTCGGGCGGCATGAAGCAGCGCGTCGGCATCGCCCGGGCACTCGCCATGGAGCCGACCGTGCTCCTGATGGACGAGCCGTTCGGGGCGCTCGACGCGCTCACCCGCGCCCATCTCCAGGACCAGCTCATGGAGATCCAGATGCGGCTGCGGAACACCGTCATCATGATCACCCACGACGTGGACGAGGCGGTGCTTCTGTCCGACCGCATCGTGATGATGACGAACGGGCCCTCCGCCACGATCGGCGAGATCCTGCCCGTGCCCCTCGCCCGGCCCCGCAGGCGCCTCGACCTCGTGGAGGATCAGACCTACGTCCATTGCCGCGCCGAGGTGCTGGAATTCCTCTACGCCCGCCACGCCAAGCCGGCTCTCGCGGCCTGAGCCCGACGGCGCGGGCGGGTTTCCCCGCCCGCGCCCGGCAATCCGTCCCTCAGCGGCTCTTCTGGTAGAGCTTGCTCGCGATCTCGAAGATCTCCTGCGGGGCGTAGTCCGGCGCGAAGGCGCCGTAATTGCCGTCGAGCTCGGCCATCTTGCCGCCCTCCGGCGCCCCGTCGACGATCTCGAGATTGCCCGGCGGGTCGCCCGGCAAGGCCACCTCGTCGTTCGACCAGACGCCGGCCATTTCGGGGTAGTCCGGCGAGCCGAAGGTGTAGAGCCGGCGGTGCGAGCCCTCCTGCAGGTACTTCTGACATTCCGGGATCTTGTCGAGCACGATGTTCGGCGTGGGGAGCATCTTCTCGATCTCGACGCCGGTGAGCTTCTTGATCGCGAGCGCGTAGGCATGGGCGTGGACCGAGCCGCGCACCAAGAGGTAGCCGCAGACCTCCCGGCCGGTCGGGTCCTTCAGGGTCTCGTAGACGCGCAGCTTGTGCAGGCGGGCGCCGCATTCGAGATGGAAGTTGTGCAGGAGGTCGATGATCAGGTTGCCCGTGGTCGTCACCATGTCGACGTTCCACGACTGGGCGTTCGAGTTCACCGGGGTCGAGCCGCCGCCCTGCGAGAGGAAGGCCCCGGCGAGCCGCACGTCCTGCATGTCGTGGAAGGGCGCCTTCGAGACGTCGACATTCTCGGTGTCGTCGCCCGGGCCGTTGTTGAGCATGGCCACGCCCGTCGAGACCAGCTCGACATGGCCAAGTTCCTCGGTGAAGATGCTCGACACGAGGCTGTAGAACGGACGAAGCTTGGTCTTGTTGCGGAAGTTGAAGCTCTGGAACATGTAGTTCCCAAGCGTCGACATCTCGCCGTACTTGCCGCCGAGCAGTTCCTGCAGGGCGGCGGCGGCGTTCGGATCCGGTTTCTTCGGCGTCGGCAGTTCGGCCTGGAGACGGTCGAGCCTCATGAACATGGTTGTAGCCCTCCTGAGCGGCACAGGGATGCCGTCAGGGCTACCGCGGGAGCGAGGCCATGTTCCGCGATTCGCCGGCCGCGATCCGGCTGCGGGTCCGTTTGCCGCAGCCGGGTCGTCCGCCGCCTCAGCCGCGCAGGGCCGCGTCGAGATCCTCGATCAGGTCGGCCGGGTCCTCCAGGCCGATGGAGAGGCGCACCACCTCCGGTCCGGCCCCGGCGGCGCTCTTCTGCGCGTCGGTGAGCTGGCGGTGCGTGGTCGAGGCCGGGTGGATCACGAGCGAGCGCGTGTCGCCGATATTGGCGAGGTGCGAGAAGAGCTGGAGGCTGGAGACGAGCCTCACGCCCGCGTCGTAGCCGCCCTTCAGGCCGAAGGTGAACACCGCGCCCGCCCCTTTCGGGGTGTAACGCTCCGCGAGCTGATGGTAGCGGTCGCTCGGGAGGCCCGGATAGCTCACCCAGGACACCGCCGGGTGCTGCGCCAGGAAGGTCGCCACCGTCAACGCGTTGTCCGAGTGGCGCTGCATCCGGAGCGGCAGGGTCTCGATGCCGTTGAGGATCAGGAAGGCGTTGAAGGGCGAGAGCGCCGGGCCGAGGTCGCGCAGGCCCAGCACCCGCACGGCGATGGCGAAGCCGAAATTGCCGAAAGTCTCGGACAGCACCATGCCGGAATATTCCGGCCGCGGCTGGCTCAGCATCGGGTAGCGCGCGTCGCCCGCCCAGTTGAACGAGCCGCCGTCGACGATGAGGCCGCCGATCGAGTTGCCGTGGCCGCCGAGGAACTTGGTGGCCGAGTGCACGACGATGTCGGCGCCGTGCTCGAAGGGCCGGATCAGGTACGGCGTCGCCATCGTGTTGTCGACGATGAGCGGGATGTTGTGGCGCTTGGCGATGACCGACAGGGCCGCGATGTCGGTGATCACGCCGCCGGGATTGGCGATCGACTCGCAGAAGATCGCCTTGGTGCGCGGGGTGATCGCCGCCTCGAAGGAGGCCGGGTCGTCGGTGTCGGCCCAGGCCACCTCCCAGCCGAAGTTCTTGTAGGAGTGGTTGAACTGGTTGATCGAGCCGCCGTAGAGCTTGTTGGCCGCCACGAACTGGTCGCCCGGCTGCATCAGGGCGTGCATGGTCAGGAACTCGGCGGCGTGGCCCGAGGCCACCGCCACCGCCGCGCTGCCGCCCTCGAGCGCGGCGATGCGCTCCTCCAGGACGGCGTTGGTCGGGTTGGTGATGCGCGAGTAGATGTTGCCGAAGGCCTGCAGCCCGAACAGGGAGGCGGCGTGGTCCACGTCGTCGAAGACGAAGCTCGTGGTCTGGTAGATCGGCGTGGCGCGCGCGCCGGTGGTCGCGTCCGGCGCGGCGCCCGCGTGGATCGCCAGGGTTTCGAAGCCGGGCTGCCGGTCGCTCATCGGAATTCTCCTGGGGCCTCTCGGAAGGCGCTCGTGCCTGGCGTGTACGCCTGCGCGCGCGCCGGGTGCAAGGCGCCGGGCGGGCCCCGGATCGACCGTCGGCCCTGAAGGAAAGGTTCTTCCGATCGAGGCCGAGGTCTTGGAAGGACGATCCCGTCCGGGCGGCCCCGCCGGCCGCCGGGGCACGGCGCGCAGGGCTGGTCCGCACGGCGGATGTTGCGTTGCGAAGCGCACGCTCCTATCGCTGCGCCGATTCCAGACCTCCGCCGCGCCGGGTTCGGCCGGCAAAGCCGCCACGAGACGTCCAGCGATGATTCCCGAGACTGCCGCCGAGAAGCTGTCGCTCCCGAAGGACAAGATCCGGGTCCTCCTTCTGGAGGGCATCAACGACAGCGCGGTCGCGCTGATGCAGGCGGCCGGCTACACCAACCTCGTGCGCCTGCCGAAGGCCCTCGACCGCGAGGCCCTGCATGCCGCGCTCAAGGGCGTGCACATCCTCGGCATCCGCTCGCGCACGCAGCTCGACGAGGCCGCCTTCGCGGCGGCGGACCGGCTGCTCGCCGTCGGCTGCTTCTCGGTGGGCACGAATCAGGTCGATCTCGACGCGGCGCGCCACCGCGGCATCCCGGTCTTCAACGCGCCCTTCTCCAACACCCGCTCGGTGGCCGAGCTCGTCATCGGCGAGATCGTGATGCTGCTCCGCCGGATCGTGCCGCGCTCGGTCGGCGCGCATGCGGGCCAGTGGGACAAGTCGGCCACCGGCTCCGTCGAGGTGCGCGGCAAGACGCTCGGCATCGTCGGCTACGGCAATATCGGCACGCAGCTCTCGACGCTCGCCGAGGCGATGGGCATGAAGGTGATCTTCTACGATCACACCGACCGCCTCCGCCACGGCAACACCGAGCCCACCGAGTCCCTGGGCGAGCTTCTCGGCAAGAGCGACGTGGTCTCGCTGCACGTCCCCGAGACCGAGGCCACCGCCAACATGATCGGCGCGGCCGAGATCGCGCAGATGAAGAAGGGCGCCTACCTGATCAACAACGCCCGCGGCACCGTCGTGGACCTCGACGCGCTGGCCGCCGCGCTCCGCGACGGGCATCTCGCCGGCGCGGCCGTCGATGTCTTCCCGAAGGAGCCGGGCTCCAACAGCGAGCCCTTCGTCACCCCGCTCCAGGGCCTGAACAACGTCATCCTCACGCCGCATATCGGCGGCTCGACCGAGGAGGCGCAGGAGCGCATCGGCTCGGAGGTCGCGCGCAAGCTCGTCGACTATTCCGACATCGGCTCGACCATCGGCGCGGTGAACTTCCCGCAGGTGCAGCTCCCGGCCCGGCCGACGGGGACGCGCTTCATCCACGTGCAGCGCAACCTGCCGGGCATGCTGGGCCGCCTCAACGAGGTCTTCGCGCGCTCGGGCGTCAACATCGCCGCGCAGTTCTACCAGACCGACGGCGAGGTCGGTTACGTGGTGCTGGAGACCGATGCCTGCAGCGCCGACGCCGAGGTGCTGCTGGAGCAGATCCGCGCCCTCGACGGCACCATCCGCGCCCGCCTCCTCTACGAGCGTCGCTGAGGCGGCCTCACCGCCGCACGGGCCGCGCCCCGCGCGCCCGGTCCCGGAAGGTCCCCGCGAACATCGCCGCGCGCCCGGCGTTCCTCCCGAGGAGCGCCTGGCGCGCGGCCGGTGACGCGGAGTGTCAAATACCGGCCATGCACGTCCGCTACAGGAGTCCGGTGCCGGGGCATGCCCGCCCCGGCCGCGATTCGGCGCGCCCGCGAGGCGTCGCGCCCAACAAGACTCTGCGGAACCGGCCGCCCCGCACGGGCCGGTTCCACCTGCCGGCCGGACCCTCACGGGCCGGCCTCGGAACGGTGAGCCGACCATGACCTGCAACGACTTCGATCAGGCGGCGGATCTGACGATCTGGCCGCGATCGACCCCCGCCCGCACGGCGCGGAGCCGCCCCTACGCCACGGTGCGCGAGGCCCTGAAGGCCGCCGCCGCGGCCCTCGACGAAGGCAATGTCCAGACCTGGATCGTGACCGAGCGCGGCGACATCCTCTCGCCGCGCTGGATCGAGGCCAATCTGCGCGCCGGCGATCCGGCGCGCGGGACCGCGCGGGCCTGATACGGACTCCGCTTGATCAGAGCGGGCTCCGTATCACCAAGCCCGCGCGGCGTCTGAGCGAAGCCCAGATCCGCCATCCCGAAGGGATCAGCCGGATTTGGTATGAGACCGGGTCCGCTCCGGCCCGATCGGCCGATTCCGATCTGCAACCAACGCGTGTGTCACCGCGTCGCGCAGGGGCCATCGCGCGAAACTTGGCCGCTCGGGCCCGAGTCCTTCTCCGTGAGGGGGCGGCTTCCGCCCCGCCCGATGCCGAGAGGAGAGGCCCGCATGGCCCTGGACACGCGCTCGATCTACATCACGGCGCTCAAGAACACGCACGCCCTGGAGATGCAGGCCCTTCAGATCATGGAGCGCCAGATCGAGCGGCTCGAGCGCTATCCCGAGATGGAAGAGGCGCTGCGTCGCCATGTCGAGGAGACCCACGCCCAGCGCCAGCGCCTCGAAGAGGCGCTGGGGAGCCTTTCCGAGAGCCCGTCGACCATCAAGGAGGGCATCCTCGGCTTCGTCGGGAACATGATGGCGCTCGGCCACACCCCGGCCCAGGACGAGATCCTGAAGAACACCTACGCCAACCACGCCTTCGAGAATTTCGAGATCGCGGCCTACGAGTCGCTGCTGGCCATCGCCGAGGCGGCGGGCCAGGGCGGCCACACGTCCAGCTTCCAGCAATCGCGGCGGGAGGAGCAGGCCATGGCGAGCCGCGCCCACGATCTGACCAGGCCGACGACCCGGCGCTCCGTCGAACTCACCGCCGCCGGCGAGAAGGCCGACCGGTGACGGGCCTCGGAGGGCGCCGCCCGCCGCTGTCGCGGCAGACCATCGTCGTCACCGGCGCCTCGAGCGGCATCGGGCTCGCGACCGCGCGCATGGCGGCGGCGCGCGGCGCGGCCGTGGTGCTCGCCGCCCGCAGCGCGGAGGTGCTGGCCGGCCTGCGCGCCGAGATCGAGGCGGCGGGCGGCCGTGCCCTCGACGTTCCGGCCGATGTGGGCTCGCGGGCGGAGGTGCAGCGGATCGCCGATCGCGCGGTCGAGACCTTCGGCGGGTTCGACACCTGGGTGAACGTCGCCGGACTCACCGTCTACGGGCCGCTCGCCGCGATCAGCGACGACGACCACGAGCGCCTGATCCGGACCAATTTCTGGGGCACGGTGTTCGGCTCCCTCGTCGCGGCCGATCACTTCCGCGCCCGTGGGCAGGGCGGGCTGATCAATGTCGGCAGCGTCGCCTCCGACCTCGCCTTCCCGTTCCAGGGCCTCTACGCGGCGAGCAAGCACGCGGTGAAGGGCTTCACCGACACGCTGCGCATGGAGCTGCTGCAGGAGGGACTGCCCGTCGCGGTGACGCTGGTGAAGCCCACCTCGATCGACACCCCCCTGCCCCAGCGCGCCCGCAACTACATGGACCGCGAGCCGAAGCTGCCGCCCCCGGTCTACGCGCCCGAGGAGGTCGCCCACGCCATCCTGCACGCGGCCGTGCACCCGCAGCGGGACATCTTCGTCGGTGGGGGCGGCAAGGTCCTGGTGGCGGCCAAGGAATTCGCGCCGGGCGCCTACGACTATCTCGCCCCGGCGATCACCGCCTTCCAGCGGCGGCGCGAGCCCCCGCACGATCCGGAAGGCGCCCTGCACGCGCCGATCGGGGCGGGCCGGGTCCGCGGCACCCATCCCGGCTACGTGATGCGCACCAGCGCCTATACCCGCGCGAGCCTGCACCCGGCCGCGCTCGCGGGCCTCGCCGCCACCGGCCTCGCCCTCGGCGCCGCCTCGATCCTCGGCGGCGGCCGGCGGTCCCGGCGGTGACGGAGGCCGCATCGGGGCGGCGCTCCGCGAGCGCCGTCCTGCCCTTCCCTGCGCCCTTGTCCGCGCCCTTGTCCGCGCCGCCCGCCGCCGGGCTCCCCGAGCGGCGCTTCACCGAGGTCGAGGGCATTCCCATCGCCTGGGTCGAGGCCGGGGCAGGGCCCGACCTGATCCTCGTCCACGGCGCCCTGATGTGCCTGGAGGACATGTGGCTCGGGCCGATGGCCGCGCTCGCCCGCCATTTCCGCGTGGTGGCGATCGACCGGCCCGGCCATGGCGCCAGCGGTCACGCCCGGCTCGCCGACGGCTCGCTCTGGCGACAGGCCGGCATCCTGCGCGGGCTCGCCGGCCGGATCGGGCTGGAGCGGCCGGTCGTCGCCGGCCACTCGTTCGGCGGCGCGGTGGCGCTGGCCTACGGCCTCGCCTACCCGGACGCGACCCGCGGCATCGTCGCCATGGCGCCGATCGCCTTCCCCGAGCCGCGCCTGGAGCAGGTGCTGTTCGGACCGCGCGCCGTGCCCGTCGGCGGCGACCTGCTCTCGGCGCTGCTCGGCCCCGCGGACGCGCTGCTGCTGCCGCTCCTGTGGCGGGCGATGTTCCTGCCGCAGGGCATGCCGGAGCGCTTCGCCGCCGCCTTCCCCTTCGGCCTCGCCTCCCGGCCCGACCGGCTGGTGGCGGAGGGCGAGAACGCGAACCTGCTCTGGCCCGACCTCGCCCGGAGCGTGGCCGCCTATCCGACCTGCCGGGTGCCGGTGCACATCCTCGGCGGCGACCGGGACATCGTCACCAACCAGTCCCTGCACGGGCGCGGCGCGGCCCTGATGATCCCCGGCGCCCGCCTGCACTGGCTGCCCGGCCAGGGCCACATGCTGCACCATTTCCGGCCGGACGCGGTGGTGGAGGCGGCCCTCGCGGTGGCGGGTTAGGCGAGAGCCCTACCCCGCGAGCCGCGCCCGTGCCGCTGCGTATTCCTCGGCCAACCGGGCCACGAGCAGGGCGGTCGGCGGCACGTCGGCGATGGTGCCGACCCCCTGCCCCGCGCCCCAGACGTCCCGCCAGGGCTTGGAGCGTCCGCTCGCGAAGCTCATCGCATCCTTGCCCTGATCCGGCAGCGCGGCCGGGTCGAGGCCGGCGGCGCGGATGCTGGGGCCGAGATAATTGCCCGGCACCCCGGTGAAGAAGGGCGTGTAGACGATGTCGGCGGCAGCCGAATCCGCGATCATCCCCTTGTAGCCGGGCGCGGCCCGCGCCTCCTCGGTGGCGATGAAGCGGGTGCCCATATAGGCGAGGTCCGCCCCCATCGCCTGGGCGGCGAGGATCGCCGAGCCCGAGGTGATCGCCCCCGACAGGATCAGCGGCCCGTCGTAGAAGCGGCGCACCTCGCCGACCAGGGCGAAGGGCGAGAGCGTGCCGGCATGGCCCCCGGCCCCGGCGCAGACCAGGATCAGCCCGTCGACCCCGGCCTCCAGCGCCTTCTCGGCGTGGCGCACCGTGGTGACGTCGTGGAAGACGAGGCCGCCATAGGCGTGGACCGGGCCGACCACCGCGTCGGGCGCCCGCAGGCTCGTGATCACGATCGGCACCCGGTGCGCGGCGCAGGTGGCGACGTCCTCGGCGAGGCGGTCGTTCGAGGCGTGCACGATCTGGGTGACGGCGAACGGCGCGATCACCCGGGCGGGGTCGGCGGCGCGGGCCTCGGCCAGCGCCGCCTCGATCCGGCTCAGCCAGCCGTCCAGGGTGTCGGGCGCGCGGGCGTTGAGGGCCGGGAAGGACCCGACCACCCCCGCGAGGCACTGCGCGATCACCAGTTCGGGCCCCGACACGATGAACATCGGTGCGGCGACCACCGGCAGGCGCAGGCTCTGCAGAACGGGGGGCAGGCGGTCATGAGGGCTCATGCCGCCTGCTCCCGAGCGAAATAGAGATCGTGCAGCCGGTCGAGGTCGAGGCCCGCGGCCGCCTCGCTGAGCCGGACCCGGCCGCCGCGCAGGAGATGCACGTCGTCGGCCACGCTGAGCGCCATGCGGGTGTTCTGCTCCACCAGCAGGATCGTCGTGCCCGCCTCCTTGAGCCGGCGGATCACGCCGAACACCTCCTGCACGATGACCGGGGCGAGGCCGAGTGAAGGCTCGTCGATGAGGAGGACGCGCGGATCGGCCATCAGGCCGCGGCCCAGAGCCACCATCTGCGCCTCGCCGCCCGAGAGCGAGCCCGCCGCCTGGTGGCGCCGCTCCTTCAGCCGGGGGAACAGGCCGTAGACCCGCTCCAGGTTGCGTCCGAGATCGGCCCGGCAGCGCCGCGGATAGGCGCCGAGATGGAGGTTCTCCTCCACGCTCATGTCGCGGAACACCATGCGGCCCTCCGGCACCATGACGAGGCCGCGCTCCGCGAGATCCCAGGCCTTCCCCGACAGGGCCTGCCCGTCGAGGCGGATCGTGCCGCGGTGGGGAACGAGGCCGGTCAGCGCGCGCAGCAGCGTCGTCTTGCCGGCCCCGTTCGGCCCGACGATGGCGGTGAGGGCGCCCGCGCGGAAGCGGAGCGACAGGTCCCAGAGCACGGTGATGTGGCCGTAGCCGGCGCGTAGATCGGCCGTCTCGAGCATGGGCTCAGGCATCCACCGCCCCCGTATAGCTCGCCACCACCTTGGGGTCGCGGAAGACGGCGGCCGGCGCGCCGTCGGCGATGACCTGCCCGAAATCGAGCACCACCGCCCGCGAGCACAGGCCGAGGATGGTCTCGATGTCGTGCTCCACGATCACGATGGTGAGCGCGAAGCGGGCGTGCAACTCGCGCAGCTTGGCGGCAAACGCCCGCTTCGCCCCGCTCTCCAGGCCGGCGAGCACCTCGTCGAGGAGGAGGAGGCGCGGCTCGGTGGCGAGCGCCTTGGCGATCTCCAGCCGCTTCAGCTCCTGCAGCGCCAGCGCCCCGTCCGCCTCGCGGTCGGCCTGGCCTCCGAGATCCATCACCTCGAGGATCTCCGTGAGGCGCGCCGGATCGCGCCGGCCCGCGCCGAAGACCTGCGCGACTTCGAGGTTCTCGCGCACGGTGAGGTGCTTCATCGGCTGCGGGATCTGGAAGCTGCGGCCGATCCCGAGCCGGGCGCGGCGGTGGAGCGGCGCTCTCGTGATGTCCCGGTCCTCGAACAGGATGCGCCCGCGCGGGCGGATCAGCCCGGAGATCGCGTTGAACAGGGTGGTCTTGCCGGCCCCGTTCGGGCCGACGAGGCCGAGCACCTCGCCTTGCGCGACCGTGAAGGAGACCTCGCGCAAAGCCACGAGGCCGCCGAAGCGGACGGTGACGGCCTCAAGCGCCAGCACGGGCGCCTCCCTTGCGCTCGAGGAGGCCGAGGAGCCCGTTCGGGGCGGCGAGCACCATGGCGACGAGCAGGAGCCCGAGCAGGATCTGGTGGCCGACCGCGATCAGCCCCTTCGCCACCACCTGATCGAACAGGTAGATCACCACCGCCCCGCCCACCGGCCCCAGCACCGTGCGGTAGCCGCCGAACACGCTCGCGATGATCGGCAGCACGCTCCACGACCCCGCGAAGGCGTAGTCCGGTTCCAGGAAACCGATGATGTGGGCGTTGAGCGCCCCGAACAGGCCGGTGATGAAGGCCGAGAGCGCGAGCATCCAGGCTTTGAGGAGCACGCTGTTGACGCCGACGACGCGCGTCGCATCCTCGCTCTCGGCGATGGCCCGGAGCGCCAGGCCGAGAGCGGAGCGCCGGATCGCCGCATAGGCGAGGCAGCCGAGGGCCACCAGCGCGACGAGGAGGGCGTAGGCCCCGGGCCGGCTCGCGAGGTCGAGCCCGAACACGGTCGGCAGGCCGGGATAGCGCTGGAGCCCCGCCGCCCCGCCGGTGAGCGAGGACGCCTCGGTGGCGAGGATCCGGAAGATCTGCGCGTAGGCCAGGATGGCCAGCGCGAAATAGGGGCCCGACAGCCGGAGCGCCGGCAGCATGGCGAGCGAGGCGAGCGCCGCGAGGAGCCCGCCGAGGGGCACGGTGAGCAGCACCGGCAGGCCGAGCTTGCCCGCCAGCAGCGCCGAGGCATAGCCGCCGACCCCGAAGAAGGCGGCGTGCCCGAAGGAGACCATGCCGCCGAGATTGCCGAGGAGAGCCCAGGCCAGCGCCACCCCCGCCAGGATCAGCGCCGAGATCAGCAGGCCGAGCAGGTAGTTGCTGGCGCCGAGCAGGAGCGGCAGCGCCGCGAGGACGAGGAAGGCGGCGGCGAGGGCGAGGCCCGGCAGCGGTGCGCGCGGGGATGCCATGTCCGGAACTCCTCCGCTCAACACTCAGCCCCGCCGGGCGCGGGCGCCGAACAGCCCGCTCGGCAGGAGGAACAGGACGAGGAGGAACAGCACCATGCCGGCGAGTTCCTGCAGGGCGGAGCTCGCCAGCGTCACGGTCAGCGCCTCGGTGACGCCGAGGAGCAGGGCGGCCAGGAACACGCCCGGGATCGAGCCGACGCCGGCGAGCACCGTGACGATGAAGGCCTTCACGGTGAGCGCGTGGCCGAGCGCCGGCTGGACCACGCTCATCGTGTAGAGGGCGACCCCGGCGAAGCTCGCGAGCGCCCCGGCCACGAGGAAGGCGACGAGCTCGGTGCGCAGCGGGTTGATCCCCATCAAGGTGGCCGCCGCCCGGTTCGAGGAGACGGCGCGCACGGCGCGCCCGTACCAGCTCCGCTTCAGCCACCACCACAGGGCCACCATCAGGACGAGGCTCAGGCCGAAGGCGACGATCTCGCCGGCCATGGCGTAGACCGGGCCCAGCGTCACCGCATCCTGAAGGGCCGGGGCGGTGGTGGTGCGCACGTCGCTGGCGAAGGCCAGCAGCACGGCGTTGGTGAGCACGATGCCGACCCCGTAGGTCAGGATCAGCGAGTTCAATTCCCGGTGCTCGCGGATCCGATCGATCATCAGGAACAGCACCGCGCCGACGACCGACACGATCGCGAGGGCCAGCGGGATCGCCCAGTAGGGCGAGACGCCGCCGCGCGCCTCCACGACATAGGCCGCGTAGGCGGCGATCAGCACCAGCTCGCCATGGGCGAGGTTGATGATGCGCATTGCCCCGAAGGAGAGGGCGAGGCCGAGCGCCACCAGGGCGTAGACGCCGCCGATCAGGAGGCCGGAGAACAGCGCCTGCAGGATCAGGTCGCGCATGCCCTCACCAGGGCAGCGCGGGGTAGCTGATCGGGCCGGTGGCGGCGGCGGGCGGCGAGACGAGGACGATCTGCCCGGACCGGTGCTGGCCCATGGCGAGGGAGAAGAGCGGGTTGTCGCCGGTGGCGTCGAACTTCACCGGGCCGAGCAGGGTCCTGCGGTCGGTGGCGCGCAGGGTCTCGGGCAGGCCGCCGGACTTGAGCGTGCCGGCCTCGGCCGCCTTGGCGATGGCCTCAGCCAGGATCGTGGTCTCAACGAAGCTCAAGGTCGAGAGGTACTCGATGTCCTTGCCATAGGCCTGCCTGTAGGCCTCGGCGAAGCGGCGGCCCTCCTCGTCCTTCACCGCCACCGGGAAGGGCAGGAAGGAGGTGCCGACGACGTTGTTCATCAGGTCCGGAAACTCGGTGTACATCTTCGGGGTGGCGAGCGACCACGCGCCGACCACGAGCTTCACCGGGGGCTTCAGCACCCGGGCGGCGCGGATGATGCCGACATAGTCGTTCTCGTAGGCCGACATCAGCAGGATCTCGGACCGGTCCTGCAGCTTCACCTTGTTGATCAGCGGCTTGAAGTCGGAGATCGCCGGGTCGAACTCGTGCACCGTGACCTTGATGCCGGCCGCCCCGATGTCCCGGGCGAGGCCCTTGGCCAGCAGCGCCGGCGCCTCCTTGGTCGAGGCGAGGATCGAGACGGAGGCCGGCTTCAGCTCCGCGATCAGCCCGGCCATGCCGCGCTGGTAGCCGGCATTGTTGTTGATGCGGAAGAAGGTCTTCAGCCCCCGCGCGGTCAATTCGTCGCTCACCGCGCCGGCCGTGATGTAGGTGGTGGCGAGCTTGTTGGCGGCGTCCGAGGCCGGGCCGACGATGTTCGAGCCGTAGCCGCCGATCACCGCCACCGCCCCGTCCGAGACGAGCTTCTCCACGGCCGAGACGGCCTTGGCCGGCGCGCTCTCGTCGTCGATCACCTGGAGCTTGATCCGCAGGCCCTGTGCGGTCTCGTTGAACAGGCGCACGGCGACCCGCATGCCCTCGTCGAAGGCCTGGCCGGAGCGGGCCAGCGAGCCGGTCAGCGGCATGTGCGCGCCGATCACGACCTCCCGGATCTGTTGCTCCGTCCCGGGCCGTGCCTCCTGCGCGCGCGCCGGACATCCGGCCGCGAGGCCGAGCGTCACCGCTGCGGCCACCAGCGCTCTGCGCAGCATCCGGTATCCTCCCTGCGGGCGGCCCGGCCCACCGGGGCCGGCCGCCGTCTCGCGGGTCTGGCGCCCGCCTGTCCCGCTTGCGCGCGGGGCAGGCCATTCCTGGCATGGCGGCTCGCAGGGGGTCAAGGTTTCCTCAGTGATTCCGCGGACTTGAGACAGACCGGCCGGGGCCTCGCGCGATTCTCCGGAGGCGGCGTTGACAGGGTGGGCCCGTACCCCCTCCCCGCTCGCGGCCGCGCGCCGCGGGCTCGAACAAAGCTCCGCGCAAGCCATGGCCCCTATGCCCGGCCCCGGGAAGGGCGTCGCATCAGGCGCCGAGGGGACCTCGAGTCATGGGCATCGGAATCGGCCTGCTGATCGCGATCGGCTGCATGCTCGGCGGCTTCGTCGCCATGGGCGGCCACCTGATCGTCATCTGGCAGCCCTGGGAGTTCGTGATCATCGGCGGCATGGCCGTCGGCGGCCTGGTGATGGCCAACCCGATGAAGACGGTGATCGATTCCGGCAAGGCCACCATGGAGGCGATCACTGACAAGGTGCCCAAGCGCAAGGACTACCTCTCTCTGCTCGGCCTGCTGCACGCCCTGCTGCGCGAATTGAAGACCAAGCCGCGCAACGAGGTCGAGACGCATTTCGACGACCCGGCCAATTCCGAGATCTTCAAGAACTATCCCGACGTCACCAAGAACCAGGACCTGGTGCTGTTCATCTGCGACTATTGCCGCCTGATCCTGATCGGCAACGCCCGCTCGCACGAGATCGAGGCGCTGATGGAGGAGGAGATCGGCACGCACAAGAAGAGCGCGCTCAAGCCCTACAACGCGGTCAACACGGTGGCCGAGGCGCTGCCCGCGCTCGGCATCGTCGCGGCGGTGCTCGGCATCGTGAAGGCGATGGGCGCCCTCGACCAGTCGCCGCAGATCCTCGGCGGCCTGATCGGCGCGGCGCTGGTGGGCACCTTCTTCGGCGTGTTCGCCTCCTACGGGGTGCTCGCCCCGCTCGCCGTCAAGATCAAGGGCGTGCGCGAGAAGCAATGCGCCGTCTACACGATCGCCAAGCAGAGCCTGATCGCCTACATGAACGGCGCCCTGCCCCAGGTCGCGATCGAGCACGGCCGCAAGGGCATCGCCTCCGCCGACCGGCCGACCATCGACGAGGTCGAGGCCGCCACCGTCCCGGGCGCCCGCGCGGAAGCGGCCTGAGAGGGGCTTCGAGATGAGCGAGCCCGTGATCCAGCGCGAGCCGGCGGATATCCGCGCGCGCATCCAGGCCGCCGCCGGCCTGTCCCTCGACCGGCTGCCGATGCTGCAGCTCATCTTCGACAGGCTGGCGACCGCCTGCGGGGACGCGCTCAAGCACCGGGTCGCCTCCACGATCTTCTACTCGCTCTCCGGGGTCGAGAGCGGCCGCTTCGGCGAGTTCCTCGACGCCTACGACGCCAACGCCGTGGTCGGCATCTTCCACGCCCCCGAATGGGACGGGCACGTCCTCGTCGGGCTCGACCGCGACTTCATCTTCACCATGGTCGAGGTGCTGTTCGGCTCCGACGGCTCGGAGCCGCCGGTGGAGGAGGAGCGCGCCTTCTCGGCGATCGAGCTGCGCGTCGCCCAGATGGTGTTCGAGCAGGTCGGCAGGGCCCTCGAATCCTCCTTCGGCCTCGTCTCGCAGACGCCGTTCCGGCTGGAGCGGACCGAGACGCGGATGGAGTTCGCGGTGATCGGCCGGCGCTCGAACAAGGCGGTGCAGGCGAAGTTCCTGTTCCAGGCGCTCAACCGCGGCGGGGAGATGTTCCTCGTCATCCCGCAGAGCGTGCTCAACCCGCTCCGCCCGAGCCTCGCCAAGGTGCTCACCGGCGAGTCGACCGCGCGCGACCCGCGCTGGTCGCAGCAGATCGCCGCCGAGGTGCAGAAGACCGAGGTGACGCTGCGCGCCGTGCTGGAGGAGCGCCACCTGACCCTCGGCGAGATCGCCGGGCTGCAGGTCGGCCAGGTGATCGGGCTCGACGCGACGCCCGCCACCCGGATCAAGCTCGAGGGCAACGACCGGGCGCTGTTCTGGGCCCATGCGGGCCAGGCGCAGGGGGCCTACGTGCTGCGGATCGACGAGGTCATCAACCAGGACAAGGACGCGCTGTCATGACGGGCCTCGTCGACTTCGTGCTGCTCGCCGCCCTCGCCGGCACCAGCGCCTGCGTGGTGCCGATGTATCTCAAGCTGAAGCGCCTCGACCGCACGCAGGCCGAGTACGGCCGCGCCATGGCCGCCTCCGGCCATGCGCTCGCGAGCGCGGGCGAGGCGGTCCGCAACTTCGCCGGCGAGGGCCGCGAGGTGCTCGACGCGCTGGGCCTGAAGATCGAGGAGGCGCGCGCGACGCTCGCCGAGCTGGAGGCGGCGCGCGGGGCGCTCGCCGCGGCGCGGACGGAGGGCGGCCGCTGAGGCGCGCCGCCCGGCTTCACGGCCGCTGCGCCGCGAACACCTCCCGGGCGATGGCCGTGGCGTTGAGGGCGGCCGGGAACCCCGCATAGGGGATCATCTGCAGGATCGTCTCCATGACCTCCCCCTGCGTGGCGCCGACGTTCAAGGCAGCCTCGACATGGACCCTGAGCTGCGGGGCGGCCGTGCCCATGGCGGTCAGGGCGGCGACGGTCGCGATCTCCCGCGTCTTCCTGTCGAGGCCGGGGCGCGCGAAGATGTCCCCGTAGGCGAATTCGACGATGTAGCGGCCGAGGTCGGGGGCGATGTCGGCGAGGCCCTCGACCACCCGCCGGCCCTGGGATCCCGAGATCGCGTCGAGATTCGCCATGCCGCGGCGGTAGCGCTCCTCCTCCGCGGACGGGGCCTCACCGTCGCCGGGGGCGGCGGCCGCCGCGGCCGTCGTCGTGCGTTGATCCTTGCTCATCGGTGGCTGTCTCCCTGGCGGGTTCGAGGCGGCGGTAGTGATCGATCTTCGCGTCGAGGACCGCGACGCAGTCGGCGATCTCGGCCTGGCGCTTGACGAGGTTCGCCCGGTGGAGCTCGAGGATCGCGAGCCGGTCGCCCACGGTGGCGTCGCCCTCGGCGCGCAGGCGGCCGTAGGCGAGCCGGTCGCGGATGGGCATGTCCATGACCTGCAGCTTGCAGAGGAACGAGGCCCAGGCGAGCTCGTCCGCGCCGTAGCTGCGCCGCCCGGCCGTGTCGCGCGGCGGGGGCGGCATCAATCCGATCCGTTCGTAGTACCGGATGGTGTCCGGGCTGAGCCCGCTGCGCGCGGCGAACGTACCGATCCTCACCTGTCCGCCCTCCTCGGATGGTCGGTGTACCGGCTGGAGCGCGCTCCAAGTCAAGCGGCCCGACGGGCCGCGGCGACAGCCTCGCATCAGCTACGGCCCCTAGAACTCGGTCCGCCGCACGGCCGAACGCGTACGAGCCACCGATGAGCGACAGTCCCTTCCCCGCCGCCGAGCCGACCCTTCCCGCCGCGGAGCCCCGCGTCGGCGACGGGCGCAACCTCGACTCGATCCTGCGCATCCCCGTGCTGGTGCAGGTGGTGCTGGGCTCGGCCACCATGCCGGTCGCCAACCTGATGAAGCTCGGCCGCGGTGCCGTGGTGCCCCTCGACCACCGGGTCGGCGAGCCCGTGGACGTGATGGTCAACGGCCGCGTCATCGCCCGCGGCGAGATCGTGATCGTCGAGGAGGACAATTCCCGCTTCGGCGTCTCGCTGACCGAGGTGGTCGGCCCGGCCGATTCCGACCAAGCGGTCTGAGGCAGCCCCGGCGATGGCGGCATCCGCGGCTGTGTCGATGGCAGGTCCGATGATGGCGGGCCCGGCCGCGGCCCCCCTGGCGAACGCGCCGGTCCCGTCGGCGGGCCGCGCCCTCGGCCGCCCGCTCGGGCCGGTCGATCAGGTCGCGACGCTGCTCCTCGCCATGGGCAAGCCGGCCGCGGGCCGGATGCTCAAGTATTTCGAGCCGGACGAGCTCAAGCGCATCACGCGCTCGGCGGTGCAGCTCGGCGCGGTCAGCCCCGACCAGCTCGACCGCGTGGTCGAGAGCTTCGCCACCGAGTTCTCCGGCGGGTCGAGCCTCGTCGGCACGGTGCAGGAGGTCGAGAAGCTGCTCACCGGCCTGCTGCCGCCCGACCAGATCGCCGAGATCCTGGCCGAGGTGCGCGGCAACGCCTCCCGCTCCGTGTGGGAGCGCATGGCCACCGTCTCCGAGAGCGTGCTGGCGAGCTACCTCGTCAAGGAGCACCCGCAGACGGCCGCCCTCATCCTCGCGCGGATCAAGCCGGCCACGGCCGCCAAGGTGATGGGCCACCTGCCCGCGCCGCTCCGCAACACGCTGATGCGGCGGATGCTGAGCTTCAAGCCGGTCGACGACGAGATCCTCGGCATGCTGGAGAAGACGCTGCACGAGGACTTCATGATCAACGGCGCGCGCAATGCCGGCGCCGACACCCACGCCAAGATGGCCGACATCATCAACAAGATGGACCGCGCCCAGATGGACGAGGCGCTGTCGAACCTCGGCGAGACGCGCCCGAAATCGGTCGAGATCCTCAAGGGCCTGCTCTTCACCTTCGACGACATCGTCAAGCTCGCGCCCCGCGCCCGCACGACCCTGTTCGACGCGGTGCCGAACGACCGCCTCGTGCTGGCCCTCAAGGGCACGGATGCGGAGTTCCGCGGCGTCATCCTCTCGGCGCTCTCGGCCCGCGTGAAGCGCATGGTCGAGCACGAGCTGAACGGCGGAGAGCCCGCGGCCCAGCGCGACGTCATGGAGGCGCGCCGCTCCATCACCGACCTCGCCATGGACATGGCGAGCCGCGGCGAGATCGAGATCAATCCGGGGGGCGAGGACGATGCGCTCATCCGCTGACGCCCGCCGGGGCACCGCCCGCCGCCGCGGCCGGGTTCTCGCGCGCGAGGCTCTCCACGCGCGCGAGCCGGGCCTGAGCCTGCGG
>NZ_CABFPH010000083.1 GCF_902141845.1 Methylobacterium symbioticum | reverse complement strand
CGGACAAGCGCCGCGCCGCGGTCGCGGCGGTGGCGGCCGCGCCCTCGGGCGCCGCCCTCGCGCGGCTCCGGGCCCTGCGGAGCGAGCCCGCAGCCGCTGCGGACCTGGCTTTCGCGCAGGCGCTCGATGTCGGTATCGCCTCGGTGGAGCGGGCGGTGCGGATCGGAGACGGCCTCGCGATCCTCTACAACGGCCTGAGCTTCGCCAGCATCCTGTTCATGGCGGCGGCCGGTCTCGCGATCATCTTCGGCCTGATGGGGGTGATCAACCTCGCGCAGGGCGAGTTCATCATGCTGGGCGCCTACGCCACCTTCGGCGTGCAGGAGGCTTTCCGGCGCCTCGCGCCAAGCCTGCTCGACCTCTACCTGATCGCCGCGATCCCCGTGGCCTTCGCGGCGGCGGCGCTCGTCGGCATCGTGCTCGAGGCCCTCGTCCTGCGCCACCTCTACCGCCGCCCGCTGATGAGCCTGCTCGCCACCTGGGCGGTCAGCCTGTTCCTGGTGAACCTCGTGCGCGTCGCGGTCGGCACCCAGAACCTGCAATTCGCGATGCCGCCCTATGTCAGCGGCGGTGCTCCGCTCTACGCCGACTTCGTCGTCACCTGGAATCGGCTCTTCGCCATCCTGTTCGCGGCGGCCACGCTCGCCCTGACCCTCCTCGTCCTACGCCGGACGCCGCTCGGCCTCGACATCCGCGCCGTGACGCAGAACCGCGACATGGCGGCCTGCCTGGGGCTCCCCACTCGCCGGATCGACCGCCTCGCCTTCGGCCTGGGCTCGGGGCTCGCCGGCCTCGCGGGCGTGGCACTCTGCCCGATCTATAGCGTGAATCCCGGCATGGGCTCCGGCTTCGTCATCGACGCCTTCATGGTGGTGGTTCTCGGCGGCGTCGGCAGCCTTATGGGCACGCTGGTGGCCGCCCTCGGGATCGGCGGCGCCAACGTGCTGATCGAGCCGCTCTCGGGCGCGGTCGCCGCGAAGGTCATCGTGCTCGTCGGCATCATCCTGTTCCTGCAGCGCCGGCCGGAAGGCCTGTTCGCGGCGAGGCGGCGGCGATGAGCGGCGCGGTTCACACGGGTCTCGCCGCCCCCGCGCATGAGCGGCGCGCGCTGCGCGATCCCCTGGTCGCTGTGCTCGTCGGCCTGTGCCTCGCCGCCGCGCTCGGCCTCGTGCTGGGCCGGCCCGCCCCCTATCTCGTCAACGCGGTGGGCCAACTCGCCGCCTTCGCGATCCTGGCGGTCTCCCTCGATCTGGTCTGGGGCTATCTCGGCATCCTCAGCCTCGGGCACGGGCTGTTCTTCGCGATCGGCGGCTACGTCTGCGCCATGCATCTCCTGGCGCACGGCACCGTCATGACGGGCACGCTGCCGGATTTCGTGCAGTTCATGGGCTGGAAGGGCCTGCCGGCCTACTGGGCCGGCCTGGAGCACGCACCCTACGCCCTCCTCCTGGCGCTCGGGCTCGCCGGGCTCGTTGCGTTCCTGTTCGGGCTCGTCGCGTTCCGCTCGCGCGTCAACGGCGTCTATTTCTCGATCATCAGCCAGGCGCTCGTCTACGTCGCGATGCTGCTGATGTACCGCAACGACACCGGACTCGGCGGCAACAACGGCATGACGGGCTTCCCGCTGCTGTTCGGCTGGCCGATGGGCGCGCCTGCCGTCGTCACCGGCCTCGCGGTCGCCGCACTCCTGACCCTCGCGGCGGTGCTGGCGGGCGCCCGCCGGCTCGTCGGCAGCGCGGTCGGGCGGCGCATGCTCGCCTGCCGCGACGACGAGACCCGCCTGCGCACGCTCGGCTACTCGACCACGCGGCTGAAGCTCCGGGTCTGGTGCCTTTCGGCGATGATCGCGGCGCTCGCCGGCATCCTCTACGTGCCGCAGGTCGGCATCATCAACCCGCGGGTGCTCGCGCCCGATCTCTCGATCGAGATCGCCGTCTGGGTCGCCATCGGCGGCCTGGGCCGGCTCGGCGGCGCGGTGATCGGCGCCGTCCTCGTCAATGCCTTGAAGTTCTGGCTGAGCGCCGCGATGCCGGAGGCCTGGCCCTTCATCCTCTCGGGCCTCGTCCTCCTCGTCGTGCTGGCCCTGCCGAACGGGCTTCTCGACCTCGCAGGCCTTCGCATCCGGCCAAGCTGGGCATCGGGTGCCCGATGAGCGCGCTCGTCATCGATGCGCTCACCGTCGCCTTCGGCCGCTTCCGGGCGCTCGACGCGCTCTCGCTCGCCGTCGATCCCGGCGAGGTCCGCGCCGTGATCGGCCCGAACGGGGCCGGCAAGACCACCCTTCTCGACGTGATCTCGGGCATCACCAAGCCGGTTTCCGGCCGGGTGATGCTCGGCGACCGTCTCGATCTGACGCGATGCTCCGAGGCCCAGATCGCCCGGGCCGGGGTGCGGCGCAAGTTCCAGAAGCCCAGCGTCTTCCCGGTGCTCACCGTGCGCGAGAACCTCGCGATCGGCTGCGGGCCCGACATGGCACCGGGGGCCCGGGAGGCGCGGATCGCGGCGGTGCTCGGCGAGGTCGGCCTCGCCGTCCGCGCTGCGGTGCCGGCGGGCGCGCTCTCCCACGGCGAGAAGCAGTGGCTGGAGATCGGCATGGTGCTGGCCGCCGAGCCCGGGCTCCTGCTCCTCGACGAGCCGGTGGCCGGGCTCTCCGACGCCGAGACCGCGCGCACCGCCGAGCTGATCGGGCGCCTGCGCCGGCCCGACCGGGCGATCCTGGTGATCGAGCACGATATGGGCTTCGTGGAGGCGGTCGCCGACAAGGTGACGGTGCTGCACGAGGGCCGCACCCTCTACGAAGGCGGGATGCAGGGCGCCCGCAGGGATGCCCGCGTGATCGAGGTCTTCCTCGGCCGATGACGCGCGCGACCGCACCCGCCTCCCTCGCCGTCGAGGGGCTCGACCAGCATTACGGAAGCGCGCAGGTGCTGCGCGGCGTCGGCTTCGCGATCGAGCCCGGGGCCTGCCTCGCCGTGCTCGGCCGCAACGGCGCCGGCAAGACCACGCTGTTGCGCTGCCTCACCGGCCTGATCCCGACGAGCCGCGGCTCGGTCCGCCTCGACGGGACCGACCTGACGCGCTGGCCCGCCGACGGGCGGGCGCGCGCAGGTCTCGCCTACGTCCCGCAGGGACGCGAGATCTTCCCCGACCTGACGGTCGCCGAGAACCTCCGGGTCGCCGCCCGTGCGCACGGGCTGGACCGGACCGACGCGGTGGACGAGGCCGCCGCCCTGTTCCCGGCACTGCGCGGCCTCTGGGGGCGGCCGGGTGGCAACCTCTCGGGCGGGCAGCAGCAGCAGCTCGCCATCGCCCGCGCTCTCGCGACCCGCCCACGCGCGCTTCTCCTCGACGAGCCGACCGAGGGCATCCAGCCCTCGATCGTCGCTGCGATCGAAGGGGTGATCGCCGGGCTGAAGGGTCGGATCACCGTGCTGCTGGTCGAGCAGTATCTCGATTTCGCGCTCTCGGTCGCCGACGCCGTGGTGGTCCTGTCCCGCGGCAGCGTGGTCGAGCGCGGCGACCGCGGGGCGGTGAGCCACGCGGATCTCGCGCGCCACATCGCCGTCTAGCGTCCCTCAGGAGACCCCCGTGTCCACGCACCATGAGCTCCCCGCCACGCCCGAGACGATGGTGCTCGGCTATTTCGACGCCGCGCTCCCGCCCGTCCTCACCCTCGAGTCCGGCGACACCGTCACCCTGCACTCCCACCCGGCGGGAGGCCGCGAGTCGCTCCATCCGGATCCATCCCGCGTGCCGGCCGACCTCACGGCGGCGCTCGACACGCTGAAGCCCGGCCCCGGTCCGCATTTCGTGACCGGGCCGATCCACGTGCGCGGTGCCGAGCCGGGCGACATGCTGCAGGTCGACATCCTCGACCTGAAGTTCCGTCTCGACTGGGGCTTCGTGGCGATCCTGCCGCTGCTCGGCACCCTGCCGGACGAGTTCACCGACTACGAGACCATCCACGCCGACATCGACGTGGCGCGCGGCATCTGCCGCCTGCCCTGGGCCACGGAGCTGCCCCTCGACCCGTTCTTCGGCATCCTCGGCACCGCTCCGCCCGCCGCCTGGGGCCGCGTCGGCAGCCCCGTCCCGCGGGCCTTCGGCGGCAACATGGACAACAAGGAGATGCGGGTCGGCACCAGCCTCTATCTCCCGGTGTTCAATCCCGGCGCCGGCTTCTATGCGGGCGACGGGCATGGCGTGCAGGGCGACGGCGAGGTCTGCATCACCGCGCTGGAGACCGGGCTGACCGGCACCTTCCGGCTCACCGTGCGCAAGGACCTGCAGGGCGCCTGGCCCTTCGCCGAGACCTCGACCGACCTGATGTCGATCGGCCTGCACGAGAGCCTCGACGAGGCGATGCGCCAAGCCGTCCGCGAGATGGTGCGTCTGGTCTGCGCGCGCACGAACCTCACCCGCAACCAAGCCTACATGCTCTGCTCGCTCGCGGGGAACCTGCGCATCACCCAGACGGTGGACGGCAACAAGGGCGTGCACATGCTGATGCCGAAGGCGGCGCTCGCACCGAAAGGCTGAGGCGGCGGGCGCGGTCGCCGGCGGGCGGCAGCCCTCAGTTTGCCGTGCGCACGAAGGCGAAGCGCCCGACGCAGGCCTCCGCGCCCCGATGGCGCGGAGCCGGGCGCGCCGCCGCGCTCGTCCGGTCGGCGGAGACCGGTCGCGCCATCAGCGCCGCGCGCAGGCGCTCCACCTCGGCGCGCAGGGCGGCGTTCTCCTGCTCCACCCGATCGAGCCGGGCAACGCCCGCGGGCTTGAGGCCGCCGAGCCGCCGCCGCCAGCGATAGAAGGTGCCGAGCGAGACGTGGGCGCTCGCGCAGATCTCGGCGATCGGTATACCGCGCTCGGCCTCGCCCAGCAGGAAGGCGATCTCCTCGTCCGTGTGCAGGGATCGACGCATACAGGATCTCCCGGTTCGACAGGCGCGCGTGCATCTCGCGGTCGCGGGCGAGCAAGAACCGGACCGGCCAATCCGGCAATTTTGACGTTTCGCGGCGGAAGCGCCCGCCGGGCGGGCCGGAGGGCGCAGATTTGCGCAAGGCCCGGGCCGCCCTGCAGCCGATTTCGCCTTGGGATTCCCCACACCGCGCCGGACAATCCCGGGCGAGCGATGCCGCCTGAGGAGTTCCGATGGATCACGCACCGACCCCCGACAGCGCTGCCGGCCGGACGGACGGCCCGGTGCAGCTCGCGCTGCGTGGCATCCGCAAGAGCTTCCAGGCCAAGGCTGGACCGGTCCCTGTCCTCGACGGCCTGAGCTTCGACATCCTCGAGCGCGACTTCGTCAGCATCATCGGCCCGTCGGGCTGCGGCAAGACCACCGTGTTCAACGTGATCGCGGGGCTGCTCGAACCGGATGCCGGCACGATGCTGTTCCGCGGTCAGCCCGTGGCGGGCCTGCGCGGCCGGGTCGGCTACATGATGCAGAAGGACCTGCTGTTTCCCTGGCGCACGGTCCTGCAGAACGTGATGCTGGGCCTGGAGATGAAGGGCACGGACCCGCGCGAGGCCACCGACACCGCCCGCCACTACCTTGCCCAGTTCGGCCTCGGCGGCTTCGAGAACGCCTATCCGAAGACCCTGTCGGGCGGCATGCGCCAGCGCGCGGCGCTGATCCGGACCCTCATCATGGATCCGGACATCCTCCTCCTCGACGAGCCGTTCTCGGCGCTCGACTACCAGCCCCGCCTCTATCTCGAGGGCGTGCTGCTCGACGCGGTGGAGCGCTTCGGCAAGACGGTCGTGCTCGTCACCCACGACATCGACGAGGCGGTGGCCCTGTCGAAGCGCGTCGTGGTGCTCGGCGGGCGGCCCTCGCGGGTGAAGAACGTGCACCCGATCGTGCTCGGCGACCGCTCGCCGATCGGCGCGCGCAGCGACCCGCGCTTCTCCGACTACTTCCACACCCTGTGCGGCGAGCTGGACATCCAGACTCGCGGCGGAACCGCCTCCTCCCACGCCGAGGCCGCCTGATGACGACGCACGCCTTGAAATCCGCCGCGCAGGCCGAGGCCGAGCGCCCCGCCGCGATCCGCCGGGGTCCGGGCCCGCTCGCCCGCGCGGTCGATACCACCCTCGGGCGCGGCCTGATCCAGGCCATCGCGGTGGCCGTGTTCTTCGCCGCCTGGGAGATCGCGGTCGATGCCGGCTGGCTCACCGAGTTCCTGGTCGGCGCGCCCTCGGGCATCTGGCGCGTGTTCCGCGCGAGCCTGATGGATGGCAGCCTCGCGGTCGACACTTGGTACACGCTGATCGAGGCCATCCTCGGCTTCGTCATCGGCACGATCGCCGGCTCCCTGGCCGGCCTCGGGCTCTGGTACTCGGTCCTCGTCGCCCGGGTGGTCGAGCCCTTCATCGTGGCGATCAACTCGGTGCCCAAGATCGCGCTCGCGCCGATCGTCATCCTGTGGTTCGGCACCGGCTTCGTCTCGAAGGTGGCGCTGGCGGTCTCGCTCACCGCGCTGGTCGCCTTGATCGCCGCCTATCAGGCCGCGCGCGACGCCGACCCGGACCTCCAGGCGCTGATGGCCTCGATGGGAGCCTCCAAGAACCGGATCTTCCGCTCGGTCATCGTGCCGTCCACGCTGCCGGCGATCATCGGGATGTTCCGGATCAATATCGGCTTCGCGCTGGTCGGCGCGGTGGTGGGCGAGTTCATCTCGTCCCAGCGCGGACTCGGGCACATGATCTACAACGCCTCGTCCCTCTACGACCTGAATACGGTCTGGGTCGGGCTCTTCGTGCTGATGTTCGTCGGCTTCGTCCTCTACCACGTCATCGATGTCGTCGAGCGCCGCATCCTGCCCTGGCGCCAGGTCTCGACCGCGGGCGGCATCCAGGTCTGACGCCTCGCCCGTCCTTCCCTCTCTCCCGTCCAGGATCTGTCCCGATGAAGCCGCTGCGTCCCGCCCTGCTCGCCGCCCTGCTCGCCTGCGCGACTCCGCTGCCCGCTCTCGCCGCCAACCTGAAGGCCACGGTCTCCCAGGCCTTCCAATCGATGCTCTACCTGCCGCTCTACGTCGCCATCGACGAGGGCCTGTTCGAGAAGGCCGGCCTCGACGTCACCAAGGAGACGGCGGGCGCGCCGAGCGTCGCGCTCTCCGCCGTGATCTCGAAGAGCGCGCAGTTCTCGATCCACGGGCCCGAATGGACTGCGGTGGCGGCCTCCAAGGGCGCGCCCGTCAACGTGGTGGCCAACGTCGTCAACGGCGCGGCCGTCTGGATCGCGACGGCGCCGGACTTCCCCTGGACCGACGTGAAGAGCCTGAAGGGTCAGACCATCGTCACCGGCCTGATGCCGACCACCAGCACCTCGCTGTTCCTGAAGCTCCTGAAGGAGAACGGGATGAGCAAGGACGACGTGACCCTGACCCAGGTCGCGCTCGGCACCGAGCCCGGGCCGTTCCTGGCCGGTCAGGCCAAGGTCGCGGTGATGTACGAGCCCGGCCTCGATCAGGTCGTCGCCAAGGGCATGAAGGTGGTGCTGGGCTTCCCCGAGAAGTACGGCCCCTACGCCTTCTCGGCCGTGAGTGCCCGCAAGGACGTCGACCCGGCCGTCGCTCAGGCCTTCGTCAACGGGATGCAGGCGGCGATCCGGCTGATGCAGGCCGAGCCCGCCCGGGCCGTGGCTGTGGCCAAACGGGAGTTTCCGAACCTCGATCCCGCCGTGGTCGAGGCGGCGGTGAAGCGCATGATGAGCGAGAAGGTCTATCCCGACAGCGTGGACATCTCCAAGGAGGCGCTGACGCTCGGGCTCGACACGCAGATCGCCCTCGGCAATCTCGCGGCCCAGCCCGACTACGCGAGCTTCGTGCGCCGCGACTTCATCGCGAAGGCGGTTGCCGGCAACTGAGGAGCTGACGCCACCGTGTCGATGCATGCACTCGGCCTCGTCGAGGCGGTTCAGGCGATCCGTGCCGGCCGTCTCGCTCCCGAGGACTACGCCGCCGCCCTCCATGCGCGGGCGCGGCAGCTCGATCCCGTCCTGCGCGCCTTCACGGTCCTGGCCGAGCCCGGCGCGCCGGCGGATGGCCCGCTCGGGGGCATCCCGGTTGCCGTGAAGGACATCGTGGCGACCCGCGGCCTTCCGACCGCGAACGGCTCGCCGATCTATGCGGACAACGTCCCGGAGGCGGATGCCTGGGTGGTGGCGCGCCTGCGCGACCTCGGCGCCTCGATCCTCGGAAAGACCGTGACCACGGAATTCGCCTGGCGTCATTCCGGGCCGACCCACAATCCCTGGCGGCTCGGGCATACACCGGGCGGCTCGTCGAGCGGCTCGGCCGCCGCGGTGGCGGCGGGGCTCGCACCGCTGGCGCTCGGCAGCCAGACCTTCGGCTCGGTGATCCGCCCGGCAGCCTTCTGCGGCGTGGTCGGCCTGAAGCCGAGCTACGGCGCGATCCCGCGCACCGGCGTGCATCCGCTGGCCCAGTCCCTCGATCATGTCGGCCTGTTCACCCGCTCGGTGGCGGACGCTGCCTTCGCCCTCGCGCTGCTCGCGGGTGCGAGCGAGGCGGACCCGCACGGACAGCCGCTGCCGCCGTTCCGCATCGACCCGGAGCGGGGCGTCGAGCCGCTCGCCACCCCGCGCCTCGCCCGGGTCCGCATCGGCCCCTGGGACCAGGCCGAGCCGGCGGCCCTCGCCTGCCTGGACGCCGCCGCAGAGCGCTTCCGGGCTGCCGGCGCCCGCGTCGAGGACCTGACCCTGCCCGCCCCCTTCGCCGGGGCGGCGGAGGCGGCACGCACGATCCTGGCCTGCGAGGCCTCCGACATCTACGCGCCGCTCGTTGCGAGCCATCCGGACAAGGTCAGCGCGCCGCTGCGGGATCTCGTGCAGGAGGGCGCGGACATCCCGGCCGTCCGCTACATCGCGGCCCGGACGCTTCAGGCGGAGCTGCGCGCCGGCTTCGGCGCGGCGCTCGCCGGCTTCGACGCGCTGCTCACGCTGCCGGCTCCGGGGCCTGCCCCGGAGGGGCTCGCCTATACGGGCGACCCGTCCTTCTGCGTGCCGCTCACGTATCTCGGCGTGCCCTGCATCACCCTCCCCGCTGGCGATGCCGAAGGCCTGCCGCTCGGCATCCAGCTCGTCGCGCCCTACCGCAACGATCTGCGCCTGCTGCGCATCGCGCGCTGGTGCGAGGCGGTCCTCGACCGCCCGCTGCGCTTCCCGACGCTCTGAACCCTACCTCCCGTTCGCCACCCGGCGCGCCGTCGCGGTGCCAGAAGGTCGTTTCATGCTCTCCCTGCTGTCCCTGCGCGCCCGCATCGAGGCGGGCCACCTCACGCCCGCGAGCGCGCTCGCGCTGGTCCGCGAGGCGATCGCGGCGCGCGAACCGGAGGTCGGCGCCCTCGTCAGTCTCGACCCGGCCCCGGTCGTGCCGGGTGCCGGCCCGCTCGCCGGCATCGCTTTCGGGGTGAAGGACGTGATCGACACGGCCGACCTGCCGACCCAGATGGGCTCGTCGATCTATGCGGGCTGGCGCCCGAAGGCCGACGCGCCGGCGGTGGCGCGGCTGCGGGCGCTCGGTGGCGTCGCGCTCGCCAAGACGACGACGACCGCCTTCGCCTTCATGGACCCGACCGAGACGCGAAACCCGAACGCGCCCGGCCGCACGCCGGGCGGTTCCTCGGCGGGCTCGGCCGCCGCGGTCGCGGCCGGGATGCTCCCGCTGGCGCTCGGCACTCAGACCGGAGGCTCGGTCATCCGTCCGGCGGCCTTCTGCGGGGCCGTGGGCGTCAAGCCCTCGTTCCGGCTCCTCCCGACGGTCGGGATGAAGTGCTTCTCCTGGACGCTCGATACGCTCGGGCTGTTCGCAGCGAGCGTCGCGGACGCGGCCCACGCCCTGGCGCTCCTCGCCGACCGGCCTGAGATCGAGCGCGCCGGGGACAGGGCGCCCCGCATCGGTCTGCTCGTGCCGAACTTCTGCGCCGAGCCGGAGGAGGAGGGCCTGGGCGCGCTCCTTCGGACGGCGCGCTCGGTCGAAGCGGCCGGCGCGGTGCTGCACCCGCTCGCCCTGCCGCCGCTCTACGCGCAAGCCTTCGGCCTCCACGGCACGCTTCAGGACTTCGAGGGCATCCGGTCGCTCGCCTGGGAGTACGACCATCGGCGCGACGCGCTGCCGCCGCTGCTGCGCGCCCAGCTCGACGCGGCGGGCGCGATCCCGGCCGAGGCCTACGACGCGGCACGCCACGTGGTCCGCACCGCGCGGCGGGATTTCCGCGCGGTGCTCGGTGCGGCGGGCGTCGACGTCGTGCTCACCCTGCCGGCGCCGGGGGCGGCGCCCCAGGGCTACGCCTCGACGGGCGACTCGCGCTTCAACCGGCTCTGGACGCTCCTCGGCGTTCCTTGCGTGACCGTGCCGGTGCCTGGCGACGGACCGCCGCTCGGCGTGCAGGTGATCGCGCCCTTCGGCGAGGATGCCCGCGCACTCGCGGCCGCAGGCTTCGTCGAGCGGGCCTTGGCGCGCTGACACGTATTGAACCGCCGCTGGACGGCCATGCGGACTTGCTCCGTCGGCGTCTCGGCGCAGTCGGAGCGCAGGGTTCCGATCACCCCGTCGGAATTGACGCCGACGCGCTTGCGGTCGGTCTCGGCGTGCTCGCTCATCGCCATGTCGGCCCCCTCACGAAGCCCAGCGCCCACGGCGCGAGGGCGGTGCGCGTGAGCGGTCCGCCGAGCCGGACAAGCCGTTCCGCGCAGAGCAGCCCGCCCGCGCGGTCGGCCGTCTGGGCGCGCGACGAGGCAGGCGGTGACCGCCAGGGCCGTCGCTAGCGCGCATTGTGTGAGATGCGTCGACAAATCCTGGCTCAGCCCTGGATTTGCTGGCGCGCCCTGCGGGAGTCGAACCCGCCTTTTCAGCGTGAAAGGCTGACGTCCTAACCGATAGACGAAGGGCGCTGGCGTGAAGCCGAGGGTTCTATAGTCGGGCTCGGCGGCCAGGGCAACGGGCCTGTGGCCGGCTTGACGGATCGGCGCCGGGCCGGTTTGTCGCGTGCGGGGCGCCGTCCCCATGGCGCGAGGCGCGCCGGCCTGCGCCGGGGCGCCCAGAGGAATGGATGATAGCGAGCGATGACCACCCGGCGCGACGACAGGCCCCCGGGCCGCCCGAGGCCGGCCTCCTACGGCCGGCGCCCGGCCGCGGCCAAGCCGCGGCCGCCCGTCGATGAGGGTGTGAGCGTGCTCTACGGCTGGCATCCGGTGGTGCAGGCCGTCGGCAATGCGGAGCGGCGGCTGCACCGTCTGCTCGCCACCGAGAACGCCGCGGCACGGCTCGCCGCAGAGCTCGGGCCCTTGCGGATCACGCCGGAACTGGTGCGGCCGAACGCGATCAACGCGCTGCTCGGCCCGGACGCCGTGCATCAGGGCCTCTATCTCGAAGCCGAGCCCCTGCCCGCCCCCCGTCTCGACGACCTGCCGGACGACGCGCTGCTGCTGGCGCTCGACCAGATCACCGACCCCCACAATGTCGGGGCCATCGTGCGCACGGCCGCGGCCTTCGGCGTCACCGGCATCGTCACGACGGCGCGCCACGCGCCGGGCGCCACCGGCGTCCTGGCGAAGTCGGCCTCGGGCGGACTGGAGCACGTCCCCTTCGTCACCGTGCGCAATCTCGCGGAGGCTCTGATCGAGCTGGGCGAGCGCGGCTTCACGCGGATCGGCCTCGATTCCGAGGCTGCCGTCGATCTCGATACCCTGGAGCCGCGCCGCCCGGCCGTGATCGTGCTCGGTGCCGAGGGGAAGGGCCTGCGCGAGCGCACCCGCACCTGCTGCGACGTGCTCGCCAAGATCCCGTTCACGGGGGCGATCCGCAGCCTGAACGTCTCGAACGCCGCCGCGATCACCCTCTACGCGCTGCGCATGCGCTGATCGCGCGGCCCGAGGCGCGCCCCATCCCGGACCGCCACGTCAGGCCGGCGTGCCGAAAAAGCGGGTCAGGGCGCCGTGTCGTCCTGCCCGGCCAGCTCGCGGGCGACGGCGCGCCAGCCGATGTCGCGGCGGCAGAAGCCTTCCGGCCAGTCGATGCGGGCAACCGCGGCGTAGGCGCGGCCCTGCGCCTCCTTCACGCTGTCGCCGAGCGCCGTCACCGCGAGCACGCGCCCGCCATCGGCGAGGAGCTGGTCGCCGTCCGCGCGCGTACCGGCCTGGAAGACCAGGGCGCCGGCGGCCTCCGCCTCGGCGAGGCCCCGGATCGCTGAGCCGCGCACCACCGTGCCGGGATAGCCGGCGGCGGCCATCACCACGGTGAGCGCCGCCCGGTGCGCATCGAATTCGAGAACGGTTCCCGACAGATCGCCGTCGCAGGCCGAGAGGAGAGCCGGGACGAGATCGGAGTTGAGCCGCGGCATCAGCACCTGTGCCTCGGGGTCGCCGAAGCGGGTGTTGTACTCGATGAGCTGCGGGCCGTCCTCGGTGAGCATGAGGCCCGCGTAGAGGATGCCGGTGAACGGCGTGCCCCGCGCCTGCATGCCGGCGAGCGTCGGCTGGATGATGCGCTGCATCACCTCCGCCTCGATCGCCGGCGTGATGATGGCGGCGGGCGAGTAGGCGCCCATGCCGCCGGTATTGGGGCCGCGGTCGCCGTCGAAGACGCGCTTGTGGTCCTGGGCGGTGCCAAGGGGAATCGCCCGGGTGCCGTCGCAGAGGGCGAAGAAGCTCGCCTCCTCGCCGACAAGGCAGGCCTCCACCACCACCTCGGCCCCCGGTTCGGCGAAGAGGGCGCGCACAGCCGCCTCCGCCTGGTCGAGGGTGTCGGCGACGGTGACGCCCTTGCCGGCCGCGAGCCCGTCGGCCTTCACCACGATCGGCGCGCCCTGCTCACGCAGATAGGCGAGGGCCGGGTCGAGCGCGTCGAAGCGGGCGAAGGCGGCGGTCGGGATGCCGTACTCGGCACAGAGATCCTTGGTGAAGCCCTTCGAGCCCTCGAGCTGGGCCGCGGCCTTCGTCGGGCCGAAGGTGCGGATCCCGGCCGCGGTCAGGTCGTCCACGAGGCCCGCCACCAGCGGCGCCTCGGGGCCGACCACCACGAGGCCGATGCGCTCGGCCTCGCAGAAGGCGCGGACCGCCGCATGGTCCGTGATGGCGAGGTCGGGCCGGTTCTGGCCGTGGCGCGCGGTGCCGGGATTGCCCGGCGCCGTGAACAGGCGCGTGCAGAGGGGGCTCTTCGCCAGGGCGTAGGCCAGGGCGTGCTCGCGGCCGCCGGAGCCGATCAGAAGGATGTTCATGGACCCACGCTTTTCCGGGAAAAGCGGTCGCGGGGAAAGGGGGGAGGTGGCGCGATGCCGCACGGGTGCGGCGTTGCGCCCGCAATCCACTCCGGTTTCGGCGGACCGTGCCTCAGCTCAGGCCCAGACCGCGGATGAGCAGGACGCTGATGGCGAGCAGGACGAGGAGGGATCCGGTCACCGCGAGCGTCACCCGCGCGCCGACGCGGGCGAGCACGCGCACATCGACGCCGAGGCCGAGCGCGGCCATCGACACCACGGTCAGGACGCCCGCGAGCTTCGCCAGCGGCGCCACCGCAGCGTCCGGAATGAGGCCGAGCGAGCGCGCGGTGGCCAGCGCTAGGAAGCCCAGGATGAACCACGGCACCAGCTTGAAGAAGCCGAGCCGGCTCGGAGCTGCCTTCCCCGTCGCGCCTTCCGCCGGCAGGTGCGGGGCGAGCAGCGAGAGCGCCACCACCACCGGACCCAGCATCAGCACGCGCACCAGCTTGACCAGGGTGCCGACTTGCGTCGCCAGCAGGCTGATCGGCACGGTGGCGGCCAGCACCTGCGGCACCGCGTAGACGGTGAGCCCGGCCAGCACCCCGTACTGGTGCTCGGAAAACCCGGCCAGCGGCACGAAGAGCGGCAGGCCGAGCACCATCAGCACGCCGAGCACGGCGGTGAAGGCGATGGAGGCGGCGACATCGCGGCTGTCGGCGCCGATGACCGGGGCGACCGCCGCGATGGCCGAGTTGCCGCAGATGGCGTTGCCGCAGGCGATCAGCAGCGCCATGCGCACGGGCAGCCCGAGGCCGCGGCAGATGGCGCAGCTCGCCAGGATGGTGAGCACGACCGCCGCGACGATGCCGGTGAGGAGCGCGGGGCCGGAGGCGACGATGGCGCCGAGGCTCACCGAGGCGCCGAGCAGGGTGACGGCGACCTCGAGCACCTGCTTGGCGGAGAAGGCGATGCCGGCCTTGAAGCGGGGGCCCGGCATCCAGGCGGTGCGGATGGCGATGCCGATCAGGATGGCGAGAACCAGGGCCTCGACATAGGGGTGGCCGGTCAGGTGCTCCTCGCCCGCCTGCAGCGCGATGGCCAATGCGGTCACCGCCAGGCACAGGAGCAGCCCTGGCAGCAGATCGCCCATCGCACCGGCCCAGGCGCCCCGTGCGGCGGTCTCCGAGGGCATCTTCACGGGCGCCTTGGCGGGCATGACGGGCCTTTCAGTGGAGGTCGCAGGTGGGTTGAGCAGATTCTTCCCTGCCGCGGCAAGTGGGGAGCATGCCGTTCTCCGCCTGCGGGAATCTTCGGAAGACGCGTCCATTGATCGTGTCTGACCGAAGCGCGACATCTACATCCATGCGCACGACCCTCGACTCGCAGGCTTCCGGTACGGCCCCGACGGTCTCGTTCGATCCGTTCGGCGAGCCGCTCGATCTGGCGCGCACCGAGCCCTGCCGCACCGAGCCGCCGCGCGAACGGGCCGTCTACCGAGTGACGGCCGCCGCCTTCTGGGCGCTGGCCCTGCTTCTCGTCGGAACGCGGGTCTACGTGTCGGACGTGCCAGTGCACCAGACCTTCGCGGCGATCGCCCAGACGGCGCAGGCCGGGTTCAGCATCCTGCGCTGAGGCACGGTCCGCGTCCGCAGCGCCCGTTCGAGCTTCCACGCCCGCATCACCTCGCCACCGGCCTGCCGGTCCCCGCACTGACATCCCTACGCGATGCCGGTGCCGGTGGGAGGCAGTTCCTTGCCTCGCCGGGTCGATTCCTTCCCTGGACAGGCCCGCGCCGGCCTGCATGCGTGGTGCTGGGCGCGTACGGTTTCCGGATGAGGCGCGGGTCCCCCCTCTCCCCGCCGGGCGGGGAGAGGCCCACAGGGACCTCGTCGTCCCTGTGGGAAGCGGAGGCGAAGCCGGAGCGGCGGTGAGGGGTGGCTTCCGGAGGAGCCTCCTCCGTTCAAGCCCTCTCACCCTCGGCTGCCGCCTTGTTGCGACGACGACGCGGTCGTCGCGACCCTCTCCTCGCACGCGGGGAGAGGGGATCCGCGGCTGTCCGGTCCGATGAAGGAGAAGTCGCCTCAGCGCAGCACGGAGAGGTAGTGCACCGTGTCGGTGAGGCAGAGCGAGAGGCGCCATTCGACCGGGCGTTCCTCGAGATCGAGCGCGACGCGGTCGACCTCCAGGGCCGGCGTCCCGGCCGGCACGCCGAGGAGCTCCGCCTCGCGCGCCGGCAGAACCAGGGCCTTCAGCCGCTCGTGCGCCACCGCGATCGTGATGCCGAACTGGTTGGCGTAGAGGCTGTAGAGGGTGTTCGGCAGGTCGCGCGCCGCGAGGTCCGGGAACAGGGCGGCCGGAACCGAGATCGTCTCCAGCACGCAGGGCTTGTCGTCCAGGCTGCGCAGGCGCTCGCAGCGCACGACGCGGGCCGAGCGCACCAGGGCGAGCCGGTCGCGCTCGTCCACGCTCGCCGCGGTCTCGGTGATCGCCAGCACGCGGCTGACGGGCGTGCCCGCGCCCCCCGCATCCGGGCGCAGCTTGAAGAAGCGGAACACGCTCTGCTTGTCGTCGTGCTCGGCCACGAAGGTGCCGCGGCCCTGGCGCCGCACCAGCAGACTGTCGGCGGTGAGCGCGTCGAGCGCCTTGCGCACCGTGCCCTGGCTGACGCCGAGCTCCGCTGCGAGCTGGCCCTCGCTCGGCAGGATCTGTCCCGGCTGCCAGACCGCGTCCGCGAGCCGGCGCAGCAGCGTGTCGTAGACCTGGCGATAGAGCGGCCGGAAGCCGACCGCGTCGCCGCGACCCGCCCCACCGGCCCCTCCCCCGCCTGACCGATCCATCGTGTCCCGATGCTCCCCCGGGCCGGGAAGCCGATCCCATGAAGGCCCGAGCACGCTGTACCTCCCTTCGATACGGTGCGGCGCCGCTGGCCGCAATCGTTCCGGCCCGCCGAGGCCGGAGCCGCCCACAGACGGGCGCGCACAACCTCACAGCGCCTCGATCTCCGCCACCAGCGCGTCGGGGACGCTCAGGCCGTCCGCGGCGGCGCGGGCGCGCAGGGCGAGGCGGCGCCCGCCCGGCAGCCGCGCGCCGTCCTGGTCCTCGATCGCGGCGGCAAGAACCGCGAAGCGCTCCGGCGCGTCCTCCGAGAGCGCGCCGGCATCGAGGGCGATCAGGAACTGGCCGGTGCCGGGCGGGTCCCCGGCCGCGTCGAGGAAGGAGGATGCCTCGGCGGCGTAGCGCGCGCCGACGAGGCCGGCGGCCAGCACCTCCACCATCAGGGCGAGCGCCGTGCCCTTGGCGTCGCCGAGCGGCACCATCGTGCCGTTCAGCGCCGCGGCGGCATCCGTGGTCGGGCGCCCCTCGGCATCGAGGGCCCAGCCCTCCGGAATCGCCTCGCCGCGCTTGGCCGCCCCGACGATATTGGCGCGGGCGACCTTGGAGAGGGCGAGGTCGACCACGATCGGCGCCCGCCCCGGCAGCGGGCAGGCGAAGGCGAGCGGGTTGGTGCCGAATACCGCCCGATTGCCGCCCCAGGGCGCCATGGCCGCGGGCGTGTTGGCGAAGAGGAGCGCGACGCAGCCCTGCTCGGCCAGCGCCTCCACCGGGCGCCCTGCCGCGCCGCAATGGTGCGAGCGGCGGATGCCGGCGGCTGCGATCCCCTGCGCGCGGGCCATCCCCGGCAGGGCATCCAGAGCCGCGTCGAGGGCCGGGTAGGCGAAGCCGTGGCCGGCATCGACGGCCAGCAGCCCCGGCCGCGGCTGCGCGATCCGGACCTCGGCATCGCCCACCACCTTGCCGGCCCGCACCTGCGCGGCGTAGGGCGCGACCCGCGAGAGCCCGTGGCCTTTCAGCCCGTCGGCCTCGGCGCCGACGAGGGCCCGGGCGGTGCTGTCGGCGGCCGGGGCGGCCGTGCCGCAGCGGATCAGGGCGTCGGTGGCGAGCCGCCGCGCGGTCTCGAGCGTCAGGGTCGCCATATCAGGCCTCCGTCAGGTGGCGGCGCACGGCGTGTGCCGTGACCGCGGAGACGCGCACGTTCGATTCCACCGTCACCCCGGCGATGTGCGGCGTCAGGATCAGGTTCGGCACGTCCGCGAACGGGGCCCCGCCCGCCGCGTCGAGGGGCTCGCGCGCGAACACGTCGAGCGCCGCGCCGCCGAGGCGGCCCGCGCGTAGCGCCGCGGCGACGGCCGCTTCGTCCACGACGCCGCCGCGGGCCGCGTTGATCAGGATCGCGCCCTCCGGCATCCGGGCGATCGCCTCCGCCCCGATCAGCCCGCGGGTCCCCTCGGTCAGCGGCACGTGCAGGGAGAGCACGTCGCTCTGCGCGATCAGGTCGTCGAGGCTGCGATTGGCCACCGGGCCGTAGGCAGGGCTCCAGGCCGGGTCGCCGGGCGCCAGGAAGGGGTCGTGGGCCGAAAGGCTCATGCCGAGCGCGGCGGCGCGGCGGGCGGTCTCGCGGGCGATGGCGCCGAAGCCGACGAGGCCGAGGCGCTTGCCCGCGATCTCGCGGCCCATCAGGGCGTTGCGCGGCCAGGTGCCGGCGGCGACCTGTGCGGTGGCGCCGTAGGCGCCGCGCAGGAGCAGCATGGCCGTGCCGATGACGTACTCGGCCACTGCCCCGTCATTGGCGCCGGTCGCCGGGTAGACGGCGATGCCGCGGGCCTCGCAGGCGGCCATGTCGATGTTGTCGAGCCCGACGCCGAGGCGGCCGACCACCTTGAGGTCGGGGGCGGCGGCCAGCAGGCCGCCGCGCACCTGAGTCCGATTGCGCACGATCAGGGCGTCGGCCCCTTTCAGCGCCGCGACGAGATCCTCCGGCCGGTCCACGAGGCCCGGATCGTAGAGGGTGTCGAAGCCGGACAGCCCCTCGGCGATCGCGGCCTCGTCCATGAACTCGCTGATGACGACCTTGGGCATGTCCGTTCCGTGGGTCTCATGAGGTCCGGGTGTCGAGAGGGATCATCCCTCTCGCGGGTCCGGGGCAGAGCCCCGGCGATCGACAATATCCGCTCACGTCGCGGGCACCGCCGACGGCAGCGGGCGGCGGAGCGCGGCCGTCGGCTCGCGGGCCGGAACCTCCTCGGCCGCGTCCTCCTCGTCCAGGGTGTCGAGGTCCGGCGTGATGCGGCCGTCGAGGACGGCGCGGGCATGGGCGAGGTCGATCTTCTTCTCCCAGCGGGCGATCACAAGGGTCGCCACCATGTTGCCCACCGCGTTGGTGACGCAGCGCAGCTCGTTCAGGATGCGGTCGACGCCGATGATGAGGGCGATGCCGGCCACGGGCAGGAGCTGCGAGGCCTGGAGCGTCGCCGCCAGCACGAACAGGATGGCCCCGGCCACGCCCGCCACGCCCTTGGAGGTGACGAGCGCGATGGCCAGGATGCCGAGTTCCTGCTCCCAGGTCAGCGGGATGTTGAGCGCCTGCGCGATGAAGCCCACCGCCATGGTCAGGTAGATGCAGGAGCCGTCCATGTTGAAGGACAGGCCCGCCGGCATGACGAGGCCGGTGACGCTGCGGTCGACCCCGAGCCCGCCGAGCTTGGCCATCAGCCGCGGCAGCACCGATTCCGAACTGGTGGTGCCGAGCAGGATGAACATCTCCTCGCGGGTGTAGCGGAACAGCTTCCACAGGCTCAGGCCGACGTAGAAGCGCATCACCCCGCCGAGGAAGAACACGATGAAGACGATGAAGGTCAGGTAGAGCGACACGATCAGCATCCCGTACTGGGCCAGGATGCCGAGGCCGAACTTGCCGATGGTGAAGGCCATCGCCCCGAAGGCCCCGATGGGGGCGACGTGCATGATGAGGCCGACGACCTTCATCAGCACGTCGCCGAAGGCGTGGACCACCTTCAGCGGGAACTGGCCCTTGGGGCCGAGCGCCGCGAGCCCCATGCCGACGAGGACCGAGAAGAACATCACCTGGATCAGGTCGCCCTTGGCGAAGGCATCGACCGCGCTGTGCGGAATGATGTTGGCGACGATCTCCATCGGCGACTGCGCGTGCGCCTTGCCGGCGATGCCGGCCACGAGCTTGGCGTCGAGGCTCTCGACGCTGGCATTGATGCCGTCGCCCGGCCGCAGCAGGTTCACGAAGAGCAGGCCCGCGGCAAGCGCCACCGTGGTGGCGATCTCGAAATAGGCGATCGTCTTCAGGCCCATCCGGCCGACGCTCTTCATGTCACCGACATGGGCGATGCCGACCACGACGGTGCAGAAGATCACCGGCGCGACGATCATCTTGATCAGGTTGATGAACATGTCGCCGAGCACCTTGCAGGAGACGGCGAATTGCGGGGCCACCACCCCGACGACGATGCCGAGCGCGATGCCGAGCAGGACCTGGCCGTAGATCGACCGCATGAGCCGCATGGACGTTCCTCCGAGCTTGTCGAGGCACGAAAGACGCCGCGTTTCCCGCGATCTCCCTCCCGCGCGCGTCACGCCCCGTGGCGTCGGGGCGGCGGCCGCGGGGAGGATGCTCCCCCGCGGCCGCACAGCAGGCGCCTCAGGCGCTGCGGTAGAGCTTCGTCATCACGAACTCGCGGTGGCCGAGCGATTCCGCCGCCGTGAGCCGGCCATTGGCCGTGCGCACCACCATGTCGATCAGGGCGTCGCCCGCCTGCGGGATCGTCATCTCGCGGCGGAGCACCCCGGAGACGTCCACGTCGATATGCTCGCCCATGGTGCGCACCGTGCGCGGGTTGCCGGTGATCTTGATCACCGGGACGATCGGATTGCCGATCACGTTACCCTGGCCCGTGGGGAAGGTGTGGACCACGTAGCCCGCCGCCGCCATCAGGGTCACGCACTCGGCCGCGGCCGAGGAGGTGTCCATGAAGTAGAGGCCCGGACCCTTGGCGGGGCTTTCGGCCGGCTGCAGCGCGTCGATGAAGCGGCACTCGTGGCCGATCTTCTCCAGGTTGCCGAGGGCCTTCTCCTCGATCGTGGTCAGGCCGCCGGCGATGTTGCCCTTGGTCGGCTGCGAATCCGAGAGGTCGTCGGTCTTGTGGGCCTCGATCACGTCGTCCTGGTAGGCCTTCCACATGGCGTACCACTTGTCCGACACTTCGGGGCTGATCGCCCGCTCGCGGCAGAGATGCTCGGCGCCGGTGATCTCGGAGGTCTCGCCGAACACGCCGTAGATCCCGTGCGGGATCAGCTTGTCGTACATGTTGCCGACGGTGGGGCAGGAGGCGAGGCCCGTGGTGGTGTCGGACTCGCCGCACTTCGTCGAGACCCAGAGGTCGGCGATCGGGCATTCCTCGCGCTGGAGCTCGGTTGCCCACTGCACGAAGCGCTTGGCCTGGTAGCTGGCCTTGGCGACCGTGGCGATGTCGCCGTGGCCCTCGATGCCAAAGCCGACGACCGGCTTGCCGGTGCGGGCGATGCCTTCGACCACGCGGTTGGTCCACTGGTCCTCGATGCCGATCACCACCACGGCGGCGACGTTCGGGTTCGAGCCGATGCCGATGAGCGTGCGGAAATGCAGCTCCAGATCCTCGCCGAACTGGAGGCGGCCATAGGCGTGGGGCAGCGCCATCGTGCCCTTCACATTGTTGGCCACCGCCTCGCAGGCGGCGTTGGAGAGGTCGTCGAGGGGCAGCAGGACGACGTGGTTGCGCACGCCGACGCGGCCGTTCTCGCGGCGCCAGCCCATGAAGGTGGCGGCCTTGTAGTCGGCCGAGGCGCGCTTGGTGGACAGCGCCTTGGTGGCGAACTGATCGGGGGCGCCGCCGGTGAAGGGCGTCGCGATCTCGTGTTCGAGCTGAGCGGCTTCCTTGAACATGGCGGACCTCACCAGCGCTTCGTCTTGACGTTGTGGACGTGGACGTGCTCGCCCTTGGCGACGTCCTTGATCACCTTGCCGATGTCCTGGCCGTACTTGATGGCCGTGTCGCCGGCCTTCAGGTCGGTGAGCGCCACCTTGTGGCCGATCGGGATGTCGTGGCGGACATCGACGTCGAAGGTGCTGTTGTCCTCCGTGATCACCCCGAAGGCGGCGGTGCCGGCTTTCAGGCCCTCGATCACGGCGACGGCGACGTTGTCCTGGGGGGAGTGGGCGAGAAGATGCGGGTTCGTCCGTCCCGCGCCGGATCCGGCGTGGCTGCTCATGGGCATTCCTCCGTGTGGCCGTCTCTATGGCGGGCCATGTCTTGTATAAGACATATGACATGGGGTGGGTCAATCCGGAAGCGGCCTCTTTCGTGAGGCACCCGCAGTTCCCCGACGATCCCGCTCCGGACCTCCGTTCGAATCGCTCTCAGGATCCCGGTCGGGACCGGTCTCGCCCACCCGGATCCGGAATGAAGGTTACGCCCCGACCCGGTTGCTCGCAAGGTCACTCTTATATAAGACTTTGATCAAGGCCTGCGTTCAGGACGGGCCCGCCGGGAGGATCCTCGAGGCCGCATCGCCGCGCGGGGCCTGCCCGCGAGCGCCCGTGGTTGCCGCGATGAACGAGACCCTGCTGCTGGTTGCCTGCCTCGCCTGCGCCGGCGTGATCTCGGGGCTGACCGGCTTCGCCTTCGCCCTCGTCGCCTCCGGGACCCTGCTCTCGCTGCGCTCGCCCGTGGAGGCCACGGCCCTCGTCCTCGTCTGCAGCATCCTCTCGCAGGTGATCTCGCTGGTGCGCCTGCGGGCCTGGCCGCCGCGGGGCACCGCCTTCGCGATGATCCTGCCCGGGCTGGTCGGCGCGCCCATCGGCATCCACCTGCTGCACGGGCTCGACCCGAACGTGGTCAAGGTGGCGGTGGGCGGCTTCCTCGTCCTCTACGCCGCCTTCGTCTCGGTGCTGCGGGCCGATTACCGCGTCGCCTTCGGCAATGCCTGGAGCGACGGCGCTGTCGGCTTCCTCGGCGGCGTGCTCGGCGGCATCGCCGGCCTGTCGGGGGCGCTGCCCACCGCCTGGAGCCTGCTGCGCGGCTGGGAGCCGCGCACCCAGCGGGCGGTCTACCAGTCCTTCACCCTGGTGATGCAGGTCTGGGCGCTCACGATCCTCACCCTGGTCGATCCCCTGCCCGCCGACCTCGTGCGCGACCTCGCTTTGGCGCTGCCCGTGGTGCTGGTGAGCGTGCTGGCCGGGCTCTCGCTGTTCACCCGCATCGACCAGGCCCGCTTCCGCCGCGTGGTCCTGGTTCTGCTCGCCGTGATCGGGCTGACCACCACGGCGCTCGCCCTGCCAGGACTTCTGCACGGCTGAAGGGTCCCGGGTTTCCAAAGGGATCATCCCTTTGGCGGGTCCAGGGCGGAGCCCTGGGATTCATGAGGGCTTCGCCCCGACACCCCAACAAAGGGATGATCCCTTTGGAAACCCGAATTCCGTCCTCTAGATCATCGCGTGGGGGCACGATCGGGCGGGCGCAGAACTGATGCGGTGGATGCCCCCACCGACCGGCATCTCGTATGCCTGATGGTTGAATCGGAACCGATCATAGGGGTCATCGATGACGACGATCAGCATG
>NZ_CABFPH010000082.1 GCF_902141845.1 Methylobacterium symbioticum | reverse complement strand
GGCCGGGCAGGTCGGCGCGCCCGAACCAGGCCGCGGCCCGGGCATGGGCGAGCCGCACCGCGGCGCGCTCCAGCCGCCCGGCCCGGCTCGTCAGCGTGAGATCGAGGTCGCCGCCCCCGGCACGGCCCTGGGCCGTGGCGCGCAGCGCCTCCGCGGCGCCGGAATCCCGCTCGAGCGTGAGGGCGAGGTCGAGGGCACCGGCCCGGAGGAAATCCGGCACGAAACGGCTCTCGCCGGTCCAGACCCGGTCGAGCAGGGCGAGCAGCGGGGCCGCCGCGGGCGCGGAGAGGCGGCCGGCGATCCGGCCTGCCCCGTCCGGGCTGATCCGGCCGGAGAGGGCGGCGTTCGCGCCGGCAAGGTTCGTCACCTCCAGGCTGTCGACGACGAGGCTCGGCCCGTCGGACTGGATGCGCGCCGCGATGATGCCCGTGTCGGTCGCGCCGTAGCGCACGTCGCGGGCCTCCAGGGTCAGGCCGAGATCGTGGCCGTCCAGGGCGGCGAAGGCCGTGTTGAGCGGCGGCAGCGCCGCGACGTCGATGCCGCGCGCCGCGATCTGCGCCTCGAAGCGGCCGCGCGCCGCCCCCTGGGGGGCGGTGTAGCGGGCATTGCCGGTGATCCGCGCCGGCCCGAGGGCGAGGCGCAGGTTGCGCAGGTCGAGGCTCGGCAGGGCAGCGGCGACGTCGGCGCTGGCCTCGACCGGGCGCCCGTCCAGCACGGCCACCGCCGGCCCGGTCAGCCCGATCCGCCGGAGATAGCGGCCGAACCCCTCCGAGCGCGGCGCCGAGAGGCTGACCGGACCGTTGAAATGGAGCGTCGGCGCGGTCTCGACGGCGCCGCTCGCGCCGAGCACGGCCCCGCCCGGGGCGGTGGCGCGCAACGATTTCAGCACCAGGCCGCCGCCGCGGTCGAGGGTGGCGGCGAAGGCGAGGTCCGACCATTCGGCCGCGCCGAGGGCGAGGCTCTCGACGGCGAGATCGAGGTCGAGCAGCACGGGCAGGGCGCTTCCCGCCTTCGGCAATCCCCGCGCGAGGAGGGCCTGCCCCTCGGGCGAGGCCAGGAAGCCGTCGAGATCGAGCCGTCGCGCCTGCAGGGCCAGGGCGGCCCGCCACTGGCGCAGATTGAGGTCCCCGCTGCCCGCGAGCCGAAGCGGGCGTCCGCCCGGATCGATCTCGGCGGTGACCGTCTCGAACCGGACCTGCGAGCCGGTCGCCTTGAAGCGTCCGGAGAGGGCCAGGGGCAGGTAAGCCCCCGCAACCTGGCTCGGCGGCCCGACGACGAGGCGGGCGCTGCCCTCCGCCTGCACCGCCCGACCCTGGCGGGCGCCGCGGCCGGGCTCCAGGCTCAGGCGGGCCTCGGCCTCGAAGCGGGGATGCTCCTCGCCGCCGCCCGAGAGCTTGACCGCGACACCGTCCTCGGCGAGCGCGCCGCTGGTCAACCGGAACGGCACCCCGCCGCTCGTGCCGTCCACCCGCCAGGGGCCGGCCAGCGCCGGGGCCTGGAGGCGCAGGTCCTGCGCGTAGAGCTGGTCGGTGCGGCCGGTCGCCGGGACGCGGGTGGTGAGCAGGAACTGCTGGATCTGCAGATCCTCGATGGCGAAGTCCCGGCCCGCGAACGCCGCCGGCAGATCGGCAGGGACGAGCAGCGCCTCGTTCCCCGTCACCGGCAGCCGCAGTTCGGCCCGGCCGATCCGCGTCTCGGTGAAGCGGAACTCGCCGCTCAGAAGCGGGAAGAGCGCCACCTCGGCCTTCACGAAGCGGGCGTCGAGGTTCGGGCTCTCCGCGCCCTCGCCGAGATGCAGCCGGTCGATGCGCAGGCGTGGCGAGGGCAGGAGCCGCACCTCCAGCCGCCCCTCGCTGCGGACGGGCAGGCCGAGCGAGCGCGAGACCGCTTGGTCCACCACGCCGCGATAGGCCGTCCAATCGATCAGCGGCGGCACGGCGAGCGCGGCCACGAGGAGGAGGATGACGGCGCCCGCGAGCGCGGTCAGGAGGTCACGCACCGTTCACGTTCCGCATGCGGCCCGTCCGCCGGGGACGGGTTTCTTGAAGGCGGGCTGCACGCGGATCGCGCGCGATCGTTCAGCCCCCGAGCGACATAGCATGCCGGAGGCGGTCCCGCGCCAGGGGGCTTGCGAGGGCCGTGTCCGGAGCCGCCCCACGGATCGCGGCCTGTCCCGGCGGGCTGTGAGCGTCGGCGTCGGGATGGCGCCTACCGCGCAGGCGCGCGCCGTGGCACGGTCGCCGCGCGGCTGGCGGACAACCCGGAGGGCGTCGCGTGGAACCGGATTTCTGGCACCGGAAGTGGCAGCGGAACGAGATCGCCTTCCACGAAGGCAGGCCGAATGCGCTGCTCGTGCGCCACGTCGACAGGCTGTCCCTTGCGGCTGGATCGCACGTCTTCGTGCCCCTGTGCGGGAAGTCGGCGGATATCGGTTGGCTGATGGCGCGGGGCCTGCGCGTGTCCGGCGCCGAGCTGAGCCGGGATGCGGTCGATCAGCTCTTTGCCGACCTGGCGCTGGAGCCTGCCATCACCCGGGCGGGCAGCCTCACGCATTATCGCGCAGCGGGCATCGACATCCATGTCGGGGACGTGTTCGCCCTGTCGGCGGACATCCTCGGCCGGGTCGACGCGGTCTACGACAGGGCTGCGCTGGTCGCCCTGCCCGCCATGATGCGCACGCGCTATGCCGGCCACCTGACCCGCATCACCGCCGCAGCCGCCCAGTTGCTGATCTGCTTCGAATACGACCCGTCCCTGATGGACGGGCCGCCCTTCTCGGTCGGCGAGGAGGAGGTCCGGTCGCTCTACGCCCGCGACTACGCGCTCTCCCGGCTCGACCGGGTGCCCGTCGCCGGCCGACTGAAGGGCACTGTCGAGGCAACCGAGAGCGTCTGGCTGCTGGAGCGGCGCGAGGTCTGACGGGGGCCGGCAGGATCCGGGCCGCGGAGACGGATTCGAAGGCGGATCGCGTGGTCCTGCCGTCGCTCCCCCCTCGACCTCATCCTGAGAGCCTGTTCGTGGGGATCGACGGACCGTCATGCAGAGACTTGGCTGATCCCGCCCATCCACCTCATCCTGAGGGCGAGGAGGGGATACGCGTGATCAACACCGCTCGACCTCAAACAGGCTCTCAGGATGAGGTGGGTGAAGGGAAGGCGCCGCGTTCCCGCGCGGAGACCGGCCGATCAGCGCCGCGGCACGACGACGCCGCCCCCGGCCGGCGGGGCCTGCGGCGCGGTCTGGCTGCGCTGGATGTCCATGCGCGTGGTGTTGTTCTGCGTCGTGATGTCCTGCTGCACGCCGCGGGACTCGCTCTGGCGGGAGAACGACTCGTTGGCCGCGTTGGGGTTGCCGGAGCGCACCTGCGCGGCGGCCGGCGCCGCAAGGCCGACGAGGCCGGCGGCGACGATGATCTGTGCGAGGCGCATGGCGTCGGGTTCCATCTCTCGGGTTCTGGAGCGACGACGCCCGGACGGGCGGGCCGGTTCCCCGGCAGGGCCTCCGGCCGCGGAGCCTCGGCCAACCGGCAGGGCGCCGGACGGCCCGAGGCCCTGCGGGACCGGCCCGACCGGATCCCTGAGATCCCGTGGCTCTCGACGCCGTTCGCGTTATGGTCCAGGGAAGGCGGATGCAGACCCTACCGCAACCCGCCTTCGGAGCCCCCGAATCCGACAGCGCCGCCGGCTCGATCTCGGCCCGCGCCATGGGGGCGCTCCGCCCGGCCGCAGCCTATCTCGACGGGCTCAATGCCGAGCAGCGCCGCGCCGTCGAGACGACGGAGGGGCCCATCCTCGTGCTCGCGGGCGCCGGCACCGGCAAGACCCGGGTGCTGACCACCCGCATCGCGCATCTCATCGCCACGGGCCGGGCGCGGCCCTACGACATCCTCGCGGTGACCTTCACCAACAAGGCCGCCCGCGAGATGAAGCACCGGATCGGCACGCTGGTCGGCCCGGCCGGCGAAGGCATGCCCTGGCTCGGCACCTTCCACGCCATCGGCACCAAGATCCTGCGGCGCCACGCGGAGCTCGTCGGGCTGAAATCCGACTTCACCATCCTCGGCACCGACGACCAGCTCCGCCTGATGAAGCAGGTCATCACCGACCAGAACGTGGACGAGAAGCGCTGGCCGGCGCGCGCCCTGAGCCATGCCATCGACGGCTGGAAGAACCGCGGCCTCGGCCCCGAGCAGGTGCCGGCGGGCGAGGCTTCCGCCTTCGCCTTCGGCAAGGGTGCGGCCCTCTACACCGCCTATCAGGCGCGGCTCGCCACCCTGAACGCCGTCGATTTCGGCGACCTGCTGCTGCTCTGCCTCAAGCTCTGGCGCGAGAACCCGGACGTGCTCGCGACCTACCAGAGCCGCTTCCGCTACATCCTGGTCGACGAGTATCAGGACACCAACGTCGCCCAGTATCTCTGGCTGCGCCTGCTGGCCCAGGGACACCGCAACGTCGCCTGCGTCGGCGACGACGACCAGTCAATCTATGGCTGGCGCGGTGCCGAGGTCGACAACATCCTGCGCTTCGAGCACGACTTTCCCGGCGCGGCCGTGGTGCGGCTGGAGCGCAACTACCGCTCCACCGGCCACATCCTCGCCGCCGCCTCCGGGCTGATCGCGAAGAACGAGGGCCGCCTCGGCAAGACCCTGCGCACCGACGACGAGCCGGGCGAGCGCGTCACCGTGAGCGGTGCCTGGGATTCGGAGGAGGAGGCGCGCCTCATCGCCGAGGCGATCGAGCGGCTGCAGTCCCAGAAGCACCCGCTCTCGGAGATCGCGGTGCTGGTGCGCATCTCCGCCCAGATGCGCGAGATCGAGGACCGCTTCGTGCAGCTCGGCCTGCCCTACCGGGTCATCGGCGGCCCGCGCTTCTACGAGCGGGCCGAGATCCGCGACGCGCTCGCCTATCTGCGCGTGACGGCCAACCCCGCCGACGACCTCGCCTTCGAGCGCATCGTCAACACGCCCAAGCGCGGCCTGGGGGACGCGACGCTGCAGCAACTCCACACCTATGCCCGCGCCGAGCGCGTACCGCTGCTGCTCGCCGCCCGCCGCCTCTGCGAGACCGACGAATTGAAGCCCCGCGTGCGCTCGACGCTGCGGGCGCTGACCGAGAGCTTCGCGCGCTGGGCCAGGGCCGTGGAGAGCCAGCCGCATGCGGAGGTGGCGCAGACCATCCTGGAGGAATCCGGCTACACCGAGATGTGGCAGAAGGAGCGCTCGGCCGATGCGGCCGGGCGCCTGGAGAACCTGAAGGAGTTCGTGCGCTCCATGGAGGAGTTCCCGGACCTCGCAGGCTTCCTCGAGCACGTCTCCCTGGTCATGGAGGCCTCGGAGGCGGAGGGGGCCGAGCGCGTCTCCCTGATGACGCTGCACGCCGCCAAGGGGCTCGAATTCGATACCGTGTTCCTGCCCGGCTGGGAGGACGGCCTGTTCCCGAACCAGCGCGCCCTCGACGAGAGCGGGCGCGCCGGACTGGAGGAGGAGCGGCGCCTCGCCCATGTCGGCCTGACGCGGGCGCGCAAGCGCGCCAAGCTCTCCTTCGCCGTGAACCGGCGCATCCACGGCCTGTGGTCCTCGACCATCCCCTCGCGCTTCATCGACGAATTGCCGGACTCCGCGGTCGACGTGGTCGAGGCGCCGGCGCATTTCTCGGCCGGCGCCTCGCGCTTCGACCGCAACCCGACGCCGTTCGGCTCCTCCTACGGCACCCCCGGCTGGCAGCGGGCGCAGGCTGCGACCCAGGGGCGGGATGCGGGCGCCCCCGGGCGCTCCGGCGGCTTCGGGTCCGGTGCGCGCTCCGGCGGTCCCCGCCAGATCGAAGGCGAGCTGATCGCCAAGTCGACCGGCGCGGCCTCAGCCTATTCGGGTGGACAACGGGTCTTCCACACCAAGTTCGGGCCGGGAACGGTTGCCGGGGTCGACGGCAACAAGCTGACCGTTGACTTCGACAAGGCCGGCCGGAAGATGGTTCTCGACAGCTTCGTCCAGCCGGGCTGAGCTGTCCCGCCGGCCAAGCCCGGACTTCGGGGCGGCAAGGCCGGCCGGAATCGCGCCTTCGGGCGCGAGACAGGATCGAGGGCGTGCCGGATGCCTTGCCATCCCCAACCCACCCGGCGCCGCGGCGGCGCCCGGCTCGATCCGCTGCCTTAGGTCCGACCACGCCGCGCCCGGTTCCGGGCGGCCCGTTGCGCGCGGGCCACAGCGCGAATCGTCGTGCGGACCCGCTCCGGAAACGTCTCCGAAATGCAACATCCGCCGTGCAGGCTGCGCCTGTGCGTTCGAATGGTGCGGTCGTTGCTTTCCCCCGGAAACGGTTTGCACAGCAGATTCGAGCCACGATGGAACTCGGAAAGCCCGTTCATCATTGGGGTGCAGAGCGTGATGAAAGGTCTGAGGTCAGGGTAATAAAAATAAAAGCGCAGTGATAGGTCTAGATTGGCAAGTCCAAGCGGAGTGTTGATCGATGAAAAGACGGCGCGCACGACTTGAACTGGTGGAAGACCGAGCAGTTCGCCTGCACAGAACCCGGTTTGATGAGGAACGTTGTTTAAGTCCGATCCAGCCACTGACCGAACGACAAGGTGAATATCTCGACGCTCTCGCTCGCAACGACCAAGTCATCGTCCTCGGCCCCGCCGGAACCGGGAAGACCTTCATCGCCGGCACCCGCGCCGCGGATCAGCTTCGCCAGCGCCGCATCGCCAAGGTCGTGATCACCCGGCCGAACGTCCCCTCCGGCCGCTCCCTCGGCTTCTTCCCCGGCACCCTCGAGGACAAGATCGCCCCCTGGGTCGCCCCGCTCACCGAGGCGATGAAGGAGCGCATGGGCCAAGCCGCCTTCGACATCGCGCTGAAGACCGGCGATATCGAGATCGTTCCCTTCGAGGTGATGCGTGGGCGTACGTTCAAGAAGTGCTTGGTAATCCTGGATGAGGCGCAGAACACCACCACATCCGAGATCAAAATGTTCCTCACCCGCATCGGCGACGATTGCCAAGTAATTATCAACGGCGACGTATCGCAGACCGATTTACGCGAGACATCGGGCCTACGGACCATCATACATCTGATCAAAAGCCGGATGATGCCGATCCCGATCGTGGAGTTCACCCGGGACGATATCGTCCGCTCAGGCATATGCGCGGAGTGGGTGAAGGCTTTCGAGGAAACCAATCTCTGATTGCGAGGTTGGGCACGGCGGGCCTCTCGCGGCGGCCCGCCGTGCCTGCAAGGCACGAGACTCTGCTCCGAACCTCTCACCCGAGAGGACGAACCGGGTGCCGCACCCGGAATTGTGAGACGAGGAAACTCTCGTGAGGAAACTGACCTTCGCCTTCGCCATGCTCGCATCGATTGGCGCCGCCGCGATCTCTGTGCCGGCTTCGGCGGCCCCCGGCATGCCGATGGGTGTCACGGCCGCGGACACCGTCGCTCCGGTGCAGATGACGCGACGGGAACACCGGATGATGCACCGGCGCATGCATCATCGTCGGATGATGCATCACCGTATGCATCACCGCCGCATGATGCATCGGCGCATGCACCGCATGTGAGCGGACGCGGCGCGGACGGATCGGGGCCCTGCGGGGCCCCTTTTCATATCGGCCTCTGTGGATGCGGGCACATTGCCACGTGAACCTGGGATTCCCATCTCGGCCCCGCACGTGCGAGAGGCCGGACGCGCCCTGCCTGTGGGAGACGACGATGCCCCCTTCCAACCGCCTGTTCGACGACTTCGCCCGGTTAATGACCGACGCCGCTGGCGCGGCCCAGGGCGTGCGCCGCGAAGCCGAAACCGTGGTCAAAGCTCAGATCGAACGCCTGATCCGCGACATGGATATCGCGTCTCGCGAGGAGGTCGACGTACTGCGCGACCTCGTGACGACCCTGCGCACGCAGAACGAGGCACTCGCCGCCCGCGTCGCGGCGCTGGAAGCCCGGGCTAGCACGGCGTCCGGCGGCGCGACTGGGACGATGGGGGCGAGCGAGATCGCCTGATTCGGGGTGTCAGGGCTTTTGCACAGGGAAGCGCCGCCGCCGTGGCCTTTCCTGTTCACCGCCGGGGCAGCCCGCTTTGTGTCGCGACTCCCGCCCGGTCTATAGTCGGTCCTGTGCTGATTCGCCCGAGACCGCCGATGACCGCGAGCAGTTGAGCCTCCGCAGACGTGGTTTGATCGCGACAGGTCAAGCTTAACCACGTCGTGGTGCGCCTTCCCGTTCCGGCTTCACTTTCAACATCATGCAGCGGCGGCCGATGGCCGGTCGCCAGCCCGGATTGTCATGCCCCAGCTTCACGTCGACATTGAAGACCACGACCGGATCGAGCACCCGCTCGATGTGGTCGAACGTCTGGCCTCTCTGCGGGACTGGATCTTCGACCGGGCCGAGGCGGATGAGATGTCGGTGACGAGTCCCGGACGCTGGACGGATTATCACATCGCCTTCACTTGGATCGAGGACATGGAGGCGCTCCACGTGGCCTGTGCCTTCGATCTGAAGGTGCCCGAGCGCCAGCGCATCGAGGTGTTGCGCCTGATCTCGCTCGTGAACGAGCAACTCTGGATCGGGCATTTCGACCTTTGGTCGAGCGACAGCGTGGTGATGTTTCGCCACTCGCTCCTGCTTACCGGTGGCGTGATTCCGACCCATGCCCAGTGCGGAACGATGCACAAGACCGCGGTCGACGCCTGCGAGCGCTACTACCAAGCCTTCCAATTTGTGCTCTGGGCCGGCAAGTCGGCGCGGGAGGCGCTGGACGCCGTGCTGTTCGAGACCGAGGGCGAGGCCTGAGGCCGATGGCCCGTTCTACGGGGCTGCCCGCCTCTTTGACTCTCGTCGGCGCCGGCAAGATGGGCGGTGCCATGCTGGCGGGCTGGCTGGAGGCCGGCCTCGACCCGGCGACCACCACGGTGATCGATCCGGCGCCGGCGTCTGAGATCGCCGCGCTCTGCGCGGAGCGCGGCCTGCGCCTCAACCCGCAGACGCCCGAGCGCGCCGAGGTCGTGATCCTCGCGATCAAGCCGCAGGGGCTGGAGGCCGCAGCTGCCGGTATCGATCCCTGCCTCGGCGAGACAAGCCTGCTCATCTCAATCTTGGCGGGCAAGACCGTCGCGAACCTGCGCGACCGCCTGCCCAAAGCAAGCGCCATCGTGCGAGCCATGCCGAACCTGCCCGCCTCAATCGGGCGCGGCGCCACCGGCGCGGCCGCGAGTCCCGAGGTCACGCCCGCGCAGCGGACGATGGCCGGGGCGCTGCTGGCCGCCTCCGGCCATGTCGAATGGCTGGAGAGCGAGGCGATGATCGACGCGGTCACCGCCGTCTCGGGCTCGGGCCCGGCCTATGTCTTCCACATGGTCGAGGCCCTGGCCGAGGCCGGCATTGCGGCGGGCCTTCCCCCGGAGGTGGCCGCGCGTCTCGCCCGGGCCACGGTGTCGGGCGCCGGCGCGCTGCTCGATGCGAGCCCGCTCGAGGCGGCGGAGCTGCGCCGCAACGTCACCTCGCCCGGCGGCACCACGGCCGCCGCCCTCGACGTGCTGATGCGCGGCGACGGGCTGCCGGCGCTGATGCGCGAGGCGGTGGCCGCCGCCAAGCGCCGCGCGGGCGAATTGTCCGGCTGATCCGGGTGTCGAGAGGGATCATCCCTCTCGCGGGTCCGGGCAGAGCCCGGAAGAAGCCGGGGCGTCGCCCCGGCACCCCACCAAAGGGATGATCCCTTTGGAATCCCGGATCGCCTCAGCTCCCGCCGGGATCGGTCTCGCCGCGCTGCCGGCCGCCGCCCGCCGGCCCTTCGCCCGGCTTGCCCTCGGCTTTCTCGTTCGGATCCTTGACCGCGTCGGGCGCGATGTTGGCTGGCTTCTTCGGCGGATTTTCCGAGCTGGTCTTGCGGTCGTCACTCATCGTTTCGCCTCGCGCCGCTCGGCCTGGGACAGGCCGCCACCCACCTTGCGGTCGGCCGCCGGTCCGCCCGCCGCCTTCTGGTCGGAATGACCGCCCGACGAGCCGCCGAGCGCAGGGGGAGCGCGGCCGGGCTCGCCGGCCTTCCAATCGCCCTGGCGCGCGGTATCGGAGCGGCCGGAACCACCCATATCGGTGATCGCGGCCTGATCCGGCATCTGCCGGCCGCCGCCGACGGCAGGGCCGCCGGGGGTGCCGACATCCACGTCGGGCTTGCGGGTGACGGTCTCGGATTCGCGAGGCATCAGCGCTTCCCATCATCCTGGCCGATCGCGGCGGTGGCGCGCTCGATCGCCTCCGCGGCGGCACCGGTGCTCTCGCCGCGCAAGCGGCGCAGGTTCTCGGGCGGCGTCTCGGCCTCGGTCGCGTCCGTGGCGTCCTGGCGCGGGGTGCCGGACGCGAGCCGTGCCGTCTCGGCTTGGCCCTCGGGATCGCGCTTCAGATCGGCCTGGGTGCGGGCGGGGATGCCGACGTCGCGGGCCGAATCCTGGCCCATGTCCTGACCGTTGCGGTCGGCATAGGCATCGAACTCCTTCAGCGACGGGCGCTGGCGGCTGTCCTGGGTCATGCTGGCTTCCTTCTCTGGCTGGACAACCCCTCCGTGGGAGCGAGGTTGCGTCCGAGGCTGGATGCCCGGCCGGAGAAGGGGGCGCCCCGATGAGCCGGAGCGCCCTTAAAGGCCGTTGTTGTGACACGCTCTCCGCCGAACCGGCATCCCCTTCGGCTGAAGAGCGCTGTCGGATGCTACTGCCCGATGCCCTCGAACAGCGCCGAGGAGATGTAGCGCTCGGCGAACGAGCAGGCGACGGTGACGATGCGCTTGCCCTTGAACTCGGGCCGGCTTGCCAGCTCCAGCGCGGCGGCGACGTTGCCGCCCGTCGAGATGCCGCCCGGGATGCCTTCCAGGCGGGCCAGAGCACGCGCAGTCTCGAACGCGGTCTGGTTCGAGACCTTGAGCACGCCGTCGAGGATGTCGGTATGCAGGTTCTCCGGGATGAAGCCGGCGCCGATGCCCTGGATCTTGTGGGGGCCGGGCTGGCCGCCGGAGATGACCGGGGAATCCTCCGGCTCAACGGCGAAGACCTTGAGGCTCGGCAGGCGCGGCTTGATCACTTCGGCCACGCCCGTCACCGTGCCGCCGGTGCCGACGCCCGCCACGAAGGCGTCGAGCTGGCCGCCCGTGTCGGCCCAGATCTCCTCTGCCGTGGTGCGGCGGTGGATGTCCGGGGTGGCCGGGTTCGAGAATTGCTGCGGCATCACCGCGCCGGGGATCTCGTTGAGCAGCTCCTCGGCCTTGGCGATGGCGCCCTTCATGCCCTGCGGGCCGGGGGTGAGCGCCAGCTCGGCGCCGAGGAAGGCGAGCATCTTGCGCCGCTCCAGGGACATCGTCTCCGGCATCACCAGGATCAGGCGGTAGCCGCGCGCGGCGGCCACGAAGGCGAGCGCGATGCCGGTATTGCCCGAGGTCGGCTCGACCAGGGTGCCGCCGGGCTTTAGCTTGCCCGAGGCCTCCAGCGCGTCGATCATGTTGACGCCGATACGGTCCTTCACGCTTGAGATCGGATTGAAGAACTCGAGCTTGAGCAGAATCTCGGCATCGATGCCGCGCTCCTTGGGCAGCCGGTTCAGGCGCACCAGCGGCGTGTTGCCGATCGTCTCGGTGATCGAGCCGTAGACGCGGCCGTGGCCGACCTGGCGCGCGCCCTCTGTCTGTCCTGCCATCGCGGTCTCCTCTGAACGGTCTTCTTGACGGTCTCTTGCGGACCGGGCAGCCCGGAAGCCTGTCGTAGCCGCCCGCCTCGAAGGGAGCGGATATCGCGTCGCCCTGCCTTGAGCAATCGAGGTAAGCGCAGGATTCGACAGATCTTTTCCCAAATCTGTCAGAAGCTCGACTGCCGGGGAACGACTCTATCCTTGCTAGTGTTGGATCGAGAAATTTCTTCTCCGTGTACGGATTCGGCGGTTCGGTAATCCCCTGCCATCCATCCCAAACCCTCAGGCCGCGCTTGAAGCCTCGGCGAGCCGCCGGGAGGATGAGGCCGCAGAACCGTTCCGCCAGGAGGACCCGTGCCGATCCGCGAACTCCGCACTTTCCTGGCGGTGGCCGAGGGCGGCTCCTTCGCCGCTGCCGCGCGGAAGGTTGGGCGCACGCAATCGGCGGTCACGGTGCAGATGCAGGCGCTGGAGGAGGAATTCGGCGCCGTGCTGTTCGACCGCTCGCGCCGTCCGCCTGGCCTCTCGGCCGCGGGCCGCGCCTTCCTGCCCTACGCCGTAGAGGCGGTGGCGGCCTATGACCGGCTCTACCGGGTGATTTCGGACACACTCGTCGAAGGGCATTTGCGGTTGGGGGTGGTGCCTAGCGTCATCACCGGCATCATGCCGCGTGCGCTGGCAGCGTTGCGAGAGCGTTACCCGGCGCTGCATGTGGAGCTCGCTATGGGGCTGTCGAAAGAACTCGTCGGGCGCGTGCAGGGCCGCAGCCTCGACGCGGCCGTGGTCAGCGACTTCCGCCTCGGCGCGGCCGACCTGCGCTGGTCCCCGGTGATGCAGGAGCCCCTCGTCCTGATCGCCCCCCCGGACGCGCCGGCCCGCAAGGCGGAGGAGCTGCTCGCGAGCTACCCGTTCATCCGCTACTCGCGCCAGGCCTGGGTCGGCGAACTGATCGACGACTTCCTGCGGCGGCGCGGCCTCACCGTGCGCGAGACCATGATGCTCGACACCCTGGAGGCGATCCGCACCATGGTCCATCACGGCCTCGGCGTCTCGGTGGTGCCGCAGCGCGCGGGCGATGCCGCGGGCGACCTGGCCGTGCGGATCCTGCGCTTCTCCGGGGCCGCCCCGAAACGGGTCGTCGGCATCGTGCAGATGCAGGAGCACGGCAAGGCGGCCCTCGTCGACGTGCTCCTCGACGTGCTGCGCCACGAGGCCGGCGGCACGGCGCGCGGGCCGCGAAGCTCTTGAGGAAAATCGAAGCTATGCTTGAACCCTATTCGATTGTGATGAAGCTCACCCGGATTTAGAACCGCTCTCGACAGGAGTGGAGGGAGCGATGTCCGAGGCCGCGGCCGGCGATCTGTCCGTCTCGATCTGGCGCGGCGGCGCGGACGGCGCCTTCGCGCGCTACCAGGTCCCCGCCCGGGCCAGCCAGACCGTGCTCGACGTGGTCACCCACGTGCAGCGCCATATCGACCCGACCCTGTCCTACCGCTTCGCCTGCCGCGTCGGCATGTGCGGCTCCTGCGCCATGACCGTGAACGGGCGCCCGCGCTGGACCTGCCGCACCCACGTGTCGAAGGTCGCGGAGGGCGGCCGGCTCGAGATCGCGCCGCTGGCGAACCTTCCCGTCATCAAGGACCTCGCCGCCGACATGAGCCCCTTCTTCGAGAAGTGGCAGGCGGCAGGCGGCGCCTTCGCGCCGACGCTCAGCCGCGCCGACCCGGTCGAGCCGATCCGGCCGAGCGAGCCGGACCGCGTCGTCGCCGATGCGGGCATCGAGTGCATCAATTGCGGCGTCTGCTACGCCGGCTGCGACACGGTGCGCTGGAACGCCGCCTATGTGGGACCGGCCGCGCTGAACCGGGCCTGGACCCTGATGAACGACCGGCGCGACGGGGCGCAGCGCGAGCGCCTCGCCGCGGTGGCGGCCGATGGCGGCTGCCATGCCTGCCACAGCCACCAGTCGTGCCAGGATTTCTGCCCGCAATCCCTCAGCCCCACCGGCGCGATCTCCGGCCTCAAGCGCATGGCGATGAAGGCCTATCTGCGGGGAGAGCTGAAGCCGTGAACGTGCGCCTCTATCTCTGGCAGCGCGGCACCGCCGCGCTGATGGCGCCGCTGGTGCTGATCCATGTGGCGGTGATGTTCTACGCCACGCGCCAGGGGCTCAGCGCCGCCGACATCCTCGGCCGCACCCGCGGCAGCGTGGCCTGGGGCCTGTTCTACGCGGCCTTCGTGGCGGCCGCCGCGATCCATGCCGGAATCGGGATCCGCACCATCCTCGCCGAGTGGACGCCCCTCGGCGCGCGCGGCGCCGCGCTCGCCGCCTCCGCCTTCGCCCTCCTCCTCGCCGGGCTCGGCGCCCGCGCCGTGATCGCCGTGGTGATGCCGTGAGCACCGCCCCTGCCCTCAGCGCGCGGCGGAGCGCCCGCGGCCCCCGCGCCTATCGCCGCAACGCCCTCTGGGTCGCCGCCATGGTGCACCGGGTCTCAGGCCTCGGGCTCGCGGTCTTCCTGCCGTTCCACTTCCTGGTGCTCGCCCTGTCGCTGCGCGGCGAGGCGGCCCTCGACGGCTTCCTGCGCTGGACCGACGCGCCCGCGGTCAAGCTCGCGGAGGGCGGCCTCGTCTTCCTGCTCGTCGTCCACCTGCTCGGGGGCCTGCGCGTGCTCCTCGTCGAGAATCTCGACTGGCGCGCCAACCAGACCCGGGCGGCCCTGGCGGCGGGCGGCGTCGCGGCGCTGGTCGCCGTCGCCTTCCTCGTCCGGCTGCTGTGAGGGACCATGGAGATCGAGCGGATCCGCACCGACATCCTGATCCTCGGCTCCGGCGGAGCCGGGCTGTTCGCGGCGCTCCACGCCCATGACCGGAACCCCGACCTCGCGGTGACGGTCGCCACCAAGGGGCTGCTCGGCAAATGCGGCTGCACCCGCATGGTCCAGGGCGGCTACAACGTCTCGCTGCATGCCGGCGACTCGGTCGAACGCCACTTCATGGACACGATCGAGGGCGGCAAGTGGCTGCCCGATCAGGAGCTGGCCTGGACGCTGGTCTCCACCGCCCCGGAACGCGTGCGCGAATTGGAGAACGAGGTCGGCTGCTTCTTCGACCGCAACCCGGACGGCTCGCTCCACGGCAAGGCCTTCGCCGGCCAGACCTTCGACCGCACGGTGCACAAGGGCGACCTCACCGGGATCGAGATCATCAACCGGCTGATGGAGCAGGTCTGGAAGCGCCGGGGCATCGGGAAGCTGGAGGAGCACCGGGCGCTGGCGCTGATCCCGACGCCGGCCGGCGACGCGCTCGCCGGCGTGCTGATGGCCGACATCCGCACGGGGCATTTACGCTTCGTGCAGGCCCGGGCCGTGCTGATGGCGACCGGCGGCGGCCCGACCATGTACCGCTACCACACGCCGTCGGGCGACAAGAGCATGGACGGGCTCGCCATGGCTCTGCGCGCGGGCCTCCCCTTGCGCGACATGGAGATGGTGCAGTTCCACCCGACCGGCCTGCTCGCCGGGCCCGACACCCGCATGACCGGCACCGTGCTGGAGGAGGGCCTGCGCGGCGCGGGCGGCCACCTCCTCGACGGGGCCGGCCGCCGCTTCATGGCCGATTACGATCCGAAGCTCGAACGGGCGACGCGGGATGTCGTCAGCCGCGCGATCTACGCCGAGATGAAGGCCGGGCGCACCACGCCGAACGGCGGCGTCTATATCCGGATGAGCCATCTCGGCCCGGCCGATGTGGCCAAGCGCTTCAAGGGCATGGTTGATCGCTGCCGCGATTGCGGCTTCGACCTCGCCGGCGGCCTCGTCGAGGTGGTGCCGACCGCCCATTACTTCATGGGCGGCGTCGCCTGCCGCCCCGACACCGCGACCGAGCTGCCCGGCCTGTTCGTGGCGGGCGAGGACGCCTCGGGGATGCATGGGGCGAACCGCCTCGGCGGCAACGGCGTCGCCAACTCCACCGTGTTCGGCGGCATCGCCGGGGACCGCATGCCCGACGTCATCGCCGCGAGCGGCGGCTTCCGCGAGCCGGACGAGAGCCGCATCGCCGCCGAGGCCGCGCGCTGCCTGCATCCCTTCACCCGGAAACCCGGTGACGTGAACGCCCTGCGCGAGCGGCTGATGGACCTGATGTGGGACGAGGTCGGCGTGGTCCGCGACGCCGCCGGGCTGCGGCGCGGCCTCGCCGGTCTCGATGCGATCGAGGCCGAGCTGCTGGAGACCGGCATCGCGGACGGGGCGCGCGCCTTCAACCTCACCTGGCACGACTGGCTGAACCTGCGCTCGCTGGTCGAGACCAGCCGCGTGATCGCGCTGGCCGCCGAGCGCCGCGAGAATTCCCGCGGCGCCCATTACCGCGCGGATTTCCCCGAGCCGGGGGATCTCGCCACCTCCACCTTCACGGTGGTGCGCCGCGTCGGCGAGAGCCTGACGATCACCGACGAGCCGGTGCGTTTCACCCGGGTGAGGCCGGGCGAGACGCTCCTCGAACCGCCGATGGCCGCCGAGTAGCGGAACCCGCCATGATCCCCCTCTCGACCATCCAGAGCACCGCCGAATCCCTGATGGCCAAAGCCGCCATCGAGATCCCGGAGGATTATCTCGGGGGCCTCCGGGCCTGTGCGAACACGGAGACGGGCGACCTGTCCGCCTTCGTGATCCAGGCGATGCTGGAGAACTACGAGGCGGCCAAGGAAGACAGGCGCGCCATGTGCGGCGATACCGGCGTGCCGCGCTGGTACGTGAAGTACGGCAACGAGGCCCGCCCCGAGGGCGGCCCCGTCGCCGTCGAGCGGGCGCTGCGCCAGGCGACCGCGAGCGCGACCCGCTCGGTGCCGCTGCGGCCGAACCGCGTCCACCCGCTCTGGCGCACCGACCACGACAACAATGTCGGCATCAACGCCCCCGAGATCGAGTACGCCTTCCACCCCGAGGCCGACTGGATCGACCTGACCACGGTGCACAAGGGCGGCTTGTTCGGCTCGGATTACCGGATGCTGTTCCCGGGCGACGGGATGCAGGGCATCCGCCGCTTCTTCCTCGACACGCTGGTCGGCTTCGGCAAGCGGGGCCTGGCCTGCCAGCCGGCCATCGTCGGCATCGGGCTCGGCGGCTCGAAGGATGCCTGCATGGTGCTGGGCAAGCAGGCCTCCTGCCTGCGCACCGTCGGCAGCCGCAACCCGGACCCGAAGATCGCCGCGATGGAGGAGGAGTTCCGCGAACTCGGCAACTCGATCGGCATGGGCGCCATGGGCTTCATGGGCTCGTCGATGGTCGTCGCCTGCAATATCGAGGTCGGCTACTGCCACACCGGCGGCATGCCCATGAGCGTGCACATGTTCTGCCTGTCCTCGCGGCGCGCCACCGCCCGCATCCACGGCGACGGCCGGGTCGAGTACCGCACAGATCCCGAATGGTTCACCCCCTATTCGCGGCGCGAGACGGTCGCCTGGGACGAGCCCGTCGCGGTCGCGGCGGAGTAGAGGCATGGCTGCGCTCAAGACCGTCGAGCTGAAACTGCCGGCCTCCACCGAGGACCTGCGCGCCCTCGAGATCGGCACCGTGGTCTATCTGACCGGCCGCCTCTTCACGGCGCGGGAGGGCGTCTACAAGCGGGCGATCGAGGACGGCGCCGGCATGCCGGCCGCCAATGTCGATCTCGGCACGGCGAATTTCCACTGCTCGCCCGCCGCCACGATCGAGCCGGACGGGCGCTTCAACGTCGGCGCGGTGACGGCCACCGCCTCCTTCCGCTTCGCCAAGTGGCTCGACGGCTGGTTCAAGCTGTCTGGCTGCAACATCATCATCGGCAAGGGCGGCATGACCTCGGAGATCTACCGGGACGTGTTCGTGCCCAACAACGCCATCTATCTCACCACGGTCGGCTACGGCACCGGGGCGCTGCTCGGCCGCGGCATCCGCGACGTGCCGGGCGTGTACTGGCGCCAGGAACTCGGCCTCGCCCAGGCGGTCTGGGTGCTCGACGTGGAGCGCTTCGGCCCCTTCATCGTGGAGAGCGACCTCGACGGCGCCTCGCTGTTCGAGCGCGAGAACGCGAAGATCGCGCCCGGCCTCGCCCGGCTCTACGAGGGCACCAAGCCGGCGACCTTGCGCCGCTACGGCGAGACCGACGACAAGGCCGACGAGGTGATCTGACGGCCGATCGTCGTGCGACGATCGGCCTTGCCCCATTCACCCCCTCATCCTGAGGTGAGAGGGGCGGATCAACGGGGAGCGCGCGAACGCCCTACCCCGCGAAGCGCACGGCGAGCAGCATCAGCGTGGCGGTGAGCGGCGCGGCGAAGGCGATCCAGAGGGCGCCGGTATGCAGGCTGCGCGGGGCGACGAAGCGGTCGGACCGGTCCGTCTCCGCGTTCTGGGGCATGGCCTGCCCGAGCCCGATCCTGCCAGCCATGCGCAACTCCGCCCGCGAACCGGGACGGAATCAGCGCCCCGCCTCCTCAAGGGCGGGTGAACGCCGCGCGGGGACCGCGCGGCATGGTCAACGCGGACTTAAAGGGCGCGGTCGAAGCGCAGCTCGCCATTCGGGCTCTTCAGCACGAGCTGCGAGCCGACCATGTCCCACTGCGCGGCGGTGCGCAGCGCCACGAAATAGGCCTGCTCCACGGCGGCGAGACCCTTGTCGCAGGCCTTCTTGGTCAGCGCGAGCGGGCCGACCGCGAGGTGCTGCTCGCGCAGCGGGAAGGCGGTGGCCGCGAAGGTGTTGCAGCCGCCATAGCCGCGGGCGCGGTACTGCTTGTCGATGATGAAGCTCGGCCGGTCGGCCCCGTTGAAGGGCTTGCCGTTGAGGCTCACCGCCGTCCAAGTCGAATCGAGCGGGAAGACCTTCTCGGTCGGCTTCTCGGACGGGATGTACTGCGGCTTCTTCTCGTCCTCGCCGCCCGGCCGACGGTTGCCGCGGCCGAAGCCCGAAATGTTGGGGCTCTGCGCCCCGGCCTCGACAACCAGGGCCAGGTCCGCGGCCAGGACCGCGCAGGCCAGCGCGGCGACATGCATCGCTCTCATCGTTCACGCCCCTCCCGCATCACAGCGGCACGTGGTTTCGCCTCGGGGCGCCCTTGCGGCGCGCCCGCCCGCACGCCGCGGCATCCTTCGGGTGGATCCTCTGCCGGAGCGGTCTCCGGGACGTGCGGGAGCGCCAATGCGATAGGATTCCAGCACAATTATGGTCAAGACAACGTGAGCCCTCGCCTGCGCGATCGGTGCCACGATCCCCGTGGATTTGCGGGACGGTCCGACGCTTCGCGGCGGGCTTGGCGCCGGACTCGGCGAACCGAAGCGCGGCCTCGGCCGTTAGTCCCTGTCACAACGGTGCATCCGGGGAGCTGGAACGTGGTCGGATCCGACGAGGGCGGTCAGAGCGGTGCGGTCGGCCTGCCGATGAGCCCGGCCCAGTCGCGGGCGGCGCGCGGCCTGCTCGGCTGGTCCGAGGCGGAGCTGGCGCGCAAGGTCGGCTTCGAGGAGCGGGTCGTGCGCGATTTCGAGGCGGGTCATGGCGATCCCTCCCCCGGCCGGATCGAGGCGCTGCGCAGCGCCCTGATGGCGGCGGGCGCCGTCTTCACCGATTCGCCCTACCCCGGCGTGCGGCTCGAGCCGCAGGGGCAGGGCGAGGGCACCCGGCTCGGCGACCTCACCACCGAGAACGACCGCTGACCTGACGGCCCGGACCGATCGGCAAACCCCTAGCGCGGCGCCCGCCGCTCTGGCAGGACTGAGGCCATGCGCGTCGCCGATTTCCTCCCCGCGGCCGATCACCTGCCGCTCGCCGACCTGCCGACCCTCGCCGGGGATGGCGGGCTCGTCGTGGTCGCGCCGCATCCCGACGACGAGAGCCTCGGCTGCGGCGGCCTGATCGCCGAGGCGCGCCGGCTCGGACGCGCGGTGCGCCTCGTCGTGGTCAGCGACGGCTGCGGCTCGCATACCCATTCGCAATCCCATCCGCCCGAGCGCCTGCGGGCCCTGCGGGAGGCGGAGACCCTGCGCGCGGTGGCGCTTCTCGGCCTCGCGCCGGGCGACGTGCGCTTCCTGCGCCTGCCCGACGCCCATGTGCCGAGCGCGGGGCCCGAGGCCGAGGCGGCGGCGCGGGCCGTGGCCGAGGCGGCGCGCGACTGCGCGGCGAGCGCCGTCTTCGTGACCTGGCGCCACGATCCCCATTGCGATCACCAGGCCTCGGCCGCGATCGTGCGCCTCGCCCGGCCGCTCCTCGGGGCGGCGCGGGTCTACGAATACCCGGTCTGGGGCTGGACCCTGCCGCCCGACACCGAGGTCGGCCCGGCGCCGCAGGGCTACCGCCTCGACGTCTCGGCCCACCAGAGCGCGAAGCGCGCGGCGGTCTACGCCCACGCCTCGCAGACCACCGACCTGATCCAGGACGATCCCACCGGCTTCCGCCTGGAATCGGCGATGATCGACCGCCTGTGCGGGCCGTTCGAGCGCTTCGTCACCGTCTGACCGCCATGAGCACCAGCGTCATCACCCTGAACAAGGGGCGCCGCGCGCATCTCCTGCGCGTGATCGAGGGACTCGGGCGCGGCCCGGCCCCGGACGAGCTCGTCGTGGTCGAGATGGGGGGCGACGCCGCGCCCCTGCCGGAGCCCGGCTTCCCCGTGCGGCGGATCTTCCTCGACCGGGGCGACCTGCCGCTCGCCGCCGCCCGCAATGCCGGCCGCCAGGCGGCGCGGGGCGACACCCTCGTCTATCTCGACGTGGACTGCATCCCCTCCCCCGACCTCGTCGCGGGCCTGACGGCGCAGGTCGCGGCCCATGACGGGCTGATCTGCTGCGCCGTCTCCTACCTGCCGGCGGGCGCCGTGCGGGACGGCTGGCGGCCGGCGGATCTCGACGCGGCCGGGCGGCTCCACCCGGTCCGGCACTTCCCCGCGGAGGGCGTCGTCCCCGCGCCGCAGCCCGGCCTGTTCTGGTCGCTCGCCTTCGCGATGCGGGCCGCGACCTGGGACCGGCTCGGCGGCTTCGACGAGCGCTTCGACGGCTACGGGGCCGAGGATACCGACTTCGCCTTCCGCGCCGCCGCGGCCGGGATCCCGATCCTGTTCGCGGGTGGCGCCCAGGCCTGGCACCAGCACCACCCGGCCTACGATCCGCCGCTGCAGCACTTCGCCGACATCGTGCGCAACGCCGCCCGCTTCCGGGAGCGCCACGGCTTCTGGCCGATGGACGGCTGGCTCGACGCCTTCGCCCGCCTCGGCCTGGTGGAGCCCGACCGCACGGCCGGCCTCATCGTGCGCCGCCAGCCGACCCGGGAGGAGATCGCCGCGGCCCGCCTGCCGGACGACCGGCCGTTCTGAGAGGACCGGCCGCGGGCCCTCCCGCCCCCTCTCCGGGAGAGGGGTGCGACGCGGCAGGTCACGGCAAAGGCGCGCGAATCAGGACCGTGGTCACACCGCGGACGGCGCCGGCTCGGCCTTCAGCGGCAGGCGCACCGTGACCATGCCGGCATCCTCGGGGTCCGGACGCTGCACGAAGCCGAGGCGGCGGCAGACCGCGAGCATCGGCCGGTTCTCGGCGAGCACCGAGCCTTCGACGCGAGCGATGCCCTGCGCGCGGGCCCAGTCGATCATCAGGCGCATCAGGGCGTAGGCGAGCCCGGTGCCGCGTGCCTCGGACCGGACCAGGATCGCGAACTCGCCCGATTCGCCGTTGGCGTCGGCATGGAGACGGACGGCGCCGAGCATGCGGCGGCCCTCCTCGGTCTCGGTCTCGTCGAGGGCGACGAAGGCGATGGCGCGGGCGTAGTCGAGCTGGGTGAGCCGGACCAGGAAGGCGTGGCTGAACTCGCGCACCGGCGCGAAGAAGCGCAGGCGCACATCCTCCGGATCGACCGTGGCGAAGAAGGCGCGGAACAGCGGCTCGTCCTCGGGCCGGACCGGGCGCACCTGGATGGGGCGGCCCTTGAACGTGAGCGTGCGCACCCATTCCGTCGGATAGGGGCGGATCGCGAAGCGCGGATGGCCGCGGCCGGCGCGTCCCTCCGGATAGCCGCGCCCGATCCGCACCCGCGCGTCGAGGGCAATGGCGCCGGTTTCGTCGGCCAGAAGCGGGTTGATGTCGAGTTCGCGCACCTGCGGCAGGTCGGCGGCGAGCTGGGCGAGCTTGACCAGGGTCAGCGCCACCGCGCGCATGTCCGCGGCCGGCACGTCGCGGTAGGCGCAGAGCCGCCGCGCGACGCGCGTGCGGCCGATCAGGTCCTCGGCGAGGGCGAGGTCGAGGGGCGGCAGGCCGAGCGCCCGGTCGTCGATCACCTCGACCGCGGTGCCGCCGCGCCCGAACACCACCACGGGCCCGAAGGTCGGGTCCTCGGCGAGCCCCGCGATCAGCTCGCGCCGCCGGCCCTTGCGCACCATCGGCTGCACGGCGAAGCCCGTGATGCGCGCGTCCGGCCGCTCGCGCCGGGCCCGGGCGAGGATGCTCTGCGCCGCGGCGCGCACGTCGGCCTCGCTGGTGAGGTCGAGTTGCACGCCGCCGATATCGGATTTGTGCACCACGTCCGGCGAGACCACCTTGAGGGCCACCGCCCCGCCCCCGGCGATGACCGGCCAGGCGGCGGCCGCCGCCGCATCGATGTCCGGGGCCAGCGTCAGCGGCACGGAGGCGATGTCGTAGGCCTCGAGCAGCTCCATCACCGCGATCGGGTCGAGCCAGGTCGCGCCCTGCCGCAGGGCCCGGGCGACGATGCCGCGCGCGGCCTGGACGTCGGCGTGGAAGTCCCGCGGCAGCGAATCGGGCGTGCGCATCAGGTCGTCCTGCGCCTCGCGGTAGCGCACGAGATGGAGAAAGCCCTCGATCGCCTCGGAATCGGTGGAGAAGCGCGGGATGCCGGCCTCGGCGAGCACCTCGCCCGCCGCGGCATCGTCCCCGAGCGAGATCGCGAAGACCGGCTTCTTGCGCATCTGCCCGGCGCGGACGCGCTTGGCCGTCTCGGCGATGGCGGTGGCGACGGCGGCCGCGCCCGAGCGGACGGTCGGCACGTGGATCGCGAGCACGGCGTCGTTGGCCTTGTCGAGGAGCAGCGGCTCCAGGGCCGCCGCATAGGCCGGACCGTCCGCCTCGATGCCGAGGTCGATCGGGTTCTCGGCCGGGAAGCCGTCGGCGGGGGTGACGCCCGCGAGCGTCCCGCCGCGGTCGGCCAGACGATCGGCGGCGAGCTGGCCGACGCCGTCGCCGTTCGCCAGGATCGCGAGGCGGCGGCCGGGAAAGGGGCGCTGCCGGCCCAGCGTCTCGACGGCGGCGAACATCTCGTCGAGATTCTGCACCGAGAGCAGGCCCGCCCGCCGGAAGGCCGCGGCATAGACCGCGTCGGGCTTGGCGAGCGCGCCCGTATGGGTGACGCTCTCGCGCCGATCCGGCCGGTGGCGCCCGCTGCGCAGCACCACCACCGGCTTGGCGCGGGCGGCGGCCCGGGCGGCCGACATGAAGCGGCGCGCATCCGCGATCTCGTCGAGGCAGAGCAGGATCGCCCGGGTGCGGAAATCGCCCGCGAAATGGTCGAGGCAATCGGCCACGTCCACATCGCAGGCGCTGCCGAGCGCCAGCGCCGCCGAGAGGCCGATCCCGTGCCGGCTCGCCCATTCCACGATCGCCGCCGCCACCGTGCCGGAGGTGGAGACGAGGGCGAGATCGCCGGGCGCCGGCATGTGGGCGAACAGGCTGGCATTGAGCTTCCGCGCCGGCACGACGAGGCCGGCGCTGTCGGGCCCGAGCAGGCGCAGGCCGTGGCGGCGCGCGGCGGCCCGCGCGAGCGGCCCCGGATCCTCCGGGCCGGTGCCGAGCCCGG
>NZ_CABFPH010000081.1 GCF_902141845.1 Methylobacterium symbioticum | reverse complement strand
CAACGCCGGCACCGACCGCGCGGCAGGCAGCTCAGCCCGCAGCCCAGGCGAGCCCGCAACCCGCGGCGCGCAACCCGGCTCAGGCCCGGACCGAGGCGCCGCGCGCCGGCCGTCCGGCGGCCGGGACCGTTGCCGGGGCCGACAAGAGCGGCTGGCTCTCCGACCTGCTGACCCGGGCCTCTCTCGACGAGGAGGAGGAGGCTCCGGCCCGGACCGGACAGGCCCCCGCGGCCGACCCCGCCCGCGCGCTCGAGTCCATCTCGAACGATATCGGCCGGATGATCGACCACCGCACGGCCGTGGACCTGTGGGAGCGCTACCGCCGCGGTGAATCGAACCTGTTCCAGCCGCGTATCTACACCGCGCAGGGCCGCCAGACCTTCGCGGAGATCCAGCGCCGCTATCGGGGCGAGGTCGAGTTCCGCCGGGCCGTGGACCGCTATGTCGGCGAGTTCGAGCGGCTGCTCGGGGACGTGATGAAGAACGATCCCGATACCCGCCGGGCCGACGCCTACCTCACCTCGGAGACGGGCAAGGTCTACACCATGCTCGCCCATGCGAGCGGGCGCTTCGAGGGGGCATGAGGCAAGGCGGGGCCGTGACCGATCAGGCGTCGCGGCCCCGGCAGGGCTCCAGGGGCTTCACCCGCCCCGGCCGGGCGAGCCGCAGCAGGCGGCCGTCCACCGCGGCGAGCGCCAGGGCGATCACCGCCATGCCGCCATAGTGCCGCGGCTCCAGCCGCTCGCCGAGGACGAGGGCACCGAGCAGGATCGCCGAGACCGGCACCAGCAAGGTGACGAGGAGGACATTGGCCGCGCCCGCGGTCGCCAAGAGCCGGAAATAGATCACGAAGGCGAGGGCCGTGGAGAGCGCGGCGGCGCCGAGCACAGCGGCCCAGACCACGGGGCCTGGGGCCGGCAGCGTCCAGGGCCGGTCGACGACGAGCACCACAGGCAGGAGCACCAGGGTTGAGGCCGCGACCTGCCCGGCCGCGGTGACGAGCGGCGGCACCCCCATCCGGCCGAAGCGGCGGCCGTAGACGCCGGCGAAGGCGTAGGTCAGCGCCGCCCCGAGACTCGCCAGCTCGGCCGGCCACTCCCCTCCCCCGCCGAGCACCGACGGTCCCACCATGACCGCGACGCCGGCGAAACCGATCAGCACGCCCACGAGCCGGTTGCCGGTCATCCGCTCGTCGGCGGTGAGCCGGTGTGCGACGATGACCGCGAAGAGTGGGGTCGCCGCGTTGAGGATGGCCGCGAGGCCCGAGGCGATGTGCGTCTGGCTCCACACGATGAGGCAGAACGGCACCACGTTGTTGAGGATGCCCATCCCGAGGAAGGCCCGCCAGATTCCCGCCTCGCGGGGGAGGCGCGCTCCGGCGAGGCGTGCCGAAAGGCCCAGGATGAGGGCGGCGAGGCCGACGCGCAGCAGCACCACCGTGAGCGGCGGCAGCGCCGTCAGCGCAACGCCCGTGAAGAAGAAGGACCCGCCCCAGAGCAGGGACAGGACGAGCAGGAGCGTCCACTCGGACGCGGTCATCGTGCGGTGAATGGCGGGGGGCATGGGCGGTCCCGGAGCGACAGGCAGCCCGGATTCTAGGCTCGCGGCGCGCGCACCCGCCTCCCGCTTCTTGCCCCCGATACCTGGAGTCGCTCCCGGTGGCGCTGCAATCGGGAACGGCGCTCAGTCCTTGTTGTAACGCGCTCTCCTCGTTGTGACGCGCTCTCTTGCGCCGAACCCGCATCCCCTTCGTCGGAGAGCGCTCTCGCGCCTCAGATCAGACCGAGCCCGGCGAGTTCGCGCCGCAACGCCTCGGGCATCTCGGCGAGATCGCCCGCCGCGGCGGCGTCGAGGTCGGCCGGCGCGTCCTGGGCGGAGAGGTAGCGCCAGCCCTGGAACGGGCGGCACGGCCGCGGGGTCACGGGGATCAGGCGCTCACCGAGTACCAGACGGCAGCGCGGGATGCCGTCCGCGCCGGTCACGGGCTCGATCGCCGTCAGAGCCTGGCGGCAGCACAGGATGCCCTTGATCACCCAGAAGATCGAGCCGCGCCCGGCGATCTCGGTCCGCCGCGACGGCACCATCCGCGTGACGTGGACGGGCGACGGGTCGCGGCCCTCGCGCAAGGCCTGCTCGCGGAACCGGGCGTGACGATCCGCGAGGTCGGCGATGGAGGCCGGGCCGACGCTGAGCTTGAGCAGGTGGAGGACGGGCTTGGTCACGGGCTGGGCTGGTGGCGCGTGCCGGCGGCCCGGCACCGAGCCGCCTCCATAGACCGATGCGGTCGCCGCGGCGACCGCGGCGCTTCGTCGTCAGGAGAACAGCGCCAGCTTCTCCTCGATGCTGAGCAGGTCGATGTCGCCGAGATCGAGCTCTGCCTGGCGCGCGGGCTTCGCGGGTTGCGGCCCGGAGGCGGTTGGCGCATCGGCCTCGCGCGCCGCTTCGGCTCCGGCGAGGACGGTCTCTTCGATGCCGGCCGCTATCGTGTCGGCGGTCTCGGCGGGCTCCTCGGCGACGGCGAGATCCTCGGCGGTCGCCTCCTCCGGGAAGGTCGGCTCGTCCGCGACGGCCCGTGCATTCGTATCGATGGCGAGATCGTCGGCGACGGCTTCCGCGAGCGTGGCCGGTTCGGGGGCCTCGAGCTCGGCCTCGGAGGCGTCTGCCTCGACAGTGTCCGCCGTGAACCCGTCCGCCTCGAACGTGCCTGCGTCGAGCGCTTCCGCCTCGGGCGCAGCCTCGGCGGCGGGGAGGAAATCGATCACCTCGTCCAGGACGATCGGCGCACGGGCGGCCATGCCGGCGGCCTCGGCGCCCTGGGCGTCGGCCTGCATGTCGATGAAGCGGTCGACATCGCTCTGGCTCAGGTCCACCGGGGCCGCCGCGGCGCGCGGGGCGGTCTCGGGGCCAGGCGGGATGCGCTCGTCCGCGCTGTCCCAGATGGTGATCATCGAGGCCAGACGGTCCTCGAGATAGCGCAGGGTGTTGACGATGCGGCTGATGCGCTGGGCCGTGAGGTCCTGGAACGAGCAGGCCGTGTAGATCTGCGTCGCGTGCCGGTCGAGCCGGTCGCAGACATCCGCATCGACGCCGCGCTCGCGCAGTGTCCAGGCCGTCTCCTGAACCTCCTCGGCGGCGCCGAGGATGTCCGAGGTCGCGCGCTCGGTGGTCCGCACGATGGCGTCGAGCGCCTCCGAGGCGACGCCGAGCCGGCTCTGGTCCTGTTCCGGCGCGCTGATCGCCGCGATTTCCGCCTTGGTCCGGCTGATCGCGTTGGCCATGTCGAGGAGGCTGCCGCGCAGGTGCCCGACATCCTCCGGACCGCGCTGGGCGGTGATCGCGCTCTCGATCCGGCCGATCGCATCGAGGAGCGTCACGGTGTCCGGGCCGCGGCTGCGGCGGGCATGCTCTTCCAGGAACCAGCGGCCGCGCTCGCTCTCATTCATCGCCGCCGCGATGACGTCGTAGGCGTCCGGGGCGAAGAGGATGGGCGACTGGGTGCCGGACATGCTACGCGTCCTCACGGAACTCGGCGCGCCATGGCCCCGCACAGGCCGACACACGCGCTGCATACACTTTGATCCAAGCTGTTTAACGCGCGCTTACGGCGCGCCTCATCCCGCCTCCGGCCTTGCCCTCCTCCCCTGCATCCATCCAGGCGCCGGAACCCGGCGCGTTCCGCCTGTCGCTGCTCTACGCCGTCGTGTTCGTGGAGATCGGCATCGCGATGCCGTTCATGCCGGTCTGGCTCGACGCGCTCGGCCTCGACCCGACGGTGATCGGCCTGCTGCTGGCCCTGCCGATCGCGACGCGCATCGTCGCCACCGCGCCGCTGATGAGCCTGATCGACCGCGGCGTCGGCCCGCGCCGGCTGATCGTTGCCGGCAGCCTCGGGCTCGCGGTGACCTACCTGCTGATGCCGGCCGCCGCCCCGCTCGGTTGGCCGCTCCTCGCCCTGCTCACCGTGCTCAACGCGGTGGCCGGCGCGCCCCTCGTCCCGAGCATCGACTTCCTGACGCTGGCCGCGGTGCGGGCGAGGCCACGGCTCGACTATGCCCGCATCCGCATGGCCGGCTCGATCGCCTTCCTCGCTGCGAACCTCGTCGGGGGCGCGCTGCTCGGCGCTCTCGGCGGCCGGGTCGCGGTGCCGCTGCTCCTGACCGGGCTCGCCCTGATCGCCTGCCTCGTCGCCTATCGCAGCCGCTCGGTGGCGCCGCCGGCGAGCCCGGTGTCCGAGGGCCCGCGCCCGCGCCTGCCGCTCCATCTGTGGCTCTGCATCGGTGCGGCGGGGGCGATCCAGGCGAGCCACGCCGCGATCTACGGCTTCGGCAGCATTCACTGGACGGGGCTCGGCCTCTCCACCACGGCGGTCGGCGGCCTCTGGGCGGTGGGCGTCGTGTCGGAAATCGTGCTGTTCGCCCTGATCGGCCGGCTGCCGGGGCGCTGGCGCACGCCCTTCCGGCTGCTCGGCCTCGGTGGGCTCGCCGCGCTGGTGCGGGCGCTCGGCCTCTACGCCTTCGGCGATTCGCTCGTCCTGCTCGTCCCGTTGCAGGCGCTCCACGGCTTCACCTTCGGGGCGACGCAGCTCGGCGCGATGGCCGCCGTCTCCGGGTTCAGCCCGGAGGGCGCCCGCGGCCGGGCACAGGGCACGGTGAGCGCGGTCAACGCCACGGTCTCGGCCTCGGCGACCCTGCTCTCGGGCTTCGCCTATCGCAGCGGCGGGCCCGTCGCCTTCGCGCTGATGGCGCCGCTCGCCGCCACCGGCCTCGTCCTCACGGTCCTGGCGGCGCGCCGGGTGCGCGGACGCACACCGCAACCGTAAGCATACAATCCCGTAACCCTAATGTGGACATAAGAGCGGCGCAGAAGGGGCCGCGTGATGATCCTGGCAGCCACCATCGGGGGGCCCGCGTGCTGAGCGCCGCGCGAGCCCGGACGAGTGAGGAAGCGGGCGCGCGCGTCGCGGCGGAGGCCGATGGCCGCCTCGCCCTCGACGGACGCTGGACGACCGACCAGGGCGCCGCCGTGGAGGCCGCCGCCGCGCACATCGCTGCGGCCGGAACGGGCCGGGCGATCGTCGTCGACCTCACCCGCGTCGAGCGTCTCGACACGCTGGGCGCCTGGGTGCTGGAGCGGACCCGCGGCGAGATCGAGGCGGCGGGCGGCCGGCTCAGCTATGCTGGAGCGCGGGCCGAGCACCGCATCCTGCTCGGCGAGGTGGGCCTGCGCGAGCCGGAAGCGGCGGCCGGGCTCCGCCACGGCTATCTCTACGGCCTGCTCGACGGGCTCGGACGCCGGGTGGCCCAGGGCGGCCACGACATCGTCACCGGAGTCGCCTTCCTCGGCGAGGTGGTGGCGGCCTGCCTGCGCGTCGCGGCGCGGCCGCGCAGCTTCCGCACCAGCGCCTTCGTCAACCAGATCGAGCAGGTCGCGCTGCGCGGCGCACCGATCATCGTGCTGATCTCCTTCCTCGTCGGCGGCATCGTCGCGCAGCAGGGCATCTTCCAGCTCCAGCGCTTCGGCGCGCAGACCTTCGTGGTCAACCTGATCGGCCTGCTGATCCTGCGCGAGCTCGGGGTGCTGCTCACCTCGATCATGGTGGCGGGCCGCTCCGGCTCGGCCTTCACCGCCGAGATCGGCTCCATGCGCATGCGCGAGGAGGTCGATGCGCTGCGCGTCATGGGCCTCGACCCCGTCGAGGTCCTGATCGTGCCGCGCATCCTCGCCCTGGTGGTCGGCCTGCCGATGCTGACCCTGATCGGCGCGCTCGCGGCGCTGCTCGGCGGCGGCCTCACCGCGATGGTCTATGGCGGCCTCACCACCGACCAGTTCCTGGCGCGGCTGCAGGCGGCGGTGGGCCTGCACCACGTCTTCGTCGGCCTGATCAAGGCGCCCTTCATGGCGCTCACCATCGGCATCATCGCGACGATCGAGGGCTTCGCCGTGGAAGGCTCGGCCGAATCGCTCGGCCGCCACGTCACCGCCTCAGTCGTCAAGTCCATCTTCATGGTGATCGTTCTGGACGGCCTGTTCGCCGTCTTCTTCGCGGCGATCGATTTCTGAGCCGGACATGCGCGCAGAACCCACCGGACCTGACGAGGCCGAGCCGATCATCCGCGTGCGCGACCTCGTCGTGGGCTTTCGCGACCGCACGATCCTCAAGGGCCTCAACCTGGACATCCGCCGCGGCGAGATCCTCGGCTTCGTCGGCCCCTCCGGCCAGGGAAAGTCCGTCCTCACCCGCACCATCCTCGGTCTCGTGCCCAAGCGCTCGGGCACGATCCGGGTGTTCGGGCAGGACATGGACGGGATGAGCCTCGCCGAGCGCCGCCGGGTCGAGCAGCGCTGGGGCGTGCTGTTCCAGCACGGCGCCCTGTTCTCGGCGCTCACCGTGAAGCAGAACATCCAGGTGCCGATGCGCGAGCACCTCAACCTGTCCGAGCGCCTGCTCGACGAGTTCGCCCGGCTCAAGATCGAGATGGTGGGCCTCAAGCCCGAGGCCGCCGACAAGTACCCGTCCGAACTCTCCGGCGGCATGATCAAGCGCGCCGCGCTCGCCCGCTCGCTCGCGCTCGACCCCGAGATCCTGTTCCTCGACGAGCCGACCTCGGGCCTCGACCCGATCGGCGCGGGCGAGTTCGACGACCTCGTCGCGACCCTGAAGCAGACGCTCGGGCTCACCGTCTTCATGGTGACGCACGACCTCGACAGCCTCTACACCGCCTGCGACCGCATCGCGGCGCTCGGCGACGGCCAGATCATCGCGGCCGGGCCGATCGAGCACATGCTCAGCCACGACCATCCGTGGCTGCGCTCGTATTTCCACGGCAAGCGCGCCCGCGCGATCGTCACGGGAGAGCCCGCCCATGCCTGATGCCGCCATCACCGCGCAGGCTGCACCGGGTGCGGCCCCGCACCGCGCGCACCGCCAAGCCCCGGCCAAGGACTGACGCATGGAGACGCGTGCGAACTACGCCCTCATCGGTGCCTTCACCCTCGCGGTGATCCTGACCGGCTTCGGCTTCGTGCTCTGGCTCTCGGGCGGCTCGTCCCGGCAGGTCGCCCAGGGCGTGCGGGTCGTGTTCTCGGGCAGCGTCGGCGGCCTGTCGCGCGGCTCCAGCGTGACCTTCAACGGCATCAAGGTCGGCGAGGTCTCGGAGGTGAGCCTGCTGCCGCAGGATCCGCGGCGCGTGATCGCGCTGATCAAGGTCGAGCCCTCGACGCCGCTGCGCGCCGACACCCGCGCACGCCTCGACTCGGCCATGCTCACCGGCGTCTCGGTGATCGCGCTGTCGGGCGGCAACGCCGACGCGCCGCCCCTGAAGGCGGGCTCCGGCGGCGAGATGCCGACGATCTTCGCCGATTCCTCCGACATCCAGGACATGATGGCGGCAGCCAGGCAGATCGCCCAGCGCGCCGACGACGTGCTGCAGCGCCTCGACAAGGTGGTGGCCGGCAACGAGGGCGCGATCAACCGGACGCTTGCCAATGTCGAGGCCTTCTCGAAGACGCTCGCCGATGCCGGTCCCTCGATTGCCGGTCTCGTGAAGTCCGTCGATGGGGAGCGCCTCAACCGGGTGATCAGCAATGCCGACCGCTTCTCCGGCGCCCTCGCCAATGCCAGCCCCGACATCGAAGCCGGCCTGCACGACGCCCGCGCGCTGGCGGGCAAGCTCAGCGCCTCGGCCGATCGCATCGACGCCGTGCTGAAGGGGGCCGAGGGCTTCCTCGGCTCGGCCTCGGGCGAGCAGGGCTCCTCGACCTTCACCGAGGTGCGCGAGGCCGCGATCTCGGTGCGCGACGCGGGCCGCGCCTTCCGCACGCTCTCGGAGAACCTCGACAAGCGCACCGCCAACATCGCCACGAGCTTCAACCGGCTCTCGGGCAGCGGGCGCCGCGAGGTCGAGGCGCTCTCCACCGACGGCCAGCGCACCCTCAACACCCTGAACCGCACCGTGAAGAACCTGGAGCGCGACCCCTCGCAGGTGATCTTCGGCGGCAAGCCGTCGTTGCCGGAATACAACGGTGGCCGCTAGAGCGGATTTTTCCTGGGAGTATGTGCCTCGCCGCACGGCACAGGACGGCACCTTGCGTAGTTTCTACGGCGCAGCTTAGACCACCTCACGAAACTCCCGGCGGCCGGGGGACCTCCCTCTGGGCGCGACGGCGCAGCGGGAGTGTCGTGAGGGGCCCTGGGTGCGTCTCGTGAGACTTCCGGCTGTGCCGTCCCGGCCGGAGGCCGTCTCCCACGGGCTCGCGAAGCCCGCGTGAGGCCCGTCACGGCGCCGGCCCGGCCGGCGCCCAGCAGGTTGACCGTATGAACCAGACCGTCCCGGCCCTCGTGCTCGTCGCCCTGCTTGCCTCCGCCCTCGGCGGATGCGGCGGCGGCGCGCCGCTGACCTTCGACCTCGCGGCCCTGCCGCCGTCGGGACGGGCGGTCGCGGCCGGCCGCGCCATCGTGGTGGCGGAGCCCGTCGGCATCCAGCCCTTCGAGTCGGACCGCATCATCGTGCGCGAGCCGGGCGGCTCGCTGTCCTTCCTCGGCGGCGGCCAGTGGGCCGACCGTCTGCCGCGCCTGGTCCAGACCCGCCTGATCCAGAGCCTGGAGAATTCGGGGCGGCTCCGCTCGGTCAGCCGGCCGGGCGACAAGATCCTGGCCGACTACCAGCTGATCAGCGAGATCCGGGCTTTCGACATCGCGGCTGGCAGCGGCGAGGCGGTGGTCGACCTTTCGGCCAAGCTGATCGCCGAGGGCACGGGCCGGGTGGTGGCCGCGCGGGTCTTCACGGCCCGCGTGCCGATCAAGGCGGTGGATGCGGGCAACGGCGCGGTCGCCCTCGATTCGGCGCTCGCGACCGTGCTCGGCGACATGGTCCGCTGGGTGAATTCGGGACGGTGAGTGCGCGGAGCCCGCGCTACTCCATCACCGCCGCCTTCATGATCACCACCATGGTGGCCCGGCCGGTCTCCGGGCCGATGCAGCGCACGGTGTGCGGCCGGTCGCAGCGGTAGCGCAGGGTCTCGCCCGCGCGCCCCACCTGCACGACACCGCCGACCTCGACCTCGAAGACCCCGTCATGCACGGAGAGCGACTCCACCGAGCCGCGCTGGTGCGGGTCTGAATCGAGCACGCCGCCCGGATCGGCCGAGACGTCGTACCATTGCAGCCACTCGATGGTCTTGACCCAGCCGGTGATGGCGAGGCGCACCTTGCCGTCCTCCGAGACGAGGATCGGCGTATCGGCGCGCGAGGTCTTCTCGATGAAGGGCTCCTCGTCGTTGGCCGCGAGAACCCGCTCGATCGAGACGTCGAGGGCCTGGGAGAGCCGCCAGATCGTGGCGAGCGTCGGATTGGTCTCGTTGCGCTCGATCTGGCTGATGATCGACTTGGCCACGCCCGACTGCTCGGCAAGCTCCGAGAGCGAGAGGTTGTAGGCCTTGCGCAGCCGCTGGATGGTCTTGCCGAGTTGGCCCGACAGGGCCTGCGCGCCGGTCAGGAGGTCGCGGCCGCGCCCGCGCTCGATCCGTTCCGCCTGGTCCTGCATCGTGTCGCCGTACCCGAAAAGCGTTCCGTTATCCGAACGAACGTACGCTCCTTCAAACGCAAATCCAGGTTCGGCGCAAGCGCCGCGTCGGACTCGTCAGCTCCATTGACGGAAGAAGTGGTGGACCGGACCGTGTCCGCGGCCGATGCTCAGCCGCTCCGCGGCGGCGATGGCGCCGCCGACGTAATGCTTGCCCTGCTCCACCGCCTCCGCGAGGCGCGCGCCCTTCGCCAGCTCCGCCGCGATGGCCGCCGACAGGGTGCAGCCGGTGCCGTGGGTGTTGCGGGTCGCCACGCGCGGGCCGGACAGGCGCCGGATGCCTTCGGGCGTGACCAGCACGTCGATGCTCTCGGCCTCGGTGCCGTGGCCGCCCTTGACCAGCACGGCGCGGGCGCCGAGCCCGAGCAGGCGGCGCCCCTGCGCCTCCGCCTCGTCCACGCCCGCCGCGACCGGCTCGCCGAGGAGTGCCGCAGCCTCGGGCAGGTTCGGGGTGATCAGGTCGGCCCGCCGCAGCAGGCGCCCGCGCAGGGCCGAGACGGCCGCGTCGTCGAGGAGACGATCGCCGCTGGTGGCCACCATCACCGGATCGAGCACGACCGGGATGCCGGTTGCGTGCCGGTCGAGGGCATCGGCCACGGCGTCGATCACGGCCATGCGCCCGAGCATGCCGATCTTCACGGCCCGCACCGCGAGATCGGAGAAGACGCTGTCGCACTGGGCCGCGACGAAGGCCGGCGGCACGTCGTGGATTCCCTGGACGCCGCAGGTGTTCTGGGCGGTCAGCGCCGTGATGGCGCTGGCACCGTAGACGCCGAGCGCCGAGAAGGTTTTGAGATCGGCCTGGATGCCGGCACCGCCGCCTGAATCGGAGCCCGCGATGGTGAGGGCGATCACGGCCGCGCCCCGCGCTCGCCGAGTGCCGCATCGATCCGCGCCCGGAGGTCCCGCGCCCGGCCCTCGATCGATTCGGCCCCGAACAGCGCGCGGATCACCGCGACGCCATCGGCGCCCGCAGCGATCACCGCCGCGACGTTGCTCGAATCGATCCCCGCGATGGCGCCGAGCGGCAGGTCGGTGCCGCGGGCCAGCCGCGCCCGGAAGACGATGCGGTTCAGCCCGTCGAGCCCGACCGGCGGATCCGGATTGTCCTTGCTCGTCGTCGCGAAGACGCCGCCGATGCAGGCGTAGTCCACGGGCAGCCGGTAGAGTTCGTCGGCTTGGGCGCCGGTCTTCAGGGTGAGGCCGATGATCGCGCCCTCGCCCAGAAGGCGGCGCGCATCGGCCGGGTGCATGTCGCTCTGGCCGAGATGCACGCCCTCGACGCCGGCCGCGAGTGCGAGGTCCACGCGGTCGTTGACCAGGAGCGGGACGCGCCCCGCCACCGCCTGATGGATCGCGCGGATGCGGGCGAGCGCAGCGCGCCCGTCGGGGATATCCTTCTCGCGGTATTGCAGGAGGGTGCAACCGCCGGCCACCGCCTCGGCGGCCATGGCGGCGAGACGCGCGCCGTCGGTGCCGCAGACGCCGACATCGAGCAGGCCGTAGAGGCGCAGGTCCACCGGACGAGCCGAGCGGTTCACGACGGACTCCTGGCTTCGAACATCCCCATGTCTCGCCCTCGCGGCCACTCCATCCCCTGCGGGTTTGGTTCGGCGCCGGGCTGTTGGCAACCCTGCGGCGGCTTCAGACAAGCCTGCGGAGGCGCGAAGAGCCTGCGGCGGCAAAGCGTTGGATCAGCCGAACTCGCTTTGTTGACCGGGCGGGCCGATCTGCGGCTAAAGCAGAAGCCGGGGCGCATCGGTCGCGCCCAGGCGGCATTCGCGGGCAGGCCCAGGGTGGATTCGGCAGAGACGCAGGTGCGCGCGGACGAGGCGGACGGCCGGGCTGCCGACGCCTCCTCCGTAGGCCTCGTCGCGGTCATCGTCGCGGCGACGGAGGGCGAGCCCCGCGCCCTCACGGTGCGGGTCCCCGGGCAGGCGGCCGGGCGCGGCGACGGGCTGCCCGCCGGTCCCCTCGTCTCCGAGCATGCCACCCTGGAGCGGGGCCTGCGCGCCTGGGTGGAGCGCCAGACCCACCAGCGCCTCGGCTACGTGGAGCAGCTCTACACCTTCGGCGACCGGGACCGCTCGGGCGAGGGCCGGGCCGGGGCCCACTCGCTCTCGGTGGCCTATCTGGCGCTGGTGCGCGAGGAGCGCCCGGCCGGGCTCGCCGAGGCCGCTTGGCAGAACTGGTACCGCTATCTGCCCTACGAGGATTTCCGCCAGGGCCGTCCGCCGCAACTCGACGCCATCCTGCCGCGGCTCGAGGCCTGGGCGGCCGAGCCCGAGGACGCGAAGCTCAGGCGCCTGCGCGCCGACCGGCTCGGCCTGACCTTCGGGCTGAACGGCGGCACCTGGAACGACGAGCGCGTGCTGGAGCGCTACGAGCTTCTGTTCGAGGCTGGGCTGATCCCCGAGGCGCAGGGCAATGCCGGCCGCGGCCTTCCGGGCGACCCGACCGGCGTGCCGATGGCCTTCGACCATCGCCGGGTGCTCGCCACCGCGATCGGCCGCATGCGCGGCAAGATCAAATACCGGCCGGTGGTGTTCGAGCTGATGCCGCCGGAATTCACCCTGCTCCAGCTCCAGCGCACCGTGGAGGCGCTCTCGGGCGCGCAGCTCCACAAGCAGAACTTCCGCCGCCTCGTGGCGCAGCAGGGGCTCGTCGAGGAGACGGAGAGCGTCACCAGCGGCACGGCCGGCCGGCCGGCCAAGCTCGTGCGCTTCCGCCGCGAGGTGCTGCTGGAGCGTCCGGCGCCGGGCCTGCGCCTGACGCCCTCGCGGCGGGCCTGAACCGCGCGACGACGCGCCGGTCCCGAGAGCCCGTGTTTTGCCGCGCGCTCTTTCGCCGAACCCGCATCCACGTCGGCTTCGGAGCGCTTCAGTAGGTGTGCGCGTCCTCCGGGAAGCGCCCGGCACGGACCTCATCGGCATAGGTCTTCACCGCCGCCTCGATATGGGCGCGCAGCGAGCCGAACTGCTTCACGAATTTCGGCGTGCGCTCGGAGAGGCCGAGCATGTCCTCCAGCACCAGGATCTGCCCGTCGCAGAAGGAGGAGGCGCCGATGCCGATGGTCGCCGCCGTCACCTGGGGCGAGGTGGCGATGGCGCGGGCCACCGGCTCGACGATACCCTCCATCACGATGGCGAAGGCGCCGGCCTCGCTGATCGCGCGGGCATCCTCCAGCAGGATGCGCTCGCCATCCGGCCCCTTCCCCTGCACGCGGAACCCGCCCATCGTGTTGATGGACTGGGGCGTGAGGCCGATATGGCCCATCACCGGCACGCCGCGCTGGGTCAGGAAGGCCACCGTCTCGGCGAAGCGCGCCCCGCCCTCGAGCTTCACCGCGCCCGCCCCCGTCTCCTTCAGGATGCGCGCGGCGCTCATGAAGGCCTGCTCGCGGCTCGCCTCGTAGGAGCCGAAGGGCATGTCGACCACGACGAGCGCCCGGCTCGTGCCGCGGATGACGGCCTGCGCCTGCAGGATCATCATCTCCAGGGTCACGGGCAGGGTCGATTCCATCCCGTGCATGACCATGCCGAGGGAATCGCCGACGAGGATGAAGTCGCAATAGGCGTCGAGAATGCCCGCGGTGTGGGCGTGGTAGGCGGTGAGCGCGATGATCTTCTCGCCCGCCGCCTTGCGCTTGGCGAGATCCACGGCCCTCAGGCGGCGGGACTGCACGACCTGCGACATGGCACCGGCTCCTCGATACGCGGGGCTGGTCCGCCCCTCCGGGTACAGGCGCGCCTTATATACGCATCGCGCCCGCAAGCACCCGCACCCCTGCGAGGCTTCGCACCGATTGTCGAGCCGCCTCAGCGGCCCCGCAGGATCAGGCGGTCGCCGCGCACCTCGTAGCCGGGGAGCCGCATCAGGAAGCTCTGGCCGAGCAGGTTCTGGGTGAGCATGCCCGAGCGCGCGACGAGGCCCGAGACCCGCCGCTCGGTGATCGGTCCGATGGTGATCGTGTCGATCATGACCGGCGCGGCATAGGCCGTGCCGTTGGCGGTGGAGATCCGGGTCGAGAACTCGGTCTCCGCCGGGCGGATGCCGAGCGCCGCGGCGCCCTCGGCGGTCAGCACCACGGTGCTGGCACCGGTGTCGAAGATGAAGGGCTGGACCTGCCCGTTCACCTCGGCCTCGACCCGGAAATCGCCGTCGCGCCGCCGCGTGATCGTGACGATGTCGCCCGCGCCGGTCACGGCGGTGCCGGGCCGCAGCTCGCCCACCACCCGCGAGCTGACGCCCTGGATCTCGTCGCGGAAGCTGTAGCCGACGAGGCAGGCGAGGCCGAGGGCCAGCCAGACCAGCAGATGGCGCAGGTTGGTGCCGAGATTCGTGCCGAAGCGGCGCCAGTAGCCGGCGGTGACGAGAACGAGGGTACCGACGCCGAAGGCGAGCCCGGCGAGCTGGTCAGGCTCGATGCCGCCGATCGAGCGGCCATCGCCGCTGACGACGAGCACGGCCACCACGATCCCGATCGCGCCGAGCACCAGATACAGCATCAGACCTCACGCCCGCGTTCCCTCGGGCGGTAGATAGGCCGCGCGCAGCCGCGCTTCGAGCGTCGCCATGATGGCGAGGCGCTGCGCCTCGCTGAGCGAGCCCCACAGGGCGATCTCGTCGCGGGTACGGCCGCAGCCCTGGCACAGGCCCGTGCGGGCATCGAGCACGCAGACCTTGGTGCAGGGGCTGGACGGCTTGGACGACGGCTCGGGGGCGGCGCTGGCGGACATGGGCCGATCCATGCGGCCTGCCGGTGCCGCAAATCAAGCCGGCAGGCAGGCGATGAGGCCGAGGAGACCGGCGATCTCGGCGACCTGCTGACAGGCGCCGACCACGTCGCCGGTCTGGCCGCCGAGCTTCTCCGCGGCGAGCCGGGTCATGCCGAGGGCCGCGAGGCCGCCCAGCACGATCATCGCCAGGATCCCCGAGACCGGCAGGCCGAAGGGCAAGGCCAGAACGGCGAGAATGGCCCCGAAGCCGAGAGCGATCCAGAGCGTCGCCGCCTCCGGCCGGCCGACCGCGGCGCCGAGGCCCCCGGGCCGGGCGGGGCCGAGCAGCATCATCGGGGCGAGCGCGGCGACGCGGGAGAGAGAGGCGGCGAGCACCAGGGCCACCGCCGCGGCCGCGCCGGCCCGGTCGAGGAGCGTCGCGAGCGCGCCCATCCGCAGGGCGAGGGTGATGACCAGCGCGGTGGCGCCGTAGGTGCCGACGCGGCTGTCGCGCATGATCTCGAGGCGCCGCACCCGCGTGGCGCCGCCGAGACCGTCGGCCACGTCGGCGAGCCCATCCTCGTGGAGCGCGCCGGTGACGAGGACGGCGACGGCGAGGGCCAGCCCCGCGGCCAGGAACGGCCCGAGCCCGAGCTTCCAGGCGGCGAGCAGCGTCAGGGCCGCCGGCAGCGCCAGGATCAGGCCCGCGGCGGGCAGCATCCGGGGCGCGCGGCGGAAATCCGGCGCGGCATGGGGATCGTCCTCTCCGGGCAGGCGCGGCACCGGCAGGCGCGAGTAGAAGCGCAAGCAGGTGGCGAGATCGGACAGGAGGCCGCGCCCCGGCCAGTCGGCCTCTCCGCCCTGGGGTCGCCCGTTCATCGCCCTGCCTTCACCCCCTGAACCCGCTTCACTATAGCGTGCTGGCGGGACGCGGCTTCAAGCCGCGCGCGGGCCGCCCACAGGATTGCACCATGACCGAGAGCCCCTTCGCCGACATCCGCCGTCTGGTCGCGGCCATGCCGGAGGCAGACGAGGCCGCCCTGCGGGCGATCGCGGCGCGCGAGGCCACGCTGACCAAGCCTGCCGGCGCCCTCGGGCGGATGGAGGAGCTCGTCGCCTGGCTCGGCGCCTGGCAGGGCACGGACAAGCCGACCCTCGACCGGCCGCTGGTCTGCGTCTTCGCCGGCAGCCACGGCGTGACGAAGCGCGGCGTCTCGGCCTTCCCCGACGCGGTCAACCGGCAGATGCTCGACAACTTCGCCGCCGGGGGCGGTGCGATCAACCAGATCTGCGCCGCCTACGGCCTCGGCTTCAAGGTGTTCGACCTCGCCGTGGACCTGCCCACCGGCGACATCTGCGAGGGGCCGGCGCTCGACGAGCGCGGCACCGTCGCCACCATGGCCTTCGGCATGGAATCGATCGCCGCCGGGACCGACTGCCTCGGGATCGGCGAGATGGGCATCGGCAACACCACCATCGCGGCCGCCATCTACGCCGCCCTGTTCGGGGGCGATCCGGCCCACTGGGTCGGCCGCGGCACCGGCGTCGATGCGGACGGGCACCGGCGCAAGGTCGCGGCGGTCGAGACGGCGCTCGCCCACCATGCCGGCCATCTCGACGACCCGCTCGAGGTGCTGCGCCGCCTCGGCGGGCGCGAGGTCGCCGCGATGGCCGGGGCCATCCTCGCCGCCCGCCTGCAGCGGGTGCCGGTGGTGCTCGACGGCTACGTCTCGACCGCCGCCGCCGCGATCCTGCACGCCCTCGACCCGCGCGCCCTGGAGCACTGCCTCGCCGGCCACGTCTCGGCCGAGGGCGCGCATGCCGAGGTGCTGGAGCGACTCGGCCTCACGCCGCTCCTGGCGCTGAACATGCGTCTCGGCGAGGGCTCGGGCGCGGCCATGGCGATCGGCCTCCTCAAAGGGGCGCTGGCCTGCCACCGCGATATGGCGACCTTCGACCAAGCCGGGGTCTCCGGGAAGGAAGCCTGAGATCGGCCTTTGCCCCAAAGGACCTGGACGCGCTATGGCTCGCCCCGATTCGGATGCCGGGCGTCGCCGGCATCGCCGACCATAAGACCCAAGCCATGAAGATCACCCAGGCCTTCACCTTCGAGGCGGCCCACCGGCTACCGAACGTGCCCGAGACCCATCGCTGCCACCGGATGCACGGCCATTCCTACCGGGTCGAGCTGACGGTGGCGGGCGAGATCGATCCGCGGAGCGGCTGGGTCGTCGACTTCTACGACGTCGAAGACATCTTCCGGCCGCTGCTGGAGCGCCTCGACCACCACACCCTCAACGACATCGAGGGTCTGGAGAACCCGACCGCCGAGAACATCGCGGCCTGGATCTGGCATCGGGCCAAGGCGGGGCTGCCCGGCCTCGCATTGGTGCGGGTCTACGAGACCCCGATGTCCTGGGCGGAGTATGCGGGTGAGTGAGGTCGGCGAGGATCGCGCGCTGGTCCTGTTCTCAGGCGGCCAGGATTCGGCCACCTGCCTCGCCTGGGCGCTCGACCGCTATGCCCGCGTCGAGACGCTCGGCTTCGATTACGGCCAGCGCCACCGGATCGAGCTCGACGCCCGCGGACGGCTGCGCGCGGGCCTCGCGTCGCTCGTGCCCGCCTGGGGCCGCCGCCTCGGAGAAGACCATACGCTGGCGCTCGACGCGCTGGGTCAGGTCTCGGATACGGCGCTGACCCGCGAGGCCGAGATCGGCTACGCGGCCTCGGGCCTGCCCAACACCTTCGTGCCCGGCCGCAACCTCGTCTTCCTCACCTTCGCGGCGGCGCTCGCCTACCGGCGCGGCCTGCGCCACATCGTCGGCGGCATGTGCGAGACCGACTTCTCCGGCTATCCCGATTGCCGCGACGACACGATCAAGGCGATGCAGGTGGCGCTGAACCTCGGCATGGACCGCCGCTTCGTGCTGCACACCCCGCTGATGTGGCTCGACAAGGCACAGACCTGGAAGCTCGCCGAGGATCTCGGCGGCCCGGGTCTCGTGGATCTCGTCGTGGAGGAGAGCCACACCTGCTATGTCGGCGAGCGCGGCGCGCGCCACGACTGGGGCTATGGCTGCGGCACCTGCCCGGCCTGCCGCCTGCGCGAGCAGGGCTACGCCCGCTACGTCGCCGCCGAGGCCTGAGCGGGAACGAGGCTCGCGACGAGGGCGCCGAGCGTCCCCGCGAAGGCCTCCGGCCCGCCGAGCAGCCGCTCCATCAGCAGCGCGCCCTCCAGCGTCGCAATGACGAGCCGGGCCTGCGTCGTCGGGTCGATGCCGGGACGCAGCGCCCCGCGCGCCAGGCCTTCGCGCAGCATCCCTTCGAGCCAGGCGATGTGGCGCTCGAAGAAGCGGGCGATGTCGGCGCGAAGCTGCTCGGGAAGCGCCTCGCCCTCGATGGCGAGCACCGCGCAGAGGCAGCCGAGCCCCTGTTCCACCCCGCCGAGATAGAGCCGGCCATAGGCCTCGATGCGGGCCGGCGCCTCCCGATGGTCGGCCTCGATCGCGGCGAGCGCCGCGTCGTAGCGGTCGGCATAGGCGGCGACCAGCGCGAGCGCGAGATCGGTCTTGGTCGGGAAGTGGTGGTGGATGCTCGCCTTGCGGATGCCGACCGCCGCCGCGAGATCGGCGTAGCTGAAACCGGCATAGCCCGAGGTCCGCACCAGCGTCTCGGCCTGCATCAGCAACTCGGCCCGGGTATCCCGCATCGCTCTCCATCGCCCCGCGATCGGTCGCGCGCTCGTGTTCGCCCACGGCGACCCGAAACCCTTCTCGCACTTGACGCCCAAAAAATCTACCTACTAAATGGTTGGCAGCGAATGGGAGGTGACGCATGCGGGCGCTCGACGCCGCATCGCGCAAGGATGGAGCCCGACGCTCCATGACGCGCCGGCAAGCCGTCTTCGCGGGCTTCTGCCTGTGCTGCCTGCCGCGCGCCTTGCGCGCGGAAGCCTTCGCAATGGAGGAGGTCGGCCCCGGCATCTTCCAGAGGCGCGGGCCGAATGCCGAGGCCAGCCCCGCGAACAACGACGCCATCGCCAATATCGGCTTCATCGTCGGCCGCGACGGGGTGCTCGTCACCGAATCCGGCGGCAGCCTCGCCGATGGGCAATGGCTGCGCGCGGAGATCCGCAAGCGCACCGACAAGCCGATCCGCCACGTGGTGATGAGCCACGTCCATCCGGATCATTGCTTCGGCGCCGCGGCGTTCGGCGAGGACAAGCCGAACTATATCGGCCACCACGGCTTGCGCGAGGCGCTGGAGGCGCGTGGCGCGTATTACCGCCAGCGCCTGGAGGACGTGCTGGGGCCGGAGAAGGCCGGCATCGTGGTCTACCCGACGCAAAGCGTGAAGGACGGGGCCGAGATCGACCTCGGCGACCGCATTCTGCGCTTCACCGCGCATGCCACGGCGCACACGTCCTGCGACCTCTCGATGATCGATTCGGGAAGCGGCCTGCTCTTCACAGGCGACCTGCTCTCGGTCGGCCGCATCCCCTCCCTCGACGGCAGCCTGAACGGTTGGCTCAAGGAGATCGAGCGCCTGAAGGGGATGGGGGCGAGGCAGGCCGTGCCCGGGCACGGGCCGGTGCGCGTCGAGCTCGCCCCGGCGCTCGCCGGGATCGGCCGCTACCTCGGCACGCTGCGCGACGAGACCCGCAAGGCGATCGCCGCCGACGTCTCGATCGAGAAGGCGGTACAGAGTGTGGCCCAGTCCGAGCGGGGCCAATGGGATCTGTTCGACGACTACAATCCCCGCAATGTCACCGTCGCCTACAAGGAACTCGAGTGGGAATAGCCGCCGCGTAACCTACATGAATTGGATCAGGAGGACGCCATGACCTACGCCGCTCTCGCCCTCGGACTCTCTCTGACCGCCGCGCTTGCGAGCGGTGCCGCGCAGGCCGCGGGCGCCTCCGACACGGATGCCGACCGCGACGCGCGCTGGAAGGAGATTGCCGCCTCGATCTTCAAGGATCGCGCGATCCAGCCGACCGAGACATTGGTGAAGGTCGATGCGCCCAAGCGCGCGGAGGATGCGGCGCTGGTGCCGATCACCCTGACCATGCCCGAGAAGGACAGGATCAAGGCCGTCCATCTCGTCATCGACGACAACCCGTCGCCCTACGCCGCCCATGTCAGCTTCGGCCCCGCCGCCGATCCGGGCGAATTGAAGCTGCGCGTGCGGGTGAACAACTACACCAACGTCCACGCGGTGGCCGAGACCAAGGATGGCGGCCTGTATGAGGCGGCCAAGTTCGTCAAAGCCTCCGGCGGCTGCTCGGCACCCATGGGGATGAGCGACGAGGAGGCGATGAAGGGCATGGGCGACATGCGGATGAAGTTCGCCGGCGACGTCCAGCCCGGCAAGCCGGTCGAGGCGACGCTGATGATCCGCCACCCGAACTTCTCCGGCATGCAGATGAACCAGGTGACGCGCGACTACACGCCGGCACGCTACATCAACAAGGTCACGGTCGATTACGGGCCGAAGAACGTGTTCGTGATGGATGGCGACATCTCGATCGCCTCCAACCCGGTGATCAATTTCGCCTTCCTCCCCGAGGGCAAGGGACCGATCAAGGTCACCGCCACCGACAATCAGGGCGGGCGCTGGGAGCACAGCTTCACCGCGCCGACGGCGAGCAATTGAGCCGCATGCCCGTCCTCGGGAGAGCGGCGGCCGGCGCCCTGGCGCTGGTCGTGCTGGCGGCGGCCACCCCGGCCGATTCCCCCGTCAACGTGCCGGAGCCCGATGGGCTCTGGACCGGGCCGCAGCGGGGCTACACGCCAGCGACCCTCGAAGGCGCGACGGTGATCGACGGCAAGCGGCTCGCGGCGATGATGCCGGACAAGCCGGTGCTCCTCGACGTGGTGCTGGCCGACCGCAAGCCCGCGAACTTCCCGACCGACCGGCCCTGGCTGCCGACTCACCGCTCGATCCCCGGGGCCGTCTGGATGCCGGGTGCGGGCGTCGCCCCCCTGGCGCCCGAGCGCGAGGCCCTGTTCTTCCGCCGCGTCGAGGAACTGACCGGCGGCGACAGGAGCAAGGCGATCGTGACCTTCTGCCGGCCGGAATGCTGGGGCAGCTGGAATACCGGCCGCCGCCTCGTGCTGCGCGGCTACAGCAACGTCCACTGGTTCCCGGAGGGTGTCGAAGGCTGGCAGGACGAGCACGACACGGCCGTGGTGAAGCCCGATCCGGCCTGGGCGGCGCTTCCGCCGGTGGAGCCTGAACGTTAGAGCGCTCTCCGCCGAAGCGGATTCCGGTCCGGCGGAGGAGAGCGCGTCACAGCCCAGGCTCAGGGCCGTTCCCGGTTGCGCGGATGCGGTCTTGGCTGCCCCGCTTCTGGCGCCATCCGTTCGGGCCGATCGAGCCCGCTCGGGGGCCCTCCCCCGGATGACGGGCGCTGCGCTCAAGCGCCGCTGGCCGGCCCCTCGTTGTCGTTGGCGTTCACCTGCGGGAGCCGCTCCGCCGCCCGGGGGTCAAGCGTCCGGCGACGCCAAGCGGTCTCGATGGCCCGCGCGACCCGCGGCGAGCGGCGCTCGAGCCAAGCCGGACGATCCGACAGCCTCCCCAGCCGGCCTGGCCGGCTGTTGTTCCTCACTGCCATCATCGCAAACCGCCTCCCGGACGCCGGCACAGAGCGGGTACGATACGGGCTCGGCGGTCGCCCGCCTTTTGCACGAGCGTCCCGAACTCTTGCCTGCGCGTCCCGATGCGCGGGTGTGGCCGGGCTCACGCGCCGTGCGGCGCGGCCTCAGCGCCAGTCGTAGAGTTCGAACGGATCGAGCACGGCCCGCAGGGTTCTCTCCTCGGGAGCCCGCTGCAGGGCGAGCTCACGGTCGAGTCCGCGCAGGAAGGCCTGCGGCCCATCCTGCAGGTCGCGGCCGAGCCCTTCGAAACGCTCGGCCGGCTCCACATGGGCGGGCTTCGTCGAGACGATGAAGCCGATGTCGCAGAGGGGCTGGGCCCGGATGCCCGGCTCACGCAGCCAGTAGCAGAGGCGGACGCGGGTGAAGCTCTCGCCCGGCCTCTGCTCGGGATAGAACCCCGCGACGCGAAAGCTCTCGGGCCGCTCGCGCGCGGCCCAGGCGAGCGTCGCCGCAACGGTGACGTAACCATTGGTGCGGTGCTCGCGCACCAGCCGCACCGCCTCGGCCGGCGAGGCCCGGAACGGATCGGCCGTTGCGGCGGCGGCCCCGGTGACGACGAGAAGGGCGGCGATCGTCAGAGCGCGGATCACAGCAACTCTCCGAAATCCGGGTCTCGAAAGGGATCCTCCCTCTCGCGGGTCTGGGCGGCGCCCAGTCGTCTTATCAGGGCTCCGCCCTGATGCCCCGCCCCAGGGCCTCGTCGCTTGGGGATCCCGGGCCTGTCACGCGGCTTCGGCCCGGTCGCGCGAGACGAAGGCCACGGCCGTGCGCAGGGTGCCGAGATCGGCGTCGGGCCGCATGCCGGCCGTCGACAGGTGGCGGCGATAGGCTCGCGCACCCGGGCGTCCGTTGAACAGGCCGAGCATGTGCCGCGTCACGGCGTGGAGCCGCTCGCCGCGCTCCAGCAGAGCGGCGATGTAGGGCTCGAAGGCCGCGACCGCCGCGAAGGCGTCCGAGTGCGGCGCCGCCTCGCCGAACAGATCCGGATCGACGCCGAGCAGCAGGGCGGGCTCGGTATAGGCCGCGCGGCCCACCATCACGCCATCGACCGCGTCGAGTTGCGCCCGCGCCTGATCGAGCGTGGCGATGCCGCCATTGATGGCGATCGGCAGGTCGGGATGCGCCCGCTTGAGGCGCGCGACGCGGCCGTAATCGAGAGGCGGCACGTCGCGGTTCTCCTTCGGCGACAGGCCCTGCAACCAGGCCTTGCGCGCGTGGACCACGAGACCGTCGACCCCGGCCGCGACCACCGCCTGCGCCAGCGCGTCGAGGGCGGCCTCCGGATCCTGATCATCCACGCCGATGCGGCACTTCACCGTCACGGGCACCCGCACCGCCGCCTTCATGGCGGCGACGCAGGTGGCGACGAGCGCCGGCTCCCGCATCAGGCAGGCGCCGAAGCGGCCCTCCTGCACCCGGTCCGAGGGGCAGCCGACATTGAGGTTGACCTCGTCGTAGCCGAACTCTTCCGCGATCCGCGCGGCCTGCGCGAGGTCCTCAGGGTTCGAGCCGCCAAGCTGCACCGCCACGGGATGCTCGGCCGCCGAGAAGCCGAGCAGCCGCTCGCGGTCCCCGTGCAGCACGGCGCCGGTGGTGACCATCTCGGTATAGAGCCGGGCGCGGGCCGAGAGGACGCGATGGAAGGCCCGGCAATGCCGGTCCGTCCAGTCCATCATGGGGGCAACGGAGAAGCGGACGTCCTCGGGCGTCATCGGGTGGGGTACGGTCCTTCCAGGGCTCTCATCGCCGCAGCGGCGATCCGGGCGTGACGTCAGTGGTCGTGGCGGCAGCCGGGGCCGTGCACGTGCCCAGCCTGATCGTGGTCATGCCCGTGCTTGTGCCCGTGATCATGGGCATGATCATGACCATGCGCGGAAGAGTGGCTGTGGGCGTGGCCATGATCGTGGCTGTGGGCATGGTCGTGGGAATGGTCGTGCCCGCAGGTGCTGTGGTCGTGCGCCGCGCGCTCGGGGCGGAAGGCGCGCGAGACCGGGCTCGCCGCGCAGCCCTGGCCGCGAACCAGCTCGGCATTGGCGGGGGGGTCCGGCACGTAGAGCGCGTCCGCGCCGATCTCGGCCTCGACATGGTTCCCGCCGAGCTGCCAGGCGAGGCGCATCAGGCGGGCCGGATTCTCCGCGCGCACCTCCAGGAGGGCTTCCGCAGCGGCGCGCACGGCGACGAGCCGCCCGTCCTCCAAGCGCAGCGCGTCGCCGTCCTCGATCACCGCCGCCTTGGCCAGGGCGAGGTCGAAGGCGAGGCCGCCCTCCGCGTGGAGATGGCCGGAGCCGGCCGCGCGGGCGGCATGGTCGAGGACGACGGTGTCGACCACGGCGTCGGCGCGGACGGCCGGCTTGCGGACGAGGGTGGTGGCTCTCTGCATGGTGTCCTCGAACGGTCAGGCCCGGATGTTGGGGCGGGCGTGACAAAAGGGAAGGCTTGATCCCGCCACGATGCCAGCGCGACGGAACCTTGGCCGTGTGGCGCGCATTCCACGGTCATAACGGCTAAGCTCGAACCGCACCACAACGGACCGCAAGGCGGATACACGCCGGACCGCACAAGGGAGTCCCAACCATGAAGAAGCTCGTCAGCGCCGCTCTCGCCGGCGCCATGGCCCTGTCGCTCGCCGCCTGCAACACCCCGCAGGATCGCGCGCTGGGCGGCGCCGCCCTCGGCGCCGGCCTGGGCGCGGCGGTGGGCGGCCTCGCCACCGGCCGGGCCGG
>NZ_CABFPH010000080.1 GCF_902141845.1 Methylobacterium symbioticum | reverse complement strand
TGGCCTTCGTTGCCCGCGAGACCGGGCTGGAGGTCGGTCCACTGACCGTGGTGTCGACCCACGCGAAGATCGACCAGCCTGGCGGCGCCACGCGCGGGGCCGGCATCGACGAGGTCGAAGACGCGCAGGTCGAGGGGCGCGCGCGCCACCGCCTCCTCCGCCACCGCCTCGACCAGGACCCGGGTCTTTGAGGGACGCTGCAGGTTGGCGCTGAAGGCGACGAGTCTCGGTCGTGTCATCGCGTGTCCGTCCGGTTGTTGGCGCGAGGAGGCGGAGCGCGCAGGGCATCGCTGCGGCGCGGTCTCGATGACTAAAGGCTGCGTGAGAGGCCGCCCGCGGTCAATGAAACGTTCTTATAAAAGGACGAGACCGCAGAGATGATCGTGTTCTTCCCGCAAGGCGGGGGAGAAGATCTCTGCGAATGCCGGGCCGAGCCGCCCGGACAGCCCCTGCCGCCGGGACCCGACGCGGCGACCGCGTTCGATTTACGGAACGCGCGGAGCCAATGCTGTGCCTGAGGGGGGCATCGTTCGCTCCGGCCCGTTCCAGGCGGCAGCGTGAGGAGAAATTTGCGGCACGCCCACGGAAGCAAGGGATGATCTTGCCGAAACAGGCAGAAGAAGATGGCCCTGTTCCTTTGACGGACAGGATTGACTCCGGAATACTTGCCTCGACAGTTCCGGGCCGCCCCTGCCGCTGCCCGCCGCGTCGCAATCCCCAATGAAACCGGAGGAGTCCCGCCATGGCCGTCGCCACGATTGCGCCCGAGCCCATCCGCTTCGCCTACTGGGTGCCCAATGTCTCGGGCGGTCTCGTCATCAGCAAGATCGAGCAGCGCACGAGCTGGGATGCCGCGTATAATCGCCGCCTTGCCCAGATCGCGGAGGAGGCGGGCTTCGACTATGCGCTGACGCAGATCCGCTTCACGGCGGGCTACGGCGCCGAGTACCAGCACGAATCGGTGGCCTTCAGCCACGCGCTTCTGGCGGCGACCTCCCGGCTCAAGGTGATCGCCGCGATCCTGCCTGGCCCCTGGAACCCGACGCTCGCCGCCAAGCAGGTGGCGACGATCTCGCAGCTCACCGAGGGGCGGATCGCCGTGAACATCGTCTCGGGCTGGTTCTCGGGCGAGTTCCGGGCGATCGGCGAGCCCTGGCTCGACCATGACGAGCGCTATCGCCGCTCGGAGGAGTTCATCCGGTCCCTGCGCGGGATCTGGACGCAGGACAACTTCACCTTCCGCGGCGATTTCTACCGCTACACGAACTACACGCTGAAGCCGAAGCCGGCCCAATCCCTGCCCGAGATCTTCCAGGGCGGCTCCTCGCGGGCGGCGCGCGACATGGCCGCGCGCGTCTCCGACTGGTACTTCACCAACGGCAACACGCCGGAGAACATCCGGACCCAGGTCGACGACATCCGCGCCAAGGCGCGCGAGAACGGCCATTCGGTGAAGATCGGCGTCAACGCCTTCGTCATCGCCCGCGACACGGAGGAGGAGGCCCGGGCCGTCCTCCAGCAGATCATCGATCAGGCCGACCCGGAGGCGGTCAAGGCGTTCGGCCACGAAGTGAAGAACGCCGGCAAGGCCTCGCCGGAGGGTGAGGGCAACTGGGCGACATCGAGCTTCGAGGACCTCGTCCAGTACAATGACGGCTTCAAGACGAACCTGATCGGAACGCCCGACCAGATCGCCGAGCGCATCGTGGCGCTGAAGGATGTCGGAGTGGATCTCGCACTGCTCGGCTTCCTGCACTTCCAAGAGGAGGTGAAGTATTTCGGCGAGCGGGTGATCCCGCGGGTCCGCGCCCTTGAGGCCGCCCGCGAGCGGCGGGCCGAGGCCGCCTGACGGGGCGCGGACCCGTGACAGTCACCCTCTCCCGGCGGGAGAGGGACCCCGCGCCCCGTCAAGGCGGCGCGATCGTGAGATCTTCTCGGGAGCCCGATCCATGAACATCGCCGTCAATGCCGGCTCGCTCGCCGGCACGCCGCAGCCCGTGCAGCAGCCCGTTCCGGGGCCTGTGCGGCCGAGCGAGCCTGCCCACATCATCCGCGACGACGCCGAGGCGATCCGCGTGGCGGAGCACCTCGCCGCAGCCTTCCGGGCCGGGGCTGCCGAGCGCGACCGCACCGGCGCACGTCCGGCCGCCGAGCTCGACGCCTTCTCACAGAGCGGGCTCTGGTCGATCAACGTGCCGAGGTCCCATGGCGGCCCCGGTGTCTCCTACGCGACGCTGGCGACGGTGATCGCCATCATCTCGGCCGCGGACCCGTCGATCGGGCAGATCGCGCAGAACCATCTCGGCATCGTCGCGGCGATCGACACGGTGTCCGAGGCCGAGCAGAAGGCCCTCCTGTTCGGCGAGGTCCTGCGCGGCACCCGCTTCGGCAACGCCTTCTCCGAGCGCGGCACCAAGCGGGCTGGCGATTTCGAGACGCGCTTCACCGAGGACGGCGACCACGTCGTGGTGCGCGGGCAGAAATTCTATGCCACGGGGGCGCTCCTCGCCCATCTCGTGCCGATCGTGGCGACGGACGGCGAGGGGCGCGCCTGGTACGCCATCGCCGAGCGCGACGCGCCCGGCCTCTCGGTGATCGACGACTGGTCGAGCTTCGGCCAGCGCGGCACGGCGAGCGGCACGGTGCTGATCGCGGATGTGCGCGTTCCCAAGACCCATCTCGTGCCCGCCTGGAAGGGCTACGAGCGCCCGAGCGCGAACGGGGCGATCTTCCAGATCATCCAGGCCGCGGTCGATGCCGGCATCGCGCGGGCGGCGCTCGACGACACGATCGACTTCGTGCGCACGAAGTCGCGCCCCTGGATCGACAGCGGGCAGGACCGCGCCTCCGACGACCCCTACACAATCCAGGCGGTGGGCGACCTCACCATCCGCCTGCACGCCGCCGAGGCGCTGCTGGAGCGGGCGGGGCAAGCGATCGACGCGGCGGTGGCGGCGCCGGACGCCACAAGCGTCGCCGCGGCCCAGCTCGCCACGGCGGAAGCCAAGGTGCTGACGACGGAGGCCGCCCTCGCCGCCACGAACAGGCTGTTCGAACTCGCCGGCACCCGCTCGACTCTTGCCGAGCACAATCTCGACCGGCACTGGCGCAACGCGCGCACCCACACCCTGCACGATCCTGTGCGCTGGAAATACGCGATCGTCGGCAACCACGCGCTCAACGGCGTCGCCCCGCCCTTCCACGCCTGGAGCTGAGGGGCCGACCGGTCCGAGAGCGCCGCGGCTCCCGAGAGGGAGCCGCGGCGCGAGAGCGTCTCAGCTCTTGTCGAAGGGGTTCTGCGAGGTGCGCAAGGACAGCCGGATCGGCGTCCCGGGCAGGTCGAAGGTCTCGCGCAGGCCGTTGACGAGGTAGCGGGTGTAGGATTTCGGCAGGGCGTTCAGCTGGTTGCCGAACAGGGCGAAATGCGGCGGCCGGCTCTTCACCTGCGTGGCGTAGCGGATCTTGATGCGCCGGCCCGAGACGGCGGGCGGCGGGTTGCGGCTCGTGGCCTCCGAGAGCCAGTCGTTGATGCGCGAGGTCGAGACGCGCCGGTCCCAGACCTCGGATGCCTGGACCACGGCCTGCATCAGCCGGTCGACGCCGTCGCCCGCGAGCCCCGAGAGCGGCACCACCGAGACGCCCCGCACCTGCGGCAGCAGGCGCGTGCAGTCCTCGCGCAGGGTCTTGAGCAGGCCCGGCTGGTCGGCGACGAGGTCCCACTTGTTGAGGCCGATGACGAGCGCCCGGCCCTCGCTCTCCACGAGGTCGACGATGGTCAGGTCCTGCTTCTCGAAGGGGATCGTGGCGTCGAGCAGCACCACCACGACCTCGGCGAATCGCACGGCGCGCAAGCCATCCGAGACCGCGAGCTTCTCCAGCTTGTCGTCGATGCGGGCCCGGCGGCGCATGCCGGCGGTGTCGTGCAGCTTGATCCGGCGGCCGCGCCAGGTCCAGTCGAGGGAGATCGAGTCGCGCGTGATGCCGGCCTCGGGGCCGACGAGCAGGCGCTCCTCGCCGAGCATGCGGTTGATCAGCGTCGACTTGCCGGCATTCGGCCGCCCGACGATGGCGACGCGCAAGGGGCGCCCCTCGGGGCCCTCCTCGTCCTCCGCGTCGGAATCCGGCTCGGGCAGGGCGGTCTTCAGCGCCTCGTGCAGCTCGCCCAGGCCTTCGCCGTGCTCGGCGGAGAACGGGACCGGGTCGCCGAGGCCCAGGGAGAAGGCCTCGTAGGCGCCGGCGATGGCGCCGCCCTCCGCCTTGTTGGCGATCAGGATGACGGGCACCCCTGAGCGCCGCACCAGCTCGGCGAAGGGCTGGTCGGCCGGGAGCACGCCGGCCCGGGCATCGATCACGAACAGCACGACGTCGGCCGCGAGGATCGCGGCCTCGGTCTGCATGCGCATGCGGCCGGTCAGCGTGTCGTCATCGGCCTCCTCCAGCCCCGCCGTGTCGATGACGCGGAAGGAGAGCCCGCCGAACTGCACGTCACCCTCGCGCCGGTCGCGCGTGACGCCGGGTCGGTCGTCGACGAGGGCGAGCTTGCGCCCGACCAGGCGGTTGAACAGGGTCGACTTGCCGACGTTCGGCCGGCCGACGATCGCGACGGTCGGCAGATCCATGATGTCTCTCGAATGCGTGTGTGGTCCGCGCGCAGGCCTGTCCGTCCCGGCCGGGCGCGACGCGCCCGGAATCGGTTCCTTACACCAAGTCGCGCGGGGACCCGGAAAAAATCTAGCGGGTGATCGGCGGCGGCGCGGCGGGCTCGGCCTTGGCCTCGGTCACCGTCACGGGGCCGCCCGCGACGATGGCCGCGTAGACCTCGATGCGCTGCCGCAGGCCCTGCGGCGTATCCGGATCGGCGCTGATCTGGTCGAACCAGCGGCCGGCCTCGTCGTACTGGCCGCGCTTCAGTGCCGAGAGGCCGAGCATCTCGCGGGCGGTGTGGCGGAAAGGGGTGCCGGCGGCGAGGCTCTGCAGGCTGGCGAGCGCCGGGGCCGGATCGGCCGCATCGAGGCGCAGCAGCGCGGCGCGCAGGCGGGCGAGGTCGCGCAGGCCGTCCCCGGCATTGGCATCGCCCGCCAGCGCGTCGAACTCCACCGCGCCCTTGGCGGCATCGGTCTTGGCGGTCTCGGCGGCCGAGCGGAAGCGGGCGAGCAGGCGGTAGCCGGCCGGCCCCTGGGCCTCCAGGCCGTCGAAGATCTTATCGGCCTCCGCGACCTTGCCGTCGCGGGCGAGGCGGTTGGCGGTGTCGAACTGCTCGGAGGCCGCCTCGGCGGCGCTGCGCTGGACGTTCTGCCAGTAGCGCCAGCCGCCGACGCCGGCGACGAGCAGGACGGCGAGCGCGATGATCACGCCGCCGTAGCGGCGCCAGATCTGCGCGACCTGATCCCGGCGATAGTCCTCGTTGACCTCGCGGAAGAACTCGTTGTTCTCAGCCATGCGTCCCCGGCCCGCCGTCCCCGGCGGGCCACCTCGCGTCTCTCTGTTGCGCCGCGCCTAGCACAGGCTCCGGGGATTTGCGACCGTCGGGATTCCAGGGCTCCGCCCGGAACCCATGACAAGGGGGAACCCTCGATCGAGCCCCGCATACCTTAGCGGCGCGAGCCCCAGCGGGTGCCCATGCGGCCGGGGGGGCCGCCCGGGTCGGCGGCGAGCGCGGGTCCCGAGGCCCGCTGCGGCCGGTGCTGCGAGCCCGGATCGAGGGGCTCGGCCGTCAGCAGGTCGGGCACCTCGGCCTGGGCCTCGGAGCCGCGCCCCGTCGCGAACTGGCCGGCCTTGCGGTAGACCCAGAGATAGCCCGGCACCACGGCCTCCGCCGCGGTCGGCTCGATGCCGAGCGCCTGGATGGTGCGGCCCTCCGCCTTGGCCGCCTCGGAGACCACGTTGTCCTGCTGCAGCAGGGTCACCTGGTCGCGGGTGAGCTTCAGCTCGTCGGGCAGCAGGCCGAAGGTGAGGGTGTCGGCGACCTCGAGGATCCGGGCCTGGATCCGCGCCAGCGGCAGCGGCAGGTCGAGCACGGCGCGGCGGCGCTGCACCGTCTCCAGCATGTAGCGGACGAAGTGCTCCAGCGTGCCGACCTCGGGACCGCCGAGCTCGTAGACCCGGCCGCCGGGCACCCGTCCCTCGACGGCGCGGGCGATCGCCTCGGCGACGTCGCCGACGAAGACCGGCTGGAAGCGCGACTGGCCGCCCGCCAGCGGCAGCACCGGCAGGGCCCGGGCGAGGCTGGCGAAGCGGTTGAAGAAGCTGTCGCCGGGCCCGAAGATCAGCGATGGCCGGAACACGATCGCGTCCGGGCAGGCTTGGAACACCGCGGCCTCGCCCGCGGCCTTGGTGCGGGCATAGGCGGATTCCGAGGTCGGGTCGGCACCGATCGCCGAGACCTGGATCATCGCCGCGCCGGCCTTTGCCGCCTCCCGGGCGATCAGGCCCGCGCCCTCGGCCTGCAGGCGGGCGAAGCTCTGCGAGCCCGTCTCCTGCAGGATGCCGACGAGGTTGATCACCACGTCCGAATCCTTGACCGCGCGGGCCACCGAATCGGGATAGCGCAGGTTCGCCTGCACCGCGACGATCTGGCCGACCTTGCCGAGCGGCTGCAGGAACAGGGCCAGGTCGGGCCGCCGCACGGCGACGCGGATGCGGTAGCCGCGCTTGGCGAGGGCGCGCACCACGTGGCGCCCGAGGAAGCCCGAGCCGCCGAAGATCGTCACGAGCTGCGAGGTGGGCCGGATCAGGCCGAGGCCGGCCGTGGGGGAGCTGGACGTGCTGTCGCCGGTCATCGCCTTGCGTCTCTTCATCCTCGCGGCGCAGGCCGGCGCGTGCCGGCCCGGATTTCGAGCGCTACTTATCCCAATTCTCGGTCGAGGGGAGCCGGTGTCGCGCACCAATCGTGACGATGGCCCCCATCGTGACGACAGCCCGATCGCGGCCTGCCCTCCTCGACATGGCCCCACGACATGGCCCCACGACATGGCCCCCACGACATGGCGTCCGGCGGGATGCCGCCGGACGCGAGCGTTGACCGCCGCGGCCGCCTGCTCTATGGACGCCCGGTCAACGGGGCTCCGATGCGGGGCCCCGTCGCATTTTCATACGCACCCGTGGGCGGCCTCAACCCCGCCCTGTCGTCCCTGAGGGCTCTTCGGTCCGGCGGGAAGAGGAGGGCGCGTTCCTCGCTACGTAGAACAGGACAGAGGACACGCGATGTCGAAGCGCGTTCAGGCGAAGCACAAGCTCGATCGCCGCATGGGCCAGAACATCTGGGGCCGCCCGAAGAGCCCCGTGAACCGCCGCGAGTACGGCCCCGGCCAGCACGGCCAGCGCCGCAAGGGCAAGATGAGCGACTTCGGCACGCAGCTGCGCGCCAAGCAGAAGCTCAAGGGCTACTACGGCAACATCACCGAGAAGCAGTTCCGCCGCTACTACGCCGAGGCGATCCGCCTGCGCGGCGATTCGGGCGAGAACCTGATCGGCCTGCTCGAGCGCCGCCTCGACGCGGTCGTGTACCGCTCGAAGTTCGTCGCGACCCCCTTCGCCGCGCGCCAGTTCATCAACCACGGCCACATCAAGGTGAACGGCCAGCGCGTGAACATCCCGAGCTACCTCGTGAAGCCCGGCGACGTGATCGAGGTGAAGGAGGCTGCCCGCCAGTTCGAGGTCGTGATCGTCGCGACCCAGCTCGCCGAGCGCGACGTGCCGGACTACATCGAGGTCGACCACCAGAAGATGACCGCCCGCGTCACCCGCGTGCCCGGTCTGTCCGAGGTGCCCTACCCGGTGCAGATGGAGCCGAACCTCGTCATCGAGTTCTACTCGCGCTGATCCGATCCCGCCGGGATCGCCTGGTTTCGAGGGCCCGCGCCACCGGCGCGGGCCCTTTTCGTTTGGCGCCGCCATCGCGCAGGGTTCTGGCCGCCCGGCGCGCCGCGCACCTTCGGTTCGGGCCCGCCCCGTCCTATGATCGGCCGGGCCGGTGATTCCGGCCCCGCGCCCTCGCACAGGATCGCTCCCATGCCGGCCCCCTCGCTCGCCGCCCGCCCCGATTCCGCCGGGGCCGGATCCAAGCAGGCGGGCGCCTTCCGGACGATCAGCGAGGTGGCCGAGGATCTCGACGTGCCCCAGCACGTGCTGCGCTTCTGGGAGACGCGCTTCGCCCAGGTGCGGCCGCTGAAGCGCGCGGGCGGCCGGCGCTACTACCGGCCGGAGGACGTGGACCTCGTCGCCGGCATCCGTCACCTGCTCCATGTGCAGCGCTACACCATCAAGGGTGCCCAGCGGGTGCTGAAGGAGCACGGGGTGCGCTTCGTGCAGGCGGTGGGCCGCGGCGAGGCCGTGGCCGCCGCGCCGCCGCTGCAGGAGCGCGAGGCCGGCCAGGAGGTCGAGCCCGGCGACAGGGCGATCCTGCGGGCGGCCCTGCGCGACCTCTACGCCTGCCGGGACGCGCTGGCGGTCCTGCGCAGCCCACCCGAGACCTGATCCCGCAGGTCCGGACACGGATCTCGGGCGGCCCCTCCGCGAGCCGTCGGCCGGACGGGGCGTTCCGGCGCGAGAACCGTGCGGGCACCGCTCGCGTTTATGCCCGCATGCCTAAAGCCAGCCGTCCGCTCACGCCGACACAGGAACTGACGAGCCGCCTCATGCGGATCGTCCGCACCTGTCCCGCGGCGGCAGGCGAGGTGCTGGAACTGGTCTTCCTGGCGAGCCGGATCGAGGCCGCGACCCTGGCTGACCCGGAATACCGCGACGCACGCCGCGTGATCAGCCGCCTGCGCAACCCGCTCTGGGAGATGGGACCGGCCGACCGCGAGACCCTGCTCAGGGCGGCCGAGACGATCCGCCGGGTCTGCCGGCTCGGGGAGGAGCAGATCCCGATCACGCCCCTCGCCGATGCGGGCGAGCGCGCCCGCATCGCGGACCGCCTCGCCGCCGCGCTCGCGGGCGAATTGCCGCCCGAGCAGATCGCCCGGGTGGCCGGCGTGGTGGCGGCGGCGCTGCAGGAATAGGTGCGCGCTCCCCACGCCTGTCCTCTCGACGGGTCGCTGGCGCCTCCCCACATGCCGGTCTCCGGCGCGAGGCCGCGCCGGGCATCAGAGGGGAGAGCCGATCCATGACCTTCGCCAGCCCGATCGCCGCGCGCGTCGCCGCGGGCCTCGTGGCCGCCAGCCTGACGGCGGCCCCTGCGCTCGCGCAGACGACGATCACGAAGAGCGAGACGGTCGCCGCCGGCAAGACGGTTCGGCTCGCGATCGCGCCGAACCTGAAGAAGGATTGCTCCACCGGCCCGATGCCGGAGTTCAAGGTCTCGGGCGCGCCCAAGAACGGCGCCCTGATCACCAAGACCGGCAAGCAGAAGACCCCGGCGAGCTACCGCTGCCCGAACAAGGAGGCCGGCGTCCAGGCGCTGTTCTACCAGCCCAAGGCCGGCTTCACCGGCGCCGACGAGGTGACCTTCGAGATCAAGAGCGCCGACGGACAGGTGCAAACGCAGAACATCAAGATCACCGTCGAGGCGGCCTCGAAGGATGCGGGCAAGGGCGGCGACGCGAAGAAGGAGGGCACGGACCTCTAGAGCCATTCCCGATCGCGCGGCAACCGAGGACGGCTCGAAGTCCTTGTTCTGAGGCGTTCTCTTTTGCCGAACCGGCACCCACTTCGGCGGAGAGCGATCGCGGTCGCGGGTGGAGGCCCGTTCGACGGTCGAGACGCCCCGGGATCGTGACCGGGCCCTGCCCGGTGCGGCGCAGCAGCCGATGGTTGCGGCGCACAGACCGCAGGACGGGACGCGTGGGAGGCCGCCCGGGTCGGGGCGACCTCGGTAGAATGTCCGGTGGGGGCCGGAGCGGCGACCTGTTGATTGTCCCTGCCGAAAGGCCGAGTGTTGCAACGACCACACGCGGCAGCAGCACGTTCGTCGCACTGCGACAAATGCGGGCCTGTCAGTTGCATCCGAGCCGGGACAGGATGAAGCTACGTGTGGTCTGAGAGGGTTATCGAATGCCGATGCATGCGACGAACGACCTTTTCCAGAGCTTCGCCAGAGGCTACGAGGCGCGCCGCGACACGGAGATGACGCTCTCCGAGTATCTGGAGGCCTGCCGCGACGAACCGCTGATGTACGCCTCCGCGGCCGAGCGCATCCTGGAGGCCATCGGCAAGCCCGAGTTCATCGACACCGCCAAGGATTCGCGCCTCGGCCGGATCTTCATGAACCGGACGATCCGCACCTATCCCGCCTTCGCCGAGTTCTACGGCATGGAGGAGACGATCGAGCGGATCGTCTCGTTCTTCCGCCACGCGGCGCAGGGGCTGGAGGAGCGCAAGCAGATCCTCTACCTGCTCGGCCCCGTGGGCGGCGGCAAGTCGTCGCTCGCCGAGCGGCTGAAGGCCCTCATGGAGGTCCACCCGATCTACGTGCTCAAGGCCGGCAACGAGGTCTCGCCGGTCTTCGAGAGCCCGCTCGGCCTGTTCGACCCCGAGACCATGGGGTCCGAGATCCAGAGCCGCTACGGCATCCCGCGTCGGCGGCTGACCGGACTGATGAGCCCCTGGGCCCTCAAGCGCCTGGACGAGTTCAACGGCGACATCTCGCAGTTCAAGGTGATCAAGGTGCGGCCCTCGCGCCTGCGCCAGATCGGCATCGCCAAGACCGAGCCCGGCGACGAGAACAACCAAGACATCTCCTCCCTGGTCGGCAAGGTCGACATCCGGCGCCTCGAGACCCTCTCCCAGGCCGATCCCGACGCCTATTCCTACTCGGGCGGCCTGAACCGGGCGAACCAGGGCATCCTCGAATTCGTCGAGATGTTCAAGGCGCCGATCAAGATGCTGCACCCCCTGCTCACTGCGACGCAGGAGGGCAACTATGTCGGCACGGAGAATATCGGCGCGATCCCCTTCACGGGCGTGATCCTGGCCCACTCGAACGAGGCCGAGTGGCAGTCGTTCAAGACCAACAAGAACAACGAAGCCTTCATCGACCGCATCTACGTGATCAAGGTGCCCTACTGCCTCCGGGTCGCAGAGGAGCAGCGCATCTACGACAAGCTGATCCTCAGCTCGGAGCTTTCGACCGCGGCCTGCGCGCCGGGGACCCTCGAGATGCTGGCCCGCTTCTCGGTGCTCTCGCGCCTGCGCGAGCACGCGAACTCCAACCTGTTCTCGAAGATGCGGGTCTATGACGGCGAGTCCCTGCGCGAGGTCGATCCCCGCGCCCGCTCGATGCAGGAGTACAAGGACACGGCCGGTGTGGACGAGGGCATGGACGGGATCTCGACCCGCTTCGCCTTCAAGGTGCTCGCCGCGACCTTCAACCACGACACCACGGAGGTCTCGGCCGACCCCGTGCATCTGATGTACGTGCTGGAACAGGCGCTGCGCCGCGAGCAGCTGCCGCCTGAAACCGAGAAGCGCTATCTGGAGTTCATCAAGACGGAGCTCGCACCGCGCTACGCCGAGTTCATCGGCCACGAGATCCAGAAGGCCTACCTCGAATCGTATCACGATTACGGGCAGAACCTGTTCGACCGCTACATCGACTACGCCGACGCCTGGATCGAGGACCAGGACTTCAAGGATGCCGAGACCGGCCAGCTCCTCAACCGCGAGCTTCTCAACCAGGAGCTGACCAAGATCGAGAAGCCGGCCGGCATCGCCAATCCGAAGGACTTCCGCAACGAGGTCGTGAAGTTCGCTCTGCGCTCGCGGGCGCAGCATGGCGGGCGCAACCCGAACTGGACGAGCTACGAGAAGCTCCGCGAGGTCATCGAGCGGCGCATGTTCTCCCAGGTTGAGGAGCTGCTGCCGGTCATCTCCTTCGGCTCCAAGAAGGACGGCGAGACCGAGAAGAAGCACGGCGAGTTCGTGGAGCGCATGGTCGACCGGGGCTACACCGAGCGGCAGGTCCGCCGCCTGGTGGAATGGTACATGCGGGTGAAGCAGGCGGGGTGAGGCGGCCCCGCTCGGGGCATACCCTCACGCCGCCACAGTTTCGAACGGCCGGCCGGCGATGATGGCCGGCCTCATGAAGCGGGACGAGGGTTCAGGCACCGGATGCACATCGTCGACCGTCGGCTCAATCCCGGGGGCAAGAGCCTCCCCAACCGGCAGCGCTTCCTGCGGCGGGTCAAGGATGTGGCGCAGCGCGCAGTGCGCGAATCCGCCCGCGAGCGGGACATCAAGGACCTCGGCAAGGACGGCCGCGTCACGGTGCCGGCCGACGGCGTGCGCGAGCCCCGGTTCAGCCGCCAGCCCGGCACCGGGCTTCAGGACCACATCCTGCCCGGCAACAAGACCTACGTGGAAGGCGACACGATCGAGCGTCCGCCGGGTGGCGGCGGGGGCCGCGGCTCCGGCGAGGGGGGCGAGGGCGGCGAGAACAGCGAGGACGCCTTCCGCTTCGTGCTGACCCGCGAGGAGTTCCTAGAGCTCTTCCTTGAGGATCTGGAACTGCCCGACCTCGCCAAGAGGCGCCTCGCCATCGTCGAGACGGAAGGCCTGCGCCGGGCCGGCTACACGGTGACGGGCTCGCCCGCCAACCTCGCCCTCGGGCGCACGCTGCGCAACTCCATGTCCCGCCGCATCGCCCTGAAGCGCCCGAAGCCCGACGAGCTGGCGGCGCTCGAGGCCCGCATCGACGCCCTGCCCGAGGACGCGCCCGAGCGGCCGGACCTCCTGGCCTCCCTCGAACTCCTGCGCGAGCGCTCGAAGCGCATCCCCTATGTCGATCCGATCGACCTGCGCTTCCGCCGCTTCGAGCCCTATCCGCGCCCGATCGCCCAGGCGGTGATGTTCTGCCTGATGGACGTCTCGGGCTCGATGACCGAGCACATGAAGGACCTTGCCAAACGGTTCTACATCCTGCTCCACATCTTCCTCACGCGCCGCTACCGGCACGTGGAGATCGTGTTCATCCGCCATACCGACCGGGCCACCGAGGTCGACGAGGAGACCTTCTTCGGCTCGCGCGAGACCGGCGGCACGCTGGTCTCCTCGGCGCTGGTCGAGATGAAGCGCATCATCTCCGAGCGCTACTCGCCCGACGACTGGAACATCTACGCGGCCCAGGCCTCGGACGGCGACAACGTCTCCTCCGACGGCCCGACCTCGACCGAATTGCTGCGCGCGCACATCCTGCCGGCCTGCCAGCACTTCGCCTATCTCGAGGTCGGCGACGAGAACGGGCCGCGCGCCGGCTTCGTGGAGCATCGCACCACCCTGTGGCGCACCTACGAGGCCGTCGCCAAGTCCGGCGGCGCGATCGCCATGCGCAAGGTGAACCACCGTCGCGAGATCTACCCCGTCTTCCGCGAGCTGTTCGGCCGCAAGGACGCCAAGGCGGACGCGTGAGGTTCCCTCTCCCTCCCGTGCGGGGTGGGGAGGACATGTCGAGGAGAATGGCCGGATGGTGACCAGCCTGAGCCGCCCGAGAATCCAGCCGGTCAAGGCCGGGGAGCTCCTGTTCACGGGCAACGACTGGGACTTCGACACGATCCGGCGCATCCACGACGCCTGCGAGGCCGTCGCCGGGCCGGAGCTCGGCCTGTCTTGGTACCCGAACCAGATCGAGATCATCACGGCCGAGCAGATGCTCGACGCCTATGCCTCGATCGGCATGCCGCTGTTCTACAAGCACTGGTCCTTCGGCAAGCACTTCGCCCAGCACGAGGCGAGCTACCGCCGCGGCCTGATGGGGCTCGCCTACGAGATCGTCATCAATTCCGACCCGTGCATCTCCTACGTGATGGAGGAGAACACGGCGACCATGCAGACGCTGGTGATCGCCCACGCCGCCTTCGGCCACAACCACTTCTTCAAGAACAACTATCTGTTCAAGCAGTGGACCGACGCGGAGGGCATCCTCGACTATCTCGACTTCGCCAAGGGCTTCATCGCGCGCTGCGAGGAGCGCCACGGGCAGCAGGCGGTGGAGCAGGTGCTCGACGCCGCTCATGCCCTGATGAGCCAGGGCGTGCACCGCTATCCCCGCAAGAAGCGGCCGGATCTCGCCTCCGAGCAGCGGCGCGAACGCGAGCGGATCGAGCACGGCGAGCAGATCTACAACGACCTCTGGCGCACCCTGCCGAACAAGCCCGGCGCGGCGCGCACGGATGCCGCGGCCGACCGGCGCCGGGCGCTGCTCGAACTGCCCCAGGAGAACATCCTCTACTTCCTGGAGAAGGTCGCCCCGCGCCTCAGGCCCTGGCAGCGCGAGATCCTGCGCATCGTGCGGCTCGTGGCGCAGTACTTCTACCCGCAGCGCCAGACCAAGGTGATGAACGAGGGCTGCGCCACCTACGTCCACTACCGCATCATGAACGCGCTCTCGGAGAAGGGGCAGATCGGCGAGGCGGCCTATCTCGAGTTCCTGCAGTCGCACACCAACGTGATCCGGCAGCCGACCTACGACGACCGCTCCTATGGCGGCCACAACCCCTACGCCATCGGCTTCGCGATGATGCAGGACATCCAGCGCATCGTGGAGCAGCCGACGCAGGAAGACCGTGTGTGGTTCCCGGAGATCGCAGGCACGGGCGACGCCATGGCGGTGCTGCGCGACGTCTGGGAGAACTACCGCGACGAAAGCTTCATCGCGCAGTTCCTCTCGCCCAAGCTGATGCGGGACCTGCGCCTGTTCCACGTGGTGGACGATCCGGACGAGCCGGAACTGCGCGTCGAGGCGATCCACGACGAGCGCGGCTACCGCAAGATGCGCCGCTCCTTCGCCCGCCAGTACGACGTGGCCTGGCTCGACCCGGATATCGAGGTGGTGGATGTCGACCTCGAAGGCGACCGCCGGCTGATCCTCCACCACAAGGCGCTCAACCGCATCACCCTGCAGAAGGAGGATGCGGCCCGCGTGCTGCAGCACCTCGCCGACCTCTGGGGCTACGACGCGGTGCTCAAGGAGATCGACCCGGCCACTGGCACGGTGCTCGCCGAGCACGTGGCGAGCGCGCGGCCGATCTTCTTCTGAGCGGATCGCCGATCCCGCCTTGCCCCACATCGACGGCCGTGCTGCATGGGCTCCATGAGCAGCACGGCCCTGACCCTCGCGGAGACGCAGGATTTCCTCGACCGCGAGTTCCCGCAGATGCAGGCGGGGGGCCGTGCCTACCATCTGGAGGCGGTGGGCCCGCTCTCGGCGCGGATGCGGCTCGAAGCGCAGGAGCGCTTCCTGAGGCCCGGCGCCACCGTCTCGGGCCCGGCCATGATGGCGCTCGCCGATTACGCGCTCTACGCGGCGATCCTCGCCAATATCGGCCCGGTGGCGCTCGCCGTGACCACGAGCCTGAATGTCAACTTCCTGCGCAAGCCCGCCACCGGCGACCTCCTGGCGGAATGCCGGCTGCTCAAGCTCGGCCGCCGGCTCGCGGTGGGCGAGGTGCTGATCACGGCCGCGGGCAGCGACGACCTCGTCTGCCACGCGACGGGGACCTACTCGATCCCGCCGCGCTGAGGATCCATCAGCCGGCCTGCGCCCGCGCCTCGGTGAGACGCGCGGCGTAGCGGGCGATCAGGTCCACTTCGAGGTTCAGCCGGTCGCCCTCGCGGCGCTCGCCCCAGGTGGTGACCTCGAGCGTGTGCGGGATCAGCAGCACCGAGAACAGGTCGCCCTCGACGGTATTCACGGTGAGCGAGGTGCCGTCGAGGCAGACCGAGCCCTTGGCCGCGATGAAGGGCGACAGGTGGCTCGGCGCGCGCAAGGTGAAGCGCTCGCTCGCGCCCCAGGACGATTCGGCGTCGGTGATGGGCTCGCGCGAGACGATCTCGGCGAGCCCGTCCACATGGCCGGTGACGAGATGGCCGCCGAGCTCGTCGCCGATCTTGAGCGAGCGCTCGAGGTTGATCCGCGTGCCCGCCCGCCAGAGGCCGACCGTGGTGCGGGCCAGCGTCTCGGCCGCCGCATCCACCGCGAAGACGGCGCCGCCCTCCGCCGGCTCCACCGAGACCGCCGTGAGGCAGGGGCCGGAACAGGCGATCGAGGCACCGAGCGCGATGCCGGCCGGATCGTAGCCGCAGCGGATGGTGAGCCGGCGCAGGGACTCGTCGCCCGCGACGGAGAGAACGGTTCCGATATCGCTGACGAGCCCGGTGAACATCTATGGAATCCGCTCGTAGGTGACGGCCCGGTCTGGGCCGAGGTCGCGCGCCAAGACCGGCCGCAGGCGACCCGTGTCGATCAGCGCGCGCAGGTTCGCGCCCATGGCCGGCAGGCCGCCTGCCGGGCCGAGTGCGCCGGGCCCGGTGATCAGGGTGCACTGGTCGATGAGATCGGCCCGCGCTAGGGCATCCGCAAGGTGCGGCCCGCCCTCGCTGCAGAGCCGCGTCAGGCCGCGCTCGGCCAGTGCCGCGAGCGCGGCCGGGAGATCCACCTGCCCGCGCCCGTCCTCGGCGACCCGCGTTACCTCGACGCCGAGGCTCTCCAGCATGCGCTTGGCATGGGCCGGGGCGCCGCGGGTGGTGAGCACCAGGGTCGGCACGTCGTGGGCGGTCCGCACCAGCACGCTCGACGGCTGCAGGAGGAGACGGGAATCGAGCACCACCCGCTGCGGCGAGCGGCTCGCCAGCCCCGGCAGGCGCACGGTGAGCGAGGGATCGTCGGCCCGCGCCGTGCCGATCCCGACGAGGATCGCGTCCGCATGGGCCCGCCAGAGATGCACGGCCCCATCGGCGACCGCCCCGGTGATGCGCAGGCGCTCCGGGCCCGAGGCGGCGGCGAAGCCGTCCTGGGTCCGGGCGAGCTTGAGATGGACCGTCGGGCGCCCCTGCGTGATGCGGGTGACGTGGCCGAGATGGTCGCGCCGCGCCTCTTCGGCCAGCAGCCCGGTCTCGACCGCGATGCCGGCGGCGCGGAGCTGGGCGTGGCCGCGCCCCGCCACGCGCGGGTCCGGATCCTCGATCGCGCTGACGACACGGGCGATGCCGGCGGCGACGATCGCGTCCGTGCAGGGCGGGGTGCGGCCGTGATGAGAGCAGGGCTCCAGCGTCACGTAGAGGGTGGCGCCGCGTGCCGCCGCGCCGGCCTGGGCCAGGGCCACGGGCTCCCCGTGCGGGCGCCCGCCCGGCGCGGTGATGCCCTGGCCGACGATCCGCTCCGCGCCCGGCGGCCCAGCCACGACCACGGCGCCTACCGAGGGGTTCGGCCAGGTCCGGCCGAGATGGCGCAGGCCGAGCGCCAGGGCCAGACGCATGAAGCGGGCATCGCTCACGGCTGCGTCCGCCGGGCCGGGCGTCGGGCGGAGCCGTCGGAATCGGCCCCCTCGACCGTCTCGGGCTCAGCCGCCGTGACGGCCCCGAGCGTGCCGAGCAGGTCCTTGAAGTCCTGCGCCTCGCGGAAGTTCTTGTAGACGGACGCGAAGCGGACATAGGCCACGTCGTCGAGGCCCTTCAGCGCCTGCATCACCACTTCGCCGATCGCCTCGGAGGAGACCTCGGCCTCGCCGCTGCTCTCGAGCTGCCGCGTGATGCCGCTGACGAGACGCTCGACCCGGTCCGGATCGACCGCGCGCTTGCGGAGAGCCACATCGATCGAGCGCTGCAATTTGTCCCGGTCGAAGGGCACGCGCTTGCCGGAGCGCTTCAGCACCGTGACCTCGCGCAGCTGAACCCGCTCGAAGGTAGTGAAGCGGCCGGCGCAATCCGGGCAGACCCGGCGGCGGCGGATCGCCGCCCCATCCTCGCTGGGCCGCGAGTCCTTCACCTGGGTATCCGAGCCGCCGCAATAGGGGCACCGCATGGGCGGTCCTTCGTACCGGGGAACGCGAGAGGCCGCGGATCGGGGGATCCGCGGCCTCGTGTCCTAGCCTCTCGGGCCGGCCGCCGGAAGGGCGGCCGTCACGCCTGAGCCTCAGCCGTAGATCGGGAAACGATCGGTCAGCGCGTGCACGCGGCTCTTCACGCTGGCCTCGACCGCGCTGTCGCCGGCCTCGCCCTTCGCCGCGACGCCGTCCAGCACCTCGACGATGAAGCCGCCGATCTGCTTGAACTCGGCCACGCCGAAGCCGCGCGAGGTGCCGGCCGGGGTACCCAGGCGGATGCCCGAGGTGATGGTCGGCTTCTGCGGATCGAAGGGCACGCCGTTCTTGTTGCAGGTGATGTCGGCGCGCGACAGGGCCGCCTCGGCGGCCTTGCCGGTGAGGCCCTTCCGCTGCAGGTCGACCAGCATGAGGTGGTTGTCGGTGCCGCCTGAAGTGATGTCGTAGCCGCCCGAGATCAGGGTGTCGGCGAGCGCCTTGGCGTTCTCGATGACCTGCCGCGCGTAGATCTTGAACTCGGGCTTCAGCGCCTCGCCGAAGGCCACCGCCTTGCCGGCGATGACGTGCATCAGCGGACCGCCCTGGAGGCCCGGGAAGATCGCCGAGTTGAACTTCTTGGCCAGCGCCTCGTCGTTCGTCAGGATCATGCCGCCGCGGGGACCGCGCAGCGTCTTGTGGGTCGTCGTGGTGGCGACATGCGCGTGCGGGAACGGCGACGGATGCACGCCGGCCGCCACGAGGCCGGCAAAGTGGGCCATGTCCACGAAGAAGTAGGCGCCGACCGCATCGGCGATCTCACGGAACTTGGCGAAGTCCCAGTGGCGCGGATAGCCCGAGCCGCCCGCGATGATCACCTTGGGCTTGTGCTCGTGGGCGAGGCGCTCGACCTGCTCCATGTCGATGCGCTGATCGTCGCGGCGCACGGTGTAGGAGACGGGCTTGAACCACTTGCCCGAGACGTTCGGGGGGGCGCCGTGGGTGAGGTGGCCGCCGGCGGCGAGGTCGAGCCCCATGAAGGTGTCGCCGGGCTGCATCAGGGCCATGAACACGCCCTGGTTGGCCTGGGAGCCGGAATTGGGCTGCACATTGGCGAAGCCGCAATCGAACAGGCGCTTGGCGCGCTCGATGGCGAGGTTCTCGGCGATGTCCACGAACTGGCAGCCGCCGTAGTAGCGCCGGCCGGGATAGCCTTCGGCGTACTTGTTGGTCAGCACCGAGCCTTGCGCTTCGAGTACCGCGCGCGAGACGATGTTCTCGGAAGCGATCAGCTCGATCTCGTGCTGCTGCCGGCCGAGCTCCTGCTCGACGGCGCGGGCGATCTCGGGATCCGCCTCCGTGAGCGGCGCGGAGAAGAAGGTGCTCGAGAAGTGCTTGTCGGCGGCGGTACCGGCGCTCATGGGAATGCCTCTGTTCTTAAAAGTCCGGGCAGGTGACCCCGTCGTCCGTCGGCGTACACGGGCGGGCGTTCAAAGGCGAGAGTACTACACGCCCCCCCGCATCAGGCCAAGCACAGGCATTTTTCAACGGCCGTCAAAAAAATTGACAGCCGGTCCTCCGGATGCGTCGGCCCGGATCCGGACGTCGCCTCGATGCGGCCTCAGCCCGCGAGGTTCGTCTCGATCAGTACCGTCTCGGTCTCGAAGGTGGCGGCGTGCCAGGCACCGGCCGGGAAGTGAAAGACGTGGCCGGCCGCGAAGGGCTTCCGGCCCTGCTCGGTCTCCAGCACGCCGGAGCCCGAGACCACCTGTACGAACTGCTCGTGCGGGTGGCTGTGGCGCGCCGCCTCGGTGCCGGCGGGGATGGTGATGTGGACGGGGCCGGCACCCGCCCCGGCGATGCTGCGCTTGGCCACGCCGTTCGGCGCCACGGTCTCGTCGCGCTCGCTCCAGGCGAGCAGGTGGTCGGTCATGGCGTCGCGCCCCCCCGATCGGGCCTCTTCGAGCAGGAGAGATGCAGGCGGGTATCCGGCCGTCAACGGCAGCCCGCGACAGCCGCGCCGGTTTGCCGCGCGCCCGTCAGGGCCAGACCGTGATCGCCACCGGGCGGCGCACGAGGTCGCGGTCGGAGGTGACGGTGCAGCCCTCGGTGCGCAGCGTCGCGTAGGTCAGGAGCGCCCGCGCGCCGGCATCGTCGAAATTGCGGCCCGTGGCGCCGGGATCGAGGAGCGCGGGATAGGCGATGAGACCACCCGGGGCCGTGCAAGGGTCGTCGTAGAGCGTCGCCCCCTCCAGGAGCAGGCGCGGCCGGTCCCAGGCGAGGAGGTCGCGCGAGCTGGTCCAGTAGAAGCCGGAGCGCGGGAAGTCGCCCGGCGTGCCGGTCCCGGCCTTCGCCATGAACACCGCGATGAAGGCACCGGTGCCGCGGTGGCGCACGACCGCGCCGACCGGGCCGGGAAACGGGCCGACCGGGCGGCAGGTCGCGGGCGCCGCGCCCTTCCGGTAGGGGTCGGGAAAGGCGGCGGTGAAGCCGCGGCCGGTCCAGGCGCGCCAGCTCGCCGGATCGGCCGGCCGGTCGCTGCGGAACAGGCAGATCCCCGCCTCCTGATCGCTGCCTGGCCGCTCCCAGCCGGTGGTCGAGGCCAGGAAGTAGCGCCAGGGCCCGTCGCCGACGATGTTCGAGGGGTTGAAGAAGCCGCGGTGCCGGCCCTGGTCCACCTCCTGGGTGAAGGGCGGCCCCGCCACCACCCGGGGTGGGCTCGCCCGGGTGAAGCTGCGCCCGCCATCCGCCGAGGCGGCGGCGGTGATCGTGTTGTACCAGCACTCCATGTAGACCGCCGAGCGGCAGCGGCCCGGATGCTCGTTCGCCTGGTACTCGTGATGGAGGAGGGCCGCGACCGCGCGCCCGTCCTCGGTCCAAGTGGCGGTGATCCAGGAACGGGCGTCGTAGAGAGCGGGGTCCGCCTTCTCGCCGGACTCGAGCACCACCGCGCAGTCGAGCGTCAGATGCTCCAGGTCCGGCCCGCGCAGGGCGCGGTTGCGGTAGTGCATGCCGAACAGGGCGACTGCCCCCGAGGCGTCGCGGAAGGCGCGGGCGGGGGCGTCGGGCACGTCGGCCCCGTCGCAGGCGTCGCGGCCCGCCTTGAACACGGTGACGGCCGGCCCGACCAGGGTGAGGCTCGACAGGGGCGGTTCCTGCGCGGCGGAGGCCGGAAGCCGGTTCGAAAACCAAGCGCCCGCGAGGACGAGGCCGAGGAGGACGGCGCGCGGGCGCATCGGAAGACCTTCTTTGCCGTGGATCGCACGCCTGCGGCGAGCCCCCGCCTGGACACACCGGGAGAGTCTGTTCAGAACCGTTACAGGGAGCTTGAGCGGGCGCGGTCCGGCGCCGCCTCTCCACAGGTCAGCACCCGGAGTGGGGCTTCCATGCTCATCATGATCCTCGGCCTCGTGCTGTTCCTCGGCACGCATTCCTTCTCGATGGCGCGGGCACGGCGCGCGGCCGTGATCGGGCAGGTCGGCGAGGGCAAATACAAGCTCGGCTACACGCTGGCCTCCGTGCTCGGCCTCGTGCTGATCGTCGTCGGCTACGGGCATTACCGGGCCACGGGCTACGTCCCGGTCTGGGATCCGCCGGTCTTCACCAAGCACCTCGCCCTCCTCCTCGTGCTCCTCGCCTTCATCGTGATGGCCTCGGCCTATCTGCCGGGCCGGATCCGGTCCTTCGCCAAGCACCCGATGCTGCTTGCGGTGAAGATCTGGGCGACCGCCCATCTCCTGGCGAACGGCGATCTCGGCTCGATCATCCTGTTCGCCGCCTTCCTCGCCTGGGCGGTGGTGGACCGCATCAGCGTGAAGCGCCGGGCCGTGCCGGCGGGTGCGGGGGCGCAGCAGCACGGCGGGCAGGCCGCCCCCGCCGGGCCGCGCAACGACATCCTGGCGGTGGTGATCGGCGTCGCGGTCTGGTTCGTCTTCGCGCGCTACCTGCACCCGCTGCTGATCGGCGTGCCCGTCTGGCCGGGACAGGCCTGAGCTGCGGCTCATCCGGCCCACCCCCCTCGGGGATGAGGCCGAGCAGGGGATCAGTCCGTCGGAACAGGCGCCGGTCCCGCCCCCTCAGCGCAGGCGGGTGAGCGGGGCGGGCGCCGGGAGGCGGCGGGCCAGCCGCTTGTGCAGGTGCACCATCAGGGCGATGCCGAAGAGCGGCGTGACGAGGTTGAGCACCGGCACCACCATCATCCCGGCGAGCAGACAGCCGGCCGCGAGCGTCGTCCCCGAATGCGCGCGCCGCATCTCGGCCGCCTCGGCCAGGGGCCGGTAGCGCGCGGCGGCCATCTCGAAATATTCCCGGGACAGGAGGTAGGCGTTGGCCGCGAAGAAGGCGGCGATGCCGACCACCGGCACGAAGAAGATGATCAGCGCGCCGATATTCACCAGGAGCGTCAGCCCGGCGAAGCGCAGGGCGTAGAGGAGCGCCGTGCCCCAGGGCAGCGCCCGGCCGACCGGCTCGGACGGGAAATCGGTGCGCTCCACGATCTCGGCCGCGTCGTCGAGGAAGAAGCCCGCCACCAGGATCGAGACCGCGGGCATCACGTAGGCGAGCGCCACGACGAGCCCGAACCCCGCCAGGAAGAAGGCGAGGCTGTCGAGGAACGGGTACTGGTCCGAGATGTGGTGGCTCGCCTGGAACCATTGGATCAGGCGGGTGAGCCCGAACCAGACCAGCACCAGCAGCCCGACGGTGAGGCCGAGCGACTTCCACAGGATCGCCCGCAGGGGCGGCGAGAAGGTCTGCCGCAGAGCCGAGAAGGCGGACTGGATCAGCATCGGATGGCTCCTCGCGCCGCGGCGCCCGGCGGATGTGTGGCGTCGGCGGCGGGCGGCCGCAAGGCTCGGGCGCATAGAAGGGCGCGCACTTTCCTCACCCTGCCGCGTTCCCCGCGAGACCTCCCCGGACCGGACGCATGCCGAACCGCTTCCCGAACCGTCTCGCCGCCCTCGCCGCCGCCTGTCTCCTCGCCGCGCCCGTCCTGGCGCAGGAGGCCCCGCGCTGGCGGCCGGCCGCGTCCGCGCCGGCCCCACGCTCGGAGGTGGCCGTGGCCGCCCTCGACGGCCGCGCCTACGTGATCGGCGACTACAACGGCGCCACCGAGCTCCTCGTCTTCGACCTCGCGGGCGAGCGCTGGAGCCGGGCGGCGCCCCTGCCCCACCCCGTCCACCACGCCATGGCCGCGGCGCAGGGCGGCCGGATCTACCTGTTCGGCGGCTACGTGAACGGCTGGAGCGCGAGTGGCGAGGTCCTCGCCTACGATCCCGCCGCCGATGCCTGGACGCGGCGCGCGCCGATGCCGACGCCGCGCGCGGCCGGCGGCGCGGCGGTGATCGACGGGCGTATCCACGTGGTCGGCGGCAGCGCCAGCGGCGGCACCAACAGCCCGGCCCACGAGATCTACGATCCCGGAAGCGACCGCTGGAGCCCGGCGTCGCCGCTGTCCACCCCGCGCGACCATCTCGCGGTCCAGGCCATCGCGGGACGCATCGTCGCGATCGGAGGCCGCCGCGACGGCGAGCCCGACCGCAACCTCGACGCCACCGAGATCTACGATCCGGCCACGGATCGCTGGCGGGCGGGCGCGCCCCTGCCGACCGCCCGCAGCGGCACCGCCTCGGCCGTGCTCGGGAATGAGGTCGTGGTGATCGGCGGGGAATCCGGCAGCCGGACCTTCGCTGCGGTCGAGGCCTACGATCCCCGGACGGATTCCTGGCGCGCCCTTGCCAAGCTGCCGACGCCGCGCCACGGCTTCGGCGCGGTCACCTGGGAGGGCCGGATCGTCACCCTGACCGGGAGCCCGCGCCCCGGTGGGGACAGGTCCGGCACCGTCGAGGTGCTCGCGCCCTGAGGGTGGGAAAGGGACATCGCGTCGCGCATGGATTCGCGGATCAGCCAGGGCCGGCCCGAGCATGCCCGCCACCGCCCGAGCCATGTTCCCCGCCTCGCGCCGCTGCCGGAGCGGCCGGACGTGATCGTGGTTGGGGCGGGCGCCGCCGGCATCGCGGCGGCGCGGGCACTCCGCGAGCAGGGCGTGGCCTGCGCCGTGCTGGAGGCGCGCGACCGGGTCGGCGGCCGCACCGTCACCACGCAGATCCGCGGCCATGCGGTCGATCTCGGCGCGCACTGGCTGCATGCCGGCCCGATCAACCCCCTCGTCCAGCTCGGCCTCGCCCGCGGCGAGCGCCTGCGCCGGGCGCCGCAGACCGGCCATGTCTGGGTCGGGCGGCGGCGGGGCACGCCCGCCGAGATCCGCGCCTCGG
>NZ_CABFPH010000079.1 GCF_902141845.1 Methylobacterium symbioticum | reverse complement strand
ACGGAGCGGGCAAAACGCTCGTCCGCCATCCCCGGCATCGCCACGAGGAACTGGCCGTCGAGATAGGAGGGGTTGCCGGACGGAGGCATCTGCATGGCGGGTTCGGGCGCGATGGATCTCGACCTGCTGGCGCTGGCCAACGCGCTCGTCGGCAATCCCGGCGACACGGCGGCCATCGAGATCGCGATGCTGGGGCCGACCCTCGTCTGCGAGGCGGACCGGTGCCGCGTCGCCCTCGCGGGGGCGCCCTTCGTCCTCGGCCTGAACGGCCAGAGGCTCGACGCCTACACCGCCTGCGACCTGCGGCGCGGCGACCGCCTGACACTGGGGGCCCCTCGCGAGGGGATGCGCGCTTATCTCGCGGTCTCCGGCGGCTTCGCCCTGGCGCCGATGCTCGGCAGCCTGTCGACCCATACCCGCAGCCGCCTCGGCGGCCTCGACGGCACGGCGCTGAGGGCGGGCGACCGTCTGCCCCTTCTCGATCCGGCGCCCGCAGCCCAACCGCTGACGCTGCCCGCGCATCACAGACCCCGGTTCGGCGGCCCGATCCGAGTGGTGCTCGGCCCGCAGGCCGACAGCTTCACGGAAGCGGGACTCCGGACCTTTCTCACCGAGCCCTACACGCTCACGGCGCGGGCCGACCGGATGGGGTGCCACCTCGACGGTCCGGCGATCGCCCACGCGGACGGGTTCAACATCGTCTCGGACGGGATCGTGAACGGCAGCATCCAGGTGCCGGGTCACGGCCGTCCGCTGATCCTGCTCGCCGACCGCCACACCACGGGCGGCTATCCGAAGATCGCTACGGTGATCTCCGCCGATCTCGGTCGTCTCGCCCAGGTCCGGCCGGGCGAGGCCATCCGCTTCGAGGCCGTCTCTGTCGAGGCGGCGCAGGCGATCGCCCGCGAGGCCCGCCAAGCCGTGTCACGGCGATTGGCCGCGATGATCCCGGCGGGCGGGGGCAGCCTCGACAGCGCGTTCCTGCTGGCCTGCAACCTGATCGGCGGTGTCGTCTCGGCGGAGCCGCACGAGACCGCCCCTTAGAGCCGCGCCCGATCGCGTTGCGACGGGGCACGGCTCCAAGCCTTTGTTTTGACGCGCTCTCTTGCGCCGAACCGGTATCCCCTTCGGCGGAGAGCGCTCTAAGCGTCCACCCAAGCCCTACGAGGTCAACCGATGCTCACGCCGTTCCATCTCGCCTACCACGTCACCGACCTCGATGAGGCGCGCCGGTTCTACGGTGGTGTCCTCGGCTGCCGCGAGGGGCGCAGCACGGACACCTGGGTGGATTTCGATTTCTTCGGCCATCAGCTGTCGCTGCATCTCGGCACGCCCTTCGAGACCACCCGGACCGGCAAGGTCGGCGACCACAAGGTGATGATGCCGCATCTGGGCGTCGTGCTGCCGCTCGACGCCTGGGAGGCGCTCGCCGCCCGCATCGAGGCTGCCGGCATCGCCTTCGATATTCCGCCGGTCGTGCGCTTCGCGGGCGAGCCGGGCGAGCAGCGGACGATGTTCTTCTTCGATCCGAGCGGCAATCCGATCGAGATCAAGGGCTTCAGGGACCTCGAAGCCGTCTTCGCGCACTGAGGTCAGGCCCCGATCGCGTCGCGATCGGGGCCGGCTCCTTCGGCGGGGAGCGCTCGTCAGTAGCCGCGGGCGGTGTCGACGGTGTCGGGCGGCCGGCGGCCGGAGCGGACGGCCTCGGCTGTGGCGCGAAGGGTCCGGGCGATGGCCCGCTCGCTCGCGTGGCAGGCCTCGTGGGGCGTGACGAAGACCGCCGGGTGCTCCCAGAAGGCGTGCGTCTCCGGCAAGGGCTCGGTGGCGAACACGTCGAGGGCCGCGCCCGAGAGGTGCCCGGAGTCCAGCGCTCCGAGCAGGTCGGCCTCGACCAGATGCTCGCCACGCCCGACCTGGACCAGATAGGCCCCGCGCGGCAGCTGGCGGAGGAAGGCCGCATCGATGAGGCCGCGCGTCTCCCGGGTGAGGGGGAGCAGGTTGATCAGGACCTCGGTCCCGGCGAGCATGGCACGGAGGCCGTCCGGGCCGTGGTGATGGGTGACGCCTCCGGGGCCGTCCTCCCGCGGTGTCCGGCTCCAGGCCGATACGGGAAAGCCCAGCGCCATGAGATCGGTTGCCACCCGCTGCCCGATCTTTCCGTAGCCGAGCAGGCCGACCGGGACCGCGGCCGGCTCGGGCGGGGCGAGATAGCGCCAGCGCCGGGCACGCTGGTTGGCGGCGTAGGTGCGGAAGCGGCGCTGGTGGCCGATGACGTGCCAGAGCACGAAGCCCGACATCGCCCGCGCCTGATCGGGATCGACCACGCGCACCACCGGAAGGTCCGGCCGCAGGCTCGGGCAGGTGACGAGGCTGTCGACGCCCGCGCCGACCGAGCAGAGGGCGGCGAGGTTCGGGTAGCGGGTCAGTGCGTCGTCCGCGGGCTGCCAGGCCAGGGCGAGCTGCACCGTCTCCGGTGACTCCGTCGGATCGTCGACGAAGGCGATCACGTCGGAGACCGCGTCGAGCGCGGCGGGACAGAGGGCGCGCAGGTCGAAGGTCGCGCTGAGGAGAACGCAGCGCAGGGGCGGCATCGGGTGGGTCACGCGGCGTCGCGGGCGCGGCCGGGCACCGCGGCGAGCAGATCGCGGGTGTAGGGGTGCTCGGGGTTCGCGAAGAGCTCTGCCGCCGTCTTCAACTCGACGATCTCGCCCCGGCGCATCACCGCGATCCGGTCGCAGATCTGGGCCGCGACCCGCAGGTCGTGGGTGATGAACAGCATCGAGAGGCCGAACCGGGCCTTGAGATCCTCGAGCAATGTCAGGACCTGGGCCTGGACCGAGACGTCGAGGGCGGAGACCGCCTCGTCGGCCACCAGCACCTCGGGCTCGAGGGCGAGCGCCCGGGCGATGCCGATGCGCTGGCGCTGTCCGCCCGAAAATTCGTGCGGGAAGCGTTCGAGGGCACGCGCGTCGAGGCCGACGAGGGCGAGAAGCCGGACGGCCCGCTCCATCGCGTCGAAGCGCGAGACGCCGTGGGCGACCGGCCCGTCGGTGATGATCTGCCCGACGGTGCGACGGGGATTGAGCGAGGCGAAGGGGTCCTGGAACACCATCTGGATGCGGCTGCGGGCCTGCCGCAGCCCCTCCCCGTTCAGCCGGGTGAGATCGGTGTCGCCGAGGCGCACGGTGCCGAGGTCGGGCTCGATCAGCCGCATCACGAGGCGCGCGACCGAGGACTTGCCCGAGCCGGATTCGCCCACGAGGCCGAGGGTCTCGCCGCGGCGGAGCGCGAAGGAGACGTCGCGCGCCGCGGCCACCGTCCGGGGCGCGCGCCACCAGCCGCCACCGGTGACGTAGGTCTTGCTCAGGCCGGCCACCTCGATGGTCTTCGGTCCGTCGGGAGCGGGCCGGGCCGGCGGGTTCATGGCCGGCACGGCGGCCAGCAGCGCCTGCGTGTAGGCCTCGCGCGGGGCGCCGAGCACGGCGGCGGCCGGCCCCTCCTCGACGACCCGGCCCTGGCGCAGGACCAGCACGCGGTCGGCGATGTCGGTGACGACGCCGAAATCGTGGGTGATGAACAGGACCGCCATGTTGCGCCGGCGCTGGAGGTCGCGGATCAGCTTCAGGATCTGCGCCTGCGTGGTCACGTCGAGGGCGGTGGTCGGCTCGTCGGCGACGAGGATCGCGGGCTCCAGCGCCAGCGCCATGGCGATCATCGCGCGCTGGCGCTGGCCGCCCGAGAGCTGGTGGGGATAGGCGCGCACGATGCCCTCGGGATCGGGCAGGCCGACCTCGCGGGCGAGGGCCACGGCCCGGGCCCGGCGCTCCCGCGGGGTGAGCAGGCCGTGCGCCTCGAACATCTCCGCCATCTGGTCGCCGATGCGCATCAGCGGGTTGAGCGCGGTCATCGGCTCTTGGAACACCATGGCGATGCGCCGGCCCCGGGTGTCGCGCCAGCCGGCCGCGTCCTGTGCCAGGAGATCGGTCTGTCCGAGGCGGATGCTGCCGCCCGCGACCGTCACGGCCTTCGGGAGCAGGCCCATCAGGGCATGGGCGCACATCGACTTGCCGGAGCCCGACTCGCCGACGAGGCAGAGGATCTCGCCGGCCAGCAGGTCGAAGGACACGCCGTCGACGGCGTTCGGCCGGTCGCCGCCGTGCGGCAGGGCGAGGCGCAGGTCGCGGACGGCGACGGCCACGCCGGGCGGGGTGAGGGCTTGATCCACGGTCAGCGCTCCCGGGACAGGCGCGGGTTGAGGGCGTCGTTGAGGCCTTCGCCGATCAGGTTGAGGGCGAGCACGGTGAGGAGGATCGCCAGCCCGGGAAAGGCGGTGATCCACCAGGCCTGCCGGATCACGGTGCGGCCGGCCCCCACCATGAAGCCCCAGGACATCCGGTTCGGGTCGCCGAGGCCGAGGAAGGAGAGGGAGGATTCGAGCAGGATCGCGGTCGCCACCATCAGCGAGGCCAGCACCACGATCGGCGACAGGGTGTTGGGCAGGACCTCCCGGCGCAGGATGGTGAAGGTGGTCTGGCCGGTGACGACCGCCGCCTGCACGTATTCGCGCGAGCGCAGCGACAGCACCTCGCCCCGCACCAGCCGCGTCACCGGAGGCCAGCTCACCAGGGCGATGGCGAGGATCATCGAGCCGAGCGAGGGCTGCAGGATCGCCACCAGCACGATGGCCAGCGCGAAGCTCGGCACCGTCTGGAACAGCTCGGTGAAGCGCATCAGCGCGTCGTCCACCCGGCCGCCGAGATAGCCGGCGAGGGCACCCAGCGGCACGCCGATCAGCAGGGCGGCGAGCGTCGAGACGAGGCCGACGAGGAGGGAGACGCCGGCCCCGTGCATCAGGCCGGCGGCGATGTCGCGCCCGAGGGCGTCGGTGCCGAGCGGGACCCGGTCCAGGGTGAAGGGCGGGATGAAGGGCCGCTGCACCATCCGCCAGGGCGAGGCCGGATAGAGCACGGGCGCAAGCAGGGCCGCGCCGATCGCGCCGGCGAGGATGACGAGGCCCAGCACCGCGCCCGGATGGCGCAGGATCGCGGCGAGGGGGCTGCGGCGGCGCGCCGGGGCGGGCGGGGCGGCGGGGGGCGAGTCGGTCATGGCAATGGCGCGGCTCATCGGGCGACCTCGATGCGCGGGTCGACCGCGCGGTAGACCACGTCCGTGACGAGGTTGAAGATCAGGACCATGGCGGAGGAGACGACGAAGACGCCGAGCAGCAGGTTGTAGTCGCGCTGGAGCAGGGCGTCGTACATGAGCCGTCCGATCCCGGGCCAGGCGAAGACGGTCTCGGTGAGGACGGCGCCCCCCACGAGCGTCCCGGCCTGGAGACCGGCCAGGGTGACCACCGGCAGGAGGGCGTTGCGCAGGATGTGGCGGCGCTGGATCACGCCCTCGGTCAGGCCCTTGGCCCGGGCCGTCTTCACGAAGTCGAGGCGGGAAACCTCCAGCATCGAGGCCCGGGTCATCCGGACATAGACCGCCATGAAGAACAGGCCGAGGGTCAGGGCCGGCAGGACGAGGTGCTGTGCGATATCGGCGGCCCGGGCGAGGCCGGTATAGCCGGCGCCCACCGTCTCGAAGCCGAAGCTCGGCAGCCATTCGAGCCGCACGGAGAACAGGATGATCGCCATCAGGGACACCCAGAACAGCGGCGTGGCGTAGAACAGCAGCGCGAGGCCGGTGATCGCGGTGTCGGCGAGGCTGCCGGCCCGGCGGGCGGCGAGCGCGCCGAGCAGGACGCCGAGCGCGATCGAGATCAGGAAGGCGCAGCCGGTGAGCAGGAGCGTCGCCGGCAGGCGCTCGCCGATCAGCGTCGCCACCGGCATCTGCTGGCGGACGGAATAGCCGAGATCGAGGGTGGCGATGCTGCCCAGATAGGCGGCGAGCTGGCCCGGCAGCGACTGGTCGAGAGCGAACTTCGTCCGGAGCTGTGCCACGAAGATCTCGTCGGTCGCCCCGGCCTCGCCCGCCATCACCACGGCGGGATCGCCCGGGGCGAGGCGGATCAGGAAGAAGTTCAGGACGACGATGGCGGCGAGGACGAGGACGCCCTTGGCCAGCCGTTGCGCGATGAAGCCCGCCATGCCCGCCTCCTCAGCGCTCGATCCAGGCGTCGCGGAACCCGTCGTTCACGCCGATGCTGGTGGTGATGAGATCGTGGACCTTGCAGCGGGTCAGGGTCGGGAATTCCAGCTCCAGGAGCCAGGCGAGCGGGGCGTCCTCGATCAGGGTGGTCTGGACGGCGTCGTAGGCGGCCTGGCGCTTGGCCACGTCGACCGTCGCTGCGCCTTCCGCGAACCCCGCATCGACCGCCGGGTTCGCGTAGCCCTCGACGTTGTTGAACGGCGAGCCCTTGACGATCTGCGACGAGACGTAGTTGCGCGCGACGCCGAGCGCCGGGTCGCCGTACTGGAACACGTAGGTGAAGGCGAGGTCGTAGTCCCAGTCGGAGGTCTTCTGGTTCCAGCCGGCCACGTCCGTGGAGACGAGCTCGGTCTTGATGCCGACATCCTCCAGGTTCTGCTTCACGGCCTCCGCCCAGCGCTGCCAAGTCTCGCCGTAGGGCATCGGCAGCAGTCGGACGGTCTCACCCTTGTAGCCGGATTCCTTGAGCAGGGCCTTGGCCTTGGCCGGATCGTAGGAATACTTGGCGAGCTTGGGGTTGAAGAAGCGCGTCGAGGAGGCGATCGGCCCGATCGCCGGCTTGCCGAGGCCGTTCCAGATCACGTCCTTCGCGAAGTCGCGGTCGAGGGCGTAGGAGACCGCCTGACGGAAGGCCTTGTTGGCGGTCGGGCCCTTGCGGTTGTTGAGCCAGAGCCAGGAAATCGGGGCGAAGTATTCCCAGCCCTTCTTGGTGGAGCAGACCCCCTTGGCCTGTGACAGGCGCGGGATGTCGAAATTCTCGACCGAGCCGCCCGGCAGGATGTCGACCTTGCCCGTCTCGAAGGCGACCGCGCGGGCGGCCGCATCGGGGATGACGTGCCAGTAGACCTCGTCGAGATAGGGCTTTCCGGCGACGTGGTAGTTCGGATTCTTGACCAGGCGGATGTAGGAGCCCTTCTTCCACTCCTTGAACATGTACGGCCCGGTGCCGATCGGCGTGTTGTTGGCCGGGTTGGTCTTGTAGTCGGTGCCGGCATAGATGTGCTTCGGCACCATCGGCAGGGAGCCGACCTCGAAGATGCCGAGGAAGGGGCCGAACGGCTCGGACAGGGTGAAGACCACGGTATGGGCGTCGGGTGCCGTCACGCCCGTCACCTTCGCGAGATTGCCGCGGGCGCGCGGATGGGTCTGGCGCAGGAACTCCACCGAGAAGATCACGTCCTCCGCGGTGAACGGCTTGCCGTCGTGCCAGGTGGCGTTGGCGGCGAGGTTGAAGGTGTAGGTCCGGCCGTCCTCGCTCACGCTCCAGCGCTCGGCGAGACCGGGCAGCGGCTTGAGGGCGAAGTCGTAGCGCAGCAGGCCCTCGTAGATGTTGCCCGCCACCGTCTGCGCCGGCGCGTTCTGGACGAGGCCGAGCATGAGGCCCGGCGGCTCGGGCTGGATCACCACGTTGGCGACGCCGCCGGGCGTCTGGGCCGGAGCGGTGCCGGCGAAGGCGAGGGTGAGGGCGACGCCCGTCAGGATCGTCTTGAACATCGAAGGTCCTCGTCTGCTGTCTCGCGGCGGGGGCCGTCTCCGTCAGGCGCGCGACGGCGTTCGGCTGAGGTTCGAGGCCCGCGGCCGGCCGCGGGCGGAAAGGGAGGGGACCCGAGGCCCCGTCAGGTGCGGTAATCGGGGTCGCTGCGCTCCAGCATCCGCTTGAAGGCGTCCCACTCGGCATCGGTGCCGGCGGCCTCGATCTTGTCGTAGAGCCGGGCGTACTGGCCGGCGGTCTTGGCGGCCACGGCGGCGGACGGGCGGATCATCGGGGCGCCGGCGGATTGCAGGGCGAGCTGGGCGCGGCAGGAGCGCTCCAGATTGTGCATCAGCTTGAACGCCTCCGCGACGGAGCGGCCGCAGGTCAGCATGCCGTGGTTCTGCAGCACCATCACGGACTTGTCGCCGAGATCGGCCACCAGCCGGGCCCGCTCGTCGAGATCGAGGGCGATGCCCTCGTAAGGGTGGTAGGCGAGGCGGCCCGCGAACTGCATCGACCATTGATTGAGGGGCAGCAGCCCTTCCTCCTGGCAGGAGACGGCCACGCCCGCCACGGTATGGGTGTGCAGCACGCAGAGCGCGTCCTCGCGGGCGGCGTGGATGGCGCTGTGGATCGTGAAGCCGGCCGGGTTGATGCCGAGCCCGCAGGGATCGTCCACGACGCGTCCGTCGAGATCCACCGTGACGAGGTTGCCGGCCTTCACCTCCTCGAAGCGCAGGCCATAAGGGTTGATCAGGAAGCGGTGCTCCGGGCCGGGCAGGCGGGCCGAGATATGGGTGTAGATGCTGTCGTCGAGGCCGAGCCGGTGGATCAGGCGGTAGGCCGCCGCGAGATCGACGCGGATGCGCTGCACGATCTCCTCCGTCGCGGCGGTGCTTGTCGGAGCATTGACGGCCATCTTCTGTCCTCACAGATCGCAGGAGAATTCCGGACGCACGGCGCAATGCTCAGTCAAGCGCGCGCTCCGGCGGACGAGATCAGTCCTCGTGAATCGAGAACGACGCGATGCTTCGTTCCGGCATGTCCCTACCGTGACGCGGCAGCGCGCCGGGATCAAGCCAAAACTGTCGACAATCGACGCATAAAAGTTGCACACTGTCCGGGTGGAGGTGCCCGATGCGTGTGATGTCCCAGCCCGTGGGCCTGCCGGAGGTGGTCGAGAGCGATCTCGTGCGTCAGGTCGCGCGCAGCCTCACCGCAGCGATCGTACAAGGGCGGCTGGCGCCCGGCGCCAAGGTGTCCGAGGCGGCCGTTGCCCGCGAACTCGGCATCAGCCGCGCGCCGGTGCGCGAGGCGGCGCGCCTCCTGGAGAACCAGGGCCTGCTGCGCTCTTCGCCACGCCGCGGCTTCTTCGTGCGCGAACTCTCGGCGGCCGATGTCGACGAACTCTACGACCTGCGGATCTGCGTCGAGCGCCACGCCGCGGTCGCGGCCTCCCGCCGACTGACACCGGAGACCCGTGCCGCCCTGCGCCGCCAGCTCGACCTGATGGACGCGCTCGCCCGCGAGGACGATCCGGCCACCAGCGTCGAGGCCGACTACCAGTTCCACCGCATGATCTGCGAGGCCGCCGGCAACGGCCGCCTGCTGCGCCTGTTCGACGGTCTCGCCTCGGAGCTGCGCATCGTCATCGGGCTGATCGGGCGCCTGTACGACGATCCGATGAAGCTCGCGCGCGCCCATGTGCCGCTGCTGGAGGCGATCGAGGCCGGCCGGCCGGACGCGATCCTGGCGGAGGTCGACCACCATCTCGGCGTCGCCCGGCGCGAGGTCGGCCTCCTCGTGCAGAGCCTTTCCCCCGCGAAGCCGGATGTCTCATGAAGGCCGTCCATTCCGACGACACCCGCCATCACGATCCGAAATTCTACCTGCTGCGCGGGACGGTTCGGCCGGCTGCCGAGCAGCCGGAACGCGCCACGCGTCTGCTCGCGGGCCTGGCGGCCGGCGGCCACGCGGTGGTGCCGGCCGAGAGCTTCGGCCACGGGCCGCGCGCCCGGGTGCACAGCCCCGACTATCTCGCCTTCCTGGCCGAGGCCTGGGAGCTGTGGTCGGCCATGCCCGATTCGGGGCCGGAACTCGTCGCCAACATCCATCCGGTCCGGGACGTGACCACCGCCTATCCGAGCCACATCATCGGCCGGCTCGGCTGGCACACGGTCGATACCTCCTGCCCGATCGGGCCCGGCACCTATCGGGCGGCCTGCGCGGCGACCGATGTCGCCGCCACCGCGGCCCAGCTCGTCCTCGACGGCGAGGACGCGGTCTACGCCCTCTGCCGTCCGCCGGGGCACCACGCCTATCGCGACCGGGCCGGCGGCCATTGCTTCTTCAACAACAGCGCCGTGGCGGCCACGCAGCTGCGCGCCCGGCATGGCCGTGTCGCGATCCTCGACGTCGACGTCCATCACGGCAACGGCACGCAGGGCATCTTCTACGGCGATCCCGACGTGCTGACGGTGTCGATCCATGCCGACCCAGCCAGCTTCTATCCCTTCCTGTGGGGCCATGCCCACGAGCGCGGGGAGGGGGCAGGGTTCGGCGCCAACCTGAACCTGCCGCTGCCGCTCGGCACCCGCGACGACGGTTATCTCGCGGTCCTCGAAGGGGCGGCCTCGCGGATGATCCGGGCCTTCGTGCCGGGCGCGCTGGTGGTGGCGCTCGGCCTCGACGCGTCGGAGCACGATCCGCTCGGGGGCCTCGCCGTGAGCACGGAGGGCTTCCGCCGAATCGGCGCCGCCCTTGCCCGCCTCGGGCTGCCGACCGTCTTCGTGCAGGAGGGCGGCTACCTGTCGGACCATCTCGGCCCGAATCTCAATGCCGTCCTCTCCGGCTTCCAGGCGGCGCGCTAGGGCGGACCTCGCCTGGTGTGGCAGAGCCTCCGATCGGGTTGGGCCCGATCGGCACCACCCGGTCATCCGGGGCCGTCGGAGCGCTCCGGGCGGTCCGGATCGGCCTCGCCCGCGGCCCTGCCGAGACCGGCGGCGCGCCGGCCTCCGCGACGTCGCGATCCGGACGCTCAGCCTGCGTCGCCGGCCTCGTGGCGGCAGACGCCCTCAGCGATCCAACCCGGGATCCGTGTTCGGAGCGGCCCGCAGGCCCTGAGCCGCGCCGAAGCGCAGGATCTCCGCGTGGATCCGCTCGAGAGGGACGATCCGAACCGCGGCGCCGCGGTCGATCGCCTCTTTCGGCATGCCGAAGACGATGCAGCTTTCCTCGTTCTGGGCCAGCGTCAGCGCGCCGGCCTTGCGCATCTCCAGAAGGCCGGCGGCGCCGTCGTCGCCCATGCCCGTCATCAGGACGCCGAGGGCGTTGCCTCCCGCGCACTGGGCGGCGGAGCGGAACAGCACGTCGACGGAAGGGCGGTGGCGCGAGACGAGCGGCCCGTCCTTGACGGCGACGGTGTAGCGGCCGCCGCTGCGCTGGAGCAGCAGGTGTCGTCCGCCGGGCGCGATCAGCGCCTGCCCCGGCCGCACCGCATCGCCGTCTTCGGCCTCCTTCACGGCGATCGCGCAGAGCCCGTCCAGCCGCTTGGCGAAGGCGGCGGTGAAGCGCTCCGGCATGTGCTGCACGATGACGATGCCGGGGCATTGCGCCGGCAGCGCCTCCAGCACGTCGCGAAGGGCCTCGGTGCCGCCGGTCGAGGCACCGAGGCAGATGATCCGGCTGGTCTCGGCCACCGCGCGGCCGGGCAGCGGCGGTGGCATCACCGCGTCGGCGGTGAGCTTGGCCTCGACCGTGCGGCTGGGCGCCCGGCGGGGACGCAGGCGGGCTCGGGCGGCGGCGCGGACGGCGTCGCAGAACCGGATCGACGATTCCGTCAGGAACTGGCGCGTGTCGATCCGGGGCTTGGGCAGGACCTCGACGGCGCCCGCCTCCAGCACCTCGAACAGCATCCGCGATCCGGCTTCCGTCAGGGTCGAGCAGATGATCACCGGGATCGGCCGCTGCGCCATGATCTTGCGCAGGAAGGTCAGCCCATCCATGCGCGGCATCTCGAGGTCGAGGATGATGACATCGGGCACCTCCTCCTGGATGCGCCGGGCGGCGATGAAGGGATCGGCCGCGGTGCCGAGCACGGCGATGTCGGGGGCCGAGGCGAGAATGCCGGCGAGCGTCTGCCGGACGGAGGCGGAATCGTCGACGATGAGGACGCGGATCGGGGCGGCCTGATTCAACGGAGCGGTTCCCTACCTGCGGAAGACGGTCGACGAGACCTGCGACAGACCCTGCACGCCGGTCCCGGCCATGGATTCGGAATGACCGACCACGAGGAAGCCCCCAGGACGCAGATGGCTGGCGAGGCGTTCGAGGACGGCTTTCTGGGTCGGCTTGTCGAAATAGATCAGGACGTTGCGGCAGAAGATGACGTCGACGTCGGAATCGACCGGATACTGCGCGTCCATCAGATTGAGACGCTGGAACCGCGTGCGGGCGCGCAGCTCCGGCACGATCCGACCCTCCTTCCGCGCCGGATCGCGAGCCCGCATGACATAGCGCCGGCGGAGATGGGCCGGCACCGCGGCCAGCATCTCGTCGGCATAGATCCCCTCCGCGGCGACGCGCAGCACCTCCGTCGAGATGTCGGTGCCGAGGATCGCATAGCTGAAGCCGGCACCCGCCGCGATCATGTCCTGGAGCACCATGGCGAGGGTGTAGGCCTCCGCGCCGGTCGAGGCCGCCGCGCTCCAGATCTTCAGCAGGGGCCGGCCGCGCGCGGCGACGAGCTGGGGCACGATCTCGTTCCGCAGGAGGTCGAAATGCGCCGGCTCACGGAAGAAGTCGGTCTTGTTCGTGGTCACGCAATCGACGAGGTGGACGTATTCCTCCGCGAGATGCCCCTCCTCGAACAGGTGGCGGCCGTACGCGTCCAGGCTGTCGAAGTCGAGGGCGCGCATGCGCTTGCGCAGCCGCCCCTCCAGCATGGTGCGCTTGGCTGGCGGAAGCTGGATCCCGACCCGGCTCTGGATCAGCTCGACAACGGACCGGAAATGGCGGTCACTGAGTTGTGGCACGGCGGGCGTCCCGGTGCGCGTCAGGCTGCTGCGAGCAGGGCCGGGTCGTCGCCCGACATCAGCGCCACGAGGTCGAACACCACCACGAAGGCCTCGCCCTTGCGCCCGATGCCCCCGATGTAGTGCGAGCGCCAGCGCCCCCCGACATCGGGGGCGTCCTCCATCTCGGCCCGATCGAGTTCCGTGACCTCGAAGACCCGGTCCGCCACGAAGCCGACCCGCATCGGCCGGTTGGGCATCGGGATGTTCAGGAGGATGATGCGGGTCGCGGCGGTCGGTTCGGCGGGCGGCAGCCCGAGCTTCGTGCGCAGGTCGACGACCGGATAGCTCTGGCCGCGCACGTCGATCATCCCGGCGAGGAAGCTCGGCGCCTGCGGCAGCGCAGCGGGCTTCCTGTAGTCGAGGATCTCGTGGACGTTCTCGATGTCGATCCCGAAGGTCTCCTGATCAAGGCCGAGGGTCAGATACTGCCACACACTCGACATTCCGGTTTTCCCATCTGTTTGCGGCCCTGAGGCAGGCCCGGTCGGGGAAGAGGAGGCCGGCCCGCGCGGCCGAAGCGGACCTGCGCGGGCCGGCCGGTATCGCGTCAGGCGACGCGGGTGAACTCGGCGTCGCGGGCATCGCCCTCGCCGAGATCGAGGGCAAAGCCCCCACCCGCCGCCGCACGGGCCGGCTTCGCCCGCACGGCCGGCGAACGCACCGGGGCCGGGGCCGCCATCCGCGCCGCCGTCGCCCGCAGCCGCGTCACCGCCTGATCCACACCCGCCGAAGCCGCGTCCGCCGCGTCGATCCGGAAATAGGCGATCGTGGCCTGGAGCCGCTCGGCCTGGGTCGCCAGCTCCTCGGACGTCGCCGAGACCTGCTCGGAGGCGCTGGCGTTCTGCTGGGTCACCTTGTCGAGCTGCTGGATCGCCTGGTTGATCTGGCCCGAGCCGATGTCCTGCTCGCGGCAGGCCGCCGAGATCTCTTCCACCAGCGCGGCCGTCTTCTTGATGTCGGGAACGAGCCGCCCGAGCATGTCGCCGGCGGCCTGCGCGGCCTTGACCGTGTCGGTCGAGAGCGTGCCGATCTCGGCGGCGGCGGCTTGCGAGCGCTCGGCCAGCTTGCGCACCTCGGAGGCGACGACGGCAAAGCCGCGGCCGTGCTCGCCGGCCCGGGCCGCCTCGACGGCGGCGTTGAGGGCGAGCAGGTCGGTCTGGCGGGCGATCTCCTGCACGATGGTGATCTTCTGGGCGATGGTCTGCATGGCCTCGACGGCCCGGCCGACGGCGGCGCCGCTGGCCTCGGCGTCGAGGGCGGACTGGCGGGCGATGGCCTCGGTCTGGCCGGCATTCTCGGCGTTCTGCTTCACGTTGGCTGCCATCTCCTCCATGGAGGCGGAGGCTTCCTCGGTGGAGGCGGCCTGCTCGGTCGAGCCCTGCGACAGCTGCTCGGCCGAGCTCGACAGCTCCTGCGAGCCCGACGAGACGTTCCCGGCGGCCTGCAGCACTTGGCCGACGACATCACGCAGCTTGACGGTCATGGTTTGGATCGCGCGAAGCAGGTCCGCTACCTCGTCGCGTCCCTTCACCACAATCTCCTGGGTCAGATCGCCCGCAGCCACGCTCTGCGCAACGGAGACGGCCTTCGACAGGCCGCGGGAAATCGAAAGGGCCATCCAGAGCGCCATCAGGGTGCCGAGGATCACCGCGCCGACCACCACCGCGATCATGACGGTGCGCGTCGACTCGTAGGCCACCTGCGTGTCACGGACGAAGCCCTGCGCCACGCTTTCCTCGTAGGAACGCAGCTGTGCCACATCCTCAAGGACCGCCCGGCGGGCATCGGTGAAAGGTCCGATGTAATAGCTGAGCGCTTTGGCATCGGCTTTGGCGGCACTGATGGCAAAAACCTTCTCGGCCAGCGACCACCAGGTTCTCATGGCGGCGGCGAGGGAATTGGCTCCCTCCGCAAAGCCGCCGGCCCGTCCGGCCTCGGCGACGTTGACGAGATCGCGTTCGAGCGCCTTCCTGACCTCGCCGAAGTCGGCGTTCAGCTTGGTCAGCAGGGTGTCGTCGTTGATCACGATCCCACGGTAGAGATCACCACGCAGGCGATACATCTTGAGAGCGATGGCCTCGACCAAGCGGCGATCTTGGGTCGACAGGTCGGAGCGAGCCTGAAGATCGTCGAGCCGCGCGATGGCTGCCGTGAAAGCCATCAGCTGCTCACCAGTCGCGATGCCGATCGCACTGTTGTTGCCGTTCTGGATGGCCAGCTCCAGGCCCTTTGTCTCGCTATCGACAAGCTTGGCCCAGTTGTCGCGCAGGGATTGAATTCGGGTGCGCTCCTCCGGCGGCATGAGGTCGGTATATTCCTTCAGGGTCGCCTGGAACTTGGCATCGTTGGCCTTGAAGTCGCCGAAGAGCTTCTCGCGGGCGCTCCGCGTAGGCTCGAGCATCGTGCGCGCGAACATCCGCGCGGCGTCGAAGGCCATCGCTTCGAACCGCAGGACGCGCTGGACCTGGGCGAAGGGGCGGGCGGCGAAGGCCTGCATCCGATCGTTGGACGCGCTGAGGCTCGCGATCGCGAAATAGCCGGCTCCGCCTAGCAGGAGCAGGATCAGCCCAAAGGCGATTCCTAGTTTGGCTTTGATCGTGAAGCGCATGTTGCCCCCAAACGAGATGAGTATCTGCCAGTCGGACGTCATTGGACTTTGGCGTCACGCTATCTTGCAGTCTTGTTGCTGCAATTGAGCGGCTTTATTTTGGTGTTTTCGGAGTGAATGATGAGTTTCTTCTTGATGTGATTGGATGGTGCTGAAGTTTTCGGCTTTGCCAGAACAGGCTCCGTATCAACAAGCCGGCCCGGCGTTTGAGAAAATCCCAAATTCGCCATCCCGAAAGGATCGACCGGATTGTATGACCGGCCCCGCGCGGGGCCGGTCTCGCGTCAGGCGACGCGGGTGAACTCGGCGTCGCGGGCGTCGCCCTCGCCGAGATCGAGGGCAAAGCCTCCGCCCGCCGCCGCACGGGCCGGCTTCGCCCGCACGGCCGGCGAACGCACCGGGGCCGGGGCCGCCATCCGCGCCGCCGTCGCCCGCAGCCGCGTCACCGCCTGATCCACACCCGCCGAAGCCGCGTCCGCCGCGTCGATCCGGAAATAGGCGATCGTCGCCTGGAGCCGCTCGGCCTGGGTCGCCAGCTCCTCGGACGTCGCCGAGACCTGCTCGGAGGCGCTGGCGTTCTGCTGGGTCACCTTGTCGAGCTGCTGGATCGCCTGGTTGATCTGGCCCGAGCCGATGTCCTGCTCGCGGCAGGCCGCCGAGATCTCTTCCACCAGCGCGGCCGTCTTCTTGATGTCGGGAACGAGCCGCCCGAGCATGTCGCCGGCGGCCTGGGCCGCCTTGACCGTGTCGGTCGAGAGCGTGCCGATCTCGGCGGCGGCGGCCTGCGAGCGCTCGGCCAGCTTGCGCACCTCGGAGGCGACGACGGCAAAGCCGCGGCCGTGCTCGCCGGCCCGGGCCGCCTCGACGGCGGCGTTGAGGGCGAGCAGGTCGGTCTGGCGGGCGATCTCCTGCACGATGGTGATCTTCTGGGCGATGGTCTGCATGGCCTCGACGGCCCGGCCGACGGCGGCGCCGCTGGCCTCGGCGTCGAGGGCGGACTGGCGGGCGATGGCCTCGGTCTGGCCGGCATTCTCGGCGTTCTGCTTCACGTTGGCGGCCATCTCCTCCATGGAGGCGGAGGCTTCCTCGGTGGAGGCGGCCTGCTCGGTCGAGCCCTGCGACAGCTGCTCGGCCGAGCTCGACAGCTCCTGCGAGCCCGACGAAACGTTCCCGGCCGCCGCGCTCGCCTCGGCCACCACGCCGCGGAGCTTGGTCAGCATCGTCTCCAGGGCGAGGCCCATCGTGTCCTTGTCGGAGAGCGGCTTGGCCTGGACCGTGAGGTCGCCGGAGGCGATCGCATTGGCGAGACCGGCCGTCGCGTTGAGGTTCTGGGTCATGCGGTTCATGGCCGCCACGAGATCACCGATCTCGTCCTGCGAGGTCACCGTGACCGTCTGGCTCAGGTCGCCCTGGGCGACGGCATCGGCGAGCGCCACGGTGCGGGAGAGGCCGCGCGCGATCGACAGGGCGAGCCAGGTGGCGATGGCGGCGCCGAGCAGCAGCGCTCCGGCGACGACCGCGATCAGGATCCTCTGTCCCTGGGCCGTCTCGGCTTCTGCCCGGGCTTGGGCTTCGCTCATGCGCCGGCCCTGGGACTCGGCCAGCGCTTCGAAGGCCCGGATCATGGCGGTGGTCGCACCGGAATACTCGCCCGCGGTCATCGTGGCGGCCCGGGCCGTGGCGGCGGTCTCGACGATCGCGACCACCTTCTGGAAGGCGGTCGTCCAAGCCTCGTGCTTCTGCCGCAGGGTATCTGCCTGGATGCCGTTCTCGGCGAGCTGCCGCAGGAGGTCGTTCAGGGAGCCGGCAAGCTCTTCGCGCAGCTTCCTTGCCGTGGCGGACCGCTCCTCGACGATGGCGACGTTCATCGTGCCGGTGGCGGACAGGAGCTGGGCCCAGGCCCGCTCGAAGCGGAGCTGGAACAGCGCCGTGCTCCGAAGCAGCGCTTCGCCGTGTCCGCTCGTCTTGACGTCGAGCAGCTCCTCAAGCTCCGCGCGCAGCGCCAGCGTCGCGGGGCGCGCCACCTTGTTGATCTCGGCCCAGCCTCTGGCATTGGAGTTCTGGCGCGCGAATTCGAGGATCTGCGCACCGATGGCCCGCTGCTTGTCGTACTTGTCGGTGAGATCCGCGAGGAGCTGCTTGTCCTCGTCCACGGTGATGAGCGGCTTGGCCTTGGCCAGAAGATCCAGGGCGCCGGCGGTGTTCGTCGCGGCACGCTTGATGAAATCGGCGATCGCAGCCTCGTCCGAGGCGATGACCGCGGCGCGCAGGTTGGACACGCTGCGGATGGCCTGGGCCTTGCCGTCCAGTGTCAGGCTCTGGGCTTCGGCACGCCCCGTGACGAACCGCATCGCCTCGTCGGCCGCCAGCAGCTTCTGGTAGCCGACCCCGCCCGCCGTGGCGGCCAGCAGGAGGACCGCACCGAAGCCCCCTGCAAGCTTAGCCTTGATTGAGACACGCATGATTGGAGATTTCCCCTCTGACTCGGGCGCCTTCTGCCTGAGTGGATGCCGGTTCGGCGACAGAGAGTGCGCCAAACCAAAGATTGAGAGCCGTTCCTGATTGCAGCGCGATCGGATCCAGCTCTAAATCAGGATCTGTTCGACATCTGGCACGATGACAAAGTCATCGTCGCGCTTGACGATGAAGCGGATGTATTCCGGCCGCCACGAGGCGCCGATCTTCGGAACCGGCTGCTTCTGGTCGAGATGGATCTCGGTCACCTCGAACACTCTGTCGGCGACCAGGGCGACCACGACGGGATCGCCGTCGATCACGACCTCGATCACCACGAAGCGGGTATCCGGCGTCGTCACGGCCGGCTTCATGCCGAAACGCTCGCGGATATCGGCCAGGGGCACCACGTTGCCGCGCACGTTGACGATGCGGTCGAGATGCGCCCGTGCGCCCGCCACGTGGGTCGCCGGGATCGGATCGATGATCTCGCGCACCATGCCGGCATCGAGGGCGAAGGTCTCGGAGCCGATGCGCAGCATCACGACCTGGAGGGTGCCGTCCGCCCGGACGGTCTCGGCGGCGTCGGACATCAGGCGACCTCCTGGAACTCGCGGACCGGGTCCGCGCGGCCGCCCGTCACGAGCTGGCCGACATCGATGATGAGGGCGGCGGTGCCGTCGCCCAGGATCGTCGCGCCGGAGAAGGTCGCGACGTCGGCCTGCAGCTTCGACAGCGACTTGATCACCGTCTGGTGGTTGCCGATGATCTGGTCGACCACGAGCCCGACCCGCGCCTCGCCGACCGAGACGACGATCACCTTCTGGTGCGGATCGGGTGCGCCGGCGGCGCCGAAGAGCTGGCGCAACCGCAGGAACGGCACGAGTTCGCCGCGGATGCTGAGGAAATCCCGGCCGCGCTCGCTGCGCTCGCTCTCGGGCAGCTCGACGCATTCCTCCACCGCGGAGAGCGGCACGACGTAACGCGTCTCGCCGACCCGGATCAGCAGGCCCTCGATGATCGCCAGGGTCAGCGGCAGGCGCAGCGCGACCGTGGTTCCGGCCCCCGGCTCGGTCGTAATGTCGATCGTGCCGCGGAGGGACTCGATGGTCTTCTTCACCACATCCATGCCGACGCCCCGTCCCGACAAGGCGGAGATCTCCTGGGCGGTCGAGAAGCCCGGCGCGAACAGGAACTGGTAGATCTGCTGGTCGGTGAGCACGGTGCCCGGCTGGACGAGGCCCTTCTCCTCCGCCTTGGCCCGGATGCGGGCGGCGTCGAGACCGGCTCCGTCATCGCGCACGCTCACCAGGACCTGCGCGCCGACATGCTCGGCGGTGAGTGCGATGCGCCCGGTCGCGGCCTTGGCCGCGGCGGCGCGGCGGGACGGCTCCTCGATGCCGTGATCGATCGCGTTGCGGATCAGGTGGACGAGCGGGTCGGCGAGGCGCTCGATCATGGTCTTGTCGAGCTCGGTCTCCTCGCCCTCGGTGACGAAGACGACGGGCTTTCCGAGGTCGCGCGAGAGGTCATGCACGAGGCGCCGGAAGCGGCCGAACAGGGTTCCGATCGGCACCATGCGGATGCCGATCGTGGTATCGCGCAGCCGCGCGGACAGGCGCTCGATCTCCTCCGAGATCGCCGTGATGGCGGGATCCTCCTGCAGGCCGGCGAGCTGGCTGAGGCGGGCCTGTGCGATCACGAGCTCACCGACTCGGTCCATCAGCTCGTCGAGGCGCTGGGCCTCGACACGGACCGTGGTGGCTGCCCGCTCGTCCGACCGTCGCGGCGGCGCCCGCTGCGCATCGGGTGCGGGCAGCGGGACCGGGGTGGTCGGGACGGGGGGAACCGCTGGAGCCTCGACGGGCGTCGCGACCGTCGCTGCGGCGGGCGGCGGGGCGGCGGTCGCGTCGAGGGGGGCCAGGCGGAAGGTCATCTCGTCGCGAACGAACAGGAAGACATCCTCGATGGCCTCCCGGCTTGCCGGCGCGGCGAGCGTGACGTCCCAGCCGATCGCCAGCGTTTCCGGGTCGAGCGCGTCGAGATCCGGCAGGTCGTCGAGACGCGGCGTCACGGTGCAGGGGCCGAGATCGCGCAGGTCGTCGAGCAGAGCGAGCGGGTTGGTGCCGTTGCGCAGGATGTCGGGATCGAAGGCGAGACCGATCTGCCAGCCGGCGGCCTCGGCGGGGGCAGCCTCGATTGCGGTGGTCTCCGCTGAGGCGGCTGCCGCGGGGCGACCCGGCCCGGTGATCAGACGCTCCAACTCCGCCAGGATCGCCTCTCCGATCACGGGTGCGGTGGCGTCGGGATCTTCGATCAGCGTGCGGATGAAGTCCTTGGCCGCGAGCGACACGTTCACGAGATCGACGCTCGCCGGGACCTCGCCGCGGCGCACCCGGTCGAACGCGGTCTCGAAATCATGGGTGAAGGCGGCGACCCGGTCGAAGCCGAACATCGCTCCCGACCCTTTGATCGTGTGGAGCGCGCGGAAGGCCGTATCGATCAGCCCTCTGTCGTCGGGCTTGTCGCCGAGGTCCAGCAGCGTGGTCTCGAGGCAGGCCAGGAGGTCGGCGGCCTCGGAGCGGAACACTTCCGTGGGGTCGAGAGCAGTCATTCCAAGTACCGGATCCGTGGGTGCAGGACGCGTGTCCCGACGCAGGCCGGGCGCGATTGTTCATGACGAATTCGGACGCGGATGTGTGGTATTCGTCCGACCGACCATGGCGCAATGCAACGCTCGACCGGAATCAAGTCTCAGCACGGCGGGCTAATTTTCGATGAACGGACCAAATTGTACAATGAACTAAGACTCAAATTCTGGTGGTATAAATAGAGAAGGACAGTGTTATACGGTAATCATTTGATGCAAGGATCACAGGATTCTGAGGCGGTCCATCCCGGCTCGCTTGGGCGCGGCGCCGGTCCGGATGGGTTGCGGGGCGGAAGCTCAGTGTGGGGGTGCGCTTTGGCCCCCACCTCTGCTCATTCCTGCGCGGGAAAGCCGCTCGGCGAGGTCTCAGAACAGGTCGATGCCGGCGAGCGGATCCGGGGCCGCATCCGCAGGCTTCGCGAGGAGCCGGCCCAGCAGAGCCGCGCCCAGGCGCTCGCGCACCTCGCCGAGCGTGCAACGGTCGATCATGGCCTCGATCCAGGCCGTGTCGTGCCCGCTTCCCGCGGCCGGACCGGCTCCGCCACCCGTCCTCGTCTCCAGGGCGCGCAGTTCCGCGCTGGCGGCGCCCAGCACGATCTCGAGGTTCTGCAGGCGCTGCTTGGCGAGATCCTGGAACTGCATCGCCACGATCGCCGCCGACACGTCGTCGGTGATCGCCTGGGTGGTCTCCGCCGTCTGCCGCAGCACTCCGGCGAAACGGGAATTCTGCTCCAGCAGCGCCTGCATCACCATCCGGACCCGGGCCTCCGCGTTGCGGCTCTCGTCCGACATGTCGATGGCGGCGATCTCGCGCACCAGACCGTGACTGCTGCGCAGGCCCGTCGCGATCGAACCGATCTGCTTGCGGATCACCTCGGAGAGCCCGTTGATCGATGCGGCGAGTGCCCGCACCTCGTCGGCGACGACGGCGAAGGCGCGCCCCGCATCGCCGGCGCGGGCGGCCTCGATCTTGGCATTGAGCGCCAGCAGGTTCGTCTGCCGGTTGATCGTCTCGATCGCCGCGACGCTGCCTTCGACGCCCGCAAGATCCGTCATCACCCCGTCGAGGGTGTGTAGCATCGTGCCTCCGTTCGCCGACATCGCCGTGATCTTGTCGATCAGCGCGCGCAGCGTCTCCCCGAGCCCCGACGCGACATCGGACAACTGGCGTGTCTCGCCATCGATCTCGACCGCCTGGATCGAGGAGACGAGGCCGCCGATGATCTCGGACTGGTCGCGCGTCGTGGCGGCGATGTTCTGGAAGCGCGCGGACAGGCCATGGACGCTGGCCTCGGACTCTGCGGAGATGAGGCCGAGTTCGCCGATAAGGGCGTCGAGCAGCGCACGTTGCTGTCCGGACAGGCCGAGCCAATCCTGAAGCCGGTCGGCCGCGGTGCGCGCCCCACCGGATCCCCAGTCCCGGTCGGCCGGGTCGGCCGAGTCGAGCGCCTGAACCGGGCTGTCATAGGCCATTTCCAGAGACATCGTCCGGCTTTCCTGCACCCGTGATGCGCGATCCGCAGACGCGCATCCCCGCGCGTCCGGGACCGTATGATCCAGTACGGTCGACCTGCCGGGAGGCGCCTGCGGAGGGTGAAGGCTCAACAGGCCCGGAACCGACACTGGAGGTGTCGACCTGACGGAACGATTATTACGCCGACCGTAAAGATTTCATCCGTCTCGAAAAGCAATCGTCGATTGTATCGCGCAAAAATACGCCTTCTGGTCATATTCAAAGTGCGGCGGCTGCGGGCAATCCACAGCCATATAGGCTCATGAAGGGCAGATATCCGGCAATCGGCCGCGCATTTACGGACGCTTCAGCGTGGTCCATCCAATTGCAGGTCTGCAAAGCTCCTTCCGGGGCGTCCCAATGATCAGGGCCCGTCATGTCCGGTCCAACTGTCCTCCGGCTCCCCGCCGACTGCACCCTCAGAGCGATCAAGCCGCTGCACGCGGATCTGTCCGCCGCCCTTGCGGGCGCGGATGTCATTGCCCTTGATTGCGCGCAGGTCGAGCGGGTCGACATTGCCTTCGTTCAACTCGTCCTCGCCGCCGGTCGGACGGCGGGCCGGCGCGGCAAGCACCTCGGCCTCGCCAGTCTCGTCGCGCCGGTCGAGACAGCCTTCCGGAGGGCGGGCGGGACCATCCCGCTCGCGGCTCATCAGGCGTGCTGCGCCTGACGGGATCGCGCTCCGATCCGCTCTGAACCCTCTCTGCCACGGGCTTCGGTCAGGCCGTCATGGATCTCGGCCGAAGCGCAGCCGAACGGACCCGCAAGCATGGCTACCATCCTCACAGTGGACGACTCGCCCAGTATTCGACAGATGATCAAGGTCGTTCTCGGCCCGGCCGGCCATTCGGTGATCGAGGCTGGCGACGGAGCCGAGGGTCTCGCGAAGGCGGGCGCCAACGCCGTCGATCTGATCATCACCGATCTCAACATGCCGGTGATGAACGGACTGGAGATGATCGTGAAGGTCCGTGGTCTGCCCGCTTGCATGGGCGTACCGATCATCTTTCTCAGTACGGAGTCGGATGAGGGCATCAAGCAGAAGGCAAAGGCGGCTGGTGCGACAGGCTGGATCACCAAGCCCTTCAAGCCCGAGCAGCTGCTTGCCGTGGTCTCCAAACTGGCCCGCGCCTGAGCTTTGAGCCGCTTCGCGTTTCGCGAAGCGGCTCACCTCAATCAACCGGCCCGGATGGGAGTCTCGCCATCAGTCCCTTCGGATATGTCCGGGCACCCATCATAGGCCCTTCGGCGGGATGCCCGCCTGCGTGGCCGATGGGGATGGCGAGACCGTCCCTGATCAGGATGAGCGCAACCTTGTCGTGGCGCGCGGCGTGAGAGAGCGAGGACCTGTCCCGATCGCGCGATGGCGATAGGGCCTTCGAAGGGGCGTCACGGTCGCCCGCAGACAGAGGGCTTCGGCTGCTTCGCAGGTTCGGCGTCGCGGTGGGGTTTTGAGCTGTCCGGGGAGGCGGGCTCGGCGGCCGGGCCGGGACGCGATCAACGGCATGAGCGACAGGCCTACGCCGCTTATGCGGCATCGAGAGCCCGGGTGCGACCCCTGGGTGAAGGCGCACCCCCAGGCCGGGGTCGCCGGCTTCGCCGCGTCGCCATCCGCGCCAAGCGTCGTGTCGATTGCTCGTGCCTTCGCGACACGCGCCTGCGCCCGACGAGCACAGGCAAAACAGTTGCGTCCCTGACTTCGAGGTCTTTGAGCGGGCGCGGTTCTCGGGACCAGCTGCCGCGGCAGCGTGACGAATGTGCGGACCCGTGGAGCCGGATCACACGAACGGTTCGGACCGGAGGATGATCGCAGCGGATTCGACGCGCGCCGGCGCCCGGAGGTGCGTCAGATGGCGTCCGCGCCGGTCTCGCCGGTGCGGATGCGGATCGCCTCCTCGATGGTGGAGACGAAGATCTTGCCGTCGCCGATGCGGCCGGTCTGGGCCGACTTGCGGATCGCCTCGACGGCGCCCTCGACGAGGTTGTCGGACAGCACGATCTCGAGCTTCACCTTGGGCAGGAAGTCGACCACGTATTCGGCGCCCCGGTAGAGCTCCGTGTGCCCCTTCTGGCGGCCGAATCCCTTCGCCTCGATGACGGTGATGCCCTGCAGGCCGACTTCCTGCAGCGCCTCCTTCACCTCGTCGAGCTTGAAGGGCTTGATGATCGCTTCGATCTTCTTCATCCGGAAAGGGCCTGACTTGCACCGTGCCGTGACGGATTTCTAACACCGCGCCATCGCCTTCGCCACGCCGATTTCCGGATGGTGCGGGGAAAACGGCCTATCGAATGGGCGCCTCCCGCACAAGCTTTCGGCAGGCGGTCCGTTGTGGCCTGTTTTCGCGGCAAGTGCTGGGTGGCGGGCAGGCAGGCTGTCGGGATCGGCGGGGATATCGATGACGGGTGCACGGCTGCTGACGGTCGAGGCGATGCGGCGGGTGGATGCGGCGGCGATCGCGGCCGGGACGCCCGGCCTGACGCTGATGGAGCGCGCCGGCGCCGCGGTGGCCGCCCGCGCCCGCGCGCGCCTCGCGCGGTCGGAAGAGCGTCGGGGAGGGGAAGAGGGTAGATCTCGGGGGGCGCCGTATCATTAAAAAAAAAAAAAAAGGGTGTAGTGAGGAGGGAGGCGGAG
>NZ_CABFPH010000078.1 GCF_902141845.1 Methylobacterium symbioticum | reverse complement strand
CACCCCGGTCGCCATGGAGGAGAAGCTGCGCTTCGCCATCCGCGAGGGCGGCCGCACCGTCGGTGCCGGCGTCGTCGCCGCCATCAACGACTGAGCCTCGGGTCAGTCCTCTGAGGGATCGGAGATGGGGCGGGCCCCCGCGCCCGCCCCTCTCCACTTCCCGCTGAAGGTTTTCAGGTCATGAACGGTCAGAACATCCGTATCCGCCTCAAAGCGTTCGATCATCGCATTCTCGATGCGTCGACCCGCGAGATCGTCTCCACCGCCAAGCGCACGGGTGCTCAGATCCGTGGGCCCATCCCGCTGCCGACCCATATCGAGCGCTTCACCGTCAACCGCTCCCCGCACATCGACAAGAAGTCGCGCGAGCAGTTCGAGATGCGCACGCACAAGCGCGTGCTCGATATCGTCGATCCGACGCCCCAGACCGTGGACGCGCTGATGAAGCTCGACCTCGCTGCCGGTGTCGACGTGGAGATCAAGCTCTGAGCCGGCTTTCGGCTTAGAGCTTCACTGTTCATCGCGCGAGGGAGAGACCTATGCGCTCAGGCGTCATTGCACAGAAGGTCGGCATGACCCGCGTCTTCACGGAAGCGGGCGAGCATGTCCCCGTGACCGTGCTCAAGATCGATCAATGCCAGGTGGTCGCGCACCGCACCACCGAGAAGGACGGCTACGTCGCGCTGCAGGTCGGCGTCGGCAAGGCCAAGGTCAAGAACGTGTCCAAGGCCGAGCGCGGCCGCTTCGCGGTCGCCAAGGTCGAGCCGAAGAAGAAGCTCGCCGAGTTCCGCGTGTCCGAGGACGCGCTGATCCCGGTCGGCGCCGAGATCACCGCGGACCACTTCATCCCCGGCCAGTTCGTGGATGTCACCGGCACCACGACCGGCAAGGGCTTCGCCGGCGGTATGAAGCGCTGGAACTTCGGCGGTCTGCGCGCCACGCACGGCGTGTCGATCTCGCACCGCTCGATCGGTTCGACCGGCGGCCGTCAGGACCCGGGCAAGACCTTCAAGAACAAGAAGATGCCGGGTCACCTCGGTGTCGAGCGGGTCACCACCCAGAACCTGCGCGTCGTGCGCACGGACCCCGAGCGCGGCCTGATCCTGGTCGAGGGCGCGGTCCCGGGCGTCGCCGGCGGCTGGATCCAGATCCGCGATTCGGTGAAGCGCAAGGCGCCCGCCGACCTCCCGCTGCCGGGCAAGTTCCGTGAGAACGGCGCCGCTCCGGCTCCCGAAGCCGCCTCCACCGAGGAGACCGCGTGATGAAGCTCGATATCACCACGCTCGACGGTGCCGGCGCCGGCTCGATCGAGCTCAACGAAGAGATCTTCGGCCTGGAGCCCCGCGCCGACCTGCTGCAGCGCATGGTCCGCTACCAGCTCGCCAAGCGCCGCGCCGGCACCCACGCCGTGCAGAACCGCTCGGACGTGAACCGGACCCGCAAGAAGGCCTACAAGCAGAAGGGCACCGGTAACGCCCGCCACGGCGCGGCCTCGGCGCCGCAGTTCCGCGGCGGCGGCCGGGCCTTCGGCCCGGTGGTGCGCGACCACGCCCACGACCTGCCCAAGAAGGTCCGGGCCCTGGCGCTGCGCCACGCCCTCTCCTCGAAGGCCAAGGCCGCGACCCTGATCGTCGTGGACGACATCAAGATCGACGACCACAAGACCAAGGGTCTGGTCGAGCGCTTCGGCAAGCTCGGTCTCTCGAACGCGCTGATCATCGGCGGGTCCGAGGTGGACGTGAACTTCGGCCGCGCCGCCCGCGCCATCCCGAAGATCGACGTGCTGCCCGTGCAGGGCATCAACGTCTACGACATCCTGCGCCGCGACACCCTCGTGCTCACGAAGGCTGCGGTCGACGCGCTGGAGGAGCGCTTCAAATGAGTGTTGATCCGCGCCATTACGACATCATCGTCTCCCCCGTGATCACGGAGAAGGCGACCAACCTCACCGAGCAGAACAAGGTCGTCTTCCGGGTCGCCCCGAAGGCCACCAAGCCGCAGATCAAGGAAGCGGTCGAGAAGCTGTTCGACGTCAAGGTCACCGCGGTGAACACCCTCGTGACCAAGGGCAAGAAGAAGATCTTCCGCGGGCTCCGCGGGCAGCGTTCGGACGTGAAGAAGGCGATCGTCACCCTCGCCGAGGGCGACACGATCGACGTCACGACCGGGCTCTGAGGACGGGTTAGGGATCCAAGCCGATGGCCTTGAAGACATTCAAACCGGTCACGCCGAGCCTGCGCCAGCTCGTGCTGGTCGACCGCCGTGAGCTCTACAAGGGCAAGCCGGTGAAGGCGCTGACCGAGGGCAAGAGCTCCACGGGCGGCCGCAACAACCTCGGCCGCGTGACCGTCCGCTTCCGCGGCGGCGGCCACAAGCGCTCCTTGCGCAACGTCGATTTCAAGCGGCGCGACCAGCTCAACGTGACGGCGACCGTCGAGCGGATCGAGTACGATCCGAACCGCACGGCCTTCATCGCGCTGATCAACTACCCGGACGGCAAGCAGAGCTACATCCTGGCTCCGCAGCGCCTCCAGGCGGGCGACAAGGTCGTGGCCGGCGAGAGCGTCGACATCAAGCCGGGCAATGCCGGCCCGATCGGCAACATGCCGGTGGGTACGATCGTGCACAACGTCGAGCTGAAGATCGGCAAGGGCGGCGCCATCGCGCGGTCGGCCGGCAACTACGCTCAGATCGTCGGGCGCGACCAGGGCTACGTCACGCTGCGCCTGAACTCGGGCGAGCAGCGCCTGGTCCACGGCCAGTGCTTCGCGAGCGTCGGCGCGGTCTCGAACCCGGACCACATGAACATCTCGCTCGGCAAGGCCGGGCGCAACCGGTGGCTCGGCAAGCGCCCGCACAACCGCGGCGTGGCGATGAACCCTGTCGACCACCCGCACGGCGGCGGCGAGGGACGCACCTCGGGCGGCCGTAACCCGGTGACGCCGTGGGGCGTCCCGACCAAGGGGAAGAAGACCCGCTCCAACAAGCGGACCGACGTCTTCATCCTGTCCAGCCGCCATAACCGCAAGAAGTAACCGCCATGGCACGTTCACTCTGGAAGGGGCCGTTCGTCGACGGCTACCTCTTCAAGAAGGCCGAGGCGGCTCGGGGCTCGAGCCGCAACGAGGTCATCAAGATCTGGAGCCGCCGCTCCACGATCCTTCCGCAGTTCGTCGGGCTCACCTTCGGTGTGCACAACGGGCAGAAGCACATCCCGGTCTACGTCACCGAGGAGATGGTCGGCCACAAGTTCGGCGAGTTCTCGCCGACCCGCACCTTCCCCGGCCACGCGGCCGACAAGAAGGCGAAGAGGCGCTGAGATGGGCAAGCAGGCCACCCCCCGCGCGCTCCCCGAGAACGAGGCGAAGGCCGTCGCGCGGATGCTCCGCGTGTCGCCCCAGAAGCTCAACCTCGTGGCGCAGCTGATCCGCGGCAAGAAGGTCGAGACGGCGCTGGCCGATCTCCAGTTCTCCCGCAAGCGCATCGCCGTCGACGTCAAGAAGTGCCTCGAGAGCGCGATCGCCAACGCCGAGAACAACCACGACCTGGACGTGGACGATCTCGTCGTGTCCCAGGCCTTCGTCGGCAAGGCGCTGGTGCTGAAGCGCTTCCACGCCCGTGCCCGCGGCCGCGGCGCGCGCATCCTGAAGCCCTTCTCGAACCTCACCATCGTGGTTCGGGAAGTCCGGGCCGAAGCGGCCTGAGGAGGATCTGATGGGTCAGAAAGTCAACCCGATCGGTCTCCGGCTCGGCATCAACCGGACCTGGGACTCCCGCTGGTTCGCCCAGAAGGGCGAGTACGCCAAGCTCATGCACGAGGACGTCGCGATCCGCGCCGCCCTGACCAAGCAGCTCAAGCAGGCGGCGGTCTCCAAGATCGTCATCGAGCGTCCGCACCGGAAGTGCCGCGTCACCATCCACTCGGGCCGTCCGGGCGTGGTGATCGGCAAGAAGGGCGCGGATATCGAGAAGCTGCGCAAGCTCGTCGGCACGATGACCAAGGCCGACGTGACGATCAACATCGTCGAGGTGCGCAAGCCCGAGATCGACGCCACCCTGGTGGCCGACTCGATCGCCCAGCAGCTCGAGCGCCGCGTCGCCTTCCGTCGCGCCATGAAGCGCGCCGTGCAGTCGGCGATGCGCCTGGGTGCCGAGGGCATCCGCATCACCTGCTCGGGCCGCCTCGGCGGCGCCGAGATCGCGCGCACCGAGTGGTACCGCGAGGGCCGCGTCCCGCTGCACACCCTGCGCGCGGACGTGGACTACGGCACCGCCACGGCGTTCACCACCTACGGGACCTGCGGCATCAAGGTCTGGGTGTTCAAGGGCGAGATCCTCGAACACGACCCGATGGCTCAGGACAAGAAGGCTCAGGAAGAGGGTGGCCGTTCCGGCGGCCGTCGCGAGCGTGACGGCGAAGGCCGCGGCGATCGGGGTGATCGCGGCGACCGCGGCCGCCGCGAGCCGGCCCACGCCTGAGCCGCCTGAGCAGATAGAGAGGCTGCCATGCTGCAACCCAAGAAGACGAAGTTCCGCAAGCAGTTCAAGGGCCGCATCCACGGTGCGGCCAAGGGCGGCTTCGACCTGAACTTCGGCCAGTTCGGCCTGAAGGCCATGGAGCCGGAGCGGGTCACCGCCCGGCAGATCGAGGCGGCCCGCCGCGCGATCACCCGCGAGATGAAGCGTCAGGGCCGCGTCTGGATCCGGGTGTTCCCGGACCTGCCGGTCACCTCGAAGCCGACCGAGGTCCGCATGGGCTCGGGCAAGGGCGCGCCGGAATACTGGGCCGCCCGCGTCCATCCCGGCCGCATCATGTTCGAGGTCGACGGCGTCGCCGAGGACATCGCGCGCGAGGCGCTGCGCCTCGGGGCCGCCAAGCTGTCGGTGCGCACGCGCATCGTCACCCGCATCGCCGACTAAGGGAGGGATCCATGAAGTCGTCCAACCGACTGTCTGATCTGCAAGCCCTGTCGGCGGATCAGCTCAACGACGAGCTCCTGAACCTCAAGAAGGAGCAGTTCAACCTGCGCTTCCAGGGGGCCACGGGCCAGCTCGAGAACGTCGCCCGCATCCGCGAGGTGCGCCGCGACATCGCCCGCGTGCGCACGCTGCAGCGTCAGAAGACGCTGACCGCGGCGAAGGGCTGAGGAGAGACCTATGCCGAAGCGCGTATTGCAGGGCGTCGTCGTCAGCGACAAGGGCGAGAAGACCATCGTCGTGAAGGTCGAGCGCCGCTTCACCCACCCGGTGATGAAGAAGACGGTCCGCCGCTCGAAGAACTACCACGCCCATGACGAGGCGAATGCCGCCAAGGTCGGGCAGACGGTGTTCATCGAGGAGTGCCGCCCCTACTCGAAGACCAAGACCTGGAAGCTGGTCGAGGACAACGCGGGCGTGGCGGCGGACGCCGCGGCTTGATCGGATCCGCGAGGGTCCGGCACTGAAGCGGGCGCAGAGCACTCTGCGCCCGTTCTCGTTTGTCGGAAACGCCCGTCCCCGCTCGGGACGGATGGATTCCGCCTTGCGTCAGAGGGCCATCCGGTGTATCGGACCGGCCTTCGCGACAGTCCAAGGGGCGTTCGCGCCCTTCGTACGCGGCGACCGCGCCGGCGTTCTCACGCCGATTGCGCGGTCTCTCATATGAGCCGGGGACAACAGATCCCCATCAGGCGTCGTCCGCCGGGCAATTCCGCCCGTGTGCGGAAACCCGCCTGAAACAAGGAAAGGTCACTCCCGTGATCCAGATGCAGACGAATCTGGACGTCGCCGACAATTCGGGTGCACGCCGCGTGATGTGCATCAAGGTGCTCGGCGGGTCGAAGCGCAAGTATGCGGGCGTCGGCGACGTGATCGTCGTCTCCGTCAAGGAGGCGATCCCGCGCGGCCGCGTCAAGAAGGGCGACGTCATGAAGGCGGTCGTCGTGCGCACCGCCAAGGACGTGAAGCGCGCCGACGGCTCGGTGATCCGCTTCGACAAGAACGCCGCCGTGCTGATCAACAACCAGAAGGAGCCGATCGGCACCCGCATCTTCGGGCCCGTGCCCCGCGAGCTGCGCGCGCGCAATCACATGAAGATCATCTCGCTGGCTCCGGAGGTGCTGTGATGGCCGCCAAGATCAAGAAGGGCGATACCGTCGTCGTTCTCACCGGCCGCGACAAGGGTCGCTCCGGCGAGGTGATCCAGATGCTGCCGAAGGAGAACCGTGCGGTCGTCCGCGGCATCAACCTGGTGAAGAAGCACCAGAAGCAGACGCAGTCGCAGGAAGGCGGGATCATCTCCAAGGAGGCCGCCATCCAACTCTCCAACATCGCGGTGGCGGACGCCAACGGCAAGCCGACCCGCGTGGGTTTCCGCATCCTCGAGGACGGCCGCAAGGTCCGGTTCGCCAAGAGCACGGGGGATCAGATCGATGGCTGAGGCCGACAAGAACGCTTACACCCCCCGTCTGCGCAAGCACTACGACGAGGTGGTCCGCCAGAAGCTCATCGAGCAGTTCGGCTACAAGAACCCGATGCAGGTGCCGGTCATCGAGAAGATCGTCATCAACATGGGCGTCGGCGAGTCCACCGCCGACTCGAAGAAGGCGACCGTCGCCGCCGGCGACCTCGCCCTGATCGCCGGCCAGAAGCCGGTCATCACCCGCGCCCGCAAGGCGATCGCGACCTTCAAGGTCCGCGAGGGCATGCCGATCGGCTGCAAGGTGACGCTGCGCAAGCAGCGCATGTACGAGTTCATGGACCGGCTGATCACGATCGCGCTGCCGCGCGTCCGCGATTTCCGCGGCCTGAACCCGCGCTCCTTCGACGGGCGCGGCAACTACGCCCTGGGTCTCAAGGAGCACCTCGTGTTCCCGGAGATCTCCTACGACAAGGCGGAGCAGATGTGGGGCATGGACATCGTCGTGGCGACCACCGCCAAGACCGACGAGGAAGCCAAGGCCCTGCTCGCCGCCTTCCAGTTCCCGTTCCGGCAGTGAGGCCCTAGGGCCTCAGACGCGGACACCGGAGAGAACAGACATGGCTAAGAAGAGCTCAGTCGAGAAGAACAACCGCCGCAAGGCTTTGGTCGCGCGCTTCGCCGAGAAGCGTAAGGCCCTCCTTGCCGTCGCCAACAACGAGGGCCTCGAGATGGAGGAGCGCTTCGAGGCGCGCCTCAAGCTCGCGGAGCTGCCGCGCAACTCGTCGGCCACCCGGATCCGCAACCGTTGCGAGATCACCGGCCGTCCCCGCGCCGTCTATCGCAAGATGGGCATCTCGCGCGTCGCGCTGCGCGAGCTCGGCAACCGGGGCCTGATCCCCGGCCTCGTCAAGTCGAGCTGGTAAGGAGGCATCCCCATGGTCAACGATCCCGTGGGCGATATGCTCACCCGCATCCGCAACGGCCAGCAGCGCCGTCGCAACGTCGTCCAGACCCCCGGCTCGCGTCTGCGCGCCTCGGTTCTCGACGTTCTGAAGTCCGAGGGCTACATCCGCGACTACGCGGTGCAGGACCTCGGCAACGGCCGCACCGAGTTCGCGATCGAGCTGAAGTACTACGACGGCAAGCCCGTCATCCGCTCGATCCAGCGCGTGTCGAAGCCGGGCCGCCGGGTCTATTCCTCGGTCGGCGAGCTGCCGCGCGTGGCCGACGGCCTCGGCGTCACCATCGTGTCCACCCCGCAGGGCGTCATGGCCGACCACGTTGCGCGCGAGCGCAATGTCGGCGGTGAAGTGCTCTGCCAGGTGTTCTGATCGGACGAGAGGAGCAAGGCAGATGTCTCGCGTAGGCAAGAAGCCCGTCACCGTCCCGTCCGGCGTGACGGCGACGGTCGATGGTCAGACCGTGAAGATGAAGGGTTCGAAGGGCGAGCTGCAGTTCGTCGTGCCGAGCCTGGTGGATGTCGAGTTCAAGGACGGCGCGATCAGCGTGCAGCCCAAGAACCAGTCCAAGGAGGCCCGGTCTCTGTGGGGCACCTCCCGCGCCCAGGTGGCCAACATCGCCGAGGGCGTCTCGAAGGGCTTCGAGAAGAAGCTCGAGATCACCGGCGTCGGCTATCGCGCCGCGATGGCCGGCAAGGCGCTCAAGCTGTCGCTCGGCTACAGCCACGACATCGAGTACGAGATCCCGGCCGGCATCACCATCGTGACGCCCAAGCCCACGGAGATCGTGGTGTCGGGCATCGACCGGCAGCGCGTCGGTCAGGTGGCCGCCGAGATCCGCGATTACCGCGGTCCCGAGCCCTACAAGGGCAAGGGCGTGAGGTACGCGGGTGAGTTCATCTTCCGCAAGGAAGGCAAGAAGAAGTAAGGAGGGCTGACATGTCGAACAAGCTAGAAGCCCTCCAGCGGCGCAAGCTCCGCGTCCGCCGGGCGCTGCGTGCGGCCGCCAACGGGCGCCCGCGCCTGTCGGTGTTCCGCTCGTCGAAGCAGATCTACGTCCAGGTCATCGACGATGCGCAGGGCAAGACACTCGCCGCCGCCTCGTCGCTCGACAAGTCGCTCAAGGGCGACCTGAAGACCGGCGCGGACGTTTCCGCCGCCACCGCCGTGGGCAAGCTCGTCGCCGAGCGCGCCAAGGCTGCGGGCGTCACCAAGGTGATCTTCGACCGCTCCGGCTACATCTACCACGGCCGCGTCAAGGCCCTGGCGGATGCCGCCCGCGAGGGTGGTCTGGAGTTCTGAGGCGGCTCGCGCGTCCCGGGCTTCCGGACCCACGTCCGGAAGCCCGCGAGCGCGACTGCGCGCCACCGCTGACGTGGTGGACGTTCCATCAGCGATGGAACACCGGAGATCGGGATTCGGCGGGAGGGGAGCGGTTCCGGCTGCTCCTCGAAGAACCATCCGAGCGAGCGGGCCCGCCGCCCGCGCCAGTGCGATGAACAGGTAGAAGAATGGCACGTGAACGTGAAGGCGGGGGCCGCGGCCGCCGCGAGGAGCGCGAGGAGCGCGACAGCGAGTTCGTGGACAAGCTCGTCCACATCAACCGCGTCGCCAAGGTGGTGAAGGGCGGCCGTCGCTTCGGCTTCGCGGCCCTCGTCGTCGTCGGCGACCAGAAGGGCCGGGTCGGCTTCGGCCACGGCAAGGCGCGTGAGGTGCCCGAGGCCATCCGCAAGGCCACGGAAGCGGCCAAGCGCGGCCTCATCCGCGTCTCGCTGCGCGAGGGCCGGACCCTGCACCACGACGTCAACGGCCGTCACGGCGCCGGCAAGGTGATCCTGCGCGCGGCTCCGGCCGGTACCGGCATCATCGCGGGCGGCCCGATGCGCGCCGTCTTCGAGACGCTCGGCATGCAGGACGTCGTCGCGAAGTCGCTGGGCTCGTCCAACCCCTACAACCTCGTGCGCGCCACCTTCGAGGCGCTCAAGAACGAGGACAGCCCGCGCTCTGTCGCGGCGCGCCGGGGTCTCAAGGTGTCCGCGCTGCAGGCGCGCCGCCGCGACGCCGACCCGAACGATCAGTCCGAAGCGGCTGTGGCGTAAGGGGAGGATGGCATGACGACCAAGACCATCCGCGTCGAGCAGATCGGCTCGCCGATTCGCCGCGAGGCCTCCCAGCGCGCGACGCTGGTCGGCCTCAAGCTGAACAAGCTGCACCGGGTCGCCGAGCTGGAGGACACTCCGGCCGTGCGCGGCATGATCCGCAAGGTGCAGCACCTCGTGCGCGTCATCGACGCGGCTTGAGGAGGGCACCATGAAGCTCAACGACATCCGCGACAACGACGGCGCCACCAAGAACCGGATGCGCGTCGGCCGGGGCATCGGCTCCGGCAAGGGCAAGACCGCGGGACGCGGCGTGAAGGGCCAGAAGGCCCGCACCGGCGTGTCCATCAAGGGCTTCGAGGGCGGCCAGATGCCGCTGCATCGTCGCCTGCCGAAGCGCGGCTTCAACAACATCCACGCCGCCGACCTGAACGAGGTGAATCTCGGCCGGGTGCAGCAGGCGGTGGATGCGGGCCGGCTCGACGCCTCGGCGCCCGTCACCGTGGAGGCGCTGGTCGCCGCCGGCATCCTCAGCCGTCCCCGCGACGGCGTGAAGCTGCTCGGCGTCGGCGAGCTGACCGCCAAGCTCACCTTCGAGGTGACCCGCGCTTCGAAGTCGGCCGTCGAGGCCGTCGAGAAGGCCGGCGGCACGGTCACCGTCGTCTATGCGGCGGGCGTCGCCCACCGCGGCACGGCGTCCGCCACCGCCTGAGGCCTCGGCCGTCCGGCGCGCGATCCGTTGCGCGCCGGTCGCGAAGCCCTTAAGTCGGAGCAACCGAGCGGCGGCCCGTGCGACCTCGCACCGGCCGCCGTTTCCGTTTCACCCGGACGCGACCCGTCCGGCGACAGGTCCCAGGATAGACCGTCATGGCCTCAGCCGCCGAGCAGCTTGCCGCCAACCTCAATTTCGGCGCCATCGCCAAGGCCGATGAGCTGAAGAAGCGCATCTGGTTCACGCTCGGCGCCCTCGTGGTGTTCCGGCTGGGCACCTACGTGCCGATTCCCGGCATCGATCCGGAGCAGTTCGCGCGGAACTTCCAGCAGCAGGCGGGCGGCGTGCTCGGCCTGTTCAACATGTTCTCGGGCGGCGCGGTCGAGCGCATGGCGATCTTCGCGCTCAACATCATGCCCTACATCTCGGCCTCGATCATCATTCAGCTCCTCACCTCGGTGATCCCGAGCCTGGAGGCGCTGAAGAAGGAGGGCGAGTCGGGCCGCAAGGTCATCAACCAGTACACCCGCTATCTCACGGTGGTGCTGGCCCTGGTCCAGTCCTGGGGCATCGCGATCGGCCTGCAGAGCTCGTCGGCAGCGATCGACCCGGGCCCGTTCTTCCTGGCCTCGACGGTGATCACGCTCACCGGCGGCACCCTCTTCCTGATGTGGATCGGCGAGCAGATCACCTCGCGCGGCATCGGCAACGGCTCCTCGCTGATCATCTTCGCGGGCATCGTCGCCCACCTGCCGGTGGCGATCGCGGGCGCGCTCGAGCTCAGCCGCACCGGCGCCATGTCGCCCGCGACGCTGCTCGGCAGCGCGGTCGGCGCGGTGGCGCTGATCTACTTCATCGTGTTCATGGAGCGCGCCCAGCGCCGGGTGCTGATCAACTACCCCAAGCGCCAGGTCGGCAACCGCATGTACGAGGGCCAGACCTCGTTCCTGCCGCTCAAGCTCAACACCTCGGGCGTGATCCCGCCGATCTTCGCGTCCTCGCTGCTGCTGCTGCCGGCGACGGTGGCGAGCTTCTCGGCGAACCAGGGCTCCAGCGGCTTCCTCGGCACGGTGACGACGCTGCTCGGCCACGGCCAGCCGGTCTACATGGCGCTCTACGCCGCGCTGATCATCTTCTTCACGTTCTTCTACACGGCGGTGGTCTTCAACCCGCAGGAGACGGCCGACAACCTGAAGAAGCATGGCGGCTTCATCCCGGGCATCCGGCCGGGCGAGCGCACCGCCGCCTTCATCGACAAGGTGCTGACGCGCATCACCGTGATCGGCGCCCTCTATCTCACCTTCGTCTGCCTCGCGCCCGAGATCCTGGCGATGGCGCTGTCCTCGCAGAGCCTCGCCTTCGGCGGCACCTCGCTGCTGATCATCGTCTCCGTGACGATGGACACGGTGGCGCAGATCCACGGCCACCTGATGGCCCACCAGTACGAGGGCCTGGTCAAGCGGGCCAAGCTGCGCGGCGCCTCCGCGACCCAGCGCCGGCGCTGAGGGCGGGGCGACAAAACGGGGGGAAGCGTGACGCCTCCCCCCTAGGTCCGGCTCCCCAGCGCGGCCGAACCGGATAAAAGAGCACACCATCCAGGCGAGGCCGGGGAGGGCTCGCCGTCGCCCCGGACGCCGCACGCGAGCGGACAAGGACGAGGAACAACGCCCATGCGCATCATTCTGCTCGGACCGCCCGGCGCGGGGAAGGGCACGCAGTCCGAGCGGATCGTGGCACGCTTCGGCATCCCGCAGCTCTCGACCGGCGACATGCTGCGCGCGGCGGTGGCCGCCGGCACCCCGGTCGGGCTCGAGGCGAAGGCGGTGATGGAAGCGGGCGGCCTGGTCTCCGACGCCATCGTCGTCGGCATCGTCGCCGACCGCATCGAGGAGCCGGATGCGAAGGCCGGCTTCATCCTCGACGGCTTTCCGCGCACCGTGGAGCAGGCCAAGGCCCTCGACGCCATGCTCGCCGAGAAGGGCATCGCGCTGTCCGCGGTTGTCGAGCTGAAGGTGGACGAGGACGCCCTCGTCGGCCGCATCGCCAACCGCGCCGCCGAGACCGCCGCCAAGGGCCTGCCGGTCCGCAAGGACGACACCCCCGAGGTGTTCCGCTCGCGGCTCGAAGCCTACCGCGCCCAGACCGCCCCGCTCTCCGACTACTATGCCAAGGCCGGAAAGCTGGAGACGGTGGACGGCATGCAGCCGATCGACACGGTCACCGCGGGCCTGATGGCCATCCTGGAGCGCCATGCCGAGACGGCCGGCGCCTGAGCCGGAAACGGCTCGACTTGCGGTTGACATCCCGGCCGGCCCGCGCTAGCAGGCCGGTCTTCGTCCATCCGGAACGTGGTCCGAGGTGCTCTCTTGAGGGCGGCCGCGGGCCGCGTCGTCGTTGACGAGCGCGCAAGGGCCGGCCTCCACCGGACGCGCGTCACATCCCAGGCCGGGCCTTCGTCCGGCACCATATGGAGCGTTATCTTGGCCCGTATCGCAGGCGTCAACATCCCCACCGGCAAGCGCGTCGTCATCGCGCTGCAGTACATCCACGGCATCGGGCCCAAGAAGGCCGAGGAGATCACGGGCAAGGTCGGCATCCCGGCCGAGCGCCGCGTGAACCAGCTCACCGACGCCGAGGTGCTCCAGATCCGCGAGGCGATCGACCGCGACTACGTCGTCGAGGGCGACCTGCGCCGCGAAGTCTCGATGAACATCAAGCGCCTGATGGATCTGGCCTGCTACCGTGGCCTGCGCCACCGCAAGCAGCTCCCGGTCCGCGGCCAGCGCACCCACACCAACGCCCGCACCCGCAAGGGCAAGGCGAAGCCGATCGCCGGCAAGAAGAAGTAATTTCTTGTGATTGGGAGGCCGTGCTTCGCTCGGCCTCCCTCACGTCGCGCCGGGTGTCCCGCGATCGGGCCCCAGCGTGGCGGCACGGCCCTCCGCGACCGCGCCGCCGAACTCCCAAAAGAATCCCGAGCGCCTGGCATTACGGGCGTGCCTGAAGGACTGACGAGCAGAACATGGCCAAGGAACCGACCCGCGTCCGCCGCCGCGAACGCAAGAACATCGTCTCCGGCGTCGCGCACGTGAACGCGTCGTTCAACAACACGATGGTGACCATCACCGACGCGCAGGGCAACACGATCTCCTGGTCGTCGTCGGGCGCCATGGGCTTCAAGGGCTCGCGGAAGTCGACCCCCTACGCCGCGCAGGTCGCCGCCGAGGACGCCGCCCGCAAGGCCGCCGAGCACGGCATGCGCACCCTCGAGGTCGAGGTCTCCGGTCCCGGCTCGGGCCGCGAGTCGGCGCTGCGCGCGCTCCAGGCCGCGGGCTTCACCGTGACCTCGATCCGCGACGTCACCGCGATCCCGCACAACGGCTGCCGGCCGCGCAAGCGCCGCCGCGTCTGATCCTGCGGGTCGGTTAGACCTCTCGAAGACGGAGAAGCCCGTGGCGAATGGATCGGCTCCCCTTCCCGGCGTCCTGCGTTGGAATGTCGGCGACCTCACGGTCACCGCGCTCAACGACGGCTGGTTCCAGGGTTCGCTCGATCTCGTCACGGGCCTCGACAAGGCCGAGGCGGGGCGCCTGCAGGTGGCGGGCTTCCGGCCCGAGCAGCCGGTCATCACGCTGAACGCCTTCCTGATCACCGGCGCCGGCCGCAAGCCGGTGCTGATCGATACGGGCTACGGGCATTTCGGTCCGGAGACGATGGGCCGGGTGCCGGCGGCGTTGGCGCTGGCCGGCGTCGCGCCGGAAGCGGTCGAGACCGTCCTGGTCAGCCACCTGCATCCGGACCATGTCGGCGGCCTCGTCACCGGAGAGGGCCGCGCGGCCTATCCGAATGCCGAGATCGTGCTGCACGCGGCCGAGGCGCGGCACTGGCTGCCGGACGAGGCGCTGGCCCGGGCGCCCGAGGGCGCCAAGCCGTATTTCGAGGGCGCCCGCAAGGCGCTCGCGCCCTATGCCGGCCGCGTGCGCGAGCACGAGGGCGGCGAGGTCGTCCCCGGGATCACCGCGCTGCACATGCCCGGCCATACGCCGGGCCATTGCGGTTTCCGGATCGTCTCCGGATCGGCATCGCTCCTGAGCTTCACGGATGCGGTGCACCTGCCGGCGATCCAGTTCAAGCGGCCCGAGGCCGGCGTCGCCTTCGACGTGGACGGCGATCAGGCCCGGGAGACGCGCAAACGCGTCCTCGACGAGGCGGCCAGCGAGCGCTGCCTCATCGCGGGCAACCACCTGGAATTCCCGGCGCTCGGATACGTGGCCCGGGAGGCCCAGGGCTACAGCTTCGTCCCGGTGCTCTGGGTCGCGGGGCAAGGAACCGGGCAGGGGATCTGACGATCCCGAATCATTCAGGGACCGGTCGGCGCTCCTGGGCAGGGCGCCGCACCGGCCGAAGCGCGGGACGGGGTTCGCGGCTCCGCGCGACAGGCGAGAGGTAGGACCGTGGTCATTCAGAAGAACTGGCAAGAGCTGATCAAGCCGAACAAGCTGCAGGTCACCACCGGCGACGACCCCAAGCGCGTCGCGACCGTGGTCGCCGAGCCGCTGGAGCGCGGCTTCGGCACGACGCTCGGCAACGCGCTGCGCCGCGTGCTGCTCTCCTCGCTCCAGGGCGCGGCCGTGACCTCGGTGCAGATCGACGGCGTGCTGCACGAGTTCTCCTCGATCCCGGGCGTGCGCGAGGACGTCACCGACATCGTCCTGAACATCAAGACGATCGCGATCCGCTCGCAGTCGGACACCCCGAAGCGCATGACCCTGCGCAAGACCGGCCCGGGTCTCGTCACCGCCGGCGACATCGCCGTGGTCGGCGACGTGCAGATCCTGAACCCCGACCTCGTGATCTGCACGCTGGATGACGGCGCCGAGATCCGCATGGAGTTCACGGTCGCCACCGGCAAGGGCTACGTCCCGGCCGAGCGCAACCGGCCCGAGGACGCGCCGATCGGCCTGATCCCGGTCGACGCGCTCTACTCGCCCGTGACCAAGGTCAGCTACCGCGTCGAGACCACCCGCGAGGGCCAGGATCTCGACAAGGACAAGCTCACCATGACGATCGAGACCAACGGCGCGGTCTCGCCGGAGGACGCGCTCGCCTATGCCGCGCGCATCATCCAGGACCAGCTGCAGGTCTTCGTGAACTTCGAGGATCCGCGCAAGGAGGAGGCCGCTCCGCTCGCGCCGCAGCTGCCCTTCAACCCGGCGCTGCTCAAGAAGGTGGACGAGCTGGAGCTGTCGGTCCGTTCGGCGAACTGCCTGAAGAACGACAACATCGTCTATATCGGCGACCTCATCCAGAAGTCCGAGGGCGAGATGCTGCGCACCCCGAACTTCGGCCGCAAGTCGCTCAACGAGATCAAGGAAGTGCTGGCCGGCATGGGCCTGCACCTCGGCATGGACGTTCCCGGCTGGCCGCCGGAGAACATCGAGGATCTCGCCAAGCGCTTCGAGGAGCACTACTGAGGCGTCTCGTCTGCGGCCGAGCCGCGGACCTCAGCGGACGCGGCGCCCCAGCGAAGCCGGGGCGCCCCTCCCCAGAATCCCGCCGCGGGGTGAAGCGGATTTGAACGAAGACGCCTCGCACGAGGCACCGGCCGACCCGTGGCACGGCGGCCGACAGCACAGGAAGGGCCAGAGATATGCGTCACGGTTACCGCGGTCGCCGCTTCAACCGCACGGCCGAGCACCGCAAGGCGATGTTCGCCAACATGTCCGCCGCGCTGATCAAGCACGAGCAGATCATCACCACCCTGCCGAAGGCGAAGGACCTGCGTCCGGTCGTCGAGAAGCTGATCACCCTCGGCCGCGAGGACAGCGTGCATGCCCGCCGCCTGGCGATGGCGCAGCTGCGCGACGCCGACATGGTCAAGAAGCTCTTCACGGTGCTCGGCCCGCGCTACAAGGGCCGCCCGGGCGGCTATTGCCGCATCATGAAGGCCGGCTTCCGCTTCGGCGACAACGCCCCGATGGCGGTGATCGAGTTCGTCGATCGCGACGTCGAGGCCCGCGGCAAGGATTCCGGCCCGAGCCAGGTCGCCGAGGCGGCCTGAGGTCTTTCGCACCTCCGGATCTCAGGAAGGCGGCCCTCGGGCCGCCTTCTTCGTTTTCAGGGGCCTGTGGCAGGTGGCGCGTTTGCCGGACGATGCTCGGCCCTCACCCTGACCTCGTCTGAACGGGAGAGGGGACCCACGCCTGATCAGGAAAGGATGGGGACCTGCGGCTGCCGCTTCTCCCTCCCCCCCTCTGCGGGGGAGGGTGGCCCCTGCGTCAGCAGGGGTCGGGAGAGGGGTGCGACGGTGCAGAGCGAGGCGGTGGCCGTCACATCTGCGCAGCCTCATCCGGATGCCGGGTTACCCTCTCCCGCCTCACTCCGTTCGGCACCCTCCCCCATCCCAAGTCGGGCCTGCCCAACTTGGGCACGGGCAAGCGGATCTCGGGGAGGCCCGAGATCCGTGGGGAGAGCGCGTCGCGACAGGGCGAAAAGGCCTGCCGTGAGACAAAAAGCTTGACACGCGAGAACAAAACATGTACATCCCAGCCACGCGCTGTCCCGCGGCGCGACGGGTCCTGCAACCCGCCGCGCCGCGCGCAGGGAGCCCGGGCCGCATGACCACGGCCCGTGCCAGGACAGCGCGGCGGTTCCCGCGTCGCCGGCCGGTCAGCCGGCGCCCCGGGCGCCTCTGCGCGACACAGGGCCGTTCTCGGCGCCAGCCCGGATCAACAACGGGACAGCCCCGATAGTCCGGCCTGCACAGGTCGTTGGAACCGATGCCGGGCCCAATACGAGGTCCGGTGCACGACGCTTCAAGTCTGCCGGGGCGAGCCGGGCAACGGCGCTACGCAGTCCGCCACGATCGGGGTCGATGCAGGTGAGCAAGAGACCGCGACGATAAACGGACGAGGCCGGCCACACGCGGCCCCCTCGTCCGCGGGACGCCGGGGAACTCGGTATCCGTACGCACATGAGTTTGGGTTCCGCGGCGTCCCGCGTCTCCCTCCAGCCAAGCCTCCGGCGTCAGCAAGACGCGCGGAGCCGAAATCGCGTGGAAGGGGCGCCGAAGCCCCCTACCCCGCCATGGTCTTCTTCACCGTCTCGACCAGCTGCTTCAGGCTGAAGGGCTTGGGCAGGAAGTTGAAGGCCTCGCCCTCGGGCAGGTTCTTGCGGAAGGCATCCTCGGCATAGCCGGACACGAAGATCACCTTCAGATCGGGCAGGTGCTTGCGCACCTCGCGCAGCAGGCTCGGGCCGTCCATCTCCGGCATGACCACGTCGGAGACGATGAGGTCGATCGTCTGCTCGCCCGCGCGCACGATCTGCAGGGCCTCGATGCCGGAGGCGGCCTCCAGCACCGTGTAGCCGCGGGCCGAGAGCGCGCGGCTGTTGACTGCGCGGACCGGATCCTCGTCCTCCACGAGCAGGATCGTCCCCTGCCCGGTATGGTCGGCCGAGGGCTTGCGCGGGGCCGGCTTCGGCGGCTCCTGCGCGGCGGTGCCGGCGGCCGGGGCAGGGTGGGCCGCCGTGCCCGTCGCCTGGGCCGCAATCCTCGGCTCGGACAGGGCCGGCCGGCCGGCGGATGCGGTCGCGGGCGGCAGGGCGGCCCGCTGGACCGGCTCCGCCTCGACCTCCGGCTCGGGGATGTGGCGCGGCAGGTAGATGCGGAAGGCGGTGCCCTCCCCCACCTTCGACTGCACGTCGATGGTGCCGCCCGACTGCTTGACGATGCCGAACACCGTCGAGAGGCCGAGGCCGGTGCCCTTGCCGATATCCTTCGTGGTGAAGAACGGCTCGAAGATCTTCTCCATGATCTCGGGCGGGATGCCCTCGCCGGTGTCGGAGACTTCGATCAGCACGTGGTCGCCGGCCGGCGCGCCGCCGCGCCCCTCCTCCGCCGCGGCCTCGCCGGGATCGGGCATGTTGGCGGTGCGGATCAGGAGCTTGCCGCCGCCCGGCATGGCGTCGCGGGCGTTGACCGCGAGGTTCACGATGACCTGCTCGAACTGGTTCACGTCGGCCTTCACCGGCCAGACGTCGCGCCCATGCTTGAGCTCGAGCCCGACCCGCTCGCCCAGCAGCCGCTTCAGGAGCAGGGTCAGCTCGGAGAGCGATTCGCCGACATTCATCACCTCCGGCCGCAGGGTCTGGCGGCGCGAGAAGGCCAGCAGCTGCCGCACGAGCCCGGCGGCCCGGTTGGCGTTCTGCTTGATCTGCATGATGTCCTGGAAGGCCGGGTCGGTCGGCTTGTGGCTCGCCAGCAGCAGGTCCGAGTAGCCGATGATCGCCTGGAGGACGTTGTTGAAATCGTGCGCGATGCCGCCCGCGAGCTGGCCGACCGCGTTCATCTTCTGCGCCTGGGCGACCTGCTGCTCCAGCTGGCGCTGGGCGGTGGTGTCGAGGGCGTAGAGGATGACGGATTCGCGCTCCTCGTCGAGGGCCTCGTCGGCGCTGCCCGCCGGGATCAGCCAGACCCGGGCCGAGCGGTTGCCGGCCCCGGTGAGCGAGATCTCGATCGGCGCGACCTCGGTGAGCCCGCTCGCCGCCTTGGCGAGGGCGGCGTCGAGCCCGTCGCGGTCGGCGACGGAATCCACGATGTTCGGCTCCTCCGCCGTCTCGGTCCCGTCCTCCACGGTGTGGCGGGGCATGGTGCCGAACAGGCGGGCGAAGGAGGCGTTGGCCCGGGCGATGCGCCCGCGCCGGTCGAGCGTCGCGATGGCGATGGGCGAGGTGTTGAGGAAGCGGGCGAGGCGCACCTCGGCGGCGCGCTGCGGCTCGTCGAACTCGGCGCCTGCCGAGCGGTTGATCACGAAGGTGCGCGAGGCGCCGGGCTTGCCGTCCTTGCCGAAGGCGACGCGGTGATAGAGCCGCGCCGGCAGCGGGTGGCCGTTGCGGCGGCGCAGATCCAGATCGATGCGGTCGGTGCGGACCTCGCCGGGCAGGCCGTGGCTGCGGGTCAGCATCTCGGCGCCGGGCGCGATCGCGTCGAGATGCGGGCCGCCCGAGCCCACGGTGGCGAGGTCGTAGCCGAGCCAGGCCGCGAGCGTCGCGTTCATGTAGACGATCGCCCCCTGCGGATCGATCGAGAGGAAGCCCGCGGGCGCGTGGTCGAGATAGTCGATCGCGTGCTGCAGCTCCTGGAACACGTTCTCCTGGCGCTCGCGCTCGGCGGTGATGTCGGAGACCGTCCAGAGGCTGGCGGAGCGGCCGGGGCGGGGCAGCGGGCGCACATGGATGCGGTACCACGCGAAATCGCGCGCCGGGCCGCCCCCGGGCGCGCCGGCCGGCACGCCCCCCTGCGGCGGCGGCGACATCCGGATCTCCTCGGCATGGCTGCGCCCGTCGCGGGAGGCCTGCGAGAGCCGGTAGATCGCCTCCGAGACCTCGGGCGAGCCGACGAAGACCCGCTCCACCGAGCGCAGGTTCGAGAAGCTGTCGCCGCCGGCCACCTGCAGGTAGGCCTCGTTGGCGTAGATCAGGCGCCCGCCCTCCTCCACCACCAAAGCGGCGTCGGGCGAGCCGTCGACGACGGCCTTGGTGATGTCGTCGCGCGCGCCCTGCCCGGCGAGCTGGATCGCCCCGATCGCCAGGGCGAACAGGAAGAACACGCCGGCCATGGCCAGCAGCGCCAGCAGCCAGACGATGAGCGACTGCGCCTGCTCGTTCGCCACGAAGGACAGGCCGATCGCGGCCCCGACGAGGAGGCCGGCCAGGACGAGCAGCAGCCCGACCCGTCCCGGCCGCTCGGACCGGTCGATCGAGCCCGGCACGGGCGTCGTGGGTCCTGACAACTCGGCCATTACGGTTCAATCCAGCGCCAAAGCATCATGCGCAGAAGCCCGCCGCGACCCATGATGCGCCCTCGAAGGACTGGTTCTGGCAGTCCAGGCCCTTCAGATCGGTTAGGCTTGCGTCCGAAAGACGGCAAGGGCCAAACGCTTGCGGCCGCTTGGCCGATGTCGCGCCCGAGGCGGTCCGGCATGGCGCCTGCCCTCACGCCGCCCGGCGGCGGGTGCGCAGGACGAAGCCGATCACCTCGGCCACGGCCCGGTAGTGCTCGGCCGGGATCTCCTGGTCGATCTCGACGGTGGCGTGCAGCGCGCGGGCGAGCGGCGGGTTCTCCAGAACCGGGACCTCGTGCTCGGCCGCGACCTGGCGGATGCGCAAGGCGAGGGCGTCGACGCCCTTGGCGACGCAGACCGGCGCGGCCATGCCCGTCTCGTAGCGCAGGGCCACCGCGTAGTGCGTCGGGTTGGTGACGACGACGGTGGCCTTCGGGACGGCGGCCATCATGCGCTTCTTCACCCGGGCCATGCGGAGCTGCTTCATGCGCCCCTTCACCTCCGGGTTGCCGTCCGATTCCTTCATCTCCTGCTTCATCTCCTCCTTCGACATGCGCAGGCGCTGACGCCAGCGGAAGCGCTGGTAGAGGGCATCGGCGACGGCGATCGCGAAGTGGACGGCGAGAACGGCGGCGAGCAGCTTGAGGCTGAGCCCGAGGATCGCCGGCAGGCAGGCGGCCGGATCGAGCCGGGCGAAGATCTCGAGGCGGTCGCGGTCGTTCCAGAGCAGGGTGCCCACCACGACGCCGACCACGGCCATCTTGGCGAGCCCCTTGCCGAACTGCACCAAGGCCTCGACCCCGAAGATGCGCTTGACGCCGGCCATCGGCGAGATGCGGTCGAACTTGAAGCCGAGGGATTCCGTACTGAACACGATCGGGTGCTGCAGGAAGCCGGCGGCGAGCCCGGCCGCCACGGCGAGGCCCGCGGGGACGGCCAGCGCCTGGAACAGCAGCCAGACGGCGCGGGCCGCGATCCGCCCCATGGAGCCGGCATCGTCGGGCACCGCGTGGGCGTTCATCAGGAAGCTGCGCATCTCCGCGGTCAGCATGGTCGCGATGCCGGGCCCTGCCAGCATCAGGCCGAAGGTGAAGGCGGCGAGCGCCGCGAAGGTGTTGATCTCGACGCTGTTGGCGACGTCGCCGCTCTCGATCGCCCGGTCGAGGCGCCGCTGGGTCGGCTCCTCGGTCTTGTCCTCCTGCTCCGCGCCCTCAGCCATGCCGGCCTCCGGGGGCGCGGACGGTCAGCGCCCGGCCATCGCGGCGAGGTAGCGGGCCATGTCGTCGAGGAAGACGGTCATGATCACGCCGAGCACGCCGGCGAAGATCAGCATGCCGATCAGCACCGAGGCCGGCACCGCGAGGAAGAAGACCTGGAGCTGCGGCATCATCCGCGAGAGGACGCCGAGGCCCAGATTGAACAGGATGCCGAAGGCGATGAAGGGCGCGGCGATCTGCACCGCGAGGGTGAAGCCGCGGGCGATCGCCCTGAGGGCGAGCTTGGCCGCCTCGCCGAAGCCCGGCACCCCGTCCGGCGGGAGCAGGCGGTAGCTCTGCCCGATCCCGTCGAGGGCGATATGATGCAGGTCGGTGGCGAGGATCAGGGTGATGCCGAGCAGGGCCAGGAAGGTGCCGAGCGCCGCCTGCTGCCCGCCCATCGCCGGGTCGACGGTCATGGCGTAGGACAGGCCGAGCTGCTGCGAGGCGATCAGCCCCGCCGTCTGCAGGGCGGCGAGCACCATGCGCACGCTCAGCCCCAGGATCAGCCCGACCAGGGTCTCGCCGAACAGGAGTCCGATCAGCCGCGGGCCGGCCAGCGCCTCGCCCGCCCCGAGCAGCGGGCGCACGGTCGGGAACAGAACGAGGGCGACGAGCAGCGCGAAGGCGAGGCGCAGGCGCGGCGAGACCGTCTGCTCGCCGATCCCCGGCATCAGCATGATCAGCGTGCCGACGCGGGCGAAGGTGAGCAGGAAGGCCGCCGCGATGCCCGGCGCGAATCCTGGCAGCAGCAGGGTCATGGAACCGCTTATGGCACGGCGCGCCGGGCGCCGTCCTGGCCGCCGGCATCACCCGCCCGCCGCGATGCGGGCGGCGATGCGGACCATGTAGCCCGCCATCGCGTCGCCCATGAAGGGCAGCATCAGCAGGAGGGCGGCGAAGACCGCGACGATCTTCGGCACGTAGATCAGCGTCTGCTCCTGGATCTGGGTCAGGGCCTGGACCAGCGAGACCGCGAGGCCGACGGCGAGCGCCACCAGCATCAGGGGGCCGGCGACCTTCAGGAACACGAAGATCCCGTCGCGGGCGATGTCGAGGATGGCGAGGCCGGTCATGATGCCTGAGAGCCTGTTCGGTGGAGCTTGTCCCGCCCTCTTCCTCATCCTGAGGAGCTCGCGAAGCGAGGCTCGCAGGAGGCCTCCGGATGGCGCCGCGATCCCGGGAAGGCTCCTGCGAGGCCCCCGCTGCGCTCCGGCACCTCAGGATGAGGGCGAGGATGGGACGAAAGGGAGTTGCCCTCGGCTTCCAGTCCGGCCGAGGGGTACAGGTCCGACGACCTCAGATCTGCATGCGCATGATCTCCTCGTAGGCGGAGATCATGCGGTCGCGCACCGCGACCATGGTCTGCAGGGCGGTCTCGCTCTCGGCCACCGCGGTGACCACGTCGACCACGTTCGCCTTGCCCGCGGCCACGGCGGCGGCCTGCATGTCGGCCCGGCGGCCGGCCTCGCCGACATTCTCGACGGCTTGGCCCAGAAGCCGCGTGAAGTCGCCGCCCGCCGATTGCGTCGGCTGGACCTTGGGTGCGCCCTTCAGCGCCCCGATGTTCTGGACCGCCGCGTAGGCGCCCGCCGCGAAGTTGCTGCTCGCCATGACCGGCCTACTTCAGGATCTCGAGGGTGCGGCTGATCATCCGGCGGGTGGCCGTGACCATGTTGAGGTTGGCCTCGTAGGAGCGCTGGGCCTCGCGCATGTCCATGTTCTCGATGAGCGCGTTGACGTTGGGCATGCGCACCTCGCCCTTGTCGTTCGCGGCCGGGTTGCCGGGGTCGTACTTCGTGCGGAACGGCCCGGCATCGCGCCGGACGCGGCCTGCCTCCACGAGGCTCGCGCCGGTGTCGCGGTCGAGATGGCTCGTGAAGGTCGGGATCTTGCGCCGGTAGGGCTCGGCCGTCGCGTTCTGGGGCGCGGAATCGGCGTTGGCGATGTTCTCGGCGATGATGCGCATGCGGCCGGACTGGGCCTTGAGCCCCGAGGCGGCGATGGTCAGCGTCTTGTCGAAATCCATGGCTCAAGGCTCCTTCGTCGCGGGCCCTCAGCGCTTGCCGATGGCGATCTTCAGGGTGTCGAGGCTCTTCTGGTAGAGCGAGGCGGCGAGCTGGTAGTCCGACTGGTTGTCGCCGGCCTTCATCATCTCCTCCTCGAGGTTCACGCCGTTGCCGCTCGGGCGGACCTCGAACCCCTTGAAGCGCTTCGCATCCGCGCCGGGCCCGTCCGCACCCGCCGGGACGATGTGGCCGGCGGCGGTCGCCGCGAGGCCGACGCCCGCCTTGGCCGCCGTGCCGTCCGCGCCGAAGCTCAGCGCCGCGAGGTCGCGCGGGCGGAAGCCCGGCATGTCGGCGTTGGCGACGTTCTCCGCGATGAGCTGCTGGCGCGCCTGCGACCACTGCATCCGCGTGCGCAGCATCGAGAGGAGCGGCAGGTCGGTGATGGCCACGGGCGGCGCCCTCCGGGCGGACCCCGGGACGGGGCGTCCCGGGCGGCAGCCCGATGGGCAAAATCTGCCGGGTACAAGGTTAACGCGCGGTTAAGCACGTGGAGCGTCGATCCACGGTAACTTGTTAACGAAGCTTTAAGATCGATTGCCCGGCGCCCCCCGACGCGTGCTAACCTAGAGGCCGTGTGTTGCGTAGGGTCGGCACCCGGCCCCGAGACGAGAGTGGCAAGCCTTGCAATGGTTGCAGTCCGTGTTCGGCTCTGACGGCTCTCCGATCATCCAGTACGTCAGCATCTTCGCGGTCATTTTCGCGGTCCTGACGGTCGTCGTCCTCTTGGTCCGGCGCCTCTCAAGCGGCGGGCTCGCCATCCCGGGGCGGAACGGCGCGCGCGGACGCCAGCCGCGGCTCGGCATCGTCGACGTGTACGAGCTCGACCGCCAGCGCCAGCTCATCCTGCTGCGGCGGGACAATGTGGAGCACCTGCTCCTCGTGGGCGGGCCCAACGACGTGGTGATTGAGCGCAATATCCAGCGCGGACGGGCGCTCGCCGAGCCGGCCCTCCGGCCGGAGCCGCTCCCGGAAGCGCTCCCGGAGCCGGAGGAGCCCGCCCTCGAGACGCAGCCGACGCTGCCCGGGATTGCGCAGGCCCGGCCGCCGGCGGCCTTCGAGCCGAGCTTCGAGATGCCCGTGGTGGTGCCGGCCGGCGTGCCGCGCTCCAGCGCCGCGCCGCCCGTAACCCAGCCCCTCGACGCGGCCGCGGTCGGCCCTGACGAGCCGGCGCCCGAAGCGCCCGGCATCGTGCCCGGCCCGCGCCCCGAGGACCGTCCCGTTCCG
>NZ_CABFPH010000077.1 GCF_902141845.1 Methylobacterium symbioticum | reverse complement strand
GCGCCTGCGGCGGACGCGCGCCGGCCAGGCCTGCGGCCCCCTCTCCGGCCCCGTCTTCGGCCCGCTCCTTCGCGAGATCTCTGGCGAGCGCCTGCACCGATAGCCCCCTGCCGCGGCGGACCCGCTGCCGAGCCCCATCGATGGGCCGGCATGGTTAAGGTCGGGCTAACGAGCGCGCGCCGGCCGCGTCCCGCACGGCAGCGGTGTCATGTCTTCGCCTCATTCAAGGGGAAAGCAGGCCGCCCGGTCGCCCGCGGGGAATCGAGAGCCCATCCGGGGCCGGCGCCGTCCGTCGGCGCCGCCGGCCGAGGCTCGCCAACCCGGCAGCGCGCCCTTATGGGGGGAGCGCCCGGGGCGGCGCCGCCCGCCAGGGACCGCGTCATGTTCCTCGTCATCCCGACGAACCGAGAAGCACCAAGGGTAACCCAGAGGGGTCTGAAGCCGATGTCCTTCGCCAAAAGCCCTGCGCTCGTGAGCGCCGCCGCCTTCCTCGCGCTCGCGGGCCTCGCCGGGCCGGCGCTCGCCCAGCCCAAGAAGCCGGCGCCCGCCGCGGCCCCGGCTCCGGCCGCCCCCGCGCCCACCGCGCCGACCAACCAGACGGCGCAGGCCCAGACCGGCCCGCAGATCATCAACGTGAAGTCGGAGCCGAACCAGGCCGACTGGACCAAGGTCTGCGGCAAGGATCAGGGCTCGGGCACCGACATCTGCTACACCACCCGCGACTTCGTCTCCGACCAGGGCCAGCCGGTCCTCGCGGTCGCCGTCTACGAGATGAAGAACGCCGCCCAGAAGCAGGAGGTGCGCGTGGTGCGCTACCTGCTGCCGCTCGGCCTGCTGCTGCAGCCGGGCATCCGCTTCAACGTGGACGGCCAGCAGGGCACGCCCGGCAAGTTCGCGGTCTGCTTCCCGAACGGCTGCTTCGCCGAGGCCGGCGGCGTCGATGCCGGCGTGATCGCGGCGATGAAGAAGGGCACCACGCTGAACGTCTCGGTGCAGAACCAGACCCAGCGCGAGGTCACCTTCGCGGTGCCGCTGGCCGGCTTCGGCAAGGCCTTCGACGGCCCGGCCATGGATCCGAAGGTGCTCGAGGAGCAGCAGAAGAAGCTCCAGGCCGAGCTGGAGAAGCGCTCCGAGGACATGCGCAAGAAGCTCGAGGCCGAGAAGGGCGCCGCCCCGGGCGCGCCGTCCGCCAACGCCGCGCCGAAGCCCTGATTCGGCGCGACGCCCCCGCCGCGCGGGGGCGTCTCACATGAAAAAGGCCGGGCTCCAAGCCCGGCCTTTTTCATGCTCTGAGGCCAAGTCCAAAAAGTCAGTTCGGAGTGCGGTCCCGCATCCGGTAGATGCCGCGGTCGTCGCGCACGAACATCTCGTGGATGCCGGCATGGCGCAGGGCCTCGCCCGAGGTGTCGGGCAGGAGGTTCTGCTCCGAGACATAGGCCACGTACTCGGTCTCCGCGTTCTCGGCGAGCAGGTGGTAGAAGGGCTGGTCCTTGCGCGGGCGCACCGCCTCGGGGATGGCGAGCCACCATTCCTCGGTGTTGTCGAAGACCGGGTCGACATCGAACACGATGCCGCGGAACGGGTAGATCCGGTGCCGCACCACCGCCCCGATGCCGAATTTCGCGACCCTGACATCGGGGGCCGCCCCCGCCTGGTCCGTCTTCATGTCCTGATCCGTCATGGATCGACAGATAGGCCCGAGTCGCACGGCTGTCATCGGGCTCCGGATGCGGGCTCGCCGGCTGAGGGCGCGCCCGCACCTGCGCTCAGTCGAGCTTGTACACGGCGGCAAGCTCCGGATCCTTGGCCGCGACGAGCCGGGCGAGGTCGACGATGACCTTGGCCTGCTTCCAGGTGGCGTCGTCCTGCATCTTGCCGTCGAGCATCACCGCGCCGGTCCCGTCGGGCATCGCCGCGACGATGCGGGCGGCGAAGGCGACCTCGTCCGGATCGGGCGCGAAGACGCGCTTGGCGATGGCGACCTGGCTCGGATGCAGCGTCCAGGCGCCGGCGCAGCCCATCAGGAAGGCGTTGCGGAACTGGACCTCGCAGGCCGCCCCGTCCGCGAAGTCGCCGAACGGCCCGTAGAAGGCCTTGATGCCGTTGGCCATGCAGGCATCGACCATCCTGGCGATGGTGTAGTGCCAGAGATCCTGCTGGGCGCTCGCCCGCGCCGCCTCGCCCGCCGGATCCGCGATCACCCGGTACTCGGGATGGCCGCCGCCGACGCGGGTGGTCTTCATGCCCCGCGAGGCCGCGAGGTCGGCCGGCCCGAGGCTCATCCCGTGCATGCGGGGCGAGGCGGCGGCGATGGCATCGACATTGGCCACGCCCTCCGCCGTCTCCAGGATGGCGTGGACGAGGATCGGCTTGGTGACGCCGTGCCGCGCCTCGAGCTGGGCCAGCAGCTGGTCGATGTAGTGGATGTCCCAGGGGCCCTCGACCTTCGGCACCATCACCACGTCGAGCTTGTTGCCCACGTTGGCCACGATCTCGAACAGGTCGTCGAGAATCCAAGGGCTGTTCAGCGCGTTGATGCGGGTCCAGAGGCCGGTGCCGGTGGCGGCGAAGTCGGTCGCCTGCGCCATCTGCACGAAGCCTTTGCGCGCCGCCTCCTTCTGGTCCATCGGCACCGCGTCCTCGAGGTTGCCGAGCACCACGTCGACCGTGCCGGCGAGCTCCGGCACCCGGGCCCGGACCTTCTCCACATGCGGCGGCACGAAGTGGATCATCCGCTCGAGCTTGACCGGAAGCTCGCGGAACGGGGCCGGCGCGCCGGTGGCGAGCGGCTGGAAGAAGCGGCGCGGCAGTTTCATGGGGCGTTTCCTCGTTGTGTCCCGGCGGGATGCTGACCCCGTTATGGCAAGGCTCGGGCCGCGGTAAAGCCGTCCGTTGGTGCGGGGGACCCGGGCCTTGTGCCGGATCGCGTGGTGCGCGCGCGCACCGCAGCGCAGCAGCCCGCGCCGATCGGGGGGAACATGACAATAGGCGTGGCGTTTTTCCGGCGAGGCGGGTGAACGGAAAACGGGAATCGAGCCATGTCCGGACTGATGCGGCGGCCCATCGCCGCCCTGGCGGCGGCCTGCATCCTGTCGACGGCCGCGCCGAACCTGTCCTTCGCCGGGCCGAATACGGCTCATCAGGTCTCCAAGGAGGCGCCGAAGGCGGCGTCCCGCCCCGCGGAGCGCGCGGCCTTCACCGCCGCGGATCTCGCCGCCGCCCGGCCCGCCGGGCTCGCGCAGACCCTGCGTGTCGCGGGCGACGACCCGAACGCGTTCCAGGCGCTCATCGACGAGGCCCCGGCGGCGTCCGACCCCTGGCTCGTGCTCTCGGGCGGCGGCGAGGACGGCGCCTTCGCGGCCGGGCTCCTCGCCGGCTGGAGCGAGGCCGGCACGCGGCCGGATTTCGGGGTGATCACGGGCGTGAGCACCGGCGCCCTGATCGCGCCCTTCGCCTTCGTCGGCCGGGCGGGCGATGGCCCCTTGCGCGAGGCCTACACCACCATCACCGCCGCCGACGTGTTCGAGTTCGGCGGCTCGGACGTGGCGCTCACCGACACCTGGCCGCTGAAGCGCCGCATCGACAAGGCGGTGACGCCCGAGCTGCTCCAGGCGGTCGCGGCCGAGCATGCCAAGGGCCGGCGCCTGCTGGTGGCCACCACCGAGATCGATTCTGGTCGCCCGGTCCTGGGGGACAGGGGCGCCATCGCGACCGCCGCGGGGCGGAAGGGCGCCGAGCCGCGGGCGCTCGGCCTGTTCCGAGCGGTGGTGCTCGCCTCCTCGGCGGTGCCGGGGGTGTTCCCGCCGGTGGAGGTCTCCGCCACCCTGCCCGACGGCCGCACCATCCAGGAGCTGCACGCCGACGGCGGCACCACGGCCCCATTCTACCTCGCCCCGAAGCGGGCCCTGACCGCGGCGCTGACCGGCGCGCAGCTCCTGCGCATCCCGGCCCGCAGCATCTACGTGGTGGTCAACAACAGCACGAGCCCGAGCTTCGAGATGGCGCGCCGCTCGACGCTCTCGGTGCTGGGGCGGGCCATGTCGGCGGCGATCAAGGCGCAGCTTCAGGACGCGCTGGCGCTGACCGGCGCCTTCGCCCGCCGCGAGGGGCTCGACCTGCACGTCGCCGAGATCGACGGCCGCTTCAAGGCGGTCTCGCCGGGCCCGTTCGACCAGCGCTACATGCAGGCCCTCTACGCCCACGGCCGGGCGCTCGGCCGCGACGGCGCCGCCTTCGCCGGCTCGACCGGCGCCACGGCTCAGGGCGACGCCCCCCAGACCCTGGCGCGGCGCTAAGGTCCGGGATCCCAAAGGGATCATCCCTTTGGCGGGGTCTCGGGGCAGAGCCCCGATCTTCGATGACCAAGGCTCCGCCCTGGACCCGCCAAAGGCCTGAGGCCTTTGGAAACCCGGATTATTTTTTGCCGGCGGCGCCGGAGACGTAGCGGGCGACCGCCTCGATCTGGTCCGGGCTCAGATCCTCGAAGGCCGGCATCACGCCGATGCCGTTGGTCACGGCGGCCTTCACCCGCCCGGCATCGGGCTTCAGCAGGTCGAGATTCGGCCCGACCTCCCCCGTGGTGCCGGCATCGGCCAGCGTGTGGCAGACGCCGCAGCGCGGCTCCGCCTGGTCGAGGAAGACCGTCTTGCCGGCTTCGTCCGCCGCCGCGGCGGGCGTGGCGAGCAGGATGAGGACGGCGGAGGCGAACACGCGCATGGGCGAGCCTCCCTCTAGGCCAGCGTCAGCGTCACCGCCGGGCCGCGCCAGCCGTTATGGCTGTAGCCGCCGCCATTGGCCGGCACCTCCTCGGGCTGGACGTTGCCGGCCGAATCCGTGGCGCGGCTCGCCAGCACATGCGTGCCCGGCCCGAGATCGGCCGGCAGGGCGAATTGCCGCCAGGCGAAGCGGCCGAGATCGGGCCCGACCAGCTCGGCCTTGCGCCAGGTGGCGCCCCCGTCCACCGAGACCTCGACGCCCGCGACCGCGTTGACGCCGCCGAAGGCCACGCCCGCGACCACGACGCGGCCCGCCCTGCTTCCCTCCAGCGGCGCGGTGATCCAGGAGCGCACCGGCTGCTCCCAGACCGGCGGCTGGCTCGGGGCCGCCTTCTCGCCGACCGCGTGCATGCGGTAGCTGCCGGCCTGGATCTTGGCGTCGGTCTCGGCCTCGGTGAGGCTCACGGCCTTCACGTACTTGACGTTGTTCACCCCGGAATAGCCCGGCACGATCATGCGCAGGGGGCCGCCATGGGCCAGCGAGATCGGACGGCCGTTGAGGGCCCAGGCCAGGATCACCGTGTCGAGGGCGGCGAGCGGCACCGAGCGCTCCACCATCACGTCCTTGGGCTTCAGGCCCGGCGGGATCTCCTCGCCGCCGGTGCCGGTGATGAACCGCGCCCCCGAGGCGGGCCCGCCCATCGCCTCGACCACGGCCTTGAGGGGCACGCCGGTCCAGAGCACGCAGCCCGCCGCGCCCACCGTCCAGGGGGTGCCGCTGATCTTCTGGCCGGGCGGCAGCCGGTCCTGGAAGTACTTGCGGCCGTTGCCGGAGCATTGCAGCACGGTCGCCACCGTGGTGAGCCCGAGGCGCTTCAGGTCGCCCACCGTCAGGGTGCCCGGGCGTGCCACGCCCGCGATCTCGACCCGCCAGCCGTCGCGGTCGGCCACGATGGACTCGGGCGGCGGATTGACGTTGTTGCGGATGTAGAGGGCCGATTCGTCGGTGATCAGGCCCGTGCCGAAGGCGGAGCGGCGCGTCTCGATGGTCTGGTTCGAGTGGACGATGAGGGCGTCGGCATCCTTCCAGGCGACGTAGCCGGGAAGCTTCGCCTTGTCCGGGGCGGGGGCTGCCGGAGCCTGGGTTGCCGGACCTTGGGCCGGGCTCTCCGCCCGGGCCTGGGCCGCGCCGAGGCCGGCCACCGCCACCCCCGCCAGGAAGCCGCGCCGGTGCAGGGATTCGGGCCGCGTCTCGCTCATCGCTCGTCTCCTCCGGATCGGGCGCTCGTGGCGGCGCCTCGGGCCATCCTATAATGCTTCAGTCTTGTATCATATAGAAGTCCGATGGGCGGGCGGGTGACAGAGGCCCGAGGCCGTCGTCGCGCCGCGCTCCCTCTCGCCGAGCCGGCACCCGATTCGGCTTGCGCGCGTTCCGGGATCCTTGGATCCGGTGACGACGGGATCGGGGGAGGCCGCCGGTTGCGGCCTCACGCCCTGCACGCGGGCGTTGGCCGCGGACGCGCCAGGGCTTACATGCAGGACATCCCGCGATCACCGGATCCCCTCCCATCAAGGGGTCCATGAAGGCTCGAGGATCAGCTCCCATGTCCGGCACCACCCGCTCCAGCGCGGATCTCGACCCGCGCCGCCGCCGCACCCTCTACCGCGCTTGGCACCGGGGCATCCGCGAGATGGATCTGATCATGGGCCGCTTCGCCGATGCCGAGATCGGCACCCTGAGCGAGGCCGAGCTCGACGCCTTCGAGGCCCTGATCGAGTTGCCCGACCGCGACCTGTTCCGCTGGATCACCGGCGAGGAGGCCGTGCCGGAGAACTACGATACCGGCGTCTATCGCCGCCTCGCCGCGTTCCACCGGCACGACGCGCCGATCCACGGTTGATGTGAGAACCTCGACCATCCCCCACGGATCTCGGGCTTGCCCGAGATCCGCTTGCCCGACTTGGGATGGGGGAGGGTGGCCCGCGAAGCGGGTCGGAAGTGGGGAACCCCGCTCCCGAAAACGTCGATGCGGTGTATGACGGTCGCCTTCTCCGGCATCGTCGCACCCCTCTCCCGACCCCTGCTCACGCAGGGGCCACCCTCCCCCCGCACAGGGGGGAGGGAGACGCGGAAACGGACAGACCTTAAACACCCATGGCCAAGCCCCAGCCCAAACCGCCGGCCCCCGCCCCGAAGCCGCAGACCGCCCGCTTCGCCCTGCCGAAATCGGCGCCTCTGACCAAGGCGCTCGACGCGCTGAAGGCGGGCGACAGCCCGGTGCTCGCCGGCGTGCCGGAGGGCTTCGACGCGCTGGTGGTGGCCGACCTCGCCCGCGCCTTGAGCCGCGGCTTCGAGGGGCCGGCCGTGCTGGTCCACGTGGCGCGCGATTCCGGGCGCTCCACCGCCTTCGTCAACGCGCTCCGCTTCGTCGCCCCCGAGATCGAGGCGATGATCGTGCCGGCCTGGGACTGCCAGCCCTACGACCGCACCTCCCCCACCGCCGCCGTCTCGGCCCAGCGCATGACCGCGCTGTCGCGCCTGACCCGGGCGCGCTCGACGGAAGAGGCGCCGCGCATCCTCTGCACCACCGTGAACGCCCTGGTGCAGCGGGTCCCGCCGCGCGACCGCGTCGCGGTCGAGACCTTCTCGGCGGCGATCGGCAACGTCGTCTCGATGGACAAGGTGGTGGCCTGGGTCGAGGCCAACGGTTTTCTGCGCACGGGGACGGTGCGTGACACGGGCGAGTACGCGGTGCGCGGCGGCATCCTCGACCTGTCGCCGCCCGGCCTCCCGAACCCGATCCGCCTCGACTTCTTCGGCGACACGCTCGAATCGATCCGCGCCTTCGATCCGGAGACGCAGCGCACGGTGGGGCAACTGCGCTCCCTCGACCTCGTGCCGATGAGCGAGGTGCAGCTCACCACCGAGACGATCCGGCGCTTCCGCCAGGGCTACGTCACCAGCTTCGGCGCGGCCACCCGCGACGACCGCCTGTACGAGACCGTGAGCGAGGGGCGGCGCTACAGCGGCCTCGAGCACTGGATGCCGCTGTTCTACGACAAGCTCGACACCCTGTTCGACTACGTGCCGGGCGTGCCCCTCGTCTTCGACCCGCAGGTCGAGGAGGCGGTGGCCGAGCGGCTCGCCCTGGTGCAGGACTACTTCCAGGCGCGCGAATCCGCCCTCAAGACCCCGCAGGCCGGCGTCGCCCCCTACAAGCCGCTGCCGCCGCGCGCCCTCCACCTCACCCCGAACGAGTGGAAGGAGCGCGTCGCCACGACCCGCGTCGCCCAGCTCAGCCCGTTCTCGGAAGCCGAAGGCACGCGCCCGGTGATCGATTGCGGCGCCAAGGCCGGCCGCAACTTCGCGCCCGAGCGCCAAGCTGAATCGGCCAGCGTCTTCGACGCGGCGGTGGCCCATATCCGCGACCTGCAGGGATCCGGGCATCACGTGATCCTGGGAGCGTGGTCCGACGGCTCGCGCGACCGGCTCTGCGGCGTGCTCTCCGACCACGGCATGAAGAAGCCGGTGGCGATCACCCGGCTCACCGACATCTACGCGCTGAAGCGCGGCGCGGACGCCGCCGTCGCCGTCTGGGGCCTGGAGGCCGGCTTCACCGCGGGCGAGCTCGCCGTCGTGTCCGAGGGCGACATCCTCGGCGACCGGCTGGTGCGCCAGAAGCGCAAGGCCAAGCGGCCCCAGGACGTGATCCTGGAGGTGCAGGCGCTCCAGCCCGGCGACCTCGTGGTCCATGCCGATCACGGCATCGGCCGCTTCGTGGGGCTGAAGACCATCACCGCGGCCGGCGCGCCCCACGATTGCCTGGAGCTGCAATATACCGGCGGCCTGCTGCTCCTGCCGGTGGAGAACATCGAGCTCCTGACCCGCTACGGCTCGGAGGATTCCGAGGTGGCGCTCGACCGCCTCGGCGGCGGCGCCTGGCAGGCCCGCAAGGCCAAGATGAAGCGCCGCATCCTCGAGATGGCGGGCGAGCTCATCAAGGTCGCCGCCCAGCGCTTCGTGCGCCAGGCGCCGCGTCTCAACCCGCCGGACGGGCTCTACGGCGAGTTCGCCGCCCGCTTCCCCTTCGACGAGACCGAGGATCAGGCCAACGCCATCGATGCGGTGCTCACCGACCTCAATGCCGGCCGCCCGATGGACCGGCTGGTCTGCGGCGATGTCGGCTTCGGCAAGACCGAGGTGGCGCTCCGCGCGGCCTTCGCCGCGGCGATCTCGGGCAAGCAGGTGGCGGTGGTGGTGCCCACCACCCTGCTCGCCCGCCAGCACTACCGCACCTTCGCCGAGCGCTTCAAAGGCCTGCCCGTGCAGGTGGCCCAGCTCTCGCGCTTCGTCTCGGCCGGCGACCTGAAGCAGACCCGGGCGGGGCTGGCGAACGGCACGGTCGACATCGTGGTCGGCACCCACGCGATTCTGGCCAAGACCATCGCCTTCAAGGATCTCGGCCTGATCATCGTGGACGAGGAGCAGCATTTCGGCGTGGCCCACAAGGAGCGGCTGAAGGCGCTCCAGGCGGACGTCCACGTGCTGACCCTCTCGGCGACGCCGATCCCGCGCACGCTCCAGCTCGCCATGACCGGCGTGCGCGAGCTCTCGATCATCGCCACGCCCCCGGTGGACCGGCTCGTGGTGCGCACCTTCGTGACGCCCTTCGACCCGCTCACCATCCGCGAGGCCCTGCTGCGCGAGCGCTACCGCGGCGGCCAATCCTTCTACGTCGTTCCCCGGATCGAGGATCTGGCGGAGGTCAAGAAGTTCCTCGACACGGAGATGCCCGAGATCAAGGTCGCGGTGGCCCACGGCCAGATGGCGGCGGGCCAGCTCGAGGACGTGATGACGGCCTTCTACGAGGGCAAGTTCGACGTCCTGCTCTCCACCACCATCGTGGAATCGGGCCTCGACATCCCCACCGCCAACACGCTCATCGTGCACCGGGCCGACATGTTCGGCCTCGCCCAGCTCTACCAGCTGCGCGGCCGCGTCGGCCGCTCCAAGGCCCGCGCCTACGCCCTGTTCACGACGCCGGCCAACCGCCAGCTCACCGCCCAGGCCGAGCAGCGCCTCAAGGTGCTCCAGAGCCTCGATACGCTGGGCGCCGGCTTCCAGCTCGCCTCCCACGACCTCGACATCCGCGGCGCCGGCAACCTCCTGGGCGACGCGCAGTCCGGCCACATCAAGGAGGTCGGCTACGAGCTCTACCAGCAGATGCTGGAGGATGCGGTCACCGCGCTGAAGGCGGGCATCGAGGACGTGCCGGAGGAGGCGTGGTCGCCGACCATCGCGCTCGGCGCCCCCGTCACCATCCCCGAGACCTATGTGGAGGATCTGGGCGTGCGCCTCGCCCTCTACCGGCGGCTCGCCACCATCGAGAACGACGCCGAGATGGAGAGCTTCGGCGCCGAGCTGATCGACCGCTTCGGCCCGCTGCCGCCGGAGGTGGAGCAGCTCCTCAAGATCGGCACGATCAAGCTCCTCTGCATGGCGGCCAATGTCGAGAAGGTGGAGGCCGGCCCGAAGGGGGTCGTGGTCCATTTCCGCGAGCGCAGCTTCGCCAACCCGCAGGGGCTCGTCGCGCTGGTGGCCGAGCAGGGTTCCTTCGCCAAGGTGCGCCCCGACATGAGCGTGGTCTTCATCCGCGAGCTGACCACCATCCCGGCCCGCCTGAAGACCGCCACCGAGGTTCTGCGCAGCCTCGCCGGCATCGCGAAGAAGGCGAAGAAGGCGGCGTGAGCCGCCCTCCCTCCCCCCTCTGCGGGGGAGAGTGCCGAACGGAGTGAGGCGGGAGAGGGGAGCGACGCTTCAGGACAGCGCTCGGCATCGACGTGCAGCTTGTGCCGGACACCGGGTTCCCCTCTCCCGACCTCCTTCGGGGGCCACCCTCCCCCGCAGAGGGGGGAGGGAGGGCGTCGCGCCTATCCGTCGGTGATGATACGCCTCGCCGGATACGAAGATTCCGGGAGGCGCATCATGTCCGACGAGGCCCTGTTCGAGAAAGGCCTGCCGATCCGGCGGGCGGTGCTGGGCGCCGACTATGTCGACGCCTCGATGGCCAGGGCCGACGACTTCATGATGGCCTTCCAGCGCGCCACCACCAGCTGGGCCTGGGGCTGGGCCTGGGGCGACCCGACGCTGGACCGGAAGACGCGCTCCCTCCTCAACCTCGCCATGCTGACCGCCCTCGGCAAGCCCGCCGAGCTGAAGCTCCACGTCAAGGGCGCGCTGACGAACGGCGTCAGCGTGGAGGAGATCAAGGCGGCGCTCCTGCACGCCACCGCCTATTGCGGGATCCCCGCCGGGCTCGAGGCCTTCAAGGCCGCCCACGAGGTGCTCGTGACGGAAGGCGCCCTGCCCGCCGGAGAGACGCGGTGACCACCTGCCTGATCCTCGACGACTTCCAGGACGCCGCGCTGCAGTTCGCCGATTGGGGGCGGCTCGCACCCCGTGTCGCGGTGGAGGCGGTCCACGACCACATCCCGGACCGGGACGCTCTCGTCGCACGGATCGGTGAGGCCGAGATCCTGGTGATCATGCGCGAGCGCACGCCCTTCCCGGCGGATCTCTTCGCGCGGCTGCCGAACCTGAGGCTTCTGGTCACCAGCGGCCCGCGCAACGCCGCGATCGACCTCGCGGCGGCCAAGGCCCACGGCGTCACCGTCTGCGGCACGGCGAGCCATCCGGCCCCGCCGGCCGAACTGACCTGGGCGCTGATCCTCGGGCTTGCCCGCCACGTGGCTGCGGAGAACGCGGCCTTGCGTGCCAATGGCCCCTGGCAGGGCAGCGTCGGCACCGACCTCGCGGGCGCCCGGCTCGGCATCCTCGGCCTCGGCAAGATCGGCACGAAGGTGGCGCAGGTGGCCCGGGCCTTCGACATGACGGTCTCCGCCTGGAGCCCGAACCTCACGGCGGAGCGCGCGGCGGCGGCGGGCGTGGCGCTCGCCCCCTCGAAGGAGGCGCTGTTCACGCAGAGCGACGTCGTCACCCTCCACCTCGTCCTGTCCCCGAGCACGCGCGGCCTCGTCGGCGCGGAGGATCTGGCCCGGATGAAGCCGGGCGCGCGCCTGATCAACACGTCGCGGGCCGGCCTCGTGGACCAGCCCGCCCTGCTGCGCGCGCTGGAAGAGGGGCGGATCTTCGCGGGCCTCGACGTGTTCGAGCAGGAGCCGCTCCCCGCCGACAGCCCGTTCCGGCGCCTGCCGAACGTGCTGGCCCTGCCCCATCTCGGCTACGTCACCGCCGCCAACTACCGCAGCTACTTCACGGAAGCGGTGGAGGACATCGAGGCCTGGCTCGCCGGCGCCCCGATCCGGGTGCTGGGGTGAGTCCAGGGATCCCCAAGGGACTTGTCCCTCGGGCGGGGTGCCGGGGCGGAGCCCCGGCCTTGTCCCAGGGCTCTGCCCTGGACCCGCGAGAGGGATGATCCCTCTCGACGCCCGCGACGCGCGGGCGCGGGACGAATGGGCGGCCACCGGATAGTAAGGCTCCGGCCCCTACCCTGCCCCACGCGATGACCGATCCGGACACCGAGACCTTACGCCCCAGCATCCTCGACGCCCTGTTCGCGCCCGCGCGCGGGCTGCCGGGGGTCGGGCCGAAGATGGCGCCGCTGATCGAGCGGCTGCTCGGCACGCCGGAGCAGCCCGCCCGCGTCGTGGACCTGCTGTTCCACCTGCCGCAGGGCGGCGTCTCGCGTGCGCTGAAAGGGTCGATCGCCGAGGCGCCGCCGGGCGAGCCGGTGACGCTCGGCGTCACCGTGGTCGGCCACCGCCCGCCCCAGCCCGGCGCCGGACGCCGCCCGCACCGGGTGCTGGTGGAGGATGCGAGCGGCGACGTCACCCTGGTCTTCTTCGGCATGCCCGCGCCCCGCATCGAGAAGATGCTGCCGCTGGGGGCCCACCGCTACGTCTCGGGCAAGATCGACCTCTGGGACGGGCACCGCCAGATGGTCCACCCGGCCCGCATCATGGATGCGGAGGGGCTGGCCGCCCTGCCCCCGGTCGAGCCGATCTACGGTGCCACCGAGGGGCTGACCTCGCGCGCCATCGGCAAGCTGGCTCTGGCCGCCCTCGACCGCCTGCCCGTCCTGCCCGAGTGGCAGGACGAGGCCTGGATGCAGCGGAACCGCTGGCCGAGCTTCGCCGAGGCGCTCAAGGCCGAGCACCGCCCGGCCGAGGCGCCCCAGAAGCCGGCCGACCCCCTGCAGCCCGCCCCCGCGACGCCCGCCCGGCGCCGGCTCGCCTATGACGAGCTCCTCGCCTCGCAGCTGGCGCTGGCGCTGTTGCGCGCCCGCCAGCGCCGCAAGGCCGGCCGGGTGAATGCGGGCGACGGCGCCTTGAGCGCGGCCATCGAGGCCGGCCTGCCGTTCGGACTGACGGGCGCGCAGCGGCGGGCCCTCGCCGAGATCCGCGGCGATCTCGGCTCCGGCCAGCGCATGCTGCGCCTGCTCCAGGGCGATGTCGGCTCCGGCAAGACCGCGGTGGCGCTGCTCGCCATGGCCTCGGCGGTGGAGGCCGGGCGCCAGGCCGCGCTGATGGCGCCGACCGAGATCCTGGCCCGGCAGCATTACGAGCGCCTGGCGCCGCTCGCCGGCCCCTTGCGCCTGCGCCTGATGACGGGGCGCGACAAGGCCGCCGAGCGGAAGGCCACCTTGAGGGACCTCGCCGCCGGCGAGATCGACATCCTGGTCGGCACCCACGCCCTGTTCCAGGAGAGCGTGCAGTTCAAGGATCTCGGCCTCGCGGTGGTGGACGAGCAGCACCGCTTCGGCGTGCACCAGCGCCTCGCGCTCGGCGCCAAGGGCGAGGCGGTGGACTTCCTGGTGATGACCGCGACGCCGATCCCGCGGACGCTGGCGCTGACCTTCTTCGGGGACATGGACGTCTCGATCCTCGACGAGAAGCCCGCCGGCCGCCAGCCGATCCGCACGGTGACGCTGCCGGCCGAGCGCATCGAGGAGGTGGTGGCGGGGCTCGCTCGCGCCTTCGAGCGCGGCGAGCGCGCCTACTGGATCTGCCCGCTGGTGGCCGAATCCGAGTTCGTGGACCTCGCCGCGGCGGAGGCCCGGTTCGAGGACCTGCAGAAGTATTTCGGCGCCGCGGTCGGGCTGATCCACGGCAAGATGGCCGGGCCCGACAAGGACGCCGCCATGGCCCGTTTCGCGGCCGGCGAGACGCGGCTCCTCGTCTCGACCACGGTGGTGGAGGTCGGCGTCGACGTGCCGGAAGCCACCATCATGGTGATCGAGCATGCCGAGCGCTTCGGCCTCGCCCAGCTCCACCAGCTCCGCGGCCGGGTCGGGCGAGGCTCGGCCGCCTCCTCCTGCCTGCTGCTCTACCGGGGACCGCTCGGCCAGGTCTCCCGCGCCCGGCTCGCCATGATGCGCGAGAGCGAGGACGGCTTCCGCATCGCCGAGGCCGACCTGAAGCTCCGCGGCGAGGGCGAGGTGCTCGGCACCCGCCAGTCGGGCCTCGCGGCCTTCCGTCTCGCGCGCCTCGAGGGCGACGGCGACCTGCTCGAGGCGGCCCGCGACGACGCCCGCCTCGTGGTCGAGCGCGATCCCGCCCTGCGGGAGCCCCGCGGCCGGGCCCTGCGGGTGCTGCTCTACCTGTTCGAGCGCGACGCGGCGATCCGGCTGCTGGAGGCGGGCTGAACGGGGTTCCGGGCGGCTCGGGGCACCTCGACCGGCCTGCCCCGATTTCGCCGCGCCGACGTCCTCACGGTGTCGTGAAGGTTTGAAATCCCAGAGGGGGAACGGTTCGGCCGTCTCAGTGGTTCAGGTGCCGTTCATGTTCCGGCTTGTGCCGGAGGCGCGAAACGGGCATTATCCCTTGCAGCGTTCGTGCTCCAACCTTAACTCAAGATGAACGATCGCAGGCCCAGCCTGGGATCGACAGCGAAAAGACGGAGGGCAAGCCGATGCTCAACGGACCGTTCCAAGGCCTGGGTTCTTCCGAGGGCTGGACCGTGCACGAGCCGTGGCTGCTGCCGATCACGGACGGCGCCGCGCTCAAGACCCCCGATGCCGCCCCCTCGGCGGCCGATACGGTGCGCTCCGCCGCGCGCCCGCTCTTCCTGGCGGCCAACGGCCTCGCCCTGGCGCTGGCCCTGCTGCTCGCGGCCGAGACCAGCACGGGCTGGATGGGCGGCACCCCCGCCGCTCCGGTGGCCAAGGCCCCGGTGATCACCGCCAGCGCCTCCTGATCCGGGTGTCGAGAGGGCTCAAGCCCTCTCGCGGGTCCAGGGCGGAGCCCTGGGACATGCGGGTCAGGACCCCGACACCCTGCCGAAGGGATGATCCCTCTGGAATCCCCTCACGCGTCCTGGCGCTCGGCCTCCGGGCGCGTCGCCTGATCGCCTTGCGCGGCCCGTAGGGTGGCGGCCATGGCCTGGAGCCCCCGCTGCGGATCCTCCGGCTGGATCACGCCCGCCGACATCACCAGCTTGGCCGCGTCCTCGACGCTGATCCCCACCTCGATGATCGCGCTGCGCGGCAGGTAGAAGAAGAACCCCGTGGTCGGGTTCGGCGCGCAGGGCAGGAACACGCCGACATAGTCGTGGCCGGTTCCATCGCCCGCCCCCTTCGGCAGCGCCTCCTGCACCTCGGGCGCCGCGGGCGCCGAGAGGAAGACCACCGACCACGTCCCCTTCACCGGGAACTCCACCAGCCCGACCGTGCGGAAGGACGAGCCGTTGGCCGAGAACAGCGTCTCGAAGATCTGGCGCAGGCCGCGATAGAGCCCCGAGATCACCGGGGTGCGGGCGAGCAGCACCTCGCCGAACTCGATCACCGAGCGGCCGACGAGGTTGGCCGTGAGGAAGCCGAGCAGCGTCACCGCGAGGAAGGCGATGACGAGGCCGAGGCCGGGGATCGAGAAGGGCAGGTAATGGTCCGGCAGGTAGCTCGCCGGCACCAGCGGCTTCACCCAGGAATCGATCAGCGCGATGAACCACCAAGTCAGATAGGCGGTGATCGCGAGCGGGCCCGCCACGATGATGCCGGTGAGGAAGTAGGTCCGCAGCCGGCCGCGCGCGCTCACGCGCTTGCGCGGGTTGCCGGGATCGATCTCCGGGATCGGCGTGATGGGTGGGGCCACGGCTGCCCTTGTCCGGCCGACGGCCTTCAGGCCGACAGCGGAGAGGTAGCGGCTGTGCTTGCCCGCCTCAAGGCCGGGCGGGTCTGTCGACGTCCGGGAGTCCGAAGGGATCATCCCTTTGGTGGGGTGTCGGGGCAAGGCCCCGGCGGGCGCCGCCGGGCTCCGCCCGGACCCGCGAGAGGGATGATCCCTCCCGACACCCGAAAAGGTCCGGTCCCGGGGTCAGTGGCTCATCAGGCAGCAGACGGGGCTGCGCTGGAGGAGGTCGCGGGTGACGCCGCCGAACATCCATTCGCGCAGGCGCGAATGCCCGTAGGCGCCCATGACGATCAGGTCGGCCTCCGCGTCGGCGGCGAACCGCATCAGCGCCTCGCCGTCGCTCGGGCCCGAGCGGGCGAGATGGGTGGTCGCCCGCGCGCCGTGCCGGATGAGGTGGGCCGCCACCGCCTCGGCGCCCTCGTCGCAGGCCGCATCGCCCGCGCTGGCGATCCGGACCGTGTCCGCCGCGCGCAGGAACGGCAACGCCGCCGAGACCGCCCGGCGCGCCTCGGGCCCGTCCTTCCAGGCCACGACCACGCGCTCGGCCCTCACGCGGTCGAGGCCCGGGGGCACCACCAGCACGGGCCGGCCCGACTCCATCAGGATCGGTCCCGGCGGCACGCCGAGGGGGCCCGGCTCCGCGTCGTCGGGCCCGCGCCGGCCCAGCACCACGAGGTCGGCGGCGCGGGCCAGCGCCACGAGATGGGTGATCGGTCCGGCGAGCGCGTCGAGCCAGTCGCTGCGCGCCGCCCCGGCCGCCCCGGCGAACAGGGCTCGGGCCTGCTCCAGCACGGCGCGGACCTTGCGCGTGTTCGCTTCGTCCTGGAGCCGGGCGTCCTCAAGGTCCTGCACGAGGATCGGGGGCGGCACCTTGTGGGCCGCGGCCCCCGTGAGGGTTGCCCCGAACCGCTCCGCCAGATCCGCGGCGAGGCGGATCCGCTCGGCGGCTCCGGCGCCGAGATCGACCGAGACCAGGATGTTGGCATAGCTCATAACCGCCTCCGCGAAGGTGCTCGCGCCGGTCCCCCGCGGAAGGCGGAGGCCGGCGAAGCGGTCCGGGGATGCTGGCGGACCGGAGCCGCGCCGGCCTTGATCCAGCGCAAAGGCCCGTCAGTGGGCGAGCGCCATCGCCCCGGTCGTCAGGATCGCGGAGGCGATGGCGAGCGCCAGCGCCTGCAGGCTGCCGAGGTCGGGGCGCCGGGCGCTCCCGATGGGCGGCACGGCCGCCGGCCCGACGGCCTGCACCGTCCGCACGCGCGTCCTGGCAATGTAGGTCACGACCGTCGACATCGCGTTCTCCCGCTTGGATTTGCGGATCTCACGATGCCGGGCGGGGCGCGCCTGGGCCTTGATCCAGCGCAAGCAGGGCGCTTGCCCGCACGCTGGAGTGATGGCGGTGCCGCGCCTCGAGCGGTCCGGCCGGGCCAGCTCGCCGAGCCCGCGCCCGCTCCGACCGCGCCCGCCCATCATCGCGTCACGGCACCAGCCGATATCCAGGTCCCGCGCGCTGAACCGTGCCCCGGATGTCCATGTGCATGCCGGCGACACGCGGCCCCTCCGCTGCGGCCCTGTCGAGGATCCGTCCACGCGTCGCGACGGCCTGGGCCGGATCCGCGTCCCAGATCACCGTCCAGTCCGGATGCGGCAGCTGGAGGAGGCGCGCGTGGACGACGTCGCCCCAGATCAGCAGCCGCTCCGATCCGTCGGCGACGAGCACGCCCATATGGCCCGGCGTGTGGCCGGGCAGCGGCACGGCATGCACGCCCGGCGCGAGTTCCGCCTCGCCGGAGACCCGGCGCAGCCGGTCGTCATAGGCGGCGAGCACCGCCTGCGCCGTGTCGAAGAAGGGGACCAGGGCCGCGGGCGCTCTCGCCCGTGCGCCCGCACTCGACCAATGCGCCGCCTCCGCCTCCTGGAGCACGAGTTCGGCATTCGGGAAGCGCGCGAGCCCGCTCGGCGTGATCAGGCCGCCGGCATGGTCGGCATGCAGATGCGTCAGCCAGATCGTCTCGACCTGATCCGGGCGCACGCCTTCCGCCGCGAGCGCGGCCGTCACCCGGTTGAAGCCCGGGCCCAGCACCGTGCCGCAGCCGGCATCGAGCAGCCAGCACCGCGCGCCGCGGCGGATCAGGAAGGCGTTGACCGGCTCGGGCGACGGGCCCCCCGGCGGAAGGCCGGCAGCCTGCAGGAGGGAGCGGCCCTCCGCGCTGTCGGCCGCCGGGATCATGCTCGGCTCCAGCGGGAACAGGCCGTCGCGCAGCGGCGTCACCGTGAAGGCGCCGACCCGGTCGCGTGCCTCCGTGGCGGCTCCGGCGGCTTCCCGGCGAAGGCCGAGCGGCAGCAGGGCGGAGGCGGCCAGCAGGCCGCGGCGGGTGAGCGAGGGCGCCATCTCGGGCTCCGGACGATGCGGACGCCGCCATCATGATGGCTGACCCGTCGGCGGGCCAGGGAAGCTGTCCCGCACGCGCTCGGGCATTCTTCCCGACCTCGCGTCCGACGGCTTGCCCAGGGCAGCGCTCCCGGTGCCAAGTCGGGCCTCGCTCCGAGCCCGGCGATCCATCCCTGACCTTGCCATGAGCCTGCCCGCGCATCTCGGCCTCCGCCTCCTCGCCGTCGCCCTGCTCTGCTGCGGGGGCGCGATGGCCTGGAGCCTGTGGGAGGCGCGGGCGAGCCTGCGGACCGAGGCCGAGGTCTCGGCGGCGCGGATCGCGGCGCAGTACGCACGTCAGCCGGGCCTCGGCAGTGCCGGACCGGCCGCGCCGGCCGCGACCGCGCCGCAGCCTGCCCCGGCGATCCTCACGCTGCTGCCCGGGATCTGCGCCGAGATCCGCCTCGCGGCGGAGGCCGCCCGCCGCCATTGCGGCGACTGGGATGGGCTCGACGCGGCGCCGGGCTGGCTGCGCTCCCTGCTGGCGCGGGATGCGGGCACGCCCCCGGCGCTGCGCGACATCGTCTATCGCGACCGGATCATCGGCACCGTCGCGGCCTGGCCCGATCCCGCAGCCGCCGCTTCCGGCGCGTGGCACCAGATGCGCCTCGCGGGCGGTCTGGCCATCGCGCTCGCCACGACGACGGCGCTTCTCGGCTGGCTCGCCGCCGCCCGCCTCGTCGCACCGGCGGCCCGGATCGTGCGGGGCCTGGAGACTCTCGGCGCGGACGCGGTGCGCCGGCCCCGGCCCCGCTTCGCCGCCGTCGAGTTCGACCGGATCGCCGCCGCCTGCGACGGGCTGGCCGAGCGGCTGAGCCGCGCCGAGGCCGCGCGGGCGGGCCTCATGCAGCGTCTCGTCGCGGTTCAGGAGGAGGAGCGGGAGGCGCTGGCCCGCGACCTGCACGACGCGTTCGGCCAATGCCTCGCGGCGGTCGGCGCGCGTGCCGCGTCGATCGAGGCCGCCGCGCCGGAGGATCGCGCGGATCTGCGCGCGGACGCTCAGGGCATCGAGGCGGTCGTCGCCACCATGCGCGAGAGCCTGCGCGGCGCCCTGGCGCGGCTCGAACTGCCCGATCTCGCCGAGATCGGGCTGGCGGCGGCCTTGCAGGGGCTCGTCGCGGATTGGCAGGCGCATGCCGGGGCCAACCCTTCGCTCCATCTCGATGTCGCGGGCGATCTCGCCGGATTGCCGCGCGACGCCGCGTCGAGCCTCTATCGGGTGGCGCAGGAACTCCTGACCAACGCGCTGCGCCACGGCCGGCCGAGCCGTGTCTTCTTGCGTCTGGAGCGCGCCCCGGAGGGCAGGCAGGTCGCGACCCTGACCGTGGACGACGACGGCGGGGGCGATGCCGTCCGCGCTCTGGCCGAGCCGGGCCGCGGCCTCACCGGCGTCCGGGCCCGGGTTGCCGCGCTCGGTGGCAGCCTGTCGCTCACCGGGACCGGCAGCGGGATCCGCGCCTGCGCCGCCATCCCGACGGCGGGCTGACGCGATCATGCCCGGCCTCCTCCTCATCGACGACCATCCCGTGGTGCGCGAGGGCTACCGCCGCCTGCTGGAGCGGCAGCCCGGCTGGAGCGTCGTGGCGGAGGGCGCGAGCGCGGCCGAGGCCTATCGCCTCTACAGGGCGCACGCGCCGGACCTCGTGATCCTCGACCTCTCGCTGCCCGGTCCGAGCGGCATCGAGGCGATCCGCCACATCCGCCAGTGGGACGGGGCGGCCCGCATCCTGGTCTTCAGCATGCGGACCGCCGCGGCGGTGGCGCGGCAGGCCTTCGCAGCGGGGGCAGGCGGCTATGTCAGCAAGGCGAGCCCGCCGCGCGACCTCCTCGACGCGGTGGCGGGCGTGCTGCGGGGCGAGCGGGCGATGAGCCCCGATATCGCGCGGGCGATCGCCCAGGACGAGATCGCGGGCGGGCGCGCGGCCCTCGACGGCTTGAGCCCGCGGGAGGTCGAGATCCTGGGCCTCACGGCCGCGGGCGCGACGGTGCAGGCCGTGGCGGAGGCGCTGTGCCTGAGCCCGAAGACGGTCCACAACACCCTGTCGCTGATCCGGTCCAAGCTCGGCGCCCGCACGGACGCGCATCTCGTCTGGATCGCCCTCGCGGCAGGGCTGGTCGATGCGCCGGCGAGCGATCCATCCCGGCGCCCATGAAGTGTTCCGAGCCCGACCCATGACACGACCCGGAGCGTCCAGGCCGGAGAGCGTCCATCCCGGAGCGCCCCTGCAGCGGGTGATCGTGATGGGGCCGCCCGGCAGTGGGAAGTCGACCCTGGCGCGCCAGATCGGGGCTCGGCACGATCTGCCCGTCTTCCATCTCGACCAGGCCTACCATCGCCCCGGCTGGCAGCCCGCGGAGGAGGACGCGTTCCGGGCCGAGGTGGAACGGCTCGCCGCCCAACCCCGCTGGATCATCGACGGCAACTACACCGCCACGCTCGAGCCGCGCCTGCGGGCCGCCGATACGCTGATCTATCTCGACCTGCCGACCTGGCTGATCGTGCCGCGGGTCGTGCGCCGCATCCTGACGAGCCACGGGCGCGTGCGGCCCGACATGGCGGCGGGCTGTCCCGAGCGATGGGATCCGGCCTTCCTGCGCTTCGTCTGTACCTGGAACCGCGACCGCCGTGCCCGGAACTTGGAGAGGATCCGGCGCTTCGACGGCCGCCTCGTCGTCCTGCGCAGCGGCGCCGAACAGCGGCGCTGCGCGGCGGTCCTCACTCCACGGTGACGGACTTGGCGAGGTTGCGCGGCTGATCGACGTCTTTCCCCATGAAGACGGCGGTGTGGTAGGCGAGCTGCTGGATCGGCACCGCGTAGACGATCGGGGCGACCACCGGGTCGAGATCCGGCATGGTCACGGTCGCCAGCGTGTCGAGCCCGTGCTCGGCCGCCCCTTGCGCGTCGCCGATCAGCACGATGCGCCCGCCCCGGGCGGCCACCTCCTGCATGTTCGACACGGTCTTCTCGAACACGCCGTCATGGGGCGCGATCACGATCACCGGCACGCTCTCGTCGATGAGCGCGATCGGGCCGTGCTTCAATTCGCCCGCGGCGTAGCCCTCGGCGTGGATGTAGGAGATCTCCTTCAGCTTCAGAGCGCCCTCCAGCGCCATCGGGTAGCTGGTGCCGCGGCCGAGATAGAGCACGTCGCGCGCCTTGGAGACCTCGCGGGCGAGCCCCTCGATCTCGCCCTCCCGGGTCAGCGCCTCGGCCATCAGGCCCGGCACGGTGATCAGCGCGTCGATGAGCGCCCGCTCGCGGGCCGGGTCGAGCACGCCGCGCGCCCGCCCCGCATGGATCGCGAGGCAGAGGAGCACGGTGAGCTGGCAGGAGAAGGCCTTGGTGGAGGCCACCCCGATCTCCGGCCCGGCCAGCGTCGGCAGCATGGCCGAGGATTCGCGGGCGATGGTCGAGGTCGGCACGTTGACGATGCTGAGCGTGTGCTGGCCTTGGCTCCTGGCGTAGCGCAGGCTCGCCAGGGTGTCCGCCGTCTCGCCCGATTGCGAGATGACGAGGGTGAGCCCGTCCGCCTCCAGGGGCGCCTCGCGGTAACGGGTCTCGGAGGCGACGTCGATGTCGACGGGCAGCCGCGCCAGGCTCTCGAACCAGTAGCGGGCGACGAGCCCCGCATAATAGGCGGTGCCGCAGGCGGTGATCGAGAGCCGCGAGAGCTTGGCGAAGTCGAAGGGCAGGGCCTCGGGCAGCGCGACCCGGCCGCCCGCCATGTCGACGTAGTGGGCCAGGGTTCGGCCCACCACCTCCGGCTGCTCGTGGATCTCCTTGGCCATGAAGTGGCGGTGGTTGCCCTTGTCGATGCGGTAGGCCTGGGTGGCGATCCGCTGGCGCGGCCGCTCCACCACGCGGCCCTCCGCGTCGCGGATCTCGGCGCCGTCCCGGGTGAGGATCGCCCAGTCGCCCTCCTCCAGATAGGTGAGCGCGTCGGTGAAGGGGGCGAGCGCCAGCGCGTCGGAGCCGAGATAGGTCTCGCCCTCGCCGAAGCCGATGGCGAGGGGGGCGCCGTGGCGGGCGCCGATCAAGAGCCCGTCCTCGCCTGCGAACAGGAAGCCCAGCGCGAAGGCGCCGCGCAGGCGCGGCAGCGCGGCGGCCACCGCCTCCACGGGCTTCTGCCCGCGGTCCATGTTGCGGCTGACGAGCTGGGCCACGACCTCGGTGTCCGTCTCGGTCTCGAACACGACGCTGTCGGCCTGGAGCTCCTGCTTCAGCTCGCGAAAGTTCTCGATGATGCCGTTATGGACCACCGCGAGCCGCGCCGTGGCATGGGGATGGGCGTTGGTCTCGTTCGGGCGGCCGTGCGTCGCCCAACGGGTATGGCCGATGCCGGTGGAGCCCGCCAGCGGGGACTCGACGAGCTTGGCCTGCAGGTTGGCGAGCTTGCCCTGCGCCCGGCGGCGCTCCAGCCGGCCCCCCTCCAGGGTGGCGATGCCGGCCGAATCGTAGCCGCGGTATTCGAGGCGGCGCAGAGCCTCGATCATCTGGTCCGCGACCGCGTCGCGCCCGACGATGCCTACGATGCCGCACATGGCGCCAAGCCCTCTCGGAAAGCGTCCGGCCGCGCGCGCCGCGGCGGGCGCAGGCCACAGGAATTCGGGTCCGGCAGCGCGCCGCCGGACAGCCATGGTTGTACCGGAACGGGACCGGCAGGGGCAGTCCCTGCGGGTACGTAGCCGGGTGCGGCACGGCCCCCCGCGGACAGGCTTGGCCCGCCTACCTCAACGAAGACTTGAGGCGCGCGCTTCACCCGCTTGCGATGGTTAATCTTTCTTCTGCTCAGCCTTTGCAGCGAGCAGCGCGGCGCGCTTCGTCTCGGCCCAGCCCGTCCGCACCGCCTGCCGCCCGCGGGCGATGGCGAGCGCCCCCTCCGGCACGTCGTCGGTGATGACTGAGCCCGAGGCGACATAGGCGCCCGCCCCCACCGTGACGGGAGCGACGAGGGCCGAGTTCGAGCCGATGAAGGCGCCCGCGCCGATGGTGGTGCGGTGCTTGTTCACGCCGTCATAGTTGCAGGTGATGGTGCCCGCACCGATATTCGCCTTCGCGCCGACCTCGGCATCGCCGAGATAGGTCAGGTGGGCGGCCTTGGCGCCGGGCCCGAGCCGGGCGTTCTTCATCTCGACGAAGTTGCCGATTGCGGCGCCCGCCTCCAGCACCGCCCCGCCGCGCAGGCGCACGAACGGCCCGATGCTGACCGCCTCCTCCAGCCGCACGTCCTTGAGATGGGCGAAGGCGTGGACCACGCAGCCGTCGCCGACCGTGACGCCGGTGTCGAAGACGACATGAGGCTCCACGAGAACGTCCTGGCCCAACACCGTGTCGTAGCTCAGGAAAACGGTGTCGGGCGCCACCAGGGTCGCGCCGCCGAGCAGGGCGGCGCGGCGCAGGCGGCCCTGGATCACCGCCTCGGCCAGGCTGAGCTGCACGCGGTCGTTGACGCCGTGCGCCTCCTCCTCGGCCACCGGCACCATCGCCACGGCGTAGCCGTCGGCGACGGCGAGCGCCACGGCGTCCGGCAGGTAGTACTCGCCCGCCGCGTTGTCGTTGCCGATCCGGGTGAGGAGGTCGAGGGCGTGCGCGCCCGAGAGCGCCATCAGCCCGGCATTGCACAGCCGCACCTGCCGCTCGGCGGCGCTCGCATCCTTCTCCTCGCGGATCGCCAGGACGCGGCCGCCCTCGGTGAGCACGCGGCCGTAGCCGGACGGATCCGCGCTCTCGAAGGCGAGCACCGCCACCATGGCGCCGTCGCGCAGGGGCGCGCGCAGGCGGGCGAGGGTGGCGCCGGTGATCAGCGGCGTGCCGCCGAAGGCCACCACCACGTCGCCGCCCGCTCCCAGGGCCTCGCGGGCGCAGAGCACGGCAGGCGCGGGGCCGAGCCGCTCGGCCTGCCCGAAGATCCGGGCGCCGGGGGCCTCGCGGGCGATCTCGGCGGCGACGTCGGCGCGGCCGGGCTCGACCACCACGGCGATGTGATCGGCGCCCGCCTCCTGCGCGGCGGCCAGCACGTGGCCGAGCATGCTCCGCCCGGCGAGCCGGTGCAGCACCTTCGGCAGGGCCGAGCGCATCCGCGTGCCCTTGCCCGCCGCCAGCACCACCGTCGTCAGGCTGCGCCGATTGTCCCCCGATAGGCTCATCCGTCGGTCCTCACGGCTTCGTCGATTTCCACGCGGTGCGCGCGCCCGTCCGGCATCCCATCCGCCACCGCATCCTGAGGTGGCCGCGACAGCGGCCCTCGAAGGAGCCCTCCAGGGATCTCGGAGACATCTGGAGGGCTCCTTCGAGGCTTCCGCTTCGCGCAAGCACCTCAGGATTGAGGTCGCGGTTGGGAGAAGCCCGTCGGAGGCGGCCCATTCCGCGCGACGGGATGCCGCCTTCGCGCCGCCCACGCAAGTGCGGGGCCGGATCCTTAACCGGCGGTTCAGGCCCCGGCATGGTAAAGCCCTGAGAAACCATCCAGCGACAGGAGCTCGCCCTGCCGACCGACGCGCCCGCCCTCCTCCGATCCCGCGCCCCGACCCGCCGCGCCGTGCTGGCCGCCGGGTGCGGCCTCGTCGCGGGGGCCGGGCGGACGCCGTTGAGGCGGCCGGCGAGCCATTCCTGGACAAGGTGGACCCGTGGCAGGTCCCGCCCCGGCAGGGCCTGCCGG
>NZ_CABFPH010000076.1 GCF_902141845.1 Methylobacterium symbioticum | reverse complement strand
CGTCCCGGGGACCGACCGGGAGGGGCGCGGACGGCGGGGCGGTGCCCGCGTCATCGGCCTCGGATCCGGCCGGTGCCCCGGGCGGCGTGCCGACGCAAGGTCTGCTCGGATCCGGGCGGTGAGGCGGGCTGAGGAAATGCGCCCGTCCCGACCCGGTTCTGGGGGACCGCCAGAGCCTCGCCGGCCCGACCCACTAGGAGGCGGGCCTCGCGCCGGACGGGCGGATGTCAGCGTGCACGGGGTTCCCGTCCCGACAGGGACCGGACCCGGCCAGCGGCAGTCGCGAGGTCGGAGGACGCCGGGACAGACACCGCGACGACAAGACGGATGGGCGGGCTTGCAGCAGGGCCCCTCATCCGCGGGACGCCGGGGAGCCGGCTTGTGCAACGTTGCGTTCAGGGCTCCGCGGCGTCCCGCGTCACCCCGACCGTGACCTCCGGCCATGCCCCCGGCGGAGACGTCCGCGCGGGGCCGAAAGCATGTGCGAACCACGACAGGCCCCCTCTCCCGTTCGGGAGAGGGTTGGGGTGAGGGATGAGAATTTGACGGAGAGGTCGCGACGGTGAAGCGGCTCCGGCTCCGTTCTATCCGGACAGTTCTCGACCCTCACCCTGTCCCTCTCCCGAACGGGAGAGGGGACCCGCGCCCCGTCCGGAACCCTTGCTCCCCTCACCCGACCCCTGCTGACGCAGGGGCCACCCTCTCCCGCGGAGGGGAGAGGGAGGGCGCGCGTCCGGGTTCGCGACAGACCTCCTCCCGAACGGGAGAGAGGACGCGCGCTTCATCCATCACCTTCGCACCCCTCGCCCGGCTGCCATTCGGCGGCTTCTCGGCGGCGGGGAGAAACGGCGATCGCCCCGTCACCGGGGCGCGCCTGCCTTCACTGGGCGGCCTGGTGCGGCTTGCCTTTGCGGTGGCCGGCCTTGGCCGGGTCCTTCGGTCCGTCCCCGATCCGGCGGGCATGCTTCATCCCGCGCGGGTTCTTCGGCTTCGGGCCGCGCGGCGGCGGCGCCTCGCCGATCAGGGCCTCGACCTGGATCTCGGGGGATCCGTTGCGCGCGAAGGCGGCGGCGAAGGCCTGGGCGGCACCGCCGCGGATCTCGAACTTGGTCTCGCGCTCGAAGATCCGGATCGCGCCGATCATCTCGCGGTCCACCTTGCCACGCCGGGTCAGCAGCGGCAGCAGGCGGCGCGGGTCGGCGTTGTCGCGCCGGCCGAGATTGAGCCGGAACCAGACCGCCGGGCCCATCGCGGCGATGCGCTCGGCATCCATCGGGTCGTAGGGCGCGCGGCTCGTCGCGGCCCCGCGCTTCTCGCCCGGATCGGTCACGTCCTCGGGTGCCGGCAGGCGCGAGCGGTAGACACGGGCGAGCAAGGCCGCGAGCTCGGCGGGCGAGCGCTCGGCGAGCAGCGTCTCGGCGAGCGCCACGTCCTCCTCGGCCGGCGGCTCGGTGAAGAGCGGGTCGGAGAGCATGCGCTCGCCGTCGAGGCGGCGGATCTCGTCGGCCGAGGGCGGGCCCATCCATTCGGGCGTCACCTTGGCGATGGCCAGCATCTGCTCGGCCCGGCGGCGGCGGGCATTCGGCACGAGGAGCACGCTTACGCCCTTGCGCCCGGCCCGGCCGGTGCGGCCGGAGCGGTGCTGCATCACCTCGGCATCGTGCGGCAGGTCGGCATGGATGACGAGGCTGAGCGTCGGCAGGTCGATGCCGCGGGCGGCGACGTCCGTGGCGACGCAGACCCGGGCGCGCCCGTCGCGGAGCGCCTGGAGGGCGGCGTTGCGCTCGCCCTGGCCGAGCTCGCCCGACAGGGCGACCACCGAGAAGCCGCGCTCGGTCAGGCTCGCCTGGAGGTGGCGCACGGCGTTGCGGGTGTTGCAGAACACGATGGCGGTGGGCGCGTCGGCCTCGCGCAGCACGTTGAGCACCACATGCTCGATCTCGCGCGGAACCACTCGGATCGCCCGGTAGGCGATGTCGGCGTGGCCCCGGGTCTCGCCCTTGATCGCGAGGCGCAGGGCGTCGCGCTGGTAGCGCTCGGCGAGCGCCTCGATGTCCCGCGGCAGGGTCGCCGAGAACAGCAGCGTCGCGCGCTCCGCCGGGGTCGCCGAGAGGATGAATTCGATATCCTCGCGGAAGCCCAGGTCGAGCATCTCGTCGGCCTCGTCGAGGACGACGGCGCGCAGAGCCTCCGGCACGAGATTGCCGCGCTCCAGATGGTCGCGCAGGCGCCCCGGCGTGCCGACGACGATATGCACACCGTCATAGAGCATCCGGGCCTCGCGGCGCGGATCCATGCCGCCGACGCAGGAGACGATCCGGCCGCCGGCCGGCGCGTAGAGCCAGGCCAGCTCGCGCTGCACCTGCAGGGCGAGTTCGCGCGTCGGCGCGATCACCAGGGCAAGCGGGGCGCCGGGCGGCGGCAGCGCCTCGGCCTCGCCCAGGAGGGCGCCGGCCATGGCGAGACCGTAGGCCACGGTCTTGCCGGAGCCGGTCTGCGCGGAGACGAGCAGGTCGCGGCCGGTGCCGGCCACCTCCAGGGTCGCGTCCAGGACGGCGCTCTGCACCGGGGTCGGCTCGGCATAGCCGCGCTCGTCGAGCGCCCGCGCGATGGCGGCGGGCAGGATGGGAAACGGCAAAGGTCAGGCTCTCACGGACCGGGAGGCCGGACGGGCGCGGACGGCGCGCTTCGCGTCGCGGGGCTGGCGGTCTCGAATCGGGTTGCGGAGCGTGCCTCTATAGCCGGTTCGTGCCGGATAGGCCACGGCTCGGGCCGCATGGGGCGGTTGCGCGGGAATACAGTCCGTCTCGACGCAACCTCTTGCCCGTCAAAAGCTTGACGGTGCGGACCGGGAGAGGGCGATGGGCGGATCTGTGCGGCTGGCGGCAGCGTGGGCGAGCGTGGGCGCCTTCGCCTGGTTCGGCAAGGGCTGGCTCGGCGAACTCGGCCAGCCGCTCTTCGCGAGCCTGCTCTTCGCCTGGCTCCTCGGCGTCATCCTGTGGGCGGCCTTCGGCGTGGTGCACGAGGCGGAGGAACTCGCCGAGATGCTGGGCGAGCCCTTCGGCACGCTGATCCTGACGCTTGCCATCGTGATCATCGAGGTGGCGCTGGTCTCGGCGGTGATGCTCTCCGCCAAGGACGCGCCGACGCTCGGACGCGACACCATGTTCGCGGTGCTGATGATCGTGCTGAACGGCGTGGTCGGGCTCGGGCTGATCCTCGGCGGGTTGCGCCACCACCAGCAGAGCTACAACCTGCAGGGCGCATCGGCCTTCCTGGCGGTGATCATCCCGCTCGCGACCCTGGCGCTCATCATCCCGACCTTCACCAGCTCCACGACCGACGGCTCGCTGACGAAGCTGCAGGCCATCACCTTCTCGATCTTCACGGTGGCGCTCTACGGCGTGTTCCTGCTGATCCAGACGGGCCGCCACAGCGACTTCTTCCGGGATCCGCAGGCGCGGGCCGAGGCCGCGCGCACCGAGGCCGTCGAGGCGCCGGCCAAGCACCGGGCCTCGGCCGGCATGGTGGTGCGGCACATCGTGCTGCTCGTCGCCAACATCCTGCCGATCGTGCTGCTCTCGAAGAGCCTCGCCACCATCCTCGACCACGGCATCGCGGCGCTCGGCGCGCCCTCGGCGCTCGGCGGCGTGCTGATCGCGGCGATCGTGTTCACGCCGGAGGGCATCTCCTCGCTGAAGGCCATCGCCCGCAACGAGTTGCAGCGGGCGATCAACCTGTGCCTGGGTGCCGCCACCTCGACGATCGGCCTCACCGTGCCGGCGGTGCTCGCCATCGGTCTGATCAGCGGCCAGACCGTCGTGCTCGGCCTCAGCCCGACGAGCATCACGCTGCTCGCCGTCACGCTGATCCTCAGCTCGCTCACCTTCTCCGGCCCCCGCACCACGGTGCTGGAGGGCGCGGTGCACCTGATCCTGTTCGGCGTCTATCTCGTGCTGATCTTCAGCCCGTGAGAGACCTTCCCGCCCCGCTCATCCCGACAAATCCCCTCATCCTGAGGCGCCGCAGCGAAGCGGAGGCCTCGAAGGAGATCTCCAGGAATCTCGGAGCCTTCTGGAGGCCTCCTTCGAGGCCGCTGGCGCGGCACCTCAGGATGCGGTGGGTGGATCGGACGGACCGCCCCCTAAACGGCTATCGTCCTGCCCGACGTCGATCGGGCATCGGCGTGCTTCAGCGGCGCGCACCGCCCGTCGAGAGCTCCATGACGAGGCGCGTGGCGAGGTAGAGGCGCGGCGTCAGGCTGTCGAGCACGGCGAACTCGTCCGGGCTGTGGTAGCGGCCGCCGACCACGCCGAGGGATTCGAGCACCACCGGCCGGTCGGGGCTGGCCGGCTGGAAGGCGTAGGCCGCATCCGTGCCGCCGCCGATCTCCACGAGCTTCAGGTCGCCGCCGACCTCGCGATAGATGGCTTGCGCCCGCTCGCCGAGCCGGCGCGTGGCCGGGTTCACGGGCAGCGGCGGCCGGCCCTGGTTCAGCTCGAAGGTCACCTGCGTGTCGGGCACGCGGTGGGTCTCGACGATCGTGCGGGCCTGGTTGAGCACCCTGTCGTACTCGCTGGCCTCGAAATAGCGCATGTCGCCTTCGGCCTTGGCGAGGTCGGGGATGATGTTCGGCTTGGTGCCGCCCGAGACCACCGTCCAGTTGAGGGTCGTGCCCTTCTGCTTGTCGCCGAGGTCCTGCAGTTGCAGGAGCTGGTGGGCGAGTTCGGTCACCGCGTTGCGGCCCGCCTCCGGCGCGCCGCCGGCATGGGCCGAGCGGCCCTTCACGGCAAGGCTCGCGTAGTTGATGCCCTTGGTGGCGATGGTCGCGGCATCGACCGCCTCGTCGGCGAAGGTCGGCTCGAAGGAGAGCACCGCATCCTGCTCTGCCGCGACCTTGCGGATCTCGTCGCGGGACCCGCGGGAGCCGCGCTCCTCGTCCGGGTTGAACACCACGGTGATCTGCCCGTACTCCTTGAAGTCCAGGGCCTTCAGGGCGGCCAGCGTGTGCAGGATGAGCGCGAGGCCGGCCTTGGCGTCGGCGACGCCCGGGCCATAGGCGCGCCCGTCCCGCTCCGTATAGGGGCGCTTGCCCGCCTCGCCCTCGCCGAACACCGTGTCGTAGTGGACGAGGAGCATCAGCTTCGCCTGGCCGGACCCTTTGAGCGTGCCGATCAGGGTGTTGCCGCCGAAGGCCGGAGCGGGCCGCGTCTCGACGCTGGCGCCGAGCGCCTCGAGGCGCTGACGCAGAAGCGCCTCGACCTTGGACAGGCCGGGCACCTGCCCGGTTCCGGTATCGACGTTGACGAGGGCGGCGAGCGTCTCGCGCAGCGGCCGGTCCTGCGCCTTCGCGGCGGCGAGCACCTTCGAATCGGGCTCGGCGGAGGCGGCGAGCGGCGCGAGCGCCAGCGCGGCGGCAAGGGCGAGCTTTCGGATCATCGGGCATCCTCTTCGGTCGGGCGAGGCCGCACCGAACCCGCGACCGGACCGCGACGCAAGGCGGGATCCGCGGCGGGCGCGCGAATTCCCGCCCTCTGTCACCCGCCGAAGCGCTCGGTGCGGATCGTGGCGGGGCGCAGCCCCGCCGCCAGCAGCAGCGCCGAGGCCGCGCCGACGAAGGGGTTCGAGCCGCAGACGAAGCAGCGCGCCGGAATGCCGAGATCGGCGAGCGCGGCGGCCACCACGGCGCCGTCGATGCGCCGCCCCGCGCCCTCCCGCGTGGTGAGGAGATGCAGGCCGAAGCCCGGCTCGTCGCGGGCGCGGACCTCGAGTTCGTCCAGCGCGATCGCCTCGGCGCGGCTGCGCACGGAGTAGATCAGGCGGCAGGGGATCTCCGGCGCGGCACGCGCGCGGTGGCGCAGCATGGCGAGAAGCGGCACCACGCCGGAGCCACCGCCGACGAGGAGGAGCGGGCCGCCCTCCTCCGGTCCCCAGGCGAAGGAGCCGCCGATCGGCCCGCGCAGCTCGATCCGGTCGCCGACCTCCGCGACCTCCTGGAAGAAGCCCGAGACCTCGCCGCCGTCGAGCCCCTCGATCATCAGCTCGATCGTCCCGGTCCCGTCCGGGGCCGAGGCGATGGAGTAGCTGCGCTGGGCCTGATAGCCGTCCTCCGCCGTCAGCCGCACGTCCACGTGCTGGCCCGGCCGGAAGCCGTCGAACCCGGCCGCCAGCACGAAGCGCTTCACGCGGGGCGTGACCGGCGCGATCTCGGTGATCACCGCCTCGCGCCAGACGGTCCAAGGCAGGTCGGTCACGGGCGATCAATCACCGGTGAAGCGCTGCTCGCGCCAGGGATCGCCGTACATGTGATAGCCGCGCAGCTCCCAGAAGCCGGCCTCGTCCTTGGCCGTGAAGCGCAAGCCCTTCACCCATTTGGCGCTCTTCCAGAAGTAGAGATGCGGCACGAGGAGCCGGGCCGGCCCACCATGATCGAGTGGGATCGGCTGCCCGTCATAGAGGGTCGCCACCATGGCCTTGCCGCCCGTCAGATCCGCCACCGGCACGTTGGTGGTGTAGTCGTCGTAGCCCTCGGCCAGGAGGTAGTCGGTCGGGGCGGCGATCCCGGCATCGGCGAGCAGATCGTCGAAGCTCACGCCCTCCCAGGCCGTGTCGAACTTCGACCACTTGGTCACGCAGTGGATGTCGCCGCCCCAGCGGGTGCGCGGCAGGGCCTGGAATGCGTCCCAGCTCCAGGCTTTGATCGGCCGGGCGCCCTCGCGCAGGGTGAAGCGCCAGGCCGCCAGATCGATCTGCGGGTTCGGCCCGATCTGGAGGACGGGGAAGTCGTCGGTGAGATACTGCCCCGGTGGCAGCCGCTCGCGGGTCGCCTCGGGCGGGCGGCGCCCGGTGAAGCCTCGTGTCGCCAAGCCGGCCTCCGTGGTGCTCAGGATCCGCAGCCGTTTCAGGCCGGGCGGGGCCGCAGGTCAAGCGTGGTGATCCCCGAGACCGAGACCGAGATAGCCGAACACGGCTCGGCCGACGCGTCCCTGAAGCGGCTCGGCCTCCAACTCGCCGCGCTCGCCGGCGGCATCGACCATGCCCTTGACGATGGCCAGGATATCGGCCGCCGCCCGGTGCGGATCCGGCAGAGCCGGCCCGGGCATCCGGCCGAGCAGGTCCTGGATCGCTTCTGCGAGAGCCGTGGAGACGCGGTCGACCGCGTCGTCGAGCGGCAGCCGCCGCTCCTCGATGTCCAGGGCCCGGGCGAGGACGGGCCGTCGCATCTGGTGCATGACCGCGGCCCGGACGATTCCGGCAAGGCCAGCCTCGCCCGTCGGCGTCTGCCGGGCGGCGGCGACCTCGGCCAGTAGCAACCCGGTCTCCCGCTCGACCAGCGCGGCGGTCAGCGCCTCCTTGCCGGGGAAGTACTGATAGAGCGAGCCGATGCTGACCCCGGCCCGCTCGGCGACGGCGTTCGTGGTGTAGCCGGGGAAGCCGCGCTCCTCGAGAATGCGAGCCGCCGCCTCGAGGATGATCCGCACCGTCTCGGCCGAGCGCGATTGTCGCGGTGTTTTCCGCGACTTGAGCGCGGGGCGGCGGATGGCGGCGGGCATGCGGGATGCGAGTTTCGAGGGGCGTCGCGGGCCCTCATGATCGGGCCGTCCCATAGAGGAAGGCAACCACCCATGACGATGCCCGAAGCCCCGACCGCCGAAATCCTGACGGTCTTCATGCTGGTGAAGACCGAGCCGGAATGGCTCGGCTTCCCCGTCGAGACCCGCTTCGCGAAGCTGCGCGAGCATGTGGAGCCGATCCTGCAGCGCCACGCCGCGGAGGTGCGCATGCGCTTCTACGACGCGGAGTTCTACACCGCCCGCATCACCGATCTCTGGGTCTGGGAGGCGAGCAGCCGCCACGCCTACGAGCTGGTGGTCGAGGCCTTGCGCGAGACCCCGTTCTGGGATCGCTATTTCCGGATCGTCGAGATCATCCCGGCGGTCGAGAACGCCTATGCCCGCAACTATGGGCAGTCTCCCCTCGCGGCCTGAGGACGGGCGCCGGTCGGAAGCGATGGGGCGGCGGAGGGAGACACCATGCCGGATCAGCCCTTCAAGGACCATTTCTCCGCCGCCGCCGCGGACTACGCGGCGCATCGCCCGACCTATCCGGAGGCGCTGGCCACCTATCTCGCCGGGATCAGCCCGGGGCGGGAGCGGGCGCTCGATTGCGGCTGCGGCAACGGCCAGCTCGCCCGGCTGCTGGCGGATTCGTTCGACGCGGTGGTGGCGACCGACGCGAGCGCCGAGCAGATCGCGGCGGCCGAGGCCCATCCGCGGGTGTGCTTCCGGGTGGCGCCGGCCGAGGCGAGCGGGCTGCCCGAGTCCAGCGTCGACCTGATCACGGCGGCCCAGGCCGCGCACTGGTTCGATCTGCCGGCCTTCTACGCGGAGGCGCGCCGCATTGCCCGGCCCGGCGCCGTGCTGGCGCTGATCTCCTACGGCGTGCTCCATCTCGACGGCGCGGCGGAGGCGGTGCTGCGCCACTTCTACACGCAGGTGGTCGGACCCTACTGGCCGCCAGAGCGGGCCCATGTGGAGGCGGGATACCGCACCCTGCCCTTCCCGTTCGCGGAGCTGCCCGCGCCCGATCTCGCCATCGAGCGGGACTGGGGCCTCGACGACCTCGTCGGCTACGCCCGCACCTGGTCGGCGTTGCGCGGCGCGCAGGCCGCCCTCGGCACGGACCCGCTGCCGGATTTCGCGGCGGCGCTCGCCAGGGCCTGGGGCGAGCCGGGCTCGCGCCGGCGGGTGCGCTGGCCGCTTTCCCTCCGGCTCACGAAGCTCTGATCGGATGCGTCGAAGATTTGCCCCAAAGCGGCGCTGTTCTCCCTTGACGAAGCGCCGCCCGGACAGCGAGGGGCGGACCACGTAAAGGACCCACGATGTTTCGCAGTCTCGCCATCGCCCTCGTCGCCGGGGGGCTTCTCGCGGCTCCGGCCGCCCAGGCCCGCGACGGGATCAGCCCCGGCGGTGCCGCGGCCCTCGGCGTGCTCGGCGGCCTCGCGGTCGGCGGAGCCATCGGCGCCGCCACGGCCGATCCCTACTATCCCGGCAAGCCGGTCTACCGCGCCCCGCGGCCGGTCTATGTCGAGGACGAGTATGTCGGCCCGGTCTGCCATTTCGAGCGCCGCCGCTACATCGACGCCTACGGCGACGTGTATTTCCGCCGCGTCCGCGTCTGCGAGTAGGAGCCTCTCAGAGACGTTCGCAGCCGGGGTCTCAGCGCCCCGGCGGTGACGGCGTGACGATCTCCTCGGCCGGCAGGACCGGCGGGGCGGCGCGCGGACGCAGCCGCTCGGCACAGGCGATGCCACCGAGCACGAGGGCCAGCGCGAGCGCGTCGGATGCCTCGAAGGGCTCCCCCACCACCAGCACCGCCAGGCCCGCGCCGAAGACCGGCACGAGGTTGACGAACAGCCCGGCCCGGTTCGGACCGAGCATCTCGACCGCCGCCAGGAAGGTGAGCTGCGCGGCGAGCGAGGGCCCGAGCGCCACGTAGGTGACGATCAGCCAGCCCGTCGCGGTCGGCCAGATCAGGCGGCCCGCGGCCCATTCCGCGAAGAGCGGCGGCAGCGAGGTGACGAGGGCCGCGGCGGCCAGCGCCGCGAAGAAGGAGAGCCCGGACACCTTGGGCCGCATCGCCAGCGCCACCGTGTAGCCGGCATAGAGCAGGCAGGCCACCAGCATCAGCAGGTCGCCGCGGTTGAAATCGAGCCTGCGCAGCACGTCGAGATCGCCGTGCGAGGCGGCCACGGCAGCGCCGACCAGCGTCACCGCCACGCCGATGCCCTGCCCGAGGGAGACGGGCTGGCTATAGGCGACGTAGTTCAGGATCAGCACCAGGACCGGAATCGCGCCCTGCAGCAGCGCGATGTTGACCGCGCTCGTATAGGCGCCCGCGGCGTAGAACAGGCTCGCATAGACCGTGTAGCCCACCGTGGCCATGATCAGGATGCGGAGCCAGGAGCGGGCCAGCACCGCGCGGTCGGCCAGGATGCGCCGCCGTGCGACCACGGCGAGGATCGCGCACGGGAAAGCCCAGCGCAGGGTCGTCAGGGCCTGAGGGGAGACCTGTCCGGGCGCCCATCGGGCGGCCACCACGTTGCCGGCCCAGACCAGCATCGTGAAGAGAAGGAGCAGGTAGGCGCGGCCCGCCCGGGGGCCGGCCGCGAGGGAGGCGCTCAGCGCCTGCGGAACTGACCACCGCGCACCGGCGGGCGCGGTCCGGAGGAACGCTCGTCCTTGTGCCGGAACACGAGGCGGCCCTTCTCCAGGTCGTAGGGCGACATCTCGACGGTCACGCGGTCGCCCGCGAGCGTCTTGATGCGGTTCTTCTTCATCTTGCCGGCAGTGTAGGCGACGATCTCGTGGCCCTGGTCGAGCTGCACCCGGTAGCGCGCATCAGGCAGGATCTCGAGAACGAGACCGTCGAACTGCATCAACTCTTCTTTTGCCATTCACCCTCTCCAGTCGGACCGTCTGGAAGCAGGCGTTCCGGCATGCATGTCGTCTCGTGCAAGTGCATAAAAACGCGGCGGCGTCCGTCCCGATCCATACCGGCAGGTCGCGGGCTAGGGTGAGCGGGGCGCCAGAGCGTGCCCGGATTTAATCGCCGCAGCGCCCATCGGCAAGTCACAGCCGTGATGCGATGCCTGCTCCTCGACAGGATTCCGGCTCTCTGTTTGCTCAAAGCTTGGTCGGGCGGCCTCCGGCGGGCCGTCGACGAGCCTCCTCGCGGGGGATCTCAGGGTGCGTCGTTGCCGGCGAAATCGAGGCGTCCGTCCGGCATGCGCTTCCAGACCTTGAGCGTCACGGCGCCGGGCCGCGGGTCACCGGCCGCGTCGAAGGCGACCGGGCCGAGGGCGGTGCGGAAGCTGCCCGCGCGCAGGGCGTCGGCGAGCTTGCGGGCATCCGGGACCCGCACATTCCCCTGTGCGGCGAGCGCCTGGGCCAGCACCTCGACGGCGGCATAGGCTGCGCCCGCGACGAGATCGGCCTCGGGCGTGCGCGGGGGCGTCTTGGCCCGGGACTCGGCGCGCGGCTCGGGCGGACGGCGCTCGGGAAGGAGGGTCATCACCGTCCCCTCCGCGGCCGGCCCGGCGGTCGCAGGGAAGGCGGGATCGAGGATGCCGTCGCTCGCCACCATCGGACCGGTCAGCCCGGCCTCGCGCAGGGCCCGGACCAGCAGGGCGGCCTCCGGGGCGAGGCCGCCAAAATAGACGACCTGGACTCCCGCCGCCTTCAGGCGGGCGGCGAGGTCGGCCGCGTCGCGGCTGCCGCGGGGCAGGCTCTCGAAGGCCGCCTCGCGCAGGCCGCGGGCCCGTAAGGTACGGGAGACCTCCTCGGCGAGGCCACGGCCGAAGGTGGAGCGGTCGTGGACCAGGGCGACACCTTCGGGGAAGCGCGCGGCGAGCCAGAGCCCCGCGGCCTGCGCCTGCTGCGCGTCGCCCGGGGACAGGCGGAACAGGTTCCAGAGGCCGCGGGCGGTGAGTGGGGGGTAGGTCGCGGCCGGCGCGATCACGACGGCGCCGGCCTCCTCGTAGGCGAGCGCCGTCGCCGCCACCAGCGACGACTGGAGCGGCCCGACCACGAGGCGCACGCCCTCGGCCGCGAAGCGCCGCGCCACGCCCAGGGCCTGCTTCGTGTCGCCGGCATCGTCGGCCACGACGAGGACGAGGCGGCGCCCGCCCGCCCGGTTGAGGTCGGCCACCGCCTGCTCGGCGCCGAGGCGCAGGCCCAGCCCGAAGGGAGCGTCCGGCCCGGTGAGCGGCGCCGAGAGGCCGATCCGCACCGGCGCGGGCGCCTGCGCGGCGGCGGGTGCCCCCCACAGGCCGCAAAGGGCGAGGAGGGCGGCCGCGTTTCTCACTCGGCGGCCTGCAGGGCGGGTTTGCGCGCCACATGCTCCAGCGCCTCGGGGCGCGGACCACCGGTCGCCCAGTCGAGCAGCTCGACCGTGTGCAGGATCGGGATCTCGGTGCCCTTCCCGATCTGCGTGGCGCAGCCGATATTGCCGGTGGCGATGAGGTCCGGCCGCATCCGCTCGATATTGGCGACCTTGCGGGCGCGGAGCTTCCCGGCGATCTCCGGCTGCAGGATGTTGTAGGTTCCGGCCGAGCCGCAGCAGATATGGCCCTCGGGCACATCCTTCACGGTGAAGCCCGCCCGCTTCAGGAGCGCCTTCGGCTCGGTGCGGATGCCCTGGCCGTGCTGCATCGAGCAGGCGGAATGGTAGGCCACCACGAGGTCGGTCTCGACCACCGGCTCGATCAGGCCGAGGGCGGCGACGTATTCGGTGACGTCCTTGGCGAGGCCCGAGACCCGGGCCGCCTTCTCGGCATAGGCCGGGTCGTCCCGGAACATGAAGCCGTAATCCTTGATCGTCGTACCGCAGCCGGAGGCCGTCACCAGGATCGCGTCGAGGCCGCCGCGCTCGATCTCCCGGGTCCAGGCATCGATCGCCTGCCGGGCATGGGCGTGGGCGGAATGCTCCTTGCCCATGTGGTGGGTGAGCGCGCCGCAGCAGCCCTCCTCCGCCTGCACCACCTCGACGCCGTGGCGGTTGAGGAGGCGGATCGCCGCCTCGTTGAAATCCGGGCGCAGCACGCTCTGGGCGCAGCCGCGCAGCAGCGCGACCCGCCGGTGCGGGGCGTTGGCGGCGGCGGGCGCGGGGAAGGTGCCGGGCCGGTCGGTCGGGTTGCGTCCCGGAAGCCGGGCGGGCGCCAGGTCGAGCATCGCCGCGAGCCGGTTGCCGACCCGCGGTAGCCGGGCGACGAGCCCGCGGAACGGGCTGCCGAGCCAGGCCGCGAACAGCGCGAGGCGGAAGCGGTTCGGATAGGGCAGCACGAAGGCGAGAAGCGCGCGCAGCAGCCGATCGTCGGCGCCGCGCCGGAAGGTCCGCTCGATATGCGTGCGGGCATGGTCGACGAGGTGCATGTAGTGCACGCCCGAGGGGCAGGTCGTCATGCAGGACAGGCAGGACAGGCAGCGGTCGACGTGGCGCACCACCTCGGCCGAGGCCGCCTTGCCGCCCTCCAGCATGTCCTTGATCAGGTAGATGCGGCCCCGCGGCGAATCGAGCTCGTCTCCGAGCAGAAGGTAGGTCGGGCAGGTCGCCGTGCAGAAGCCGCAATGCACGCAGGTGCGCAGGATCTTCTCCGAGGCCGCCATCGCCGGGTCGGCGAGCTGCGCGGGGCTGAAATTGGTTTGCACGGTCTTGTCCTCAGGCCCTTGGCCGTCTCGTTCCTTCCCGGCGGACGCGCGTGTCTCTCACACGCCCGCATACATGCGGCCCGGGTTGAACACCCCGGCCGGGTCGTGCGCCGCCTTGATGCCCTGGCTCACCCGCATCAGGGGCTCGGCGAGGGGCTCGAAGACGGGCACCGCCGCGCGCACGGCGTCGGGCGCCCGCACCAGCGTCGCGTGGCCGCCCTGACCTTTCACCGCCGCGCGGATCGCGGCGGCGCCGGCATCGCCCGCGGCCGAGGTCTCCAGCCAGATCAGGCCGCCTCCCCAATCGTAGTACCAGCGGGCCTGAAGAGCGCGGGCGATCGCGGCCGTCAGCGCCGGCCCGCGCATCGGCGCGGTGGAGATGCGCCAGACCGCCCCCTCCCCGTCCGCGAAGGGATGCACGTCGCGGACCGCCTCCCAGAGGCCGGCATCGTCCGAGACCTCCGGGGCGCCGAAGCGCTTGAGGAGCCGGGTCAGCTCGCCGAGGCGATACGCGATCGAGTCGGAGAAGCCTTCGAGGCGCATCAGGGTGCGGGCCTCGGGCGCGCCGATGCCAGCCGGCAGGTGGGCCGCGCCCGTGAGCTCGAACGGCGAGCCGAGGGCCGCCGCCAGGGCCTCCACCGCGCGGGCATCGTCGAGGCCGGTGAAGACCAGGGTCGAGACCCGCTCCTGCACCGGCAGCACCTTGAACGTCACCTCGGTGAGGAGGCCGAGCGTGCCCCAGGAGCCGGCCATCAGCTTCACGAGGTCGAGGCCGGTGACGTTCTTCATCACGCGGCCACCCGACTTGATCGCCTCGCCGCGTCCGTTGACGAAGCGCACGCCGATCAGGCTGTCGCGGGCGGCGCCGGCATTGATGCGGCGCGGGCCCGAATTGTTGATTGCGGCCACCCCGCCAAAGGTCGGCTCGCCCGCGGAGCCGAGCAGCCGGCGGTGGTCGATCGGCTCGAAGGGCAGCATCTGGCCGCGTGTGGCGAGGAGCGCCTGGACCTCGGCGAGCGGCGTGCCGGCGCGGGCGCCCACCACCATCTCGGCCGGCTCGTAGAGGGTGATCCCGGAGAGCGCGGCCGCCGAGAGGGTCGCCTCGTCCTGGGCCGGGCGGCCGAGCCGCGCCTTGGTATCGCCGCCGACAAGGCGGAGCCGCTCGCCGCGGGCGGCCGCCTCGCGCACGAGTCCCGCCGCTTCGCCCTCGTCCCGGGGCTCGTATGACCGCATCGTTTCCTGCCCGAACGCGCCGGCATTCCGCCGTGCCGGCCCTCCTTATGGCAGGATCCTGCCGCTTTGCATCCGCGATTCAAGAGCGCGGCGTGACGGTCGGCGGTCTTGCTACTCGGCGGGGGCCGGGCAGGACGGGCGGAAGCGGGCGAGCACGTGGCCGCGCAGACCCGCGATGTCGAAGACCCAGACCAGGATGCCGTAAAGGCCGATGCCGAGCGGCAGGCAGGTGGCGAGGGCGAGCCCGGGCGCGAGATAGCGGAACGGCGCCAGCGCCAGCCCCATGACGAGGCAGGCGGCGGCCGAGGCCGCGATCCCCCGCCGGGGCAGGGGCAGCCGGTCGGGACCGGTGAGGGCCCGCGCCGCGAGCCACAGGAAGGCCGCGACGAGGCCGAGGGTCTGGGCGAGCGCGATGCCGGCGCCGCCGAGCAGCGGGGGCAGGACGAGGAGCCCGGCCGCGTTCACCGCGAGGCCGACGCCCGCCGCCGCGATCACCGGCAGGGTGCGGCGGCGGATCTGGAAGATCGGGTTGATGGCGAAGAACATCATCGAGAGGCAGAACAGCCCCGGGATCAGCAGGGCCGCATAGAGGGCAAAGGGCCCACGATAGGCCTCCGGCACCACGATCTCCTGCAGGGCGGGCAGCACCGCCCAGAACCCGACCGCGCAGGGCAGGAGCAGGGCCACGACGACGCCTGCGTTCCGCCCGACCTGGGCCTCGGCGGCGGCGCGCCCCTCGAACTCCTCGGCCCGCACGGCGAGCTGGAACAGCAGCAGGTCGAGGGCGGTGCCAAGCGTCGTCAGGCTGCGCCCGGTCACGTCCGAGGCCAGCGCGAAGTAGCCGGCCTCGGCGAGATCCGCATGGACCGCGATCACGCTGCGGTTGAGGAAGGGCATCAGCTGGTAGACCGCGTTCGCCGCGATGAGCGGCAGCCCGTAGGTCATGAACAGCCGCCAGGTCGTGCCCATGCGGTCGCGCGCCAGGGGCGTCGCCGGATCGCGCAAGGGGCGGTGCAGGATCGCGATCGAGAGCAGGCAGCTCAAGCCCGCGACCGCGAGCACCCAGGCCGGATGCGCGAGGTACCAGGCGGCGGCGGCCATGCCGGCGAAGGCCAGCAGGTTCTTCACCGCCACGAGGCCGAGATAGAGCCGGCCGTCGAAGCGGGCGCGGGCGAGCGCGGCATGATAGTCGAACACGCCGTTGCCGAGCGCCGCGAGCATGGTGCCGGCGAGCACCGCGCCGCGCCCCTCGGGCCCCGCCTCGCGATCGATCCCGAGGCTGATCGCCGCGGCCGCGATCAGGCCGAGGCCGACCAGGGCATAGGCCCGATCGAGGCCGTGGCGGATCCAGGGCTCGTCGACGCGGACGCGGCCCGAGTAGAAACGCGTCGCGGACAGGCGCAGCCACTCGAACAGGACGGTGTTCAGGACGATGGCGCCCGCCGTCGCCAGGGCGAACAGCCCGAAATCGGCCGGGCCCAGGAGCTTGGCGAGGATCAGGCCGAGGACGAAGTTCAGGCCGGCGTTCAGGACGAATGCAGCGATCACGGCCATGGAGCAGCCTTCGACAAGCGCGCCCCGCAGCGGGGGCCGGGCTCACGCACCGGGCAGATCCCGGACCGTGCGCGACGCCGCTCCGCCGGGGCGGCACACCGAATCCGCTCCATAGCGGGCGAGCGGGTAAGAATTCCCTAATCCGGCCCGCGCGCGGAACGCGGACCGGCCGGAACCCTCCGGCCGCGCTTGCCGTTGCTCGCCCCGAAGATGCTCACACCGGAGTGCTCCCATGCGCCTCACCCTGCCCGCCGCCGCGGCCCTGCTGACCGCCCTCTCCGTCCAGGCCGCCACCGCCGAGACCACGGTGATCCGCCGCGACGGCCCCGACACCGTCGTGGTCGACCGGCCCGAGGTCGAGCGCAAGACGGTGGTGACCCGGGACAGCGGCGACGGCTGCTCGTCGAAGACCGTGACCAAGACGAACGAGTACGGCGATCGCAAGACCGTCCATAAGGAGACCTGCGACTGAGAGGGGCCCACGCACCTTCCCTCCGCGCCGTGATGCCCGGAGGGCGATCGCCCGGGCATCGGGCGGCTCCGAGCGCGGATCAGGCCGAGGCTCGGGACGCGCGCCCGCGCGGCGGCTCGGCCTGCCGCGCGGCCGGCGCGAGCGCCTTCTCGTAGCGCCAAGCCTCCATCCCGTCCTCGTAATAGTCCGGGCGCACGGCGAAGCGCCCGTAGCCGCGCCGCTCGTAGAGCCGGATGCCGGCTCCGTTGTCGGCCCTCACCTCCAGGCGCAGCCGGTCGCAGCCGTGCGACAGCGCCGTCTCCTCCGCGGCCGCGAGCAGGCGCCCGCCGATCCCGAGCCCGTTGCGGCCCGGCGCCACCGCGATCGAGGAGAGGCGGGCGATGCGGCTGGCGCGCCGCCGCTCCAGCACCGCGGCGCCGACGAGGACCTCGGCGCGATCGTCCTCCACCAGCGCCACGATCACGTCCATGGTCGCGGAATCGACCGCGTGGCGGATCGCGCGGCGCTCGGCCCGGTCGGTGGCGAAGGCCGCATGCTCCAGGGCGACGAGGGCGTCGAGATCGGCGCGGCCTGCGGCGCGCAGGACGAGGCGCGCCTCGGACGGGGGCAGGACCGCTGCTGCGCTCACGGATGGCACGGGGACATCTTACCTCGGAGGCCTGATCCGGCGCCGGGCCGGCATCCGCTTCGGCAGGGCATCATAAGGAGATGCCCGCTCGCACCGGCTTTGGGAAGCCCGACCGGCATCGGCGCGGCGATTCTGCAACAGCACTCGGGGAGCGCGTCGAAATTCCGGGGGCAAGCCGGAAATGACCCTTGTCGGCCCGAGGCGCCGCCCGTATATCCCGCTCGCCCAATTTCGCACGTGCCTGTGGCCGCGTGCCGGTTGGTGGGCATCCGGTCAACTGCCGGACAGCCGCCAGGGGTCTTAAAGGATCGATGGTCGCAAGGGTGGATCCCTACGGCCGGCATCCGGGTGGCGACACCAGACCCCAACAACAACCGGCAGCCGGAGGCGAAACCGGCGAACCCCGCTCTCCACGGGGGACGCAGCTTAAAGCAACGACGAACGGGCTTTTTTGGTCTCGTCGGCCCTCCACAGGCCGACACCGAAGAGGCTTGTTTCTCTTTGCCCGGCGTGCGGTTGGGGTTCCCCCATACCAATCCACGGCAGCTTCCGGGTGCTCTGCGCCCGCGTTCGTCCGCGCGTCTCCAACGCGTGCGGATGACGCGACGCCTCGCCCCCTGACGCCGACGGCCGGTCGAGGCCGTCAGATCGCGACATCGTGCGCCTGATGGGATCGGGCGCCGCCGACCTGTGCTGGGGATCGTCCATGACCGACCGTATCCGCGACTTCCTGCGCGTGCGCCGCGACCTCGGCCAGGACGAAGGTCCGGTCATGGTGCTCGACCTCGACGTGGTGCGCGACAACTACACCGCCTTCGCCCGCGCGCTGCCCGACACCCGCGTCTTCTACGCCGTGAAGGCGAATCCCGCCCCCGAGGTGCTGAGCCTCCTCGCCGAGATGGGCTCCTGCTTCGACACCGCCTCGGTCGCCGAGATCGAGATGGCGCTCGCCGCCGGCGCCACCGCGGACCGCGTCTCCTACGGCAACACCATCAAGAAGGAGCGCGACGTGGTGCGCGCGCTCAAGCTCGGCATCCGTCTCTTCGCGGTCGACTGCGAGGCGGAGGCGGACAAGATCGCCCGCGCCGCCAGGGAGGCCGGCGTGGCCACGGGCGCGGTGCAGGTCTTCTGCCGCATCCTCTGCGACGGCGCCGGTGCCGACTGGCCGCTGTCGCGCAAGTTCGGCTGCGTGCCGGAGATGGCCGTCGACGTGCTGGAGCATGCCCATGTGCAGGGGCTCCACGCCTACGGCGTGTCCTTCCATGTCGGCTCGCAGCAGGCCAACACCGAGGCCTGGGACGGCGCGCTGGCCTCGGCCGCGATGATCTTCCGCGAATGCGGCCTGCGCGGCATCGGCCTGTCGATGGTCAATCTCGGCGGCGGCTTCCCGACCCAGTACCTCAAGGCGGTGCCGGGCGTGGAATCCTACGGCGACGCGATCTTCCGCGCGCTCACCAAGCATTTCGGCAACCGGATCCCCGAGACCATCATCGAGCCGGGCCGCGGCATGGTCGGCAATGCCGGCATGATCGAGGCTGAAGTCGTCCTGGTGTCGCGCAAGTCCGCGGATGCCGACGAGGTGCGCTGGGTCTATCTCGACATCGGCAAGTTCGGCGGCCTCGCCGAGACGATGGACGAGTCGATCCGCTATCGCATCCGCACCGCGCATGACGAGGATCGCATGAGCCCCTGCGTCATCGCCGGGCCGACCTGCGATTCGGTCGACGTGCTCTACGAGAAGCAGCACTACCCGCTGCCGGTCTCCCTCTCGATCGGCGACAAGGTGCTGATCGAGGGCGCGGGCGCCTACACCACGACCTACGCGGCGGTGGCCTTCAACGGCTTCCCCCCCCTGCGCCAGATCGTGATCTGACGTCCCGCCACCGCATGCAGATCCCGCCCGGCCGCGCGCGGCCCGGGCGGCCTCGTGTCCACGCCCCATTCATCTGTCCCCGGGGATGATCGGTCATGATCGCGATCCGCACCGAGCACGCCGCCGATGTCGCCCAGCGCGAGCGGCTGCTCGACACCTGCTTCGGGCCGAACCGCTTCGCCAAGACCTCCGAGCGCCTGCGCGAGGGCCGTCTGCCCGCACGCGGCCTCGCCTTCTCGGCGATGCGCGGCGGCCGGCTGGTGGGCACCGTGCGCCTGTGGAACGTCGATGCCGGCGGCCGGCCCGCCCTGCTGCTCGGGCCGCTCGCGGTCGATCCGGCGATCCAGCGCCAGGGGCTCGGCAGCGTGCTGATGCAGGCGGCGCTCGGGCGGGCGGAGGCGCTCGGCCACGGCGCGGTGCTCCTCGTCGGCGACGCTCCCTACTACGCCCGGTTCGGTTTCGAGGGCGCGCTGGCCGCCGACCTCGCCATGCCCGGTCCGTTCGAGCGCGCGCGCTTCCTCGGGCTCGAGCTGCGCGCCGGCGCCCTGGCCGGCGCCGCGGGGATCCTGCGGGCCACCGGCGTGCCCGCGCCGGAGGAGGCCGTGCCGGACTCCGCGGCGGCGGCGCGACGACGCGCGGCCTGAGATGGGCTCCGCCTGAGTCAATCGGCAAATCCGCGCAGCGCGTGAGCGAAGCCCGAATCTATTGCTCCAGGGTCATCAACCGGATCTGAGTCGGGCGCCGACGAAGGGGTCCGGGTGGACAGCCCGGAGCAGGCTGTCCTATGCGAGCCGACCGACCGACGGCGCGGGAGAGCTGATTTCGTGAGAATGCCAGATTCGAGACCGGGTGGCGGATGCCGATGAGCCCTGCTCCGCGGGTCCTGGTCACGAGCACCTTCCGGGATAGCATCAACACCAACGCTGGCATTCGAACCTACCTCTCGGAGGGGTTCCGTGAGGTTCTGGGGACGGACGCGATCACCGTCCGGCCGCTGGAACTGGCCCCGGAGGCCGTCCTCGAGCTGCGCCCGGATCTGGTCATCGGGGTCGGCAGCCTCGTGCCGGACGACGCGGACCTGCGCGGTCTGCGGCGGGCCGTGGACGCGGCAGGCTCGCGCCTCGCCCTCTGGCTGCACGACGACCCCTACGAGATCGACTATGCCTTCAAGGCCGGTCCGCTCGCCGACATCGTATTCTCGAACGACAGCTGGTCGGTGCCGCATTACCGGCACCCGAACGTCCACCATCTCCCGCTTGCGGGCGCGCCGAAGATTCATCTGCGCGACCTCAAGCCGGTGGAGGAGCGCGGAATCGCCCTGTTCTTCTGCGGCGTCGCCTACGGCAACCGGATCGATCTGATCCGCCGGGCGGACGCTCTGCTCGCGCGCCACGCGGTGTCGATCCTCGGCAGCGGATGGCCGGACGACCTGCGCAGCACGACCAACCGGCGCCTCGACGCCAAGCAGATGGCCGACCATGCGGCCGATGCGCGGCTCACCCTGAACATCGGCCGCGACCTCGACATCGCCAACCGCCGCTACGGCCTGCCGGCGGCGACGCCCGGCCCCCGCACCTTCGAAGTGGCGCTCTCCGGCTCCGCCCAGCTCTACGTCGTCTCGGGACTCGAGATCGGCACGATGTTCGAGCCGGACAGCGAGATCCTGCTCGTCGATTCGGTGCGCGACATCGCGCTGGCTCTCGAGCGCGCCTATGATGATCCCGCCGGCATCCTTGCGATCGCTGCCGCGGCACAGGCGCGGGCGCTGAAAGACCACACCTACGCCGTCCGCGCGCGTCGGATCCTTGACCTCTGCGGCCTCGCCGGCCCCTCCGAGGGCTGAGCCATGGCACCTTACGCGATCCTGCTGCTCGACACCGAGCCGCTGACCCGCAACGCCTACATCACGCTCGCCATCGCCGATGCCTTGCGCCGCGACCCGCGCGTGGCGCGGGTGGTCGTGGCGGACCACGGCGACGCGATCGCCCGGTTCCAGACCGAGGGCCTCGACACCTTCATCGCCTTCGGCGGCGCCCGGACGCATGCGCCGCTGCTGACGCGGCTCGCCGCGCTCGCGAAGCTCAGCATCCTCTGGACCACCGAGGATCCCTACGAGGTCGACAACAACCTCCGCTTCTCGACCGCCTTCGACATCGTCTTCACCAACGAGCGGTCCGTGGTCGAGGCCTATGGCGGCCGCGCGCACCACCTGCCGCTCGCGGCCTCGCCCCTGTTCCAGGATCTGCCGGTGCTGCGCGACGATGCGCGCTACCGCTACGACCTGCTCTTCATCGGCACGGCCTGGCCGAACCGAGTGAGAAGCCTCAACGCGATCCTGGCCAAGGCTCCGCGGCAGCTCAAGGTGAAGCTCGCCCTGCCCTACAACGAATTCATCGGAAAGCCCGCCCTCGACGATCCCTCGCCGCTCGTGGACTGGCGCTGCGGCAATGCCGACTTCGCTCGCTTCGCCAATGCGAGCCGCGTGGTGCTGACCCTGCCGCGGGCCTTCTCGAACGCCTCGGCCGCGCGCGCCTCCGGCACGACGCCGCCGCCGCGCCTGTTCGAGACCGCGCTCGCGGGCGGATTTCAGGTGATGGTCTCGGCCGAGCCCGAGACGGGAGACTACTACGCCGACGGCAGCGAGGTCCGCCTCTGCGCGGACGACGACGCGGCCCTCGCGGCGATCGCGGAGGCGTTGGCCGAGCCCGAGCGGCGCATCGCCATGGCCGAGGCCGCCCGTGCGCGGACGCTCGCCGAGCACCTCTATGACCACCGCGTCGCGCGGATGCTCGACCTCGCGGCCGGCACCCCGTCGGCGCGCGTGGCGCCCCCCACCTTACGCTCGCGGAAGACGGTCCTCTACCTCACCCACAACCGGGCCGGCCGCCGGCCCGGGGGCGGTGTGGAGGTCTATCAGGAGGTGCTGACCGGGCTTGCACCGGATTACGAGCCCCTCTTCCTGTTCCCGGTACTCACGGGCGGCGAGTACGAGTTGCGGCTCGAGGGCCGGTCGGTCAGCGAAACCTTCGCGGCGGCGCCCGCCACCCATCATACCCTGACCGACCCCGGCATCGAAGGCATCTTCGAGGAGATCCTGTTCCGGCACGCGGTCGATCTCGTCCACGTCCATCATCTGCTGCATCTGCCGTTGAGCCTGCCGCTCATTGCCAAGGCCTGCGGCGTGCCGGTCGTCTACCATCTGCACGATCACTACCTGGTCAGCGAGCGCTTCCTGCTCCTCGACCGCAACGGCCGCTTCGAGGACGTCGTCGGCCGCAGCCGCGACGAGCGGGACGCAAGTCTCCTCGACGCGGAGGGACATCCGCCTGGCTCGGGGGCGCGGCGCGACCTGTTCATGACGCAGGTCGTCTCGGCGATCGACGCCTTCGTAACCAGCACACCGTTCACGGGTGCGTATCTGCGCGGCTACTATCCCGAGATCCCGGCCGAGAAGGTTGTCGAGATCGAGATGTTGACGCCGGGCGAGGCGGTGACATCGCCTGCGGAGCAGACGCGCTCCGACTGGCTCACCGTCGCCGTCGTCGGCAACTTCGCGCCCCATAAGGGTGCGGAGACCGTGCTGACGCTGATCCGTCTCACGCAGGATTATCCGATCCGCTTCAAGCTGTTCGGCCATGTGGACCAACGCTATCGCGGGCGGCTCGTCGACCTGCCGTCGGAGCGGGTCGTGCAGGTGGGCGCCTACGATCAGACAAACATCGTCGCGCTGCTCGCGGGGTGCGACGTCTCCCTCCATCTCTCGACCTGGCCCGAGACCTTCGTGATCTCCTTGGGCGAGGCTTGGCTGGCGGGGCTCGTCCCGATCGTCACCGATCTCGGCGCTCTTCCGGAGCGCGTCAGCGACGACGTTGACGGGTTCGTGGTGCCACCCGACGCGCCGGGCGCGGTGATGCAGCGTCTCCTCGCGCTGCATCTCGACCGCGAGCGGCTCGCCCGGATGAAGGCGGCGGTGAGGACGAAGCGCTTCATCACCAAAGAGGCGCATCTCGCCGCAACGGCCGCCCTCTATGCCCGTCTGATCGACGCTCATCCATGCCCGCATGATCGGGTTCCCGACCGGACGAGCGCCGATTACTCCCTGACCCTGTTCGACGCCGGCATCCGCGTGAACGCCCGGCGCTGGACCTCCACCGGGATTGCCTGGGATTCGCACTACCCGGCAGCCCTCGTCTCGGAAGCCACGCCCGAGGTCGAGGCCACGCGGGTGTCCCTCGAGGATGCTCTGCCGCCGGCCCATGCCGACCTGCCGGAGACGCTCTTCGACCTCGACAGGCTCACTGCCAGTTCCGATTGGTATCTCGACCGGTTCCGCCTTGACCGCCAGACCGTCGCCGGTCGGCCAGACGGTACGGTCGTATTGCGCGACCTGTCGCTGCGCGGCTGGGTGCGCCCGGTCAGCGGAAAAGCGCCGGAGGCGACCTACCTGCGGCTTTCAGGGCCGGAGACGACCTTCTACGCCCGACTGACCCGCGAGGGCCGCCAAGATCTCGTGCGCGGCCCGGAGGATTGGGCCTCGGCCGAGACCGGGTTCACCGGCCGCGTCGCGATCGCGGGACTGCCGAGCGGGCTTTATGCAGCCGATCTCGTGCAGGTGGTCGCCGGGCAGCGGCTCGCGAGCCAGGACTTCTTCCGGGTCTACCTCGCCCCGAATGCCGGGGTCGAGCATCCCTCTCCCTGGCAGCCCGGCTGGAGCGGGACGGTGCCGTCCGCCTCCGGGCCGGTCCGGGCCGTCCGCCAGAACCTGCCGGAGGCCGCCGGGTCGCTGGTGGCGCTCGGAAGCGACGTCTGGGCCTTCGAGGCGGAGACAGATCTGACGGAGCCCGGGACGGTCACCGCCCTCCTCATCCCTGCCGCGGGTGGAGCGCCGCATTGGCTCCGCGCCGCCAGGCAGGCTCTGCCCGACGGGAGCCGGTTCGCCTTCGCTGCGGCGATGGAGACGCTCGAACCCGGCGCCTACGCGCTGCGCTTCGTCCTCGGCGATGGGCCGGATGCTTGCCTCCTCACGACGGAGACCGAACTCGTGCGGGCGCCGGGCAGCGCGCGGGCGCGCCTTGCAGCACTGCCCCCGCCAGGTTTCCGGCGCTTCCTCGCCAAGCGGGTGAAATCCGGCGGCTCCCTGGATCAGGCGCGCCCGGATGCGGCCGACACGGGCATGATCCGCTGCATCGGCTGGGCCTTCCAGCCCGGATACGGCCCGCCGCTGACCACCGTCGCGGCCTGGCGGGAGGGCGGTCGGCACCGCTACGCGATCTCGGCCGCAATCGCGCGGCCGGATGCCGCAGCCCACCTGTCCGACCCGGCGGCCTCGGTCTCGGGCTACGACCTCGCCGTGCCCGAAGCCGCGCTGCGGACGGGCGGCGTGCGGCTCTACCAGTGCTACGCGAGCCGCACGGTGGAGTTCGGCGGCTTCCAGGCCAAGGTGCGGGCGCAGCTCGGGATCGGCTGAGCGGCGCGCGCCGTCAGGGCTGCGCGCCGGCCGGCTCGGCCTCCTGCGGCGCGTGTTCGGGGGACCGGACGCGCCGGGCCGCCTCCTCCGCCTCGCGCGCCCGGACCTGCCGGGCGGCCTCCTCGGCGGCGGCCTGCTGCGCCTTGATCCGGGCCTGGCGCTGGGCCTCCTCCTCGGCCGCCTTGATCGCGGCCGCACGGGCGCGGTCCATCTCGATGCGGGCGCGGCGGCGCTGGCGTTCCATCTGGTCGGCCTCGATCAGCTCGATGCGCTCCAGCTCCCGTTGCAGCACCACGGCCGCGAGGCCGGTCGCGAGGGCGCCGGTGTCGAGGCTGCGCTCGGGCGCGCCGAGGCTGCCGGAGAGGCCGAGCTGGACCGCGGGCGCCCCGGCAGTCCAGCCTTGGGGAACCGCGCCGCCAGCGAGCAGGCCGCGGGCCTCGAGGCGTCCGCGGGCCAGATCGTAGGCGAGGCTGCCGGTCCAGCGCGCGGCGCCGAGATCGAGATCGAGCGGACCGGCCCGCAGCACGCCGCCGACGATGGTCGCCGGGGCGGAGACGGATCCGCGCGCCTGCGCCGCCGCCCGGCCGAGCTCCGCGCCGACGATCTGCGGCAGCCGCCCCTCGCGCAGCGGATCGTCGATCTCGAGCGCCCGCGCGAGCGCCCGGCCGAGCGCCGCCGGATCGGCCTCCGGCACGGTGAGATCGGTGAGCGTGAGGGTCCCGCTGCCGGCGAGATTGGCGGCGAGCGCCGCCGCGTCCGGCCCGCTCGCCCCGAAGCGCAGCTTGGCCGAGAGCCGTCCGCTGAGCGGGCTGCCGTCGGCCAGGGCCGCGAGCGCCGCGTCCGCGAGGGTGCCCTCCCCCGACACCGAGAGGGTGCCGCCACGGCGCGCGACCACGGCCGAGCCGGCGAGCCGTCCCTCGGCG
>NZ_CABFPH010000075.1 GCF_902141845.1 Methylobacterium symbioticum | reverse complement strand
CCCTACCTGATCCAGCAGGGCTTCGTGCAGCGCACCCCGCGCGGACGCGTCCTCACACCACACGCCTTCCGCCATATGGGCCTCACTCCACCCAGGCGGGACCCGAACCTGCAGTCCGGCCTGTTCACGGACGACGGGTCGGACGGCTGAGCACGAGCCGCCCGCCCCATAATATGCGCTGACTGCATATCTGCTGTGCCGATCAGGGCCGCCGGGAAAACGGCATCCCCGTGCGCCGATCGGCGCGAGCCGCATCGTCTCCGCGCGCAAGCCTCTGAGAGAACGCGACATTCGCCGCGTGCGCCGCGGCGTGGCTCAGCGGCTCGATCGCCTCCGGATCCCGGGATCCCAGGATGCCGCATGCGCGGAACACCCCCGCAGCGCACAAGTTGACGGCCCGACCACGCCCCGCCGCGGGCGCCGGCAGACGATACCGATCGCTACAAGAATCCCGAGGAACATCCGTCATGAAGACGACCGTCCTGGCCGCCCTCGGCCTGTCCGTCGCTGCCCTCTCGACCCCCGCTCTGGCGCAGGACGCCCTGCCGCTGCGCATCGGGGCCGATGCGCCGATCGGGGCCGCTGCGACCGACACGCCGGAATTCCGCGCCGAGGCCCTGCGCTCCGACGCCGCCAGCATCGAGGCGAGCCGTATCGCCCTCGAGCGCTCGCGCAACCCGCGAGTCCGCAACTACGCCAACCGGGTCCTCGTCGAGCGTGAGGCGACCACCCGCGCCCTCCTGCCCGAAGGCACCTCGCTGACCGCCAGCGGCCGCGTCGTCTCCGACCGCCAGGGCATCCCGACCCGGCTCGACAACCCGGTCGGCGTGGTTCTCGCGCCGGTGACCATCGCGGCCAATCTCGGCACCAGCATCGTCGGCGGCGTGCTCGGCGGCGTCGGGATCATCGACAACAGCCCGGCCGAGCCCGGCCGCCGCGTGGCCCTGGGCCCGAACGGACAGGCGCGCATCGAGCGCCTGCGCTCCGCGCCGACCGCCCGCGACTTCGACCGCACCTATGTCCGCGAGCAGGCCCGCTCGGATGCGCGCACCCTGGCCCTGTACCAGACCTATGCGCAGAACGGTGACAGCGCCGCCGGCCGACGCTTCGCCAACGAGGCGCTGCCCTTCATCGCCGACGAGCATGCCCATTCGGCCACGCTCGCCGGCCGCGTCGGCGGCTGATTCCCAGATGCGCCGATCCCGACCACGGTCGGGGTCGGCGCGTCCGGCGGACGACCGCCGCCGTGCATTCGCGCGGGTCGATAGCAGGGTCGCGCGCGCCGCCATCCGGAATGAGCCCGACCGCGGGCAAGCAGGGGCCGCTCCCGACCGGGGCGGCCCTTGCCGTGTCCGGGCTCTCGCCTTCCACGGCCCACATCTCTAAACAGCGCGGATTCCGCGGCCTCGGCTGCGACTTGAACCCGGGCCGCAATGGATTCGACAGATCTCGCGGACGCGCACCGGCTCCCCGTGCGGGTCTATTACGAGGACACGGACTTCTCCGGCTTCGTCTACCACGCGAGCTACCTGCGCTTCATGGAGCGCGGGCGCACGGAGCTGCTGCGTGGGCTCGCCGGCGACCAGTCGGACCTGCATCGGGAGGCGGGCGGCCTGGTCTTCGTGGTGCGGCGCATGGCGATCGACTACCTGAAGCCCGCCCGCATGGACGACGCCCTCGTGGTGGAGACCGCGACCCGCGAATTGCGCGGCGCCTCCATGCATCTGGCGCAGGCCATCACCCGCGACGGCGAGATCTTGGTCCAGGCCGAGGTGGTGGTGGCCTGCGTGCGGGCCGGCCGTGCGATCCGTCTGCCGGATTCGCTGCGGCGGGCCCTGGCGCCGAAGGCCGCCGCCGCAACCGATCCTTAACCCTGCCGGGCCCTTTACTGCGTCGCGCGGATTGCGTCGGCCGCAAGGCCGGCGTGGCCCTTACTTTCGACAGATTCGACGGCGATTCCCGTTGATATCGTTCGACGATTTGACCCGAGCGCAGCTGCGCCACGTCCCGGCGCGGGCGTCTTCGGGCATCGAGGATCAGGTCCGATGACTCCAGCCGATGCCATGGCGGTGCAAGCGCCGGTCGCCGACATGAGCCTGCTCGGCCTGTTCCTCCAGGCCCATTTCGTCGTGAAGATCGTGATGGTCGGCCTGCTCAGCGCCTCCGTCTGGTGCTGGGCGATCATCGTGGACAAGACGCTGCTGTTCCGCCGCATCCGCTCCGAGATGGATTCCTTCGAGGACGCGTTCTGGTCCGGCCGTTCCCTGGAGGAGCTGTTCCGCTCCTTCAACGACCGTCCGGCCACCGGCCTCGCCGCGGTCTTCGTCGCCGCCATGCGCGAGTGGAAGCGCTCCTTCGAAGGCTCCGGCCGGCAGATCCAGTCGCTCAGCCAGCGCATCGACAAGACCCTCGACGTGACCATCCAGCGCGAGGTCGAGCGGCTGGAATCGCGCCTCCTGTTCCTCGCCTCGATCGGCTCGGCCGGCCCCTATATCGGCCTGTTCGGCACGGTCTGGGGCATCATGACCGCCTTCACCTCGATCGCCGCCTCGAAGAACACCTCGCTCGCGGTCGTCGCGCCCGGCATCGCCGAGGCGCTCTTCGCCACCGCGATCGGCCTGTTCGCGGCGATCCCCGCCGTGCTCGCCTACAACAAGCTCCAGGCCGAGGTCGCCAAGGCCCAGTCGCGGCTCGAAGGCTTCGCCGACGAATTCTCCGCGATCCTGTCGCGCCAGATCGACGAGCGGCTCTCGCTCGTCGCCTGACCCGGAAGGACCTGAATCCATGGCCATGGCAGCGGGCGCGAAGGGCGGCGGCAAGCGGCGGCGGCGGGGACGCCGCAGCGGCGCCATCAACGAGATCAACATGACGCCGTTCATCGACGTCGTGCTGGTGCTCCTGATCATCTTCATGGTCGCTGCGCCGATGATGACGGTGGGCGTGCCCCTCGACCTGCCGCAATCGAAGGCGTCGCCACTCAACTCCGACACCAAGCCGATCACCCTGTCGATCCGCCAGACCGGCCAGGTCTTCCTCGGCGAGGACGAGCTCTCGGACGACGCGATCATCCCGAAGCTCACCGAGACGGCGAAGGCCGGCACCGAGGAGCGCGTCTTCGTGCGCGGCGACAAGCGCGTCGATTACGGCCGCGTCGCCCAGGTGATGGCGATCGTCACCGGCGGGGGCTTCCGCAAGGTCGCCCTCGTCACCGAGCCCGAGCAGAGGTAGCAGGCGCCTTGCCGATCACCTTGCCCATCGCCTTCGACCGCAGGGAGCCGGGTGTCTGGATCTCGGCCGGCACGCATGTCGTGCTGCTCGCCGCGGCCATCATCGGCATCTCCGCGCCGGCCCTGCCGGAGGCGCAGGAGGGCGTGCCCGTCGAGGTGATCACCGAGAACCAGTTCTCCGAGCTGACCAAGGGCCAGCGCGACGCCGAGAAGCCGCTCTCGGATGCCAAGCCGCGGGCCGACCGCAAGGCCGACACGCCGGAGGAGCGCGAACCCGAGAACGCCAAGGTCGACGCGCCGACCCCGCCGACGCGCCCCGCCGACCTGAAGGTGGCGCATGCCGACGAGATGCCGCTCCGCATGAGCGAGCCCGACCCGGCCGAGGCGAAGGCGGCTGCCGAGAAGGCCGCGGCCGAGAAGGCGGAAGCCGCCGCCAAAGCCGAGGCGGCGAAGGCCGCCAAGGCGGCTGCGGAGAAAGCGGCGGCCGAGAAGGCCGCGGCGGCCAAGGCCGAGGCGAAGGCCAAGGCGGACGCCGCCAAGGCCGAGGCCGAGAAGCGCGAGGAGCTGGCCAAGCTGATCGAGCGCGAGGAGGCGGAAGCCGCCGCGGAAGCCAAGGCCAAGGCCGAGGCGAAAGCCAAGGCGGAGGCTGCGGCCAAGGCCGAGAAGGCGCGCGCCGAGGCCAAGGCCAAGGCGGAGGCCGACGCGAAGGCCAAGGCCGAGGCCGAGCGCAAGGAGGCCGAGCACCAGAAGCAGCTCGCCGAGGCGAAGGCCGAAGCCGAGCGCGAGAAGGCGGAGGCGGCTGCCAAGGCCAAGGCCGAGGCCGCCGCGAAGGCCAAGGCGAAGGCGGTCGCCGATGCCAAGGCGAAGGCCGATGCCGAGGCGAAGGCCCGCAAGCAGGCCGAACTCGCCGACAAGTTCAATGCGGGCGACATCAAGTCGATGCTCGCCTCGAAGGCGCCCTCGCAATCGACCGGCGCGACCGGCCGCGAGGTCCAGCGCGTGGCCGCGCTCGGCGCGCCCTCGGGCAACGCGCAGCGCCTGTCGCCCTCCATGCGCGACGCGCTCGTCGGCATGCTGCAGCAGCAGATCGAGCGCTGCTACTCGGCACCACCCGGCGCGGCGCAGGGCGTGATCCTGCCGGTGCTCGACATCCGCCTGAACCCGGACGGATCGCTCGGGTCCGAGCCGCGGATCATGCGCGGCGGCGCGAGCGCGGTGGATCAGTCGATCGCGCAGGCCGCCCTTCGCGCCGTGCGCCGCTGCGCGCCCTACAAGATCCCGGCCCAGTACGCGCCCTATTACAACGACTGGAAGGCCATCAACGCGGAGTTCGAGTTCACGGCGACCTGACGCCGACCTCGCCCGCGCCCTGACGCTCAACCTCCGGACCGACCTGATGCTCGCACGCCCGCTCCCGCGGCGCCGCACGGCGCCCCTCGCCATGATCCTGGCGCTCCTCGCCTTCGTCCTCGTCGGCGCACAGCCGGCGCGCGCGCAGCTGCAGCTGCGCATCGGCGGCGGCGCGTTCCAGCCGCTGCCGATCGCCATCGCCGATTTCGCGGGCGATCCGAGCCTCGGCGGCCTCGTCTCGGGCGTGGTGACGAACAACCTGCGCCGCTCGGGCTACTTCAGCCCCCTCGACAAGGCGCGCTTCCCCGAGCAGCCCCAGTTCGACGCGGCGCCGAGCTTCGAGAAGTGGCGGGCCACCGGCGTGCAGGGTCTCGTGACCGGACGCGTCTCCCGCGACGGGTCGGGGCGCCTCAAGGTCGAGTTCCGGCTCTGGGACGTGACCTCCGGCCAGCAGATGACCGGCCAGCAATTCGCCACCGACCCGGCCAATGCCCGCCGCACCGGCCATCTGATCTCGGACTCGGTCTACACCAAGATCACCGGCCTCGGCCCCTGGTTCGACAGCCGCATCGCCTTCGTCGACGAATCCGGTCCGAAGGAGAACCGCCGCAAGCGCCTGATGGTGATGGACCAGGACGGCGCCAATGTCCGCGCCATCACCAGCGGCGAGAACGCCATCGTCGCGCCGCGCTACTCGCCGGCGACGCAGGACATCGCCTTCATGGCGCAGGCCTCCGGCCACCAGCCGCGGGTGCAGGTGATCAACCTCGAGACCGGCACGCGGCAGGCCGTCGGCAACATGGACTCGATGAGCGCGAGCCCGCGCTTCTCGCCGGACGGGCGCCGCCTCGTGATGAGCGTGCAGCAGGGCGGCAACGCCGACATCGTGACCATGGACCTCGCCTCGAAGGCGCAGCGCCCGATCACCAGCGGCATGGCCATCGACACCTCGCCGAGCTACTCGCCGGACGGCTCGCAGATCGTGTTCGAATCGGATCGCGGCGGCTCGCAGCAGATCTACGTGATGGGCGCCGACGGCTCGAACCCGCACCGGATCTCGTTCGGCGAGGGCTCGGCCTCGCAGCCGGCCTGGTCGCCGCGCGGCGACCTCATCGCCTTCACCCGCCAGCGCAAGGGCGGCTTCGCGATCTGCGTGATGAAGCCCGACGGCTCGGGCGAGCGCGTGCTGACCGAGGGCTTCCACAACGAGGGCCCGACCTTCGCGCCGAACGGCCAGTACGTGCTGTTCTTCCGCGACCCCGGCGGCCAGGGCGGCGGCAAGCTCTACATGGTGGACATCACCGGAAAGGTGGAGCAGCCGGTGCCGACCCCGTCCTACGCCTCGGACCCGACCTGGTCGCCGCTGCTCGCCGGGCGCTGAGGCAAGGGCCGCGGCACGTCCCGCGGCAACCCCTCGGCGGGTCCGGCCGGATGGGCCGGACCGCCGACGCCGCCCCTCAGGCCGGCTGGATCGACAGCCGGCCTCTCTGCGTCTCCAGGCTCTTCGCCAGGAGCCGCATCAGCGCGTAGACCGTGTCGATATGCGGGGTCGGCGTGCCGGTGATGCGGCCGAGCTCGACCACGGAGCCGACCAGAGCCTCCAGCTCGATGGCGCGGCCAGCCTCCACATCCTGCAGCATCGAGGTCTTGTGCGCGCCGACCTTCTCGGCGCCCGCGATGCGCCGCTCGATGTCCACGCGGAAGGTGACGCCGAGCGTGTTCGCGATCGCCTGCGCCTCCTCCATCATGGCGCGGGCGAGCAGCCGCGTGTCGGGGAACTGGCAGATATCGACCAGGGTCGCGTGGGTCAGGGCCGAGATCGGGTTGAAGCTGAGATTGCCCCAGAGCTTGAGCCAGATCTCCGAGCGGATGTCGGCGATCGCGGGCGCCTTGAATCCGGCGCCGACGAGCTTCTCCGAGAGCGTCTTCACCCGCTCGCTGATCGAGCCGTCCGGCTCGCCCAGCGTGTAGCGGTTGCCCTCGACCACGCGGACCACCCCCGGCGCTTCGAGGATGGCGGCCGGATAGACCACCGAGCCGATCACCTTCGCGGCGTCGAGGTGGCGGGCGATGGCACCGCCGGGATCCGAGTTCTCGACCTGGCTGCCGGCATGCGGGCCTTCGTATCCGTGCAGGAAGTACCACCACGGGATGCCGTTCTGCAGGGTCACGACGGCGGTGTTCGGCCCGATCAGGTGCTTGAGGTCGGCGGCGATCGGGCCGACCTGATGCGCCTTCACGGTGAGCAGGACGTAGTCGTGCACGCCCGCCTCCTGCATCGATTGCGTGGCGCGCACGTCCCGGGCGTGGATCTCGGAGCCGTCCTCCTCGATCAGGCGCATGCCGCCGGTCCGGATCGCCTCCAGGTTCGCGCCGCGCGCGATGAAGGTGACGGGCTCCCCCGACGCGGCGAGCTTGACGCCGAGTTGTCCGCCGATGGCGCCTGCGCCGACGATCGCGATGCTCATGCCTGATCCGTCCTTGGGTTCTGCCGGTCGTGGGGCGTTGGTACGGGCGTCGCCCTCAGGCGAAGCGATTCGCGAGCACGCCGATTGCGGCGATCTCGACCTCGACCGTCGCGCCGGGCCGGATCGAGCCGACGCCGAGCGAGGTGCCGCAGGCGACGATGTCGCCGGGCTCCAGCGTCATGCCCTGCGAGAGCATGGCGACGAGCTCGGCCGGCTGCCGGATCATGTCGGAGAGCGGGTAGTCCTGCCGCACCTGACCGTCCACGCGGACCACGACGCGCGAGGCGAGCGGATCGATATCGGTCGCGATGCAGGGACCGATCGGCGAGAAGCCGTCGAGCCCCTTCGCCCGCGTCCACTGCATGAAGCTCGCATCGGCGCGCAGGATGTCGAGCGAGGTCACGTCGTTGAGGCAGGTATAGCCGAAGATGTGGGCCCCGGCGGTCTCCGGCGTCAGGTCGCGGCCGCGCCGGCCGATCACGATGCCGAGCTCGCCCTCGAACAGCAGCTTGCCCGCGCCGGCCGGGATCGCCACCGGCGCGCCCGGCGGGTGATAGGAGTTCGGCGGCTTGATGAAGAAGAGCGGCGCGGGCGGGTGGTCGAGGCCCTGCTTCTCGGCCATCGCCCGGAAGTTGTTCCACAGGGCGATCATCTTGCCCGGCCGGCAGGGGATCGTCAGCGCGACCTCGGCGAGCGGCACGATGGCGCCGGTCGGCGCCGAGCCGCCGAACAGGTCGCCGGCATGGACATGGATGTGGTCGCCTTCGAGGCGGCCGAAGCTCTCCGCGCCGTCACGGCTGTAGCGGACCCAGCGGGCCATCGGCGTCCTCCCTGGCAGCGAGAGCCCCATGCGCGCGCCGGGCTCTTCCTTCGGCCGCAGCTGCCAATCTGGCATACGGCATACTGTAGACTTGCCCGAATCGCGGACCCAAGTCGCTCTTAAAGATTTCGCGACACCGTCAAAAAAACTTCACCAAGCACCTAACGCAGATCAGTCTTGCGGCCGAAAACCCGGAACATCCGCCTGCCTTGACCGTTCGGAACCGCCGAAGGCCGGCTGCACGGGAGCGTGCATGTGCACGTCATTCCAGGTTGCTCAGCCACTCCATGCGCGAGCCGGCACCCCATCAAGGAGATGTCCATGAACCGGGATCACATCGAGGGCGGCATCCGCAACCTGCGCGGCCGCGCCAAGACCGCGGCCGGCGCCGTGCTTGGCCGTCCGTCGCCGCAGGTTGAGGGCGCCATCGATCAGGTGGCCGGCGCCGCCCAGGTCGCCTATGGCCGCGCCCGCGACACCGCGGAGGACTATGTGCGCGATGGCCGCCACCTCGCCCATGAGGCGCGCCACCGGGCCCAGGATGCGCGCGAGCGTGCCCACGAACTCTACGACGAGGTGGAGCAGCGCGGCCGCGACCTCTACGAGCAGGCCGGCGAGCGCAGCCGGCACTACCGCCGCCGGGCCGAGCGGCACGGCCGGGCGCTCGCCGCGCGCGCGGACGACAACCGTCTCGCGACGCTGGCAATCGTCGGCGCCGTCGCCTTCGGGCTCGGCCTGCTCATGCGCCGCGACCGCTGAACCCCTGCGCCGCCCGGCCAGTCCGGGCGGCATCGCATAAAGACATCTTTATGTCTTGATTGCTTCGTACGCCGCGACCTGCTAGAGCGCTCTCAGCCGGATTGGATGCCGGTTCGGCGAGAGAGGGCGTTCGACGGTGGCCCGGAAGCCTGCCCGGTGACGTCACCACCGGACCGGCTTCCGGGCACAGCCCAGCGACACGCGAGAGACGGAGCAACCGACCTCATGGCCAAGGACTACATCGTCAAGGACATCGGGCTGGCCGATTACGGCCGCAAGGAAATCTCGATCGCCGAGAGCGAGATGCCGGGCCTGATGGCGGTCCGCGCCGAGTACGGCTCGAGCCAGCCGCTCAAGGGCGCCAAGATCGCCGGATCGCTCCACATGACGATCCAGACGGCGGTGCTGATCGAGACCCTGAAGGCGCTCGGCGCCGATATCCGCTGGGTCTCCTGCAACATCTACTCGACCCAGGACCATGCCGCCGCCGCGATCGCCGCCGCCGGCATCCCGGTCTTCGCCGTGAAGGGCGAGACCCTGGAGGAGTACTGGGACTACACCTCGCGCCTGTTCGACTGGCATGACGGCGGCATGCCGAACATGATCCTCGACGACGGCGGCGACGCCACGATGTTCGTGCATCTCGGCCTGCGCGCCGAGCAGGGCGACACCGCCTTCCTCGACAAGCCCGGCTCGGAGGAAGAGGAGATCTTCTTCGCGCTCCTCAAGAAGAAGCTCAAGGAGAAGCCGAAGGGCTGGTTCGCGGGCCTCGCCGAGTCGATCAAGGGCGTCTCCGAGGAGACCACCACCGGCGTGCACCGCCTCTACGTGCTGGCCAAGGAGGGCAAGCTGCTCTTCCCGGCGATCAACGTGAACGACTCGGTGACGAAGTCGAAGTTCGACAACCTCTACGGCTGCAAGGAGTCGCTCGTCGACGGCATCCGCCGCGGCACCGACGTGATGATGGCCGGCAAGGTCGCGATGGTCGCGGGCTTCGGCGACGTCGGCAAGGGCTCGGCCGCCTCGCTGCGCAATGCCGGCTGCCGCGTGATGGTCTCGGAGATCGACCCGATCTGCGCGCTCCAGGCCGCGATGGAGGGCTACGAGGTCGTCACGATGGAGGACGCGGCTCCGCGCGCCGACATCTTCGTGACCGCCACGGGCAACAAGGACATCATCACCATCGACCACATGCGGGCGATGAAGGACCGGGCGATCGTCTGCAACATCGGCCACTTCGACAACGAGATTCAGGTCGCCGGCCTGAAGAACCTCAAGTGGACCAACATCAAGCCGCAGGTCGACGAGATCGAGTTCGCCGACGGCCACCGCATCATCCTGCTCTCGGAAGGGCGTCTGGTGAACCTCGGCAACGCGACGGGTCACCCGTCCTTCGTGATGTCGGCCTCCTTCACCAACCAGACCCTCGCCCAGATCGAGCTCTGGACGAATCCCGGCAAGTACGAGCTGCAGGTCTACACCCTGCCGAAGGCCCTCGACGAGAAGGTCGCGGCCCTGCACCTGGAGAAGGTCGGCGCCAAGCTCTCGAAGCTGCGCCCCGACCAAGCTTCGTACATCGGCGTCAGCGAAGCGGGCCCGTTCAAGCCCGAGCATTACCGCTACTGAGATCGTCCCGCGGCGGCCCGCGGGAACATCATCGGAACATTGAAGGGTCCGGCCGCAAGGCCGGACCCTTTCCTGTTTGTCAAGCCCGAACCGCCATTCCGAACTGTGTCTTCTGTGCGTCGCATGCGGCACAGCATGCGTCCGCCTGCACCCGCAGCGCCCCTGGGGCCTTCCGGGACGATTCACCCCCGGTCTACAGTGGCCGCGAATCTTCCGAGCGCGGTGGCGCGTCGCCGATCGTGGCGACACGCAGACGGCGCGCGGCGTCGCGCCGCGCGGACGCGCCTGCGTGCGCTCGGCACCGGCGATGAGCCGTAAGGGGCGGGTCATGGGTCTCGAACGAACGGCGCGGCTGGCGGCTGGCGCCGGCATGCTCGTCGTCGGCTGCCTCTGGGCAGCGTCGGCGTGGCCGGCCGGCCCGGAGACCGGTGCGGTGCTGCACATGCACGGCGTCGCCAGCGTTTCCGTCCTCGGCGGCCTGCTCGCCTTCGCGACCATCCTGTCTCTTCTGCATATCCGCGAGCGCGGCCGCTGGACCCGACGCGACCGGGAGCAGGCCGCAGCTCTCGACGCGCTGCGCGGCGCGCATGACCGGGCCGAGATGCTGCTCAACGCAGAGCGGCAGATCATCGTCACCTGGGATGCGCGCACCGAGCCGGTCATCGAGGGCGATGTCGGCATCGCCTTCGAAGGGCGCCCGATCGCGGGGGCCGCCCGCCGCATCCTGGCCTTCGGCTCCTGGCTTCTGCCCTCCGATGCGGGAGCCATCGAGGCGGCGGTCGAGACCCTGCGCACCCGCGGCACGGGCTTCCGCCTCGCGCTGCGCAGCCAGGCCGGCCGCAGCATCGAGGCGCATGGCCAGGCGGTGGCCGGGCGCGCCCTGCTGCGCCTGCGCGAGACCAGCGACGAGCGGCGCGAGATCGCCGAGCTGCGCGAAACCCTGGACGAGGCCCGCCGCGGCCTCGCGGCGCTGGCGAGCCTCCTCGACGCGATCCCGCAGCCTGTCTGGCGGCGGAACCGCGAGGGCGGGCTCGCCTGGGTCAACATGGCCTACGTCGCCGCCATCGAGGCTCCGAGCCGCGAGGCGGCGCTGGAGGCCGGCACCGAGCTTCTCGATCGCCCGGCCCGCGAGATGGTCGCCCGCGAGGATCTCGCCCGCCGGGGCCAGCATCCGGTCCCGCGGCTCTCGGCGGTGGTGGCCGGCAGCCGCCGGGTCCTCGACGTGTTCGAGACGCGCCTCGAGACCGGCCGGGTCGGCATCGCCATCGACGTCTCCGAGCTCGAGAGCGTCCGCGCGGACCTCCAGCGCCAGATGAACGCCAATGTCCGCACGCTGGACCAGTTGCCGACCGCGGTGGCGATGTTCGACGACCGCCAGCGGCTGATCTTCCACAACGCCGCCTACCGGCAGCTCTGGGACCTCGACGCCGCCTACCTGGAAGGCCGCCCGCTCGACGGCGAGATCCTCGACCATCTGCGTGCCGAGCGGAAGCTGGAGGAGCACGCCGATTTCCGGGCCTGGAAACAGGGCGTGCTGGCCGCCTACCGGGCGGTAGAGGCCAACGAGAGCTGGTGGTACCTGCCCGACGGCCGCACCCTGCGCGTCGTCGCCGATCCGAACCCGCAAGGGGGCCTCACCTACCTGTTCGACGACGTCTCGGACCGGGTGAACCTCGAATCGCGCTACAACGCCCTGATGCGGGTCCAGGCCGAGACCCTGGACACCCTGATGGAGCCGGTCGCCGTCTTCGCGGCGGACGGGCGCCTGACCTTCGCCAACCGCGCCTTCGCGACGGTGTGGCGCCTCGACGCCGCGCTGCTGGAGCAGCGCCCCCATGTGGAGGCGGTGATCGAGGTGTGCCGCCGGCTCGCCCCGGCCGAGGAGCCCTGGCTCGACATCCGCGACCGGATCGTCGGCCTCGAATCGCGCGACACGCTCGCCTGCCGGCTGGAGGTGGTCGACGGCACGGTGCTCGACTGCGCCGCCCAGCCGCTGCCGGAGGGCGCGACCCTGCTGACGCTCATCGACGTGACCGCGAGCGTCAACGTCGAGCGCGCGCTCACCGAGAAGAACGAGGCGCTGGAGAAGGCCGCGCAGCTGCGCGACAGCTTCGTCCACCACGTCTCCTACGAGCTGCGCTCGCCGCTCACCAACATCATCGGCTTCACGCAGCTGCTCGGCGACGAATCGGTCGGCGCCCTCAACCTGCGCCAGCGTGAATATGCCGACCACATCATGCGCTCGTCCGGCGCGCTGCTGGTCATCATCAACGACATCCTCGACCTCGCTTCGATCGATGCCGGCTCCCTCGAGTTGCAGCACGAGGTGGTCGACGTGCGCGAGACCATCGACGCGGCCATGCGCGGCATCGAGGACCGCCTCGCCGAGTCGAGCCTCAGCGTGGTCCTCGACGTGCCCGCCGACATCGGCAGCGTCTACGCGGACGGCAAGCGCGTCCGCCAGATCCTGTTCAACCTGCTCTCCAACGCCGTCGGCTTCTCCCGTGCGGGGGACCGCATCGAGGTGATGGCCCGTCGCACCACCACGGAGCTGATCCTCGGCGTGCGCGACCACGGCCTCGGCATGCCGCCGGAGATCGCGGCCCAGGTCTTCGACCGGTTCGAGAGCCACACGCTGGGCACCCGCCACCGCGGGGTCGGCCTGGGTCTCTCGATCGTGCGCTCCTTCGTGGAGCTGCATGGCGGGCGGGTCCATCTGGAGACCAGCCCGGGCGCGGGAACCTGCGTGACCTGCTCCTTCCCGCTGGCGGACCGGGACCCGCAGGTCGAGGCCGCGGAGTAACGAAGCCGGGAGCGTGCCGCGCGCGCCCGCCGCCGTCGCTTGACGAGCCTCCGCCCACGGCCCAGCACGCGCCCGATGTCCACATTCTCGCACAGCGGCTGGGCCGTCTTCCGCAACGGCGATTTCCGTCTCTTCTGCGCCGCCCGCTTCCTCAGCGGCCTCGCCTACCAGATGCAGGCGGTGGCGATCGGCTGGTTCGTCTACGACCTCACCCGCTCGGCCCTGGCGCTCGGCCTCGTCGGGCTCGCCGGCTTCCTGCCGGCGATGCTCGCCGCCCTGGTCACCGGCCACGTCGCCGATACCTACGACCGGCGGCTGGTGGCCGCGATCAGCTTCGCCGTGCAGGCCTGTGCGAGCTTCGGGCTCCTGGCCTACGCCCTGTCCGGCGCGCCGGCCGCCTGGCCGGTCTACGCCCTGGTGATCGTCGTCGGCACGGCGCGCGCCTTCGCCAATCCGAGCCTCCAGGCCCTGCTTCCGACCCTGGTCTCCCGCGACCTGTTCGGCGCCGCCATCGCCTGGAACTCGTCCCTCTGGCAGAGTTCCTCCGTGATGGGGCCGGCACTCGGCGGCCTGCTCTATGCGGCGGGTCCGGCGGTGGTGTTCGGCGGCGCGGGAGCAAGCTTCGCGCTCGCCTGCCTCTGCGTCGGCGCCGTGCGGTTCCGGCCCGCGCCGGTGAGCGAGCGGCCGCGCGTGAGCTGGGCCACGCTCTCGGCCGGCCTCCACTACATCCGGTCGCAGCCCGTGGTGCTCGGCGCGATCAGCCTCGATCTGTTCGCGGTCCTGTTCGGCGGCGCCACCGCCCTCCTGCCGGTCTTCGCGGCGGAGGTGCTGCATGTCGGCCCCCTCGGCCTCGGAGCCCTGCGCAGCATGCCGGCGGCCGGCGCCGTCGCCATGGCGGTTCTGCTCGCCTACCGGCCGCTGCGGCGCCACGCGGGCGTGCGGATGCTGCGGGCGGTCGCGGTGTTCGGGCTCGCGATCGTGGTCTTCGGCCTGTCGACCTCGCTGCCGCTCTCGATGCTCTGCCTGTTGGTCACCGGGGCTGCCGACATGGTCAGCGTCTATGTCCGCCAGACCTTCGTCCAGGGCGAGACGCCGGACGCCATGCGCGGCCGCGTCGCGGCGGTGAACACGGTCTTCATCGGCGCCTCGAACGAGCTCGGCGAGTTCGAATCGGGCCTGCTCGCCGCCGCGATCGGGGCGGTGCCCGCCGTGGTGGCGGGCGGCGTGATGACGATGCTGATCGCAGTGGCCTGGGGCCGGCTGTTCCCGGCGCTGCGCGACAGGGACCACCTGCTGCGCCCGCAGTGACGCAGACCGCGGCGCCCGCACGCTGCGCCGGGAGGGCGCCCTACGCGTCCAGGAGCTCGACCGTCACCGGCACATGGTCCGACGGCTTCTCGAGGCCGCGCAGATGCTTCTGCACCGAGGCCGAGACCAGGCGGTCGGCGGCCTGGGGCGAGAGCAGGAGGTGGTCGATGCGGATGCCGAAATTCCGCTGCCAGCAGCCGGCCTGATAGTCCCAGAAGGTGTAGACCCCCTCGCGCGGGTCGCAGGCGCGCAGGGCGTCGGTCAGGCCTTCCGCGAGCAGCGCCCGGAAGGCCGCCCGCGACGGCGGCAGGAACAGCGCGTCGCCGCGCCAGGCCTCCGGATCGGCCGCATCCACCGCGTCCGGGATCACGTTGTAGTCGCCCGCCAGCACCAGGGCGGTCTCGTCCCGCATCAGCCCACCGGCATGGCGGCGCAGGCGCTCCAGGAAGGCGAGCTTGTAGGGATATTTCTCGCTGGCGACGGGATTGCCGTTCGGCAGGTAGATCGAGGCGACGCGCACCGGTGCGGTTTCCTCGCCCGCGACCACGCCCTCGATGTAGCGGGCCTGGACGTCGTCCGGATCGCCCGGCAGGCCGCGCCGGATCTCGGTCAGGGCGAGCGGCTTGCGGACGAGCAGCGCCACGCCGTTATAGGCTTTCTGGCCGAGCGTCTCGACCGTGTAGCCGGCCGCCTCGACCTCGTCGCGCGGGAACGCGGCGTCCTGGCATTTGAGCTCCTGCAGGCAGACCACGTCGGGCCTCGCCTCCTCCAGGAAGGCGAGGAGATGCCCGATCCGCTGCTTGATCGAGTTGACGTTCCAGGTGGTGATCCGCATCGCGTCGCTTCCCGCAAGCCGGCGCCCGTCATCGAATCTTCGCGTCGCGCTGACAAGGCGCGGGAGAGGGAGGGGCGGCGATGTCACCCGATTGGTTCGAGCCCATCCGCAGCTATTGCGAGCGCACCGGACCCGATCTCTGGGCCGAGCCGCTGAACGCGGCGACGAACGGGGCCTTCCTGGTCGCCGCGCTCCTGGCCGCGCGGCGGGCGGCAGCGGCGCCGGCCGACCGGCCCTGCCTGGCGCTCGCCGTCCTCACGGGCATCGTGGGGATCGGCTCCTTCCTGTTCCATACCCTCGCCCTGCGCTGGGCGATGCTCGCCGACGTGATCCCGATCGCGCTGTTCATCAATGGCTATTTCTGGCTCGCCATGCGGCGCTTGCTCGGGCTCGGCGCCGCGCGGGCGACCGGCGCGACGCTGGCCTTCCTCGCAGCCTCCTTCGCCCTGACGCCGGCCCTCGAGGCACTGGCCGGCCACCCGCTCGCCGAGGCGAGCAACGGCTCGATCGACTACCTGCCGGCAATCCTGGCGCTCATCGGCGTCGCGGCGGCGCTGCTCGCGGGCCGGCCCCGCAGCGAGGCCCGGCACGAGGCCGGGCAGCGCCTCCTCGCGGTCGCCGGCCTGTTCCTGACCTCGCTCGCCGCCCGCACCCTCGATCGGGCGGTCTGCGCGGCGTTTCCCGCCGGCACGCATTGGCTCTGGCATCTGCTCAACGCCTGCGTGCTCTATGCGCTGATCGTCATCGCGATCCGCGTCCGCCGCCGCCCGGCCTGAGCGGCGGCGCATCCGGCGGATTCCTTGCGGGTCCGGGCAAATCGTTGCATGAGTGCCGCGCCCGTCGCGGGCCCGGATTCAGAACCATGACACACAGCCTCCGCCTCGGCGTCGCCGGGCTCGGCACCGTGGGTGCCGCCGTCATCCGCATGATCGCGCGCCGCGCCGACGCGCTCACCGCCGCCACCGGCCGCGAGATCCGCGTCACCGCCGTCGCCGCGCGCGACCGCAACCGCGACCGCGGCCTCGACCTCGCGGGCGTGCGCTGGTTCGACGACGCGGCGGAGATGGCCCGCTCGGGCGAGGTCGATTGCGTGGTCGAGCTGATCGGCGGGGCCGAGGGCAAGGCGAAGGAGACCGTCGAGGCGGCGCTTGCCGCCGGCAAGCAGGTCGTCACCGCCAACAAGGCGCTGCTCGCCCATCACGGCGCGGCGCTCGCCCGGGCGGCCGAGGGCGCGGGCGTGGCGCTGGCCTTCGAGGCCTCGGTGGCGGGCGGCATCCCGGTGGTGAAGGCGCTGCGCGAGGGCCTGCCCGGCAACGCGGTGGCCCGCGTCTACGGGATCCTCAACGGCACCTGCAACTACATCCTCTCGCGCATGGAGCGCGAGGGCCTGACCTTCGAGGCCTGCCTCAAGGACGCGCAGGCGCTCGGCTACGCCGAGGCCGACCCGACCTTCGATGTCGAGGGCTTCGACACCGCCCACAAGCTCGCCATCCTCACGAGCCTCGCCTTCGGCACGACGGTGGACGCCGAGGGCGTCTCGGTCGAGGGCATCTCGCGGGTTCAGCCCCTCGATCTGCGCATGGCGGACGAGCTCGGCTACCGGATCAAGCTGCTCGGCGTCGCGCAGGCGACGGAGGCCGGCATCGAGCAGCGCGTGCACCCCACCATGGTACCGAAATCCTCGGCCATCGCCCAGGTGATGGGCGTGACGAATGCCGTCACCATCGATGCGGACGCGGTGGGCGAACTGACCCTGATCGGCCCCGGCGCGGGCGGCGAGGCCACCGCCTCGGCCGTGGTCGCCGACATCGCCGATGTGGCGTCAGGCCTCGTGCGCCCGGCCTTCGGACGCCCGAGCGCGACCCTGCGGCCCTCGTCCCGCGTCGAGATGCAACGGCACGAGGGCGGCTACTACATCCGCCTCACCGTGCACGACCGTCCCGGCGTCGCCGCGGGCGTGGCGACGCGCATGGCCGAGCGCGCGATCTCCCTGGAGAGCATCCTGCAGCGCCGCGACGAGAGCGCCGCGGTGGACGATCCGCGCGGCCGCTCGGGCCGGCCGGTGCCGCTGGTCCTGATCACCTACGCGGCCACCGAGGGGGCCATCCGTGCCGCCCTCGACGCCATCGCCGCGGACGGCCTCCTCGCGGAATCGCCCCAGCTGATCCGCATCGAGCGCGAATAGGCGGAACGCCCCGGATTGCGGGGGCGGGAAACCGCCCCTACACGCAGGGGTTGGTGGAGTCCACCTGTCCGGCACGCGCGGTCATCGGGCGCCCCTACCGGATCTCAACGGTTGGCACCGGAAACATTCGGGCCAGGACGAGGGCGAGGAAACGATGGCTGATGCGGTGACCGAGGGGTCGCGGGGTGTCGCGATGCGCATCCTCGGCCTCGAGCTCGCGCGCGTGACCGAGCGGGCGGCGATCGCCGCCGCCGGCCTGCGCGGGCAGGGCAACGAGAAGCAGGCGGATCAGGCCGCCGTCGACGCGATGCGCGAGGAGCTGAACACCCTGCCGGTGGACGGCACCGTGGTGATCGGCGAGGGCGAGCGCGATCAGGCGCCGATGCTCTATATCGGCGAGAAGATCGGGCGCGGCGGCCTCGCCGTCGATGTCGCGGTGGATCCGCTCGAAGGCACCACCCTCTGCGCCAAGGACATGCCGGGCGCCATCGCGGTGATGGCGCTCGCCGAGCGCGGCTCGCTGCTGGCCGCCCCGGATGTCTACATGCAGAAGATCGCGATCGGTCCGGGCTACCCGCCCGGCGTGATCGATCTCGATGCGCCGGCCCACGAGAACATCGCGGCGCTCGCCCGCGCCAAGGGCGTGCGGCCCTCCCAGATCACCGCCCTGGTGCTCGACCGGCCCCGCCACGCCGACCTGGTCGCGGCGATCCGGGCGACGGGGGCGGGCGTGCGCCTGATTTCGGACGGCGACATCGCCGGCATCATCCACACGACGAGCCCGGACGAGACGGGCATCGACATCTATCTCGGCACGGGCGCCGCGCCGGAGGGCGTGATCGCGGCCGGCGCCCTGCGCTGCACCGGCGGCCAGATGCAGGGCCGGCTGATCCTCGATTCGGCCGAGAAGCGCCGCCGCGCGGAAGCGATGGGCATCACCGAGCCGTCGCGGAAATACGAGCTGATGGACCTGGCCAGGGGCGACGTGATCGTGGCCGCGACCGGCGTCACCGACGGCCCCCTGCTGCGCGGGGTGCGCTTCCGGCCGAACACGATCGAGACGGAGACCGTGGTCTACCGCTCGGCCACCGGCACCATCCGGCGCATCCGCGGCGAGCGCCGCCGCATGGAGCGCGACGGCCGCTGAGCGGATGTCGTTGCCGGGTCCGTGGCAGACCGGGCGGCCGACTCGATCGGAGCGAGCGGTCTTTCGTGATCCGAGGATCATGAAGGACCGCCCGAGCCTCAGTTCAGGACGACGACCTTGGCGCCGACCTGGACGCGGTCGTAGAGATCGATCGCGTCCTGATTGATCATCCGGATGCAGCCCGACGAGACCGACTGGCCGATCGTGTAGGGCTCCAGGGTGCCGTGGATGCGGAAGAGCGTGTCCTTGTTGTTCTGCCACAGATACATGGCGCGCGCCCCGAGCGGGTTGCGCGTGCCGCCCGCGACGCCGAGCCCGCTCTGGAGCTTGTCGATCTGCGAGGCGAGGTCGGGCCGGCGCGCGATCATCTCCTTGGGCGGATACCAGTCCGGCCAAGCCTGCTTCGAGTTGATCGTGGCGGTGCCGGACCACGAGAAGCCCTGCTTTCCGACGCCGACGCCGTAGCGGCGGGCACGGCCGCCGCTCTGGATCAGCAGGAGCTGGTGCGCGCGCGGATCGACCACGATGGTGCCCGGCTCATGCGGGCCGCTATAGGCCACCTCCTGGCGCAGGAAGGCCGGGTTCATCTTCTTGTAGTTGAAGGCCGAGATCGGAAAGGGATCGTCGGTGATCGCGGCATAGGCGCGGGCATAGTCGATCGGCCCGTTGTCGATCGGCCGGTTGACAACGTTGCGGGCGGTCTGGTTCGGCGTCTGCGGCTGCTCGAGATCCGGGTCGGAAGCAGGGGCGGGGGCGCGGCCCGCCTGCGGCGCCGGCTCGTCATCGCCGAAGGCCGGCCGGCCGTGATCGACGCGGCCCGAATAGGGCTCGTAGCGGCCGTTGCGGCGGCGGTAGAGGGCGCCGTTCTGGTCCTGGTAGAGCAGGTCGTCGTCGTAGCCGCCGACGCGCTGGGCGAGGGCGGGCAGCGGACCGGCGATGATGAGGCCCGCGGCCGATCCGGCGAGCAGGCGGCGGCGGGTGAGGCCGGAAAGCGGATCGGACATGGCGTGAGAGACGTCCCTGAAGGAAGGTCGGGCCCGCATCGGCGAACCTTGGGGCAACCCTGGCCGGATGCCCCCGCACGGCCAAGGTCGTTCCGGGATCTCCTAGCAAAATCAAGACTTACCCGTAACCTGCACGGACTGTGCGGCCGTTTTGCGTGCGCCGCCGTCGATTTCGCGCAACAGGCCGGTCCGGTGCTGCCTAGATTCGCGCCACTGCCCTGAGCCGAGGCAGCATACGGCGCGGCAAGCAGCGCGCGAGCGCATCCTCGCGGCCCGCCGGCCCTGTCCGCCGCTGCGTGCGAGCCTTCGAAGCCGCCCGATCCCGACTTGGCACGCTTGCTGCAATGCCCTCGGCGCAGCCGCGCATGAGCGGCGCTCCGGGGCAACGGCGCCCCGACAAGCGGACGGTGTGGGTCCGGCCCTGACGGCACGCGTGCCAGCCCTCGTGCGGCGCGCTTCGAACTCGCAGAGCACCCGATCTATGGCCAGCTTCAAGACTGTGATGAAGTCGGGACATCCCCCGACGCTGTTCGCCGCGTTCCTCTATTTCGATTTCTGCTTCGCGATCTGGGTGCTGAACGGTGCGATGGGCCCGTTCATCACCGAGACCTACAAGCTGACGCCGGCCCAGACCGGCTTCATGATCTCGCTGCCGATCCTGGCGGGCGCGATCATGCGCTTCCCGCTCGGCGTGCTGGCCCAGTATATCGGCCGGAAGAACGCCGCGCTCACCGAGATGGGCGTCATCGTCCTGGCGATGATCTACGGCTATCACTTCGTGTCGAGCTACAACGATGTGCTGGCCATGGGCGTCCTGCTCGGGATCGCCGGCGCCTCCTTCGGGGTCGCGCTGTCGCTCGGTTCGGGCTGGTTCCCGCCGGAGCACAAGGGCCTCGCCATGGGCATCGCGGGGGCCGGCAACTCGGGCACCGTGCTCGCCGTGCTGTTCGCGCCGCCGCTGGCCCAGGCCTATGGCTGGCAGACGGTCTACGGCTTCGCGGGCGCCGTGATGCTGATCCCGATCGCGGTGATGATCGTCCTCGCGAAGGAGCCGCCGGACCACCACGAACAGACCTTCAAGGAGCACGTCTCCTGCCTGTTCACCAAGGATGGCTGGGCCTTCTCGCTGATCTACATCATCACCTTCGGCGGCTTCATCGGCCTGTCGAACTTCCTGCCGACCTTCTTCTACGAGCAGTTCGGCGTGACCAAGGTCGAAGCCGGGCGCCTGACCATGCTCGCGGCGCTGATGGGCTCGGGCATCCGCATCGTCGGCGGCTACTTCGCCGACCGCATGGGCGGCATCCTGGTCCTCACGGTGGTGCTGATGGCGGCGATCGGCTCGTTCCTGGCGCTCACGGCCGCCCCCTCGCTCGCCGTCACCACGGTCCTGTTCATGCTCTGCTTCGCGGCGCTCGGCGCCGGCAACGGCGCACTCTTCCAGCTCGTGCCGCTGCGCTGGCCCAACAACACCGCCGTCGCCGGCTCGATGATCGGCGAGATCGGCGCGCTCGGCGGCGCGATCCTGCCGAACGTGATGGGCCTCTCGAAGCAATATGCCGGCGGCTTCGCCCCGGGCTTCGTGGCCTACGCGGCCTTCACCCTCGTCGTGCTCGCCTGCCTCGCCCTGTGGCAGCGCAAATGGGTCGGCGCCTGGGTCGGCCCGCGCGGCAAGGTGCTGGCGCCGGCCGGCACCGAGCAGCCCGTGCCGGGTCTGAAGCCCGCGACCGCCTGAGCCCAGACCGCCTGAGCGCAGGTCGTCGATCACGGATCGCGGCGGGGGCCTTCGGGTCCCCGTTCGCGTGTCGGGGCGCTTGATCGGGGGGGCCGTCCTGGCCCAGACGGGACTTCGGGGAAATGCCGGAGAGCCTGCGATGGCCGAGCAAGAGCTGCTGTTCACCACCGACGAGGCCGGCATCGCCCGGATCGTCCTCAACCGCCCGCAGGCGCGCAACGCCCTGACCTTCGCCATGTACGAGGGGCTGGTCGAGATCTGCGGCCGCATCGCCGGGGATCCGGCGGTCAAGGTGGTCGTCCTCACGGGGGCGGGCGACAAGGCCTTCGCGGCCGGCACGGACATCGCCCAGTTCCGCAGCTTCGCGACGGCCGAGGACGCGCTCGGCTACGAGCGCTTCATGGACCGGGTGCTCGGCAGCCTGGAGCGCCTGCGGGTGCCGACCATCGCCGCCATCGCGGGCGCCTGCACCGGGGGCGGTGCGGCGATCGCCTCCGCCTGCGACCTGCGCGTCGCCACGCGCGACGCGCGCTTCGGCTTCCCGATCGCGCGGACGCTCGGCAATTGCCTGTCGATGGCCAACCTCAAGCGGCTCTCGAACCTCGTCGGCCCGGCCCGGGTCAAGGACATGATCTTCACCGCCCGCCTCCTCGGAGCGGAGGAGGCCCTCGCCATCGGCCTTGTCGGCGAGGTGGTGGAGGATGCGGCCGCGCTCGGCGCGCGCGCCGATGCGCTGGCGGCGCTGCTGGCGGGCCACGCGCCGCTCACGCTCCAGGCCACCAAGGAGGGCCTGCGGCGCCTCGCCGAGGGGGAGGCGCCCGAGCGCGGCGAGGACCTGATCCTGATGTGCTACATGAGCCGGGATTTTCGCGAGGGCATGGAGGCCTTCCTCGCCAAGCGGCCGCCGGACTGGATGGGCCGCTGACGGGACGGCCTCAGGCCGCCGCGGGATCGGCCACGTCGGCGAAGCTCGCCGCGATGACGGCCTTCTTGCTGCGGATATGCGCGCGCATCAGCGCTGAGAGACCGGCCCCTTCGCGGGCGCGCAGCAGGCGGAGCATCTCCTCGTGCTCCTCCACCGCGCGGGTCCACTGCTCCGGCGTCTGGTGCGCGGAGTAGCGCGAGCGGTGGATGCGGCCGGACAGGCTGAGATAGAGGCTCGCCAGGATCGTGTTGCGGCTCGCCGTCATCACCGCCTCGTGGATGCGGCGGTTGAGCGGGTAATAGGCCGACGCGTCACCCATCTTCCAGGCCGTCACCATCTCGGCATGGTCCGCCTCGATGGCGGCGATCTCGCCCTCGGTGATGTGGAGGCAGGCGAGGTCGGCGGCCGTGGCCTCCAGGCCCGCGATCACCTCCATCATCTCCTCGATCTCGCGGGGCGAGATGCTGGCGACCCGCGCCCCGCGGTTCGGCAGCAATTCGAGCAGCCCCTCGGTCGCCAGGATCTTGATCGCCTCGCGCAGGGGCGTGCGCGAGATCCCGAAGCGCTCGGTCAGTTCGCCCTCGTTGATCCGGGTGCACGGCGCCATCTCGCCGGACTGGATCAGCGCGCGCATCCGGTCGGCGACCTCGTCGTGAAGGTAGCGGCGGTTGATGCCGAAGCCGGGCTCGATCTTGTTCATCAGCCGATGACCGGGGTTTGTTGGACGTTCCTGCACAATTCTACGTGTAATCTCGCCCGTGATCGGTGTCTATGCACCATCTCTCCTGCGCGTGCACTGGCCACAGGACAGATGGCGACCTTCGGCGCAACGGTCCCGGCGCCGCGGCTCGGCTCACGGCGCGCGCCCGGACAGGCGCGTCGCGCCGTTCCCGATTGCCACGCGATCGGAAACGGCTCTAAGCGGGATCCCGACCCGTTCAGGAGATCCGATGCGCGCCTATCCGAGCCTCGAACGCACCTTCGCCCGCCTCGCCGCGCTGGAGGGCGCCTCGGGCATCCTCGGATGGGATTCCCAGACCCTGATGCCGGACGGGGCGGCGGAGGGGCGGGCCGACCAGCTCGCCGTGTTGCGCGGCCTCGCGCACGAGATCCTGACCGGCCCGGAGATGGCGGACCGGCTCGCGGCGGCACGCGACGAGGCGCTCGATCCGGGCCAGCGCGCCAACCTCGCCGAGATGGCGCGCAGCCACCGCCACGCGGCCTCCGTGCCGGGCGACTTGGTGGAGGCGAGTTCGCGTGCCGTCTCGAAGGCGGAGATGACCTGGCGCACGGCGCGCGCGGACTCCGATTTCGCCCGCCTCGCCCCGGACCTCGCCGAGGTGCTGCGGCTGCAGCGCGAGATCGGGCAGGCCAAGGGCGCCGCACTCGGCCTCTCGCCCTACGACGCGCTCCTCGACGGCTACGATCCCGGCATGCGCCGGGCCGTGATCGACCCGATCTTCGCCGTGCTGCGGGCCGAGTTGCCGGGCCTCGTCGCCGCGATCGCCGAGCGGCAGGCCCAGGAGCCGGCACCGCTGCCGCTCGCGGGCCCGTTCCCGGTGGAGGCGCAGCGCGGAATCGGGCTCGCGCTGATGACGGCCGCCGGCTTCGATTTCACGCGCGGACGGCTCGACGTGAGCCTGCACCCGTTCTGCGGCGGCGCCACGGACGACGTCCGCATCACCACCCGCTACGACGAGTCGGATGTGATGCGCGCCCTGATGGGCGTGCTGCACGAGACCGGCCACGCCCTCTACGAGCAGGGCCGGCCCGCCGCTTGGCGGACCCAGCCCGCGGGTCAGGCGCGGGGCATGACGCTGCACGAGAGCCAGTCGCTCATCGTGGAGATGCAGGCCTGCCGCTCGGCCGAATTCTTCCGCTACCTCGCGCCGCTCCTGCGCGACAGCCTCGGCCGGTCCGGGCCGGAATGGGAAGCCGAGAACCTGCACCGCCTCGGCACGCGGGTGGCGCCCGGCCTGATCCGGGTCGATGCCGACGAGGCGACCTATCCGGCCCATATCCTGCTCCGCTACGATCTGGAGACGGCGATGATCGCGGGCGACCTCGCGGTGGCCGACCTGCCGGGCGCCTTCAACGAGGGCCTGCACAAGCTGCTCGGCGTCACGCCGCCGAACGACCGGCTCGGCTGCCTGCAGGACATCCACTGGCCGGGCGGGGCCTGGGGCTATTTCCCGACCTACACGCTGGGCGCGCTCACCGCGGCGCAGCTCTTCGCGGCGGCGCGCGGCGCGGTGCCGGATCTGATGGCGGGCCTCGCGCAGGGCGATTTCGGCCCCTTGCGCGGCTGGCTGCGCCGGACCATCCACGCGCGGGGCAGCCTCGCCGAGACCGGCACGATCATCGCGGAGGCGACCGGGGCGCCCCTCGGGCCGGAGGCGTTCCTGCGGCATCTCCGGGCGCGCTATCTGGAGGCGTAACGGTCCCTACAACGCCACCACGTCCACGGCTGTGCCGAGCTTGGCCTCAGCCAGGTCGGCCACGTGGCGGTGATGGGTGAACAGGATCGGCTGCACGCTGCCGCCGATCGCCGCCAGCGCCTCCAGCCCGTGCCCGGTGCGCCGGTCGTCGAAGGTGAGGAACAGGTCGTCGCCGAGGAAGGGCGCGGACTCGGAGCGGCCGGCATAGTCTTCCAGATAGGCGAGGCGGAGCGCGAGGTAGAGCTGGTCGCGGGTGCCCTCGCTCAGGCCCTCGATCGGCACGAGGCCGCCGCCGGCGCGGCGCCCGGCGAGGCGCGGCGTGTCGCCGGTGTCGTAATCCTGGCTCAGCCCCTCGAAGGCGCCGCCGGTCAGCGCCGCGAACAGGGCGCCCGCCCGGGTCAGCAGAGGGTCCTGCTGGCCGGCGCGCTGGCGGGCGATGGCGCTCCCGAGCAGCAGCCCGGCGAGCTTCAGCACCGCCCAGCGGCGCGATTCGGCCTGGAGCTCGGCCTCCGCCGCCTTGCGCTGGGCGAGCGCCACCTCGGCGCCGACCCCGCCCTCCAGTTCCGCGCGGCGGCGCTCGCCGCGGTCGCGGTCGGCGAAGGCGGTCTGGCCGCGCCGGTCGAGATCCTCCTCCGCCTGGGCGAGGGCGACGAGCGCGGCCTCGATCGCGTCGGGATCGGTCTCCGCGAGCTCGCGGCGCAGGTCGGCTTCGGCCACGCCGTCGGCGAGCCGCGCCAGCTCCGTCCGGCGCGCCTCCAATTCGGCGCGCAAGGCGCGGCGCTCCGTCAGGCGGGCGTGGAGCAGGGCGGGCTCGCAGGCCTCGGG
>NZ_CABFPH010000074.1 GCF_902141845.1 Methylobacterium symbioticum | reverse complement strand
GGGCGGCGCGCGCCGCGATGGCGGCGCGCACGGTGGCCTCGACCGCGGCGCGGCGCTGGCCCGTGAGCGGCCGGCGCGGGGCCCGCACGGTCTCGGTCGAGCCGATGGCGAGGGCCTCGGCGAGCTTGATGTTCTGGACCAGGTAGGTCGACACATCGAGGTCGAGCAGCGGGCGGAACCAGCGGTAGATCGCCAGCGCCTCGTCGTAGCGGCCGGCCTTCATCAGCCGGTAGATCGCCACCGTCTCCTCGGGGAAGGCGCAGACGAGGCCCGCGACCCAGCCGCAGGCGCCGACCGCCAGCGCCTCGAAGGCGAGGTTGTCGACGCCGGTGAGCACGGCGTAGCGGTCGCCGAGGCGGTTGATGATCTCGGTGGTGCGGCGGATGTCGTCGGAGGATTCCTTGATCGCCACGAAGCGGCTGTCGGCGGCGAGCTCCTCCATGATCTCGGGGGTCACGTCGACCCGGTAGGCCACGCGGTTGGAGTAGATCATCACCGGCAGGTCGCCGGCGGCCGCCACCGCCCGCAGGGTCTCGACCGTCTCGGCCGGATCGGTGTGGTAGATCGGGCTCGGCACCACCATCAGGCCGCTCGCCCCGGCCTTGGCCGCCTTGGCGGCCAGCGCGCAGGCCTCGCGGGTGCCGGCCTCGGAGACCGTCATCAGGACGGGCTTGCCCTGGGCGACCGCCTGGGCGCGCTGGAGCACCGCGATGCGCTCGTCCTGCGACAGCATCGGGCCCTCGCCCAGCGAGCCGCACACGATGATACCGTCGCAGCCCGCCTGCATCTGGAGGCCGAAGCAGCGCTCCATCTCGGCATGGTCGAGGCTGCCGTCGGCGTTGAACTTGGTCGTGACGGCGGGGGTGACACCGGTCCACATGGTCGTTGGTCCTTCGATGGGGGTGATGGGTCCGGGCCGACTTCGGGCGCAATCTCTCTGGTCCGCACACGCGTCGGCCCGGGCGTGGCGGCGGATCTCGGTGTCGGGCCCGTCGGCGACGGGCGCGGGATCGGGTCGGTGCGCTCTCGGGCCGAAGCGAAGGCCGGTTCGGTGGAAGAGAGCGCGTGGGAACCAGGGCTCTGGCCGGGCGTCAGGCGGCTTCGGCGGCGGCCTCCGTCTCCGGCGCGGGCCTGAGGGCGGGCCGCCGGGTCGCACGCTCGGCCCGGCGCCGGCGCAGATGCAGGAACTCGCCGACGACGCCGCGCCGGAAGAACGAGACGCAGACGATGAAGATCAGCCCGATCACCACCGTGACGAGGTCGCCGATGGTGGCGAGGTAGTTCTGCAGGCCCACCACCAAGGCGGCGCCGACCAGCGGCCCGAAGATGGTCCCGACGCCGCCGAGCAGGGTCATCAGCACCACCTCGGTCGAGGTGTGGAGCGAGACGTCGTTGAGGGAGACGAGCTGGAAGACGAGCGCCTTCAGCGCGCCGGCATAGCCCGCCACGCCCGCCGAGAGCACGAAGGCGAGGAGCTTGAAGCGGTCGGCGTCGTAGCCGAGCGAGACGGCCCGCGCCTCGTTGTCCCGCACCGCCTGCAGGATCTGGCCGAAGGGCGAGTGCACCACCCGGTCGACGAACAGGAAGCCCGCCGCGAACAGCGCCAGGGTCACGTAGTACATCGTCGTGTCGGAGGTGAGGTCGAGGCCGAACAGGCTGCCGCGGGGAATGCCCTGGAGCCCGTCCTCGCCGCCGGTCCAGCGGAACTGCACCGCCAGGAAGTAGACGATCTGCGAGAGCGCCAGCGTGATCATCGCGAAGTAGATGCCCCGCCGCCGGATCGCGAGGCCGCCGATGGCGAAGCCCACCAGCGCCGCCGCCGCGATGCCGGCCGCGAAGGCGGCGGGCATGCCGAGCGGGTGGCTGCCGAAGCGGATCATCAGCGCGCCGGTGACGTAGCCCGCGCTGCCGAGGAAGGCGGCGTGGGCGAAGGAGACGAGGCCGGTGAAGCCGAGCAGCAGGTTGAAGGCGCAGGCGAACAGCCCGTAGCACATCACCTTCATCACGAAGACCGGGTAGATCAGGCCCGGCACGAAGGGCACGGCGAGGGCCGCCGCGCAGAGCACGAGAAAGATCTTGAAGGTGGTCGACATGGCCCCTCCCCTCAGGCTTCGCGGCCGAACAGCCCGGCCGGGCGCACGAGCAGGGCGATCGCCATGATCACGAACACCACCACGGTCGAGGCCTCCGGGTAGACCACCTTGGTCAGGCCCTCGATCAGCCCGAGGGCCAGGCCGGTCATCATCGCGCCGAGGATCGAGCCGAGGCCGCCGATCACCACCACGGCGAAGACGATGTTGAGGAGGTTGCCGCCCATCAGCGGCGTCACCTGCATGATCGGCGCGGCGAGCACCCCCGCGATGCCGGCGAGCGCCACCCCGAAGCCGTAGGTCAGCGTGATCATCACCGGCACGTTGATGCCGAAGGCCTGGAGCAGGCGCGGATTCTCGGTGCCGGCGCGGAGATACGCGCCGAGCTTGGTCCGCTCGAACAGGTACCAGGTCGCGAAGCAGATCAGCAGCGAGGCGGCGACGACGAAGATCCGGTATTTCGGCAGCAGCATGAAGCCGATATCGACCGGGCCCTGCAGGATCTCCGGCGGCTCGTAGCCCTGGCCCGAGACGCCGAAGGCGTAGCGGAAGGCCCCCTCCATCACCAGCGCCACCCCGAAGGTCAGGAGCAGGCCGTAGAGGTGGTCGAGGTGGTAGAGCCGGCGCAGCAGGGTGCGCTCGATGCCCATGCCGAACAGCGCGACGCAGAGCGGGGCCAGGACCAGCGCGACCCAGAAGTTGATCTGGAAGTCCGGATAGCCGAGCCAGGGGCCCACTTGCGTCAGGCCGATCCAGGCCAGGAAGGCGGCCATCATGAACTGCGCCCCGTGGGTGAAGTTGATGATGTTCAAGAGCCCGAAGATGATCGCGAGCCCCATGCTGAGCATGGCGTAGAAGCAGCCGCCGATGAGGCCGATCGTGAGCTGGGCCATGAAGGCCTGGAGGGTGATGTCCGTCATGGGGTCACCGGCGGGTTGGGATGGGCGGGATCTCCCTCCCCTCACGGATCTCGGACCTGTCCGAGATCCGCTTGCCCGTGCCCAAGTCGGGCAGGCCCGACTTGGGATGGGGGAGGGTGGCCCCCGAAGGGGGGCGGGAGAGGGGTGCGTCGGTGGAGAACAGGGCTCGGCATCGACGTTGCGACAACGTCTGAGACTGGGTTCCCCTCTCCCGCCTCGCATCCGCGAGGCACCCTCCCCCCACCCAAGCCGGGCCTGCCCGACTTGGGCAGAGGTTGGCGGATCTCGGGCAAGCCCGAGATCCGTGGGGGGGAGGGTCGGGCGCTCAACCCTTGGCGTTGAGCGGGCAGGCGTCGGAGGGCTTCGGGAACACGTCCTCGCCCTTCAGCACGGCGCGGACGTTGTAGAAGTCCCAGTCGCGCTTCGATTCCGCCGGCTTCTTCACCTGCAGGAGCAGCATGTCGTGGACGAGGGCGCCGTCGGCGCGCAGATGCCCGTTGCGGATCACCGCGTCGTCGATGGTCATGGTGCGGAGCTTGGCCATCACCGCGCCGGCCTCGTCGGTGCCTGCCGCCTGGATCGCCTTCAGGTAGTTCAGGGCGGCCGAGTAGACCGCCGCCTGCGAGGCGCTCGGCATGCGCTTCATCTTGGCGAAGTACTTTTCCGCGAAGGCGCGCGAGCGGTCGTCGTAGTCCCAGTAGAAGGCCTCGGTCAGGTACATGTCCTGGGCCTTGGCGAGGCCTAAGCTCTTCACGTCGGTGATGTAGGTCAGCAGCGGGGCGATCACCTGCTTGTCGCTGCGCCCGATGCCGTACTCGGCCGCCTGCTTCACGGCGTTGATCGTGTCGCTGCCGGCATTGGCCAGCGCGATCACCTGGGCGCCGCTGCCTTGAGCCTTCAGCATGAACGAGGAGAAATCGCCGCCCGGAAAGGGGTGGCGCGAGACGCCGAGCACCTTGCCGCCCTCGGCCTCGACCACGGCGGAGGCGTCCTTCTCCAGGGAATGGCCGAAGGTGTAGTCGGCGGTGACGAAGTACCAGCTCTTGCGGCCGGTCTTGAGCAGCGCCTTGGCCGTGCCGGCGGCGAGCGCGTAGGTGTTGACCATCCACTGCGCGTTGAGGGCCGAGCACTTCTCGTTGATCGCCGCCATGGCGACGCCGGCCGAGAGCATCGTCACGCGGTTCTTCTGCTTGGCGATCTCCATCACGGCGAGCGCCGTCGAGGAGGTCGGGAAGTCGGCGATCATGTCGACCTTGCCCTGGTCGAACCATTCGCGGGCGAGGTTGGCCGCGATGTCGGGCTTGTTCTGGTGGTCGGCGGCGACGAGCTCGATGGGCGCGCCCAGCACCTTGCCGCCCATCTCGTCGATGGCGATCTGCGCGGCCACCGCGGAGCCCCGCCCGGTGAAGTCGGAATAGATGCCCGACAGGTCGTTCAGGATGCCGATCTTGACGACGCCGTCGCTGACCGCGTCGGCGGCGAGCGCCGCGCCGGTGAACGACGCGATCGACGCGCCGAGCACGCACCCGATGAACCGTGACCGCATGACCCCGCCTCCTTCGTCCTGATGACCTGAATCCTGAAGACAGCCTTCAGACGCCGAGCAGGCGTCCGACCTCGGCCTCGCGCGCCGCCACCTCGCCGGCCGCGATCTCCGCCGCCACGCGCCCGTGCTCGATCACGTAGTGGCGGTCGGCGAGGTGGCGGGCGAAATGGAAGTTCTGCTCGACCAGCACGATGGTGAAGCCGCGGCTCTTGAGGAGCGCGACCGCGCGGCCGAGCGCCTCGACGATGACGGGCGCGAGGCCTTCCGTGATCTCGTCGAGGAGCAGGATGCGCGCGCCCGTGGTCAGGATGCGGCCGAGCGCCAGCATCTGCTGCTCGCCGCCCGAGAGCCGGCCGCCGCCGCTATCGGCCCGCTCGGCGAGGTTGGGGAACATCGCCAGCACCTCGGCCACCGACATCCCGTCCGGCCCGAGCCGGGGTAGGAGCGTGAGGTTCTCCTGCGTCGTCAGCGAGCGGTAGATGCCGCGCTCCTCCGGGCAGTAGCCGAGGCCGAGCCTCGCGATCCTGTGCGTGCTGAGCCGGATCGTCTCCTGCCCGCGCACCCGGACCGAGCCGGCGCGGCGGTCGGTCAGGCCGAGGATCGCCTTCAGCGTGGTGCTGCGGCCGGCGCCGTTGCGGCCGAGCAGCGTCACGCACTCGCCCTCGCGGACGCTGAGATCGATCCCGTGCAGGACGTGGCTCTCGCCGTACCAGGCTTCGAGCCCGCGGATCTCCAGGACGGTGGCGGCGCCGGTCGCGGCGCCGGTCGTGGCCTCAGGCATGCCCGCCTCCGAGATAGGCCGACTTCACCGCCGGGTCCGCGGAGACCTCGGCATAGCTGCCCTGGGCCAGGATCTCGCCGCGCTGGAGCACGGTGATCGTGTCGCAGAGATCGGCCACCACCGACATGTTGTGCTCGACCATCAGGATGGTCCGGCCCACCGCGATCCGGCGGATCAGGCGCTTGATGCGGTCGACGTCGTCGATGGCCATGCCCTGGGTCGGCTCGTCGAGGAGCAGCAGCGGCGGGTCGAGGGCGAGCGTCGTGGCGATCTCGAGCGTCCGCTTGCGCCCGTAGGACAGGTCGGCCGCGTTCGCCTCCGCGTAGTCCGCGAGGCCGACATCGGCGAGGAGCGCCATCGCCTCGTCGTCGAGGACCGCGAGCGAGCGCACCGAGCGCCAGAACCGGTACTGGGTGCCGAGCCGCCGCTGCAGCGCGACCCGGACGTTGTCGCGCACGCTCATGTGCGGGAAGGTCGCCGAGATCTGGAACGAGCGCACGATGCCGCGCCGCGCGATCGCCGCCGAACTCTCGGCCGTGATGTCGAGGCCCTCATAGAGGATCCGGCCGCGCGTCGGCGCGTGAACCTTCGTCAACAGGTTGAAGAACGTGGTCTTTCCGGCCCCGTTCGGCCCGATCAGCGCATGGATCGCATGGCGCCGGACCTTGAGGTCGACGTCCCGCACGGCCGTGAAGCCGCCGAACGCCTTGGTCAGCCCCTCCGTCTCCAATGCGCAATCCGACATCGCCGCCCCGCCGAATCTCTGTTTTGTAGATTGTATAAAATCTGCGGACGGTCAAGCGGTCTGTGCGGTCGGAGGGCCCATGACGACCGCAGGCCCCGGCGCCTGTCCGATCGGATCGTGCGGGCTCCGGCCCGTCGATCCCGCTCTCGACCCCATTCCTGAGATGCCGACGCGTAGCGGAAGCCTCGAAGGAGTCCTCCAGGGATCTCGGCGCCGCCTGGAGCCTCCTTCGAGGCCGCTGACGCGGCACCTCAGGACGCGGTGGGGCGATGGGATGAGCGGAAATGGTGGGGTCGAGACCGGCCGCCCCCGCTCGAACGAAGTCTCAGGCAGCGTGGGCGCGCCGATAGATGGCGACGAGCGAGGTGCCGGCATGCGCGATGTGCGCCCGCAGCAGGTCGGCAGCCTCGGCGATCCGGCCGGCCTCGCAGAGCGCCACGATCTGCGTGTGCTCCTGGTCGGCCCGGGCCACGTCACCGGAGGCGGAGAGCTGCAGGCGGGTCGGGCGATCGCAATCCTGCAGCAGCCCGGAGATGATGCTGAGCGAGCGCGGCCGGCCGGCATGGCGCAGCAGGTCGAGATGGAAGCGCCGGTTCAGTTCGCCCCAGCGCTCGATCTGACCGGCTTCGAGGGCGGCGCCGTATTCCTGCGTCAGGCTGCGCAGAGCCCGGACATCCTCCTCGGAGAAGCGGGGCGCCGAGAGTTCCAGCAGCGGCGGCTCCAGCTGGACGCGGAGCTGGAAGATGTCCTCGACCTCCTCCACCGACAGGCCGGAGACGACGGCGCCGCGATGCGGCACGATCTTCACGAGGCCGGCCGCCTCGAGCTGGAGCAGGGCCTCCCGGATCGGGATCCGGCTGATGCCGAACTCCTCCGCGAGCGCATCCTGGCGCAGGGCGACGCCGGGCGCGACCTCTCCGTTGAGGATGCGCTGGCGCAGCGCGTCGGCGACTGCCGCGGATACGGTCTTGTGGCGCAACCGATCGGGCGCCGGTCTGGTGGGGGCCGCTGGGGGCATCGGTGCCTCGGATCGTTTCGTATATTTTATCCGGAGGGCCGGCGCGGATGCAATCACTGCCGGGCTCACGGTCTGTCGAGGAGGGCCGATCGCTACCGGATCTGTTCGGTTGTAAGATCGCATCGTCCCCTATAAAGAACGACGCCACAGGGCCTGGTGGTCAGGACGACTGGGCCGAAGGCACGCGCACAGAGAGGGCGACCCGATGTCGGATGGAAGAGCGGCCCGCACGATCGCCGCGACCAACGGTGTGGCGCAGGATACGGCCTTCGGCGCCGTCATCGCGCCGATCCATCTGTCGACCACCTACAAGTTCCCCGCCTTCGAGAAGCCCGGCCCCTACGACTATTCGCGCCTGGGCAACCCGACGCGCGACCAGCTCGCCGACACGATCGCCAAGCTCGAAGGCGGCGCCCGCGCCGTCATGGTGGCGAGCGGCATGGCCGCCCTCGACCTCGCGCTCTCGAGCCTGCGGCCCGGCGACCTTCTGGTCGCGCCGCACGATTGCTACGGCGGCACGCACCGCCTGCTCAGCCTGCGCAGCGCCCGCGGTCACTATCGCGTGGCGTTCATCGATCAGGGCGACGACGCGGCGCTCGCGGCCGCGCTCGCCGAGGGGCCCAAGGTGGTGCTCATCGAGACGCCGAGCAACCCGCTCATGCGGGTGGTGGACATCCGCCGCGTGACCAGCCTCGCCAAGGCCGCCGGCGCCCTCACGGTGGTGGACAACACCTTCCTGTCGCCCGCCCTGCAGCAGCCGCTCGCCCTCGGAGCCGATCTCGTCGTGCATTCCACGACGAAGTTCCTCAACGGCCATTCCGACGTCATCGGCGGGGCGGTCATCGCCGCCGACGCGGCGCTCGGCGAGGATCTCGCGGCCTGGGCGAACACGATCGGCGTCACGGGCTCGCCGCTGGACGCCTATCTCACCCTCCGGGGCGTCCGCACGCTCTTCGTGCGGGTGGAGCGCCAGCAGCGGACCGCCGCGGCGCTCGCCGCCTTCCTCGAGGCGCATCCGGCGGTCGCCCGCGTGCACTATCCCGGCCTGCCCTCCGATCCCGGTCATGCCCTCGCAAAGACGCAGCAAACCGGCTTCGGCGCTATGATCAGCTTCGCCTGTGTCGGCGGGCGCGAGGCAGTGCGTTGCATCGTTAACACCTTGCAGGTGTTCACGCTGGCCGAGTCACTCGGCGGTGTTGAGAGCCTGATAGCCCACCCCCCCACCATGACCCACGCGGCGATGGATCCCGAGGCAAGGACCAAGGCCGGCATCACGGACGGCTTGCTTCGCCTGTCTATCGGCCTTGAGGCGGAGGAGGATCTTTTGGCTGATCTGTCTCAGGCCCTTGAGGCTGCCGGGCGTCTCTGAACGAGTCTGTCATGCGATCACTAAGTCACTCACATCTGATTCAGCTCAGGGTGTGTGTAGCTGATTTGCTATTCGCGTATTATGCGATGTAATTCCTCAACGAAGTTTGTCCTGATTTCGGGGGCCGCCCGAGGGACCTCCTCAATCGAATTTAACTCGACTCTCTTAGAACATTGCCCTTGCGTGCTGCTGCTCTCAAAGAACTTTGACTTTGATGACAATCGGCCTCTGCAGCCCTCCTAGTCGCGCGCTCATGCGTTCGGCACGATAGCACAACGTAGGGCTCTCCTGCGCTCCGATGAGGGGCGGAGCTTGGGGAGTTGGCGGGCTCCCATGAGGCTGCACTCACGCCAGCGTAAGGCCATCTGAGTGCAAGGGGACGCCAGGGACGGATTGCGGCACCCAGGGCGACCGGTTTCGACACCGCCACGGCCCGAACTTGCTCGCTGCGCCGGATCGATCGGGGCCTCGACATCTCCCGACGAGCTGGGTCGGCTTCAACCACAACGTCGAACCTTGTCGCGCATCCGCGGCGGGACCGCAGGCTCCGCGACGTCGTCCGGGACGCGGCCCCATGACAATTCGTTCGCACTTCGCCGGCCTGGTTGAGCAACCCAACCGCCGGGATGGGGGCCGCGCAAGAATGATCGGAGAAGCCGGGCGTGCCCCCCACCCTCCGGCGGGATAAATTCTCTAGAAAGCCTGTCCTGATTTTGGCGTGCGCTGAAGGCGCGCTCTCAACAAAGTTTGTCTCGATTGCCAGAGAAGGCTGAACTTCGTGGGGTTTGTCGCGATCAGGCCAGCGCGTCGCGGCTGCACGGAGGGCGTGAACGGGGCCTTCCGAACGCCTCTGGCAGCCCCCGTCTGGCCCGCCTCCGGTGACGGACGGGATGCGCTGGGTCGAACGCGCCTCCACGAGCGTCCGCGAGCCCAGGAGCCAGGCGCGGAAGCGATCTGTCGGCCGCGCTCGGTCGGGACAGGAGCCGTGACTGACCCCGCTTCACGAACCCGAAAAGGCCGTCGTGCCTGCGCCTGCGGGGGCGGGAACCGGAACTGGGGCCAGAATCGACCGGCGGGCGGGATCGACTTCGGGTGAAGCTGCCATCCCGATGGCTCTCGCGGGCCCGCCCTATCGGTCCGCCCCACTTTGCTTCCGGCAAGGCTGCAAGGACAATGCCGACGTGGCGGATTCGCGACGGCCGGAGCCGCAGAGGAAGACAGCACGTGCGCGTACAACCTCTTGACCTGACGACCGACGGTGACCCGCACCCGATCAAGAGGCTTGCCCGCCTTGCGCTGCCCGAACCGCTCCGTGAGGCGGATGTCGCAGAGGATTTCGACCGTTGGATACGCGACAACGTCCCGAGCGAGAGGGACCGGATCGGCATGTTCGACCGGTTCGGAACACCGCCGCTGACGCAGCGCGAGCACGCCTTGTTCACGCTGCTGTCGATCCTGGCGATCGAGCACGGCGCCTGGCCGCTGGAAGAAGGATGCGGTCGGGCAATCCGGTGCCTGGAGGAGATCCAACGCCACTGGGCGCCCTCCGACCCAGTATCCTCATACCTTCGAGGGAAGGCCGCCGCGTTCGTCGCCCAAGGCTTTCGATGCGCGCGCGGCGAACCCGGGCGCCTGTTGTCGTTCCTGAACGGCGCGCCGCTCCGGGTCTGCGGGGACGGTACGGCGGCGCTGGCCTTCGGCGTGACCGCGCCGGTCAGCGACCTCATCTTCGATTTCAGGGACGACGCCTTTGCGCTCCACAGCCTGCGTTCCATGGTCGAAGGCGACCGAACCGCGTTCGACGCCGCCGTCCTCGCTCAAGCGGAAATCCTTGCTCCCGCGATCGAACGGGGGGTAGCCCGCCTCTTCGAGCGCTGCGCACCGCCCCCGGGAGACTACCTCGCCGCCTTCCGGGACGTTCTGTCCGACGAGAGGTGGCTCCCAACGCTGCTCGGGAAGCTTGAGGGCCGTGCCGACCTGCGGGACAGGGTTGGCGGCATGCCAGCCGCTGCGGAATGGCTGCGGGCCATCGCCGGCGCACGCGCCTGGAAAGCCAACGACATCCGGCGTCTCGTTCGGCTCGAACCGCTCTTCGAGGACGATCCAGAGGCCTTCATGGCGGCAATCGTCTCGGGTGTCCGCGCCTTGGAGGGCTCGGAGCCGGCAAGCGCGGTGTTCGCTGCCTTGAGCCTCCTGCACCTCGCGCGCCGGCGTCGCGCGGTCCGCTCGGAGTTGGCCGACGCCGAGCGAGAGGAGGCCTTCGTCTTGGCGCTACGGGATCTTCCGTCAGGGGAAATGATCGTCCGTTTGCACGCCCAGCTTGCCGACCTGCCCATGGATATCCCAGGCGCCCGCGCCGTGTGGCGCCATTTGGGCAACGCGGAGAAGGGCCTGTGGCAGTGGCGGATCCGAGCGGTCGTCGGCGACGACCGAGCCCTGCGGCGCGGCTTGGCCGAGTTCCTTCTCGCCTGGATGTCGCAGGACGTCTACCGCGACGTCGAGCGCCTGGTCGTCGATCTCTTGCCGCCCGCGCAGGAACTGGACGTCCTCCGCACGCTGGCCCAATCGTGCGACCGGCTCACCTCGCTGCGCGCGGGTTGCCTCGCCCGAGAGATGACCTTCGGCCTGCCGGACTGAACGGTCTCACCAACCGGGCGCAAACGGGTCGCCCGGACTTCCCGCCTCGTCGCGGCGGTGCGCGGCATGACGCCTGGACGGAAAGGACGAGACCCGTCCGTCCCCGTACCCCAGGCTGGCGGTCGCATCGATGAAGTCGCGGAGCGCGAGCCTTCCCGTCCGGTCGATGGCGATGATGTCGGCCGCCAAGGGTTGCCTGCGGTCGTCCGAGAGAGCCTCGGCGGCGGTCTCGGCGTCCGGGAAGAGACGCCCCAACGACAGGTCGCGGCCGGAGGACATGGCGATGCTGACGAACGACGCGAAATCCCACCCGGGCGAGCGCTCGCCGCCATAGGCGTCGACCTGCCCGAAGGCCGGCGCCTGACCGTGGGCCCAGACATCGTGGAACACCTCGGTCGCCGGCATGACGGTCGTGATGAAGGCCCCCTTCCTCGCCCAGGCCGGGTAGAAGAGGTACCAGCCCATCCCGGTCGAGAGGAACGTGTCGAGCTGCCGTCCCTCGTTCCTCCCGACGTCGGTCAAGCCCGTCGCGGTCGCGTTCTTGGCTTGGAAGAGGACGATCCGGTACATCGGGCGCCCGAGGACGTGCACGCCGGCGACGACCGCGAGGTCCGCCGCGAGAAGATCCCGGCCCTCCAGCATGGAGGCGGTGCCGAGGTCGAGCGTGTATGTTTCCGGCAGGCCGGCTCCCGCCTCGTCCATGGCCGGGATCACACGGTGCTCGACCGCGCTTTGGATGTAATGGAGCACCGCTTCCGTCTTGAGCGGCTCGGGCTTGCAGCGTCCGCGACGGAGGGCGACTTCCAAGCCGTACTGCAGGGCCGTGAACAGAATGGCCTGAACCGGGTCGGCCCAGTATCTGGGCGACATCGCGAGCAGCTGTGCGACGAGATGGTGCCGCCCTTCCTCCGCGGCTCGATCCGGATCGAACGCTCCCGCCCCGAGGCCGAGCGTCGGGGCAAGTTGACGCCAGCCGACGCCACGCGACGTCACTTCGCCGGTCGATGCCATCGCTCCCAGGCCTCGCCGGGTGTCCTCGGCCAGGCTCGGCCGGACGCCACCGGCGTACAACCGCTCCAGGGCTGCCAGGAGGACGCCCCGCTGCCGCGGGCTCAACCTCGCGGGTAGGGATGCGATGCCGGCGAGCTTCCCAAGGGCGACCGTGGTGCGCAGGCGGCCGAATGCCCGGATGACCGGGTGGTCGGTTTGCCATGCGTCTGATTTGTCCCAGTCGTGGAAATCGGCAGCCATCGCGTCGCTCTCAGTGAGGCGCGAGGGGATAGCCGACCCGGTCCCTGCGGGCCAGGGATTGCCGCGCAACTTCCCCGAGGGATGCCCCGAGGCGTCGGCTCCCAAGGGCGGGCATCCCGTCGGTCCGCGGTGACCATCAAGCCCTGCGCGGGCTCCATGGCGGCGCGCTCGCACGATGGAGTGCGCCCTGTTTGGATAGGTGACGAGCCGGTGCACGTGGCCATCCTCGCCCGGCACTCGACAGCGAGAGAAGCTCGACGCTGTCCCGTTCGCCGAACCGGGTCACCTCGGCTGGCACATCAGCGTCGCGCAGCTCACCCCTGAAAGTGCGCGCGTGCCGATGCCGCAACCGGCCGATCGGGCGGTCGTCGCGGAAAGGGCTCATGCCCGCACTCGACCCACCTCATCGGGCGGTGTCAGGCGCCGGCGTCGCCGCCCGGATGCCCGACCATGCACCCGGCGCACCAGACCGAATTCCTCTCGGCAAGCGAGCCTCGCTATGCGCATCCACGGCGCGCCAACTCGCCGCGGTAGCCGCCGGCATATTGGCCCTTGCCATCCGGCCTGCAGCGGCTCCGAACATCGCTCCTTCGCTGTGTCGGCAGAAGGCTCCCGGTCGGGGTGCTGACCGACACTCCCAGACGCCGCTCCATCCCCGCACGCGGGCCCCCTGCCTGTTGCCCACTGGCATTGTACGGGGCACCCCCTTGCGCGAGGGCCGACGCGTAAAGAGCGGCGCTCGCAGCAGCGGCAAACAGGATCGTTTTCATATTCACCTCCGCAATCGACGATGGGGCGCGTACGTCTCGCCGTTTTCTTTGGATTTCGTCCCGCGGATCGCGGTGGTTACACGTCCGCGGATGTCCATGGCTTGTGACCGCGCGTGGCGTCCGATGCCGTGGGCGTTCCGCCGCTCCCGAGCGAGGCGGAGCGATGATGCCGGACGAAGCGACGGTAGCGGTCGATCAGCCCGGCCCTTGGCTTCGCCCCCCGTCCGCGCCTTCGCCACCACGGTGGCGGCTCTACGATCGCCAGGCCAGCGCTCTCGCCCACTGGGCGGGGCTCGCCGCCCGGGGCTTGGAACGGCCGATCCGGCGTGGGCCGGCGGGCCAAGCTATCGCGAAAGCTTGTCCCGATTTCCGGCCTCGCCGAAGGAACGCTCTCAACACAATTTGTCCTGACTTCCCGGGAAGCCTGTCCTTCGAGCGAGCCCGGCTGCCGGACCATGTCTGGGCGTGGCCCGCGGACGGGCGACGCTCGATGGGCGTGGACGTCCTATCAGCTCCGGCGCCGCCCCTTCCCGGGAGGGCCGACCCGGACGGCCTGCCGTGACCGGCCCCGCTCGGCGCCCGCCCCGAGGTCCGCCCCGGAGCCCGGCGAAGGGCCCGCCTGCCGTCGGCTCTTCCGCCTCATCCGCCGGCGTCGCGGCACTTCGCGCCGTGCCGCCGAGATCGGCCTCGACACCACCTCGCTCAGGGGCCGCCCGACGCTCCGGGCGCCTCGCCGCCCGGAGCGCGCCGCCCCGGAAAACGGTCCCGCGGGCCCGAGCGATCACGGCGTCGGCAGGTCACCCCGCCGCGTTCCGGCCCCAGAGGTGCTCGGCCGCCGCGTCCGATTCGGGCTTGGAGCAGAACTCGCAGTGCGGATCGCGCGCCCGCCGCAGCCGGCGCCGCCCGATGGGGGCCTTCCAGGGATCGACGGCCCAATAGTTGGTCGCCGCCGCCCCCGCGTTCGAGCGCAGAAGTTCGACCACCAGCAAGGCGCCGGCCATGCTCGACACGAACGCGAACGGGGCGAGCACCTGCCTGCCTTCCGGTGTCAGCAGTGTCTGTGCGGCGCAGAGCTGCTTGAAGAGGCTGTCATAGGCCGTGCCCACGATCCCCGCGGGATCGATCTGGGGATGGGCCCGATGGATCCGCCCGGCGGCCTCGGCCGAGATGAAACCCTCCCTGACCGCGGCGAGGTCGACGCCCAGCCCATCCGCGATCGAGCGCTCCCGCGCGTGCTCGTCGGGAACGTGACGGTAGATGCAGGCCATGCAGGCATCCTGCGTGGGCTGCCGGTGCGAGTGCACGACGACGCCGCGCACGTCGGTCGTGGACGCGTCGAGGACCCGGCCCGGAAGCTCCTTCTGGATCCCGCGCCGCGCGCGCCTGCTGTCGACCGTGACGATGGCCGTGGCGGGCGGCCCCGCGGATTTGCAATAGGCCGAGAAGTCCTGGACGAGTGGTTCGAACGCGAGCTCGGGGAAGTCGGCCGCGGCGCGCTCGGCGAGCGCGACGGCCTTGTCGCGGCCGACATCCTCGTCGCCCAGGTAGAGGCAGCGGTTGGGATTGCCTGAGCCTACCGTTTTCGGGTCGACGATGCGGAGGCGGCCGACGGCGCGCAGGTGGCGCAGGGCGCGAACGAAGCCGTGGGCCACGGCGCCGGCGCCGACGAGCACGGCGTCCGAGAGATCGACGGTCGTCGCGAGCGCCGCGTCCGGCACGCCGAGCTGGTCGAAGTCCAGCCGGAGCGGGTAGGCGACGGCCGGAAGTGCCGGGTCGTCGAGCAGCATCCGCAGGGTCGCGGCGGCCGCCGGGCATGCGGCGACGGCGGCCAGCAGGGGATGGGGCGGCGGGCCGCCCGTCCGCCCGACGGGGCGGACATCGACGGTGGCGCCGCCGGCGTCGATGGCGGCGTGCAGCCGGGGCAGGTCCGTCCGCGCGGCCGCCTCGCCGATGACGAGTTCGAGCTGCGCCTCCTCGGCCGGCGAGGTCACCACGCCGACGGTCCGCGCGAGCAGGGCCGCCACTTCCGCCGCCCAGGCGGCGTCCGCGCCGCCGGGAGGAGCGGTGACCAGAACCGCCCGGTTGAGGCGCTCGGACGCGTCGTCCTCGTCGCTTCCGAGGATGGCGGCCAGCATCCGGGCGTTCTCTTGGGCGGGCGTGATCATGGCGTCACCTCGATGCGGATGCGCTCGCCCGGCCGGCGCACATGCTCCCACAGTCCAGCGTCCGAGAGCTCGTAGACCATCGCCTCCTCCAGGAAGGTCCCGGGCGTCGCCGTCGCGGCGAAGCGCGGCAGCACCAGGGAGAGGGCCCCGCGATGCCGGACGATGGCCCAGGCGTCGTCCGCCTCGGAATGGAACGCCCTGCCCGGATGGGTATGGACCTGGGCGACGATCTTGAGACGGTGGGCGCGAAGGTGCCCCATCAGCGCGCGCATGCTCGCGGGCGGCAGGTGGAAGTAGTCCTCGGCGGTGGCCTGCTCGGGTTCGTAGACCTCCTGCACGGGCGTCGGCGCCGCCGAGGCCGAGCGCGCGAGCCAGAGCACGGCGCGCTCCTCGCCGCGCCGCCCCCCGACGCGGAGGCGGTCGAGGGTTTCCGCGAGGATGGCGGCGGTGCAAGCGACGGCTGTCATCCGACCGCCCTCTTCCAGCAGCGCCAGATCTGGTCGAGGATGCCGAGCAGATCCAGGCCGGACTGGCCGCGGTAACCGTCCCACCGCTCGCCGACATGGCTGAAGTGGGTGTGGTACTCGCGCGTTCCGCGCATGCAGACGAACATGCGGCCGGTCACGGGATGGGGACTGGGGTGGAAGATGCCGCCGGCCCCGGGGGGAGCCTGCGAGAGGTGTTGCCCGGCGGCGTCGAGCAGTTCGACCGACGGGGGGAGGTCGTCCCAATCGACGCAGGTGAAACGGAGCCTCAGGGGCGCGGCGGTCGGATGCCCGAGGATCACGTCGAGCACGGGATACTCCGCCTGAAGGACCGTCCAGTTGCGGTGGGCCGCGGTTCGGGAATCGAGGCGGCGCACGTCGCGCTCGAACGCGGCCCGGGAGAGCAGCTCAAGCACGGGCGCCCCCACCGCCCTCGCGGGGCCCCCACTCGATCTCGACCTCGCCGGAGAGCCCGTTCCCGGCAAAGGAGGCGGACGGATCGATGTCGCGGTTGCCGACGGTCGTGATCCACGTCGCGGTGTCGCCGAGCTCCAGCTTGCGCGCGGCGCGGACCAGCACGTCCGCGACCGGCGTCGTCGCGGGAACCCGCACCGCCCCCTCGGCCGGGAAAACGCCGCTCGTGGTGAACACGGTCACCAGCACGAAGTCCGGCCGTTGCGCGCGCCGCGAGACGATGTGCTCGACGCCGCGAGTCTCGAACGACACCGCGCCGCCGGGCCGCAGGATCTTGTCGGGCTCGTCCTCGCGCTCCAGCACGAGGTCGTGGCCTGCCGGGACGTGCAGGATGGCGAGGAGCTCGTCGACCTCGATCCGGCCGTCACCCCAGACCTGGCCGACCTCGTCCACCGTGAAGGAGAAGCTGCGGTCGCTGCGGAAGCCGCGAAACGCGCCGCCTTCCTCGGCGACGAGGTCGACCTTGTCGTCCGTGCCCACGAGGTGGGTGCGGCCGCCCCGGACCAGGATGAGCTGGTGCTCGCTCGCGGGCAAGAGGCCGGCCCTGGTGAGGACCTCACGCCCGGTGACCTCGCCGTCGTCGAAGCGAACCGGGGTGCCGTTCACCGGGAACACGAAGCTGCGGGCCCGCGCGTTATCCATAACCTTCATCCTCGTCTCCACCTGCTGGCGCGCGCCGACGTTCCCGTACACACTCTTGACGGACGACGGCCTTGGACTAAAAGACGCTTTCAGTCTCGGCTGGGACTGTATGTATCTGGACTAGGTCGGCCGTCAAGTCCGATTCTGGACCAGGGAGGGGTTGATGACGAATTCTGCCCACGGCGCCCGGAACGAGGCTGGGTCGTCGCGGCTCCCTGTGGAGCTCGAAGCGTTCTTCGCGATGGCCGACAGGTGGCACCTGAGCGCCGACGAGCAGATCGCGCTTCTCGGTTCGCCGGCGCGGTCGACGTTTTTCAAGTGGAAGAAGGAAGGGGGCAGCATCCCGCCGGACACGACGGAGCGGGTGTCTCACCTTCTCTCGATCTGGAAGGCGCTGCGCATCCTGTTTACCGTAGACGAGCGTGGGGACGAGTGGATCAGGGCGCCGAACGAGTATTTCGATGGGGCGAGCGCGCTCGACGTCATGCTCTCGGGGAAATTCGCGGACTTGTACAAGGTCCGCATCTACCTGGATGCTCAGCGTGGCGGCTGAAGATTTTTCCCTGACGACGTGGAAGGGTGACGCGTTCCGCTTGATCCCGTCCCGGTTTCCGCCCGTGTCCGTCTATGACGGGCTCGTGGCCGACGGCAGGGTCGAGGCCCTCGTCGCGGTCGAGGACATCACGAACCCGCGCCTCCGCTCGATTGACCGCCTCGCGCGGCTCCGACCCGGGGTCCCGGCCGATGCCCCGAGGCTGCAGAACTGGAACCACGCGCCCTTCGCCTACGGCAACCCGGAGGGCAGCCGCTTCTTCGATCACCTGAGGCCGTGCCTGGAACTGGCTGCGGACCGCCAGACCGCGCTCGCCGTGTCGGTGGCGCGTCGCGAGAGGTTTCTCGCCCGGACCCGTGAGGCGCCCATCGGCCTCGACATGCGCATGCTGCGGACGCCGGCCGAGGGACGCTTCGTGGACCTTCGCCACGTCCCGGCCGATCTCGACGCGAAGGCGTGCCGCGAGATCGGCGCCCGCGTATCCTCCGAGGCCGACGGGGTTCTCTACCACCCTCCCGAGCGCTCAAGCGCGACGTGCCTGGCCGTGCTCAGGGCAAGCGTGCTCGGCCGCTCGATCCAGACGGTGCACTACCGGTACGTCTGGACCGGCCGCCGCATCGCCCTCCTCTACGCGTTCGACGACGAGGGGCGCGAGGTCAGGCCAGAGACCCTGGGCGGCGAGGAGGACGTGCTCGCCGCCTGAGCTCCGCCGCGCCTCAGCGCAGCTCGCCTGCCGCCCAACCGTCCAGGCGGACGAACTCGTGGAACGTGCAGCCGCGAGCCTGGCAGACGACGCTCGGCAGGACCCGGCCCTCCGCCGTGACCGTGTGGTCCTTCAGCACGAGCGCGTGACCCTGCGAGCAGGTCATCTCGGCCTTGAAGCGCCTCACCGTCGACGGGTGGCAGGCCTTCCAGTGCAGCGGCGGCGGCCTGTCCCCACCGCCGTAGCGGCGGATCGTGACCTGTCGGTGCCGCGGTTCAACGGGACGTTCGGTTCGAGGCGCGTCGCCCGAACGGCCAAGCCAGAGACGGCGCAGGAGGGATCGGAGCCAGTCAAACATGCGGTGTCACCAACATCCACAAGGGCCGTGATTTCGCGAGCGTATGCCGTGCCCTGAGACCGGCCGAACGGTCGGGCACGCCGTCATTACACCATGCCGGCGCCCCCGACATCGTGAGGAGCCTGAACGCGGCGCAAGCTGGGGGCCATCGGTCCATCGCCGACAAGCAGGAGAGCCGGCGCTGGGGGGCCGAGCCCGTTCCCCGGCTGTAGGAGCACAATGGGACGGACTTCGGCGCAGGACGCTTCCCGCGACGAGACCTCAAGCACGGGAGGGCTTCGGCGAGTATTGGGCCGGTCCCGCGATCTTGCAGCACGCTGCTGCGAAATTGCCTTGGGCCGCCATCCTCTTGCGTCTCTCGGGTTCCCGGGCGGCGGCCGCCGCGTCGCAGGACCCGGGCGCCCGGTGCGCCCGCCGCGGGCTCTCGGATGGGGCAGCCCCGCACGGTCCGCTCACGTATCCCGCCGCCGAGGCGCAACCTCCGTTAGAGCGGGCGCGCATGCGTCCTGGGAATGCGGCGCCGGAGGTCCCGCGGTACATCCTCCCGGGACCACACCGTCGTGACCTTACGGCCGGCGGTCGCGAAAACCGGCTTGATGCCGGCCCGGTCGAGGGCTTCCCGCACCCACCGAATGCCGGATCCGATGTCCCTGGCGAGGGCCCCCGTGGTTGCGTACTCGCTCTCGAAGGCCGCCAACGCATCCTCCGGGACGAGGATCTCCCCGCATGCGGTCGCGGTCCCGGTCAGCAGGCCTTGCCGGACGATCAGGCCGACGACGTCGGACGGCACCGTGATGCGCCGGCCGACCTCTGCGAGGGTGAGGCCGCCGCCCCCGCGGGACCGGCGCGCGGCCCTGATGTCCTCCGGGTCGAGGAGGAACCCCGCGAGGCCGGGCGCGTCCCGCAGGACCGCCCTGACCCGGAGCTGTCCGGCCAAGATCATGGCGCAGGTGCCGCGCACGCCGTCGACCTTGCCGTGCTGGCTGGCGCGCGCGAGCGGCAGGAGGCCGGCGGGAGCGGCCTCGACGGTCGGCGCTGGGCCGCGGAGTCGGGCCAGCACGGCGTCGATGGCACCCCGGTCGAATACCTCGGCCTTGATGCCGGCGCGACGATGGATCTCGGCTGGCGGGACGATGCGGGCGGCCACCAGCATCCTGGCCTGTCGCTTGGCCAGCCCGAGCGCGGCGGGCAGGTCGTCCGCGCGGACCGCACGGTCGAGGAGCGCGCGGATCTCGGCGGCGGTCTCGCGGGTGATGCCGATGGGCGTGCCCCGCTTGGTCCGTTCCGGCCACGCACCCAGGGCCTTGACGTAGCCGGCGACGAACTCCGGCCGGCGCCCGCACTGGGCCGCGATCTCGGCGAGGCTGACCAGGGGGACATCGGCATGCCGGATCACCACCGAGGTCTTGTGGACCGGACCCCGTGCCGCGTGATGCGCGAAGAGGATCGCCCGCACCGCGTCACCGCTCCCTCCCGCCGGCAGTCGCTTCGCCCACAGGTACAGGTAGCCATAGACCTGTTCGGCGCCCCAGGCCCCGAGGCCGACATGGTCGGCTCCGGCCATCCCGTCGAGCAGGGCCTCGAAGGCGCGCGGCCAGTCCCGCGCGATGGCGAGGCCGGCCGAAAGCACCTCGGGATGGCGTTCCGCCGGAAACTTCGACAAGGCCCCGTCGGCGCCCCCGTGCCGGGCGACGCCCAGCCGCTCCATGGCGTCGCAAGCCTCTGCGAGCGTCAGCCCGTCGAGAATGGGGACCTCCGTCCTCGGCATGCCGCCGAGGCGGCCGACCACGTAGGCGTCCGCCAGGGTCGTGCCGGGCGCGACCTCGACGCCCTCGCAGGCCAGCAGGGGGTGGCCGTTCCTGCACCGGGTCAGCGAGCCGGCTTCCCAGGTGACGTCCACGCCGCAGGTCGGGCAAGCCGCGGCCAGCAGGACGTGATGCACCGGGCAGGTGCGGACGGCAGCCACGTCCCACCAGAAGCGCCGGTGAACGTTCCAATGGGCGTGACGTCCGGACCGCGGCCGGCGGAGGTCGTCGTCCCAGCAGCGCGGGCACCAGCGACGCGCGTTCGTCGTCCAGTCGTCCCGGTGGATCTCCTCGCCGGCGATCACGACCCTCCGCTTGGTGACCTCCGCCGGGGTCCATCGCAGGAAGGGCTCACCGTCACGGCCGAGCCGGTCCGCGAGGGGCTTGGCGGCGCGCCCCTGCAGGATGTCGCTCAAGGCATGGCCGGCGCTCCTCAGGCGTTCCCGGCTCCACGGCTCGCCATTGACGTCGAAGGCGCGCAGCAGGTGCGCCGCTGCGGATTCGCCCTCGACGACGGGCGGGATGATGGTCAGTCGCACCGACGTCCTCCTACGCGTCGTCCGGGTCGATGTCCGCTTGCGCGGTTCCCATCAGTCGGGTGAGCTTGTCGAACTCGATCTCCTTCAGCTTCGGGCAGGTCGAGATGTCGGGCACCCTGAACGGGTTCCGGTGAGGGCCGAGCTCGAAGATCTCGTCGAAGACGAATGCTAGGTGGTCGAGTTGGCTGATGCTCGGCGCGCCGCTTCGGATGGCGCGGAAGGCCGCCTTCTTGACGAGGTGCATCATCCGGCCGGTGTATCCCGCCGATGCCTTGAGCATGCGCTGGACCATGTCGTGCTCGGACAGGCCGGAGGGGGCCGGGAAGCCGAGCCGCGGCTCGATCAGCTCCAGGAACTTCGTCGCCTTCTTCACACAGGCCGCCGAGTGGCCGAGTGGCCTGATGGGCATGAAGATGCAGCGTCGGAGCAACTGGAAGTCCTCCTTGAGCACCCGCCTCAGCCACGGCATGCCGGAGAGCACGAGCGAGATGGGGCGCATCTCCGCCCCCGGCGGCCGCAGGGGGTCGTTCGGGTCCGGGAGGACGAGGTTCTTCAGCGTCTCGACCAAGGCCCGCCGCTCGTCGCCGGTGCGCCCGCGGAGGGCGTGGTGGAATTCATCGACCATGACGACCGACACGAGTTGGGCGTGCATCTGGTGGCGGACCCTGCGCCAGATGTCGTGCTCCTTCAGGGTGGCGCTGAGTTCCAGATCGGTCAGGGCGACGTACAGCGCGAGCCCCAGCGTCTTCAGGGTGCAGGGGCTGGGCGCCTTGATGAACACCAGCGGGCGCACGGGGCCGACCTCGTCACGGAACGGCACCAGGGACGGGCGCATCTGCAGCCGGGCGAGCAGATGCGACTTCCCGGCCCCGGAAGGAGCCGGAACGACAAGGCACTGGCCCTCGACGTCGTCGGCGAGGTCGGCCAGCATCTGGTCGAAGCGCGCGACCGCCTTGACGACGACGTCCGTGTTCACGTGGATCGTGTTCACGCGTCTCTTCCAGGCGCGCCGCTCCAGATCCTGGGGGCTCAGACGGGTGGCGAACCGCTCCCGGCGCGCGGGAACGGCCTCCTGCGGGGCGAGGACCGTGACGTCGGGGCGGAAGATGTCCGCTTCGTGGGCTTGCAGCATGCGATGGTCCTCACTCGGCAGTCCAGTTATCGGGATCGTCTGCATCGAACCCGATGTCGTCGGCCGCCGCCGCCGGCATGGTCGCCGCCGGCACGGTCGCCGCCGCGGTGACGGGCGGTGATCGTGCCGGCTGGGCGGCGACCGAGTCGTCCTGCGCCGCGCGGACCGGGCGCCCGCCGGTCTTGCGGCCCCCCTGCCCGATGCGGGGCGCAGGCGCCGCCTGGCCGTCGGCCGCGGCCGACGGCGCGGCCTTCCTCGGGCGCCGGGTCCGCAGCCGCTCGGCCTCGTGGGCGTTCTCGTCAGCGACGTCCCAGGCCACCTCGAACATCGGGTCGTCCGCGTGCTCGCGGAACCAGTCGACGTCGGTGCTGGCCAACCGCTGCGGCTTGACGCCGGCCTTGCGGCATTCGGCGCGAAGCAGCTCCATCGCGCGGACGAGGGTCGCGCGTGCGACGCGCTGGCCCTCCAGCGTCATGCGACGCGCCGTCCGGACCACGTCGCGCCACTCGGCAAGGGAGGTGCCGTCCGCCAAGGCGTCGTCGCAGGGAACCCTGATCCACCCGGCCTCCTCGTCCACCAGGACGAGGAGGTGGCCGAGATCGGACGCATCGACCTTGACGAGGAACTCCTCGCCGAAGTGGAAGCCTTTCCTGCGGCGGACGCCCTTCAGCTCGTCCGACTGGAAGGTGAGCCCGAGGAAGGTGATCCCGTGCCGCTGGATGGTCCTCGGGACCACGAGCGCGATGAGCGGGTCGAGGTCGTCGGCCGACGGCGGCAGGCGCGTGCCGTAGCCGATCAGGTCCTGCCAGCGCTGCAGGGGCGTGCGTCCCAGCAGCCCGCCATGCTTGCGGTTGTGATAGATGTCGACGACCCAGATCGTGAAGAATTCGATGAGCTGGGCGAGGGTCAGGGCGGCTTGCCCGACGCTGTCGTAGTCGCCCCGCTCGCGCACGTCCCGGAAGGTCCGGCCCGGCAGGTAGGCGCAGAAGTCGCGCGCGATCGTGCCGAGGGCCCGCTCGACCTTGCCCTTCAGGTGGGGCTTGCGCCGGGGCATGTAGCGAAGCTCGAACCGCAGCTGCCCGGCGGCCGCCTTCATCGAGCGGGAGTGGAATTCCCGTCCGTTGTCGAGCTTGACCACCTCCGGCACGCCGAACACGGGCCAGGACGTCTCGACGCGGACGCGGGTCAGGTCCTTCGGCAGCACCGCCATGCGCAGGCAATGCATCACCGAGGTCCAGGAGGGGCGCTCTTCGCTGAGATGGAACCCGACGATCATCCGGGTGGCCGCACAGATGGCGACCGTGAGCCAGACGCGCTTGGTGCGCTTGTCCTTCCGACGCCGGTTCCGCGCCGGGGTGCCGTCGCCTTCCAGAACCAGCACGTCGAGCGGCGTGTGGTCGATCTCGACGATTTCGAGCGGCCGCGTCGCCTGAGGAGCCTTCTTGACGTGCCGGAAGGCCTGCTCCGCCTCCGCGGGGCCCTGGCGGTGATAGATCTCGTCGAACCGACTGACGTTCGCCTTCACCCAGCGCCGGATGGTCATGGCGTCGGGCACATCGAGGGGCACGGCGCGCGTCTTGTTCTCGCGCTCGACCCGGCCCTGGATGAACAGGATGACGTGGCTGAGGGGGGGGCCGTTCCGGATGAGCCAGTCCTCGCGCACCCGCTCGGCGAGGATCACCTCGACTTCCGGGTCGAGGCGGAAACCCGCCCGCCCCTTCTGGTCGTGCAACGGGATCAGCGCCGCGAGGGCCCTGCCCCCCTTGCGCCAGCGCCCGTACCAACCCTTCAGCGAGGACCCGCTCACCCGTTCGAGCGGCACGTCGTCGGGATGGGAGCCCTCGTTCTCGATGACCCGTTGCCGACGCTCCGCCGCGACGAGCTTCGCGATCTCGGCGTAGCCCTTCAGGACCTTCTTGTGGGTCCGCTCGGCGAAGCACCGGTCGCAGGCCTGCATGTAGTCGAGGCGCATCAGCGCCGCGTCCTGCTGGCGGACATCGAACGTGTCGATGGTGCGGAGGAGGTTGTCCTGGACGCCTTGGGGCAGGCCCGCGGTCGTGTCCTCCACCAGTTGAAGGCGCCTCGGCTCGCCGAAGTAGAGGTCGGCCAGCTCGGCATGGCTCTTCGTGACCGAGACCGGCCTCGCCCCGAGCGTGCGCAGGGTGACGCCGCTCGCGTCGCGCGAGAGCACCTTGTGGTAGACGCCCTCGACGATGACGAGGGCGCCCTCCTGCAGGCGGATCTGGCAAGCGCCCATGTTCAACGCCGCCCCCTCCCGGGCTCGGACACGCGCAGCCGCCCGCTGCGGCAAAGGTCCAGCATCGCGGCCTCGCTCAGGAAAAGCGTGACGGGATCGGGCCCGAGCCGGCGCAAGAGGACGCCGGCCGCGGCGCGCGCGATGGCGTGGGGGATCCCGTCGACGAGCGCGACCGCGCCGCGGTGCGTGCGGATCTGAGACCGATCTCCTGTCATGGGGCTACCTCCGGCTCGGGGAACGGCGGACAAGGGCGTGGTCGTCGAACGGTCGGCCGGGTTCGGTGAGCTCGGCTTCCCCGCGCGCGACCAGGGCGACGACGGCCCGGAAGGCGCGGGTCCCGAGGCCCGAGGCCGCTCGGAGCTCCCGGACGCGGGCCTCGCCGCCGAAGCGGTCCAGGACGACGCGGATGGTGTGCTGCTCCGCCTCGTCGACGACGAAGCTTCGCTCGCTCGCGACGAGCGCCGCGTTCGCGACCCGGAGCGCGTCGATCTCGACCTCGGTCCAGAGCTCGAAGCCGTGGTAGCCGGCCGCGATGGCGCCCGCCGCCAAGCGGGGCCGGATCTCGTCCCAGCCGAGCCTGATCACCCGCTTCAGCGGCTTGACCTCGACGCAGAGGCGCCGCCCGTCGTCGATCTCGACGGCGAAGTCCGGCGTGTAGGTGTGCCACCGGACGCCGTCGTGCCACCGGAACGGGACGGGCTCCTCCTGGTAGCGCAGGACGGCGTCGTCCTGCTCCAGGAGGAGGATGAAATCCCGCGCGAGGAGGCCCTCGTAGGCCACCATGCGGTGGCCCATGCCCGGCTTGCCGGAGGGGATCTCGCCCGTGATGCAGTCCCGCCGTCCGGTGACGATCCGGCGGGACGGATTCGGCTTGCCGACATGCCGGCTTCGCAGGGTCCGGGACATCAGGCCCCTGCCCCGGCGCCGGGCATCCGCGCGGGCGCGGCCGCCGCCCCCAGGCGGATTGGATACCGCGTCACCCCCTCCTGCCAGCGGTCCAGCGGGGTCCGCCCGTCCCGGCGCGAGCGGCCGAGGTCGTGCTGGCTGAGCCAATCCTGCACCGCGGCCATCAGGCCGTCGGCCGTCGCCACCGCGGCCCCGGTCGCGGCGAGCCATTGCCCCAGGCCCGCCGCCGGCGCGGCCCCGCCCGCGGAGGCCGCCGGGCCGAAGCGCAGCTCGATCCCGAGCGCCGCCGCGGACCGCAGGACCGATTCGCTGCGGAACCGGGGGGCGTGGTCGAGCAGGAGGGCGTCCGGGAGACCGAGGCAGAGGCGGGCGACGCCGAGCGGCTCCGGCGTGGCTGCGGCCGGCCGGGCACCGAAGAGCCCGAGGACGGCGTCGCCGTCGGGCTCCGTCGTGGGGGGGCTCCCCGCGACCGGCACGCCGCCGTAGGCGTCCCGCCCGGGCCGCCGGTGGGCGCGATCCGGGTCGAGTTCCGGC
>NZ_CABFPH010000073.1 GCF_902141845.1 Methylobacterium symbioticum | reverse complement strand
CATCCTCGGACGGGGCCGGGCGCGGCGCATCGGGCCGGCGCAGGGGCCCGTGGCGCGGTGCCTCCGCGGTCGAGCCGAGCAGCTGCTCGCCGAGGCTCGGCGCCCGGCCGGCAGCGACGCCGCTCTCGGCGGCGTCGAGGCGGATCATCAGGCGGTCGAGGGCGGATTGCACGCCGTCCAGCATCGTGCCGAGCCGCAGGTCGGAGGCCGTCTGCTTCGCCTGGAGGTCGGCAAGGCCCGCGCGGAGCAGGCCGATCTCGCCGCGGTCCTCGGGTCCGCGCGGCTCCGCGAGGCTCGCCGCGACCGCCTTGCGCGCCGCCCGCTCCAGGGCCGCCTCGTCCGGCGCCGATTCGCGCAGCGCGGAGACCTGCCGCAGCAGGTCGCCCATGGTCCGCTCAAGGCTGGCGAGGGTCGGGTCGACACTGTGCGCGTCGAGCCGGCTCGCGAGGCTGACCACCTGCCGCTCCAGGGCGTCGAGCCCCTCGGGCGCGGCCCGGCTGCCGACGCGCTCGACCTTCTCGGCCAGGGCGTTGAGCATGGTGTGGATCGAGGCGACATCGCCGCCCGGGCCGCGCAGGCTCTCGCCGAGCCCTTCCAGGCGCCCAATCAGGTCGCCGACGGGCTGATGGCTCGCCTGCTCGACCTTGTCGGCGAGGGCGTCGATCCGGCCGAGAATGGCCTTCGAGGCGGCCCGGTCGGTGGGTCCGCCCTCGACCTGGAAGGCGTCGAGCCGCTCGGTCATCGCCCGCATCTGCTCGGCGAGGGCGGCGGCCGGGCGGCCGGAGAGCCCGCTGCGGATCTCCTCCAGGATGGGGCGCAGGCCGTCCTCCGGTGCCGCCTGAGCGGCCTGGAGCTCGGCGATCTGCGCGCTGATCGCCTGCATGCCCTGGGCGAGACTCTGGATGCGCTCAGGGCCCGCCAGGGCGCCGACGAGATGGCGGATCTCCTCGATCTCGCGGGACAGGGCGACGAGCGCGTCGGCCTGCGGCGCATCGCCGGCACAGAGCGGCACCTGGCCGAGGCGCGCGGCGAGGCGCTCGACCTCGCCCGCGACGCGGGCATGGACATTGTCGGCAACCTCGTCCGACAGCCGGTCGATCTGGGCGCGGATCTCGGCGATCGGGGCCGCGATCGCCGAGAGGTCGGCCGAGGGCTGGGCCCGCTCGACCCCGGTGGCCAGGGAGATCATCGCCTGTTCGAGGGCGCCGACGTCGCGGCTGGTGGCCAGGCCACCGATCGATTCGCGCAGGCGCAGCGTCTCGCGCTTCAGCTCGGACACGAGGGCGGCGGTGTCCGCCACGAGCTCCTCGTGCAGGCCGGCATCGAGGCGGCGGGCGAGATCGCGGCGCATCCCGGCGACCACGTTCGGATCGCCCTCGCCGAGCTCGCGCTGGCGCTGGCGGATCTCGTGGACTGCGTCGCGGATCTCGCTCGCCGGGGCCCGGCCGCGCCGGCCATAGGGCCGCGCCGCAGCGAAGCGGTCGCCGAGTTCGGACATCCGACGCTCGATCTTCTCCTCGAGCGCGTCCAGGCGACGGCCCTCGGCCTCGCGCGCGGAGATGCGCTCCTCGGCGAGCGCCCGGTCGATCCCGTCGAGGCGCTCCAGCAGCGCCTCCATGGCGCGGGTCTCCGCAGCGGCGGCGGCCGACGCCTTGCGCGGACCCGTGGGCTGCCGTCCCGCCACGGGACGCCGCTCCTCGGCCTGACGCGTTGAGGCGGCCGCAGACGAATCCCCGCGCCCCTCGCTGCGCCCGCGGCGGCGCCCGAGCTGGGGCACGTTGGCGGCGATCCAGTCCTCAAGCGGGATGCCCGCCCGCAGCGCCACGTCGCGCGCGGCTTCGATCACTTCCGGATCGAAGCTGTCGAGGTTCGCCTTGGCGGTTCGCGTCATAACTCGGCCTGCCTCTAAGGCGCGGCACACAGCCCAAGCCGGCCTGAATTTAGGTCGCCGGAGCCGTGCGGTCGTCGGATCGGTGCGACCATTAACTTTCTTGGTAAACAGCCGGTTAAGAGCCTCTTTGCGCTGGAGAAGCCCGGCTTTGTCTCTGGAGAGCTGCACCTCGACATCGCGACGCCCTATCACGGAGCGCCAGCCCCGGCCCTTGCGCGAAGGCCGAGAGATAGTTTATATGTGAACTATCGAGCGGGACGCGGCGCATCCGGCGCGCCGGAGACCTCGCCGGCTTATCGGAGGGAGATGAGATGCCGAGCTACCGCGCCCCGGTCGAGGACACCCTGTTCCTCCTGAACGACGTGCTCGGCTTCCACCGCTACGACAACCTGCCGGGCTTCAGCGAGGCCTCGCCGGACGTGGTCGAGGCGGTGCTCACCGAGGGCGCCAAGCTCGCCGACACGGTGTTCGCCCCGGTGAACCGCGCGGGCGATCTCGAAGGCTGCACCCGCAACGCCGACGGCTCGGTGACGACGCCCAAGGGCTTCAAGGCGGCCTACGACGCCTACGCACAGGGCGGCTGGATGGGCCTCTCGGTGCCGGAGGAGTTCGGCGGCCAGGGCCTGCCCCACACCCTCAACACCGCGATGCAGGAATTCGTCTCCGGCGCGAACCTGGCGCTCGGCATGTATCCCGGGCTCACCCAAGGCGCGATCGCCGCCCTGCTCGTGCACGGCTCGGAGGACCAGAAGCGGACCTACGTCCCGAAGATGGTCGAGGGCGCCTGGACCGGGACCATGAACCTGACCGAGCCGCATTGCGGCACGGATCTCGGCCTGCTGAAGACCAAGGCGGTGCCGAATGGCGACGGCTCCTACAGCCTCACCGGCACCAAGATCTTCATCTCGGCCGGCGAGCACGACCTCTCCGAGAACATCGTCCACCTCGTCATCGCCCGGATCGAGGGCGCGCCGGCCGGCACCAAGGGCATCTCGCTCTTCGTGGTGCCGAAGTTCCTGGTGAACGCGGACGGCTCGCTGGCCGAGCGCAACGGCGTCTCCTGCGGCTCCCTGGAGCACAAGATGGGCATCCACGGGAACAGCACCTGCGTCATGAACTATGACGGCGCGAAGGGCTGGCTCGTGGGCGAGGCGAACCGCGGCCTCAACGCGATGTTCGTGATGATGAACGAAGCGCGCCTCGCGGTGGGGGTGCAGGGGCTCGGCCAGTCCGAGGTCGCCTACCAGAACGCCGTGGCCTACGCGAAGGACCGCCTGCAGGGCCGCGCCCTGACCGGCGCCAAGGCGCCCGACAAGGCCGCCGACCCGATCATCGTCCATCCGGACGTGCGCCGCACGCTGATGGGCATCCGCGCCTTCAACGAAGCCGCCCGCGCGCTGGTGCTCTGGACCGCGCTGCAATCCGACATCGTGCACCGCTCGCAGGACGCCAAGCAGCGTCAGGCGGCCGACGACCATATGGGCCTGATGACGCCGGTGGTGAAAGGCGTGCTGACCGACCGGGGCTTCGCCAACGCGGTCGAGGCGCAGCAGATGTTCGGCGGCCACGGCTATGTCGAGGAATGGGGCATGTCGCAGTTCGTGCGCGATGCCCGCATCGCCATGATCTACGAGGGCGCCAACGGCATCCAGGCCATGGACCTGATCGGCCGCAAGCTGCCGCGCGACGGCGGCCGCGCGATGATGACCTTCCTCGGCGAGGTCCAGACCTTCATCAAGGACCACAACGAGACGGAGGCGATGAAGCCCTTCGTCGCCCCGCTCCAGGCGGCGGTGAACGACCTGCAGGGCGCCACCATGTGGTTCATGCAGAACGCGATGGCCAAGCCCGACAACGCGGGCGCCGGGGCGACCGACTACATGCATCTCCTCGGCCTCGTGGCGATGGGCTACATGTGGGCGCGGATCGCCAAGGCGGCACAGGAGAAGGCGGGCGAGCCCCGCATGGAGGCCAAGCTCGTCACCGGCCGCTTCTTCATGGAGCGCATCCTGCCGGAGACGGCGCTTCGCCTCGCCCGGATCAAGACCGGGGCGGACAGCACCATGGCGCTCGCGGCCGAGGCGTTCTAGGTCGGAAAACCAGAGAGAACGGTGCGGGAGCGAGGGCGGGAATCAGGACAGGCCCCCTCTCCCGTGCGGGAGAGGGTTGGGGTGAGGGATGAGAATGTCCCGGAGCAGGCTCCACATGAGCTGCGCCACCGTTGCGAGTTCTCCGGAAAGTTCTCGACCCTCACCCTGTCCCTCTCCCGAACGGGAGAGGGGACCCGCGCCGGATCAGGCAGCCGTCCCTCTTCGGACTTCGATGATGCGAGGATCGCCCCTCCCGTCGAAGAACCAGGGACACGAACGGCACACGAGGAAGCGCAGAGATGCCCGAGGCCTACATCTACGACCACGTCCGCACGCCGCGCGGCCGCGGCAAGCCGGACGGCGCGCTGCACGAGGTGACGGCCCTGCGCCTCGCCGAGACGGCCCTGCGCGCCCTCAAGGAGCGTAACAACCTCGACACGACGCGCGTCGACGACGTGGTGCTCGGCTGCGTCGATCCGGTCGGCGAGGCTGGCGGCGACATCGCCCGCGCCGCGGCCCTGGTGGCCGATTACGGCGCCCACGTGCCCGGCGTGCAGATCAACCGCTTCTGCGCCTCGGGCCTCGATGCGGTGAACTTCGCCGCCGCCCAGGTGATGGCGGGCCAGCACGACATGACGGTGGGCGGCGGCGTCGAATCGATGAGCCGCGTGGGTCTCGGCGCCTCGGGCGGCGCCTGGCCGGTGGACCCGGCCATCGCGGTGAAGTCCTACTTCATGCCGCAGGGCGTCTCGGCCGATCTCATCGCCACTAAATACGGCTTCACCCGCGACGATTGCGACGCCTACGCCGTCGAATCGCAGAAGCGCTCGGCGAAGTCCTGGGACGAGGGCCTGTTCCGCAACGCGATCGTGCCGGTCAGGGACATCAACGGCATCACGCTCCTCGACCGCGACGAGCACATGCGGCCCTCCACCGACATGCAGTCGCTCGGGCAGCTCAAGCCCTCCTTCGTGCAGATGGGCCAGATGGGCGGCTTCGACGCCGTCGCGATCGACGCCCATCCGGACGTCGAGGCGGTCGATCACGTCCACCATGCCGGCAACTCGTCGGGAATCGTGGACGGCGCCGCCGCCGTGCTGATCGGCTCGAAGGAGGCCGGCGACGCGGCGGGCCTGCGGCCGCGGGCGCGGATCCGCGCCTTCGCCAATATCGGCTCCGACCCGGCCCTGATGCTCACCGGCCCCGTGGACGTGACGCGCAAGGTGCTCGCCAAGTCCGGCCTGAGCCTCGCCGACATCGACCTGTTCGAGATCAACGAGGCCTTCGCCTCGGTGGTGCTGCGCTTCCACCAGGCCTTCGACCTCGACCCGGCCAAGGTGAACGTCAACGGCGGAGCCATCGCCATGGGCCACCCCCTCGGGGCGACCGGCGCGATGATCCTCGGCACGGTGCTGGACGAGCTGGAGCGCACCGGCAAGGAGCGCGCCCTGGTGACGCTCTGCATCGGCGCCGGCATGGGTACGGCGACGATCATCGAACGGGTGTGAGCGCACGGGGGCTCGGGAGCGCGTTCCGCCGCGCTCCCAAATCCCTGGAAACGCTGGTAGACGGCCGCGCGACCGCCGCACCGGGCGGCGGAAACGAGACCTCACCGGGAGCAACGCCGCAGATGAACCGCCTGATCGCCACCCTCTGCCTGACCACCGCCCTGGCGCTGCCTCTCGGCGCCCGCGCCGACGAGGCCGCCGACAAGATCGCGCAAGCCCAGACGCTCGTGACCAAGACGCTGATCAAGAACCTTCAGACCGGCTTCGCGACGGCGCTGGAGAAGACCGTGGCGTCGATGCCGGAGCAGAAATCCGAGGCCGTGCGCAAGGAGCTCATGGCCGAATTCGAGCGCCAGCGCGGGATCATGGTCGAGGGCCTGTCGAAGGAATACGCCGACAAGTTCAGCCTCACCGAGCTGAAGCACCTCAACGAGATCTACGACGACAAGACCTACCAGAAGTTCCAGAGCCTCAATGCCGACCCGAATTCCTCGGTGACGGCGATCTCGCAGGGCTCGGTGACCAAGCTCCTGAACATGCTGGCGGTCGCCGCCGCGGGCGAGGCCGGCTCGCAGACCGGCGCGCCGCCCGTGCCGACCCCCGCCCCGGCTCCCACCCAGAAATGACGGGGGCCTGAGCGGCGCCTGCCGCGCTGCCGGCCCCCGAGGACTTCGAAGAGGAAGCGCTCCATGACCGACCTGAAGAACTTTCGCTTCGAGACCGATGCGGACGGCATCGCGGTGGCGACCTGGGACATGCCGGGCCGCTCGATGAACGTCATCACCGAGGCGGTGATGGACGAGCTGTCGCAGATCATCGAAACCGTGGCGGGTGACGCCGGCATCAAGGGCTGCGTCATCACCTCGGGCAAGGACAATTTCTCGGGCGGCGCCGACCTGACCATGCTCCAGGGTCTCGGCCGCGCCTACGAGGCGCTCAAGGCGACGGAGGGCGAGGAGGCGGCGATGGTCCGCTTCTTCGAGGAGTCCCGCCGTCTCTCGCTGTTGTTCCGGCGGCTGGAGACCTGCGGCAAGCCCTTCGTGGCGGCAATCAGCGGCATCTGCCTCGGCGGCGCCTTCGAGCTGGCGCTGGCCTGCCACCACCGGATCGCCTCGGACGACCCGAAGACCCGCGTCGGCCTGCCGGAGATCAAGGTCGGCCTGTTCCCGGGCGGCGGCGGCACCCAGCGCGTGGCGCGCCTGATGCAGACGGGCGACGCCCTGCAGATGCTGTTCAAGGGCGAGCAGCTCCGCCCGCTGATGGCCCGCAACATGGGCCTCGTCCACGCTGTCGCCCCGAAGGACGAGATCGTCGCCCAGGCCAAAGCCTGGATCGCGGGCGGCGGCTCGGCGGTGGCGCCCTGGGACGTGCCGAAGTTCAAGGCGCCGTCGGGCAAGGTCTACTCGCCGGCCGGCATGATGATCTGGCCGCCGGCCAACGCCATCTACCGCCGCGAGACGCACGACAACTATCCGGCCGCCAAGGCGATCCTGGCCTCCGTCTACGAGGGCCTGCAGCTGCCCATGGACCTCGCCCTCAAGGTCGAGAGCCGCTACTTCGCCAAGATCCTGCGCACCAGCGAGGCGCAGGCGATGATCCGCACCCTGTTCATCTCGATGGGCGAGCTGAACAAGGGTGCGCGCCGCCCGAAGGATGTGCCGCCGACCGACCTGAAGCGCGTCGGCGTGGTCGGCGCCGGCTTCATGGGCGCAGGCGTCGCCTATGTCAGCGCCAGTGCCGGGCTCGAGGTGGTGCTGATCGACCAGACGGCTGAGGCCGCCGAGAAGGGCAAGGCCTACGCCCACAGCCTGATCACCGGGCAGATCAACAAGGGCCGCGCCAAGACCGCCGACCGCGACGCGCTGCTCGCGCGCATCCAGACCACGACCGACTACGCGGCCCTGAAGGACTGCGACCTCGTGATCGAGGCGGTGTTCGAGGATCCGCGCGTGAAGGCCGAGGTGATCAGGCAGGTCGAGGCCGCGATCGGCCCCGACGCGGTCTTTGCCTCGAACACCTCGACCCTGCCGATCACCGGACTCGCCAAGGCCAGCGCCCGGCCCGACCAGTTCGTCGGCATCCACTTCTTCTCGCCGGTCGAGAAGATGATGCTCGTCGAGATCATCAAGGGCGAGGCCACGGGCGACCGGGCGATCGCGACGGCGCTCGACTACGTGCGCCTGATCAAGAAGACCCCGATCGTGGTCAACGATTCGCGCGGCTTCTTCGCCAATCGCTGCGTGACGGCCTACATCCTCGAAGGGCACAAGATGCTGCTCGAAGGGGTGCCGCCCGCGATGATCGAGAACGCGGGCAAGATGGCCGGCATGCCGGTCGGTCCCCTCTCGCTCAACGACGAGGTCGCGCTCGATCTCGGCCTCAAGATCGCCAAGGCAACCGAGGCGCAGCTCGGGCCCGACGCGATCGACCATGGCCAGAAGCAGCTCCTCGTGGAGCTGGTCGAGAACCAGGGCCGGCTCGGCCGCAAGAACCGGAAGGGCTTCTACGACTATCCCGAAGGCGCGCCCAAGCGCCTCTGGCCGGGCCTGAAGGACCTGCAGCCCACGCGGCTCGACCCCGACAGCCTCGACATCGAGGAATTGAAGCACCGCCTCCTCGTGGTGCAGGCGCTCGAGGCCGCCCGCACCGTCGGCGAGGGCGTGATCACCGACCCCCGGGAGGCGGATGTCGGCTCGATCCTCGGCTTCGGTTTCGCGCCGTTCACCGGGGGCGCGCTCTCCTACATCGATTTCATGGGGGCGGCGGCCTTCGTCGAACTCGCCCAGGCCCTGGAGGCGCATCACGGCCCGCGCTTCTCGGTGCCGGAGAACCTCCTCGCCATGGCGCGCGACGGCGGCACCTTCTACGGGGCGGCGCGTCAGCAGGCGGCCTGAACTCGGCGGCCGGTCCGATCAGGCGATCGGATCGGCCGCGAGCGTCCGGACGACGTGCGCCAGATCGGCTACGTTGTCCGAGAGCAGGTCGGTAATGTCGCCGACCGCCAGCGCCTTGACGTGGCGGCAGCGCACGCCGTGGCGGCCGGCCATGCAGGTGCAGCGGAGATAGGGCGCGCCTGCGCGCTCCTCCAGGGTCACGTCGTAGCGGTTTCCGGTGCTGCCGCGCACGACGAAGCGCGGAGGCGCGGACGGAGCCGGGCGCAGAGCCTGCATCACCCGGGCCGAGATCGCGCCGCCCGCGCGCGGGGGCGGAGGCGGCCCGCCCGCGACGCGGGTGACCGGCAGGTCGATCCGCCGCGCGAGATCGGCCATGTCCGCGGCCCCCGTCTCGCGCATCGCGGCAAGCGCGATCTCGGCGCAGGCATAGGCGTCCTCGCCTGCATCGTGGTGCGCGAAGCGGATGCCCAGGCGCCCGGCGACCTTCGACAGGCCGCAGCCGGCGGGATGGGGGAAGACGCGCCGCGCCACCTGCACCGTGCAGAGATAGGCGAGCGGGGGCGCCGCGAGCCCGCAGGCGTGGAGCGAGGCGCGCAGCACGCCGATATCGAAGCTCGCATTGTGCGCCAGCACGAGGCCGCCGGCGAGATCCGGCAGGAACTCGGCCATCACCGCGTCGAAGGGCGGCTTGTCCGCCACGTCCGCCGGCAGGATGCCGTGGACGCGGATGTTGCCGGGCGCGAAGCGCAGCTCCGGCGGCCGGATCAGCCTGGATTCCCGGCGCACGACGCGGCCGTGCGCGATCCAGGCGAGACCGACCGCGCAAGCGCTGTCGCGCCGTTCATTGGCCGTCTCGAAATCGATGGCGATGATGGTCATCGGAGGGGGAGTATGGCACGGGGTCGGCCCGCGGCGGCAGTGGCACGCGTGGCCGCAGGCCGGTGACGCGAAAAGCCGGCGAAAATGCGAGCCCGCGCCACCTGCCTGTCAGCCTGCGGGTGAGCCATGCACCCGACGCCCCGTGCAGCGCGGTGCGAACGTGGTATGCGCGCGACCAGCCGCCCTCCCCTCCCTGCCGCCGGAACCCGTCCTTGCCGTGAACGCCGTCACGATCATCGTCCCGATCTTCGGGATCATCCTGATCGGCTGGGCGGCGGCCCTCGCCGGCCTGCTCTCCGAGCGGGTGAGCGACGGCCTCTCGGAATACGTCTTCGCCATCGCCGTGCCGGCGCTGATCATCGGCACCCTCACCCGGCCGGGGCTGGAGGGCGAGATCGCGTGGTCCTACTGGTTCTCCTATTTCGGCGGAGCCGCGATCGCCTGGGCCGCCGGCTCGCTCATCGCGCTGCGCCGCGCCGGGATCGGACGCCAGGGGGCGGTGCTGCACGGCTTCGCCGCGAGCCAGTCGAACACGATCTTCGTCGGCGTGCCGATGATCCTGCAGGCCTATGGCGACGAGGGCGCCTTCCCGCTCTTCCTGCTGCTCGCCGTCCATCTGCCGCTGATGATGGGGGTGGCCACCTTCCTGATCGAGGCCGAGAGCGGGCGCTCGCTCTGGCAGCGGCTCGTCGGCCTCGCCCGGGTGCTGTTCAAGAACCCGATCTTCGTGGCCCTGCTGATCGGGATGGCGATGAAGCTGCTCCGGATCAGCCCGGCCGGGCCGGCGAAGAGCATCCTCGACGCCTTCGCGGCGACCGCCTCGACCTGCGCCCTGGTGGCGCTCGGAGCCGGGTTGCGGCGCTACCGCGTGCTGTTCGACCTGCCGGGCGCGCTCGTCGTCGCGCTCCTCAAGACGGTGCTGCACCCCCTCGCCGTGTGGCTCCTGGCCTTCCACGTCTTCTCGATGCCGCCGGCCTATGCGGGGGTCGCGACCCTGTTCGCGGCGATGCCCTGCGGCATCAACGCGTACCTTCTCGCCGTGCGCTACAAGACCGAGACCGGTCTCGTGGCCGCCTCCGTGCTGGTCTCGACGCTGATCGCGCCGGTCACCACGCTCACGTGGCTGGCGCTGCTCGGTCACGCCTGATCCACCATCCCGACGGATCGACCCGATCCGGCATGGCAGGCCCGGATAGCGGGGACAGCGGGACCCGACGCGGCCAGGACCGGGCCGGGGCCTCGCCTCGGATCCCGCTCCATGCGACGCTGGCGGTCCTCGCGACGGTTTGCGTTGGCCTCCGCCCATGCCGATCTGTTAGAGCGAGACCCGACACGGCGGGAGAGCCGGGCCGGGATACTGCCTCCCGGGGGAGGCCTTGAGGATCGGGGCATGGACTTTCTGAACGCGATGGGCGGCACCGCCAGCGGCTTTTTCGGCGCGGTGATCCCGTTCCTGTTCGTGCTCACCATCGTGGTCTTCGTGCACGAGATGGGCCACTTCCTCGTCGGGCGCTGGTGCGGCGTCGGCGTGCACGCCTTCTCGATCGGCTTCGGGCCGGAGCTCTTCGGCTTCAACGATCGGCACGGCACCCGCTGGAAGCTCTGCGCCATACCGCTCGGCGGCTACGTGAAGTTCCACGGCGACGCCAACGGTGCCAGCGTACCCGACGCCGCGACCGTGGCGCGCATGAGCCCGCAGGAACGCGCGACCAGCTTCCCGACGCAGCCCGTCTCGAAACGCGCGGCCATCGTCGCCGCCGGGCCGGCCGCCAACTTCATCCTGGCCATCCTGCTCTTCGCTGGCGCGATCTGGCTCGGCGGCCGCTACGAGCTGCCCGCCCGCGTCGCCGCGGTGGAGCCGAACAGCGCCGCGGCGGAGGCGGGCTTCGAGCCGGGCGACCTGATCAAGGCGATCGACGGCCAGCCGGTCGGCGACTTCAACGCCATGTACCGCACCGTGACCGGCAGTGCCGGCACGACCCTCGTCTTCACGATCGAGCGCAATGGTGCCGAGCGGCAGGTCACGGCGACGCCGCGGGTCCACGAGGACCGCACGCCGTTCGGGCGCCACCGGGTTGGCCGCCTCGGCATCCGCTCGCCGAACGGCTCGGAGGCGAAGCTCGTCCAGTACGGGCCCCTCGCCTCGCTGAATCTCGGCGTGCACGAGACCTACTTCGTGGTCGAGCGCACTTTCTCCTATCTCAGCAAGCTCGCCACCGGCCGCGAATCCGCCGACCAGCTCTCGGGCCCGATCGGCATCGCACGTGTCTCCGGCGAGGTCGCCAAGACCGGTGGCGTCGGCGGCCTCGTGGGTCTGATCGCGCTGCTCTCCGTCTCGATCGGCCTGCTGAACCTGTTCCCGGTCCCCCTTCTCGACGGTGGCCACCTGCTCTTCTACGCCTTCGAGGCGGTGCGCGGGCGCCCTCTGAGCGAGCGCGCGCAGGAGATCGGCTTCCGCATCGGCCTCGCCCTCGTGCTGATGCTGATGCTGTTCGCCGCCTGGAACGATATTCTCAATCTCGGCGCCTCCTGGGGTCGCAACACCTGAGAGCGGGCGATGGTCACCTCGGCGTCAGTCGGGCGCGCTGCCTCCAGGCCGCCCGGCCTGGAGAGAGCGGCGCGCCACGCCTGAAGTCGCCCCGCGATCAGGGCATTCCGGGACGATCCGATCCGCCGATCCGCCCCCTCCCCGGCCGCGCCGCGGATTCGCCGCAAAGCCGCCGTGATCCGGCCGCCCGTCACGCCTCGGCAGCCGCATCGCAGGGACGGCGAAAACGCGGTTTACGAAGCCTTTCCGCAACCGCGAAGCGATCCGGAAAGTCGTTTGCGGCGCGGATTTTACCTGCGGTTTACCCTGCTGACGGATCGTGGTCCCACAAGCGCCCGCGTTAAGTGGCCCGAAGGCCACGACCCTCCAATTTCCCCAGGCGGCCCCCTACGGCGACGTTTGCTTGCCTCGGGAATCCCGTTAAGAGCTACGCTTGGACCAGGTGACGGGACGGCCGGGCAACGGCCGCCTGTGGCGGGTTTGAGTTCCCGCTCCGAGAACAACACAGACGGGCGATTACATGATGTCGATGACGGGGAAGCACCGGCGCGAGTCGGTGAAGCGGACCATCGTCCTAGTCGCCGCTGCGACCGGGGCTCTGGTCAGCACCGCGGCGCAGGCGCAACAGATCGTCGTTCAGGGCAACCGCCGCGTCGATTCCGACACGATCCGGTCCTACGTTACCGGCACGGCCTCGGGCTCGTCCGAAGAGGCCCGGCGCAACCTGCTCGCCAGCGGCATGTTCTCGGATGTGAAGGTCGCCCAGAGCGGCGGCCGCACGGTGGTGACCGTCCGCGAGAACAACATCATCAACCGGGTGGTGTTCGAGGGAAACAAGAAGGTCGAGAAGGCCACGCTCGAGGGGCAGATCGAGGCCAAGGCGCGCGGCGCCTTCAACCCGGCCGTGGTCAATGCCGACGTCGCCCGCATCAAGGAGATCTACCGGCGCGCCGGCCGCGGCACCGCCAAGGTCACCTACCGCACCGTCGACCTGCCCAACGGCACCATCGACGTGATCTACCAGATCGACGAGGGCGATAAGACCGGCATCGTGTCGATCAACTTCGTCGGCAACAACGCCTATTCCGAGCGGACCCTGCGCGGTCTGATGAGCTCCTCGGAGATGAACTTCCTGAGCTTCGTCAAGACCTCGGACGTCTACGATCCCGACCGGATCGCCAACGATCTCGACCTGGTCCGCCGCTACTACCTCCGCAACGGCTACGCCGACTTCCAGATCGTCAACGCCGATGCCCGCTACGTCGAGGGCGAGGACAAGACCGGCTGGGTCATCACCGTCACGGTGAACGAGGGCGAGCAGTACCGGGTCGGCGCGGTGGCGGTCGACTCGCGCCTGCCCGGCGTCGATACCGGCCGTCTCGACGGCGAGATCCGCGCCGCGGTCGGCGACGTCTACAACGCCGAGGACGTCGAGAAGTCACTGTCGGGCATCACGACCGACGTGAACCGCCAGGGCTTCCCCTTCGCGCAGGTGCGCCCCACCGGCCAGCGCGACCGCGCCACGCATCAGGTCTCCCTCGGCTTCGTCGTCGAGGACGGCCCGCGCGTCTACATCGAACGCGTCAACATCCGCGGCAACACCCGCACCCGCGACTACGTCATCCGCCGCGAACTCGATTTCGGCGAGGGCGACGCCTACAACCGCGTGCTCACCGACCGCGCCGAGCGGCGCCTGAACGGCCTGGGCTTCTTCAAGAAGGTCCGCTTCTCGAACGAGCCGGGCTCCTCGCCCGACCGCGTCGTCCTGAACATCGACGTTGAGGATCAGCCCACCGGCTCGTTCTCGGTGGCGGGCGGCTACTCGACCCAGGACGGCATCATCGGCGAGGTCTCGGTCTCGGAGTCGAACTTCCTCGGCCGCGGCCAGTACGTCCGCGTAGCCGGCACCGGCGGCCAGTATTCCCGCGGTGTCGACTTCTCGTTCACAGAGCCGTACTTCCTTGGCTACCGCCTCGCGGCCGGCTTCGACGCCTTCTACAAGTACAGCGACCTGACCCGCTACTCGCGCTACGAGACGACGGTCTATGGCGGCCAGCTCCGTCTCGGCCTGCCGATCACCGAGGAATTCGGCGTCACGCTGCGCTATTCGCTCTACAACACCGAGCTGAAGGTCCCGAACACCATCAAGCGGCCGTACAACGACTGCTCGACGCCGATCCCGGGCGTTACATCGACGTACACGGCGACAGACAATACCGTTAACGGCGTGCCGCGGCCTGATTTGATCGGTCTCGCGAAGTATCCGGAGTGTGCCTATAACGGCGAGGCCTCGATCGCGCTCAAGGGCTCGCAGGGCAACACCCTCACCTCCCTCGCCGGTCTGACGCTTGCCTACTCGACGCTCGACGTCATCGGCGCACCGCGCAACGGCCTCTACGCCGAGCTGAAGCCCGACGTCGCCGGCCTCGGCGGTGACTCGAAGTTCTTCCGCATCACCGGCGAGGCCCGCTACTACAAGGAACTCTGGGAGGACGTCGTCGGCTTCGTCCGTCTGCAGGGCGGTCACATCGAGTCCCTCGACGGCAACCCGCTGCGCCTGACCGACCAGTTCTTCCTCGGCCCATCGCTGGTCCGCGGCTTCGCCCCGAACGGCATCGGCCCGCGCGACGTCGGCACGACGGATGCCCGCTCCAACGCGGTCGGCGGCTCGACCTATGTCGGCGCCTCCGTCGAGGTGCAGTTCCCGCTCTGGGGCGTGCCCAAGGATCTCGGCCTGAAGGGCGCGGTCTTCGCCGATGCCGGCACGCTGTTCGGCTATAGCGGCCGTCGGGTCTTCAACGTGAACGGCGACGCCATGATCAATGGCTTCTCCCCTGGGTCGGGCTGTAACTTCAACACCTTCACCATCGGCGTCGAGCCGGAGTGCTTGAACGTCCGCGACAAGACGACGATCCGCTCGTCGGTGGGCGCCTCGATCCTCTGGAACTCGCCGCTCGGCCCGATCCGCTTCGACTACGCCTACGCGCTGTCGAAGGACGAGGGTGAGAAGGTCTTCGTGAACGGCGCCTATGCCGGCCGCGTCGGCAAGGACCAGATCCAGGCGTTCCGCTTCTCGGGCGGCTCGCGCTTCTGATCCGGCCTCCGGGCCTCGCCTGACCACATCGCGCGCCGCTCCGGCATCCCGGGGCGGCGCGTCGTCATATTGGCGCCCCTTTCGCATCGCCTGACGGTCGGCCACGATCGCCCGCCGCAGCCGCGACGGTGCAGGACGGGCCCGCATGCGACCGGCATGCGCTGCCCGCGCGACGGTTTCGCTAGAGCATGTCCGACCCGCATTTCTTCACCGCGCAGACGACGCTGACGCTCCGCCTCATCGCCGAGGCCGCGGGAGTCCCCCTGCCCGAGGGCGCCGATCCGGACCGGACCGTCACCGGGGCCGCACCTCTCGACCGGGCGGGTCCGCGCGACCTCGCCTACATGGACAATGCCCGCTACGGCGACACGCTGGCCGCGACGCGCGCCGGCATCTGCCTCGTCTCGCCGCGCTTCGCCGCCCGTGTGCCCACGGAGACCGTGGCGCTCGTCCTGCGCGATCCCTACCGCGCCTACGCCGCGCTCCTCGGCCGCCTGCATCCGGATGCCCTGCGGCCCGGCTCGCAGTTCGGCGCCCGCGGGATCGCACCGGGTGCCCATGTCCATCCGGAAGCCCATCTGGAGGCCGGCGTCACGGTCGATCCCGGCGCGGTGGTCGGTCCCGGTGCCGAGATCGGATCGGGCACGGTGATCGGTCCCAACGCGGTGATCGGCCCCTTCTGCCGGATCGGGCGCGATTGTGCGATCGGCGCTTCGGCAAGCCTCAGCCACACGCTGATGGGCAACCGGGTGATCGTGCATCCGGGCGCACGCATCGGCCAGGACGGTTTCGGCTTCGCCATGGGCGCGAGCCATCTGAAGGTCCCGCAGATCGGTCGCGTCATCGTCCAGGACGATGTCGAGATCGGCGCGAACACCACGATCGACCGGGGTGCCAGCCGCGACACGGTGATCGGCGAGGGCACCAAGATCGACAACCTCGTGCAGATTGCCCACAACGTGGTGATCGGGCGTCACTGCGTGATCGTGTCGGGCGTCGGCATCTCCGGCTCGACCACCCTCGAGGATTACGTGGTGCTCGGCGGCCAGGTCGGTGTGGTCGGCCATCTCACGATCGGCCGAGGCTCTCAGATCGCCGGCTCGTCCAACGTCAACCGCGACGTGCCGCCGGGCAGCCGCTGGGGCGGGACGCCGGCCAAGCCCGTCCGCGCCTGGTTCCGCGAGCTGACGACGCTGGCGCGGCTCGCCGAGCGATCCGGCAGCGCCGAGAGCCGCGACGAGGCGGAGCGGTAGGCGGCCGGTCGCCGGGATCGGACGGCTTTCCAAACGACTTGCACTGGGGCGCGGTTTTGGTCGAAACACCGGCCGGATCCGGAATGAACGAACCGGCCGCGCTGGCGGCCGGGAGGCGGGGTAATTGAGGCGATGACGGAGACGGTGCAGGAACTCGGCGCGGCCGACATCCAGAAGGTGCTGGAGCTGCTGCCCCATCGCTACCCCTTCCTGATGATCGACAAGATCATCGAGATCGACCGGGACGAGAGCTGCATCGGCATCAAGAACGTCACCGCCAACGAGCCGCAATTCACCGGGCACTTCCCCGGCATGCCGGTCTTTCCGGGCGTGCTGCTCATCGAGGGCATGGCCCAGACCGCGGGTGCGATCTGCTGCCGCCACCTCGCGGCCGGCGGCGCGGTCCAGACCAAGCAGGTCTTCTTCATGACCATCGACAAGTGCAAGTTCCGCAAGCCGGTGGTCCCCGGAGACCAAGTGCGCTTCCACATGAAGAAGCTCAACCAGCGCAAGACGATGTGGTGGTTCCGCGGCGAGGCCCGCGTGGACGGCGCGCTCGTGGCCGAGGCCGAGATCGGCGCCATGCTGGTGACTCAGTGAGCGTGACAGCGATCCATCCGAGCGCCATCGTCGAGGCCGGCGCCACGATCGCCGAGGGCGTGCGGATCGGGCCCTTCTGCCATGTCGGGCCGGACGCGGTGATCGGGGCCGGATGCGAACTCGTCAGCCATGTCGTGGTCGCCGGCCGTACGACCATCGGCCCGCGCACGAAGATCTATCCGTTCGCCTCGATCGGTCACCCGCCGCAGGATCTGAAGTACCGCGGCGAGGAGACGACGCTCACGATCGGCGCCGAGTGCCAGATCCGCGAGGGCGTCACCATGAATCCGGGCACCATGGGCGGCGGCTCCGAGACCGTGGTCGGCGACCGCTGCACCTTCCTGGCGAATTCCCATGTCGGGCACGACTGCCGGGTCGGCTCGAACGTGATCTTCTCCAACAACGTCATGCTGGCCGGCCATTGCAGCGTCGGCGATTACGCGATCCTGGGCGGCGGCGCGGCCGTGATCCAGTTCGCGCGCGTCGGCGCGCACGCCTTCGTCGGCGGCCTCTCGGGCCTGGAGAACGACTGCATCCCCTACGGCATGGTCGTCGGCAACCGGGCGCACCTGTCGGGGCTCAACATCATCGGCCTGCAGCGCCGCGGCTTCGCCCGCGAGGACATCCACGCGCTGCGCCGGGCCTATCGCCTGCTCTTCGCGCCGGAGGGCACCCTGATGGAACGCGTCGAGGACGTGGCGGCGGAGTTCGCCGAGCATCCGGCGGTGCGCGAGATCCTCGATTTCATCCGGGCCGGCGGCAAGCGCTCCATCTGCACGCCGCGTGAGGCGCCGGCCGCCACCGGCGCGGCCTGAACCCATGCCCGCCCCGGCGGAACCGAGCGGAAGCCTCGTGCTGGTCGCGGGGGCCGGACGCCTGCCGGACCTCGTGGCGGATTCGCTCCAGCGGGCCGGCCGGAGCTTCAAGGTCCTGGCCCTGCGCGGCTTCACCGATCGCCGGCTGCGGGCGCGGGCGGACGCCACCGTCGACCTCCTCGATATCGGCGGGACCCTGGCCATCCTGAAGAGCTGGGGCCCGGCGGTGGTCGTGCCGGCAGGCGGCGTTGCGCGCCCGAGCCCGGCGGCCCTGCTCAATGCCGGCGCGGCCCTGCGCAACCGCGAGGCGCTGCGCGCCATTGCGGGCGGCGGCGACGACCGGCTCCTGCGCGCCGCCCTCGCCCTCCTTGAGGAGAACGGCCACCGCGTGCTCGGCGTGCACGAGGTCGCACCTGACCTGCTCAGCCCCCTGGGGATCCTCGGGCGACACGCGCCGGATGCCGAGGCGCAGGGCTCGGTCGGCACGGGACAGGCGCTGCTCGCCGGCCTCTCGCCCTTCGATGTCGGCCAAGCGGCGGTGGTGACGGGCGACCGGGTGCTCGCGATCGAGGGACCGGAGGGCACCGACCGCATGCTGGCCCGCGCGCGGGGTCTCAACCGGAGGCCCTTCGGCTACGGCCGCCCCACCGCCGGCACGGTGCTGGTGAAGCTCGCCAAACGCGGCCAGGACCTGCGCATCGACCTGCCGGCCGTCGGTCCGCGCACGGTGCGCAACGCCGCCGCCGCGGGCTGCGCGGGCATTGCCGTCGAGGCCGGCCGGACTCTGTTGATCGACCGTGCCGAGACGGTGGCCGAAGCCGATCGGCGCGGCCTCTTCCTCATGGGGTTGGAGACGCGGGCGTGAAGATCTGGCTCGTGGCGGGCGAGGATTCGGGCGACCAGCTCGGCGCGAAGCTGATCCGGGCCCTGCGCGCCGCGGCCCCTGGCCCGCTCGAACTCGGCGGTGTCGGCGGTGAGGCGATGGCGGCGGAGGGCTTCACCTCGCTCTTCCCGCTCGATGACGTGGCGGTGATGGGCTACCTGCCGGTGCTCGCCCGGGCGCGCACGCTGCTGCGCCGCATCCGCGAGACGGTGGACGACGTGGTCGCAGCGCGGCCCGACGTGCTCGTCATCATCGACAGTCCCGGCTTCACCCATGCGGTCGCCTCGCGGGTGCGCAAGCGACTGCCGGACCTGCCCGTGGTCGATTACGTCTCGCCGAGCGTTTGGGCCTGGCGGCCCTGGCGCGCGAAGACCATGCGCGCCTATGTCGACCATGTCCTCGCGCTGCTGCCCTTCGAGCCGGAGGCCCATCGCCGCCTCGGCGGCCCCCTCTGCAGCTATGTCGGCCACCCGCTGATCGAGCGCCTCGGCGAGTTGCGCCCGGGGCCGGATGCGGCGCAAGCGCGGCAGGTTGCGCCCTACACCCTCGCCGTGCTGCCGGGCTCGCGCCGCTCCGAAATCGAGCGGCTGATGCCGGTCTTCGGCGAGACGCTGGCACGGTTGAAGGCGGAGGGCCGCCCGTTCGAGGCGGTGCTGCCCGCAGTGAGCCGCCACCGGGCCCGCATCGAAGCTCTGGCCGCCGCCTGGCCGGTGCCGGTGCGCATCGTCGCGGGCGAGGCGGAGAAATATGCGGCCTTCCGCGCGGCCCGGGCGGCGCTCGCCGCCTCGGGCACGGTGACGCTCGAGCTGGCGCTCGCCGGCGTGCCGATGGTCGTCGCCTACAAGGTCTCGCGGATCGAGGAGTTCATCGGCCGCCGCCTGATCCAGGTGCCGACCATCGTCCTGCCGAACCTGATCCTCGGCGAGAACGCGATGCCGGAATTCATCCAGGCCGACTGCACGGCCGAGCGCCTCGCCGGCGCCCTCGGCCCCCTGCTCGCAGGCGGCTCCGAGCGAGAGCGCCAGGTGGCGGCTTTGGAGCGGATCGACGGGCTGATGCAGCTTCCCGGCGGCGAGGCGCCGAGCGAGAGCGCCGCACGGATCGTCCTGGGATCTCCGAGGAACACCCAGGGCTCCGCCCTGGACCCGCCAAAGGCCTGAGGCCTTTGGAAACCCATGATCAGCTTCGTCCGAGGGCCGCGCGGATCAGGTTGCGGCCGTCCTCGCCCGACCACTCGGCGGGTCCCTTCATCACACCCACCGTGCAGCCGGCGGCGTCGATCAGCATGGTGGTCGGCAGGCCTGTGGAGCCGGTGTCGCGCTGGATCGCGGGTAGCACCCGGCCGCCCGGATCAGCGTAGTAGGCGAGCGTCGCGATGCCGTTCTCCCGCATCCAGAGCGGCGGCTTGTCCACGTTACGGGTGTCGAGGTTGATCGCCACCACCGCGAAATCCGCTCCACCGAGCGCGCCCTGGAGCCGGTCGAGGGCCGGCATCTCGGCCTTGCAGGGCGCGCACCAGGTCGCCCACAGGTTCACGAGCAGCAGCTTGCCGCGCAGATCCGCGAGACGCATCTCGGCCCCGTCCGGCCCCTTGAAGGCGATGTCCGGCGCGGGCCGGGGCGTCTCGGGCGCCTGCATCGCCGCGACCTCGCCGCGCGCGGCGGCCGAGACCCGGGCGAGCGCAGCGCCGGAAGGCGCGCAGGGGCCCGCCCCGTTGCCGCCGGTGGAGCCGGTCCCGTATAGGGCAAGGCCTGCGGCGAGGGCGGTCACGAGACCGGCCCCGATGGCGAGACGAAGGGCGGTCACGGGCATCGGCCTTGCCTGTCCTGGTCGGAACGAAGGGACGTTGAGAGCATGAGCAACCGGATGTGGGGCGGCCGCTTCGCGAGCGGCCCGGCCGAGATCATGGAGGAGATCAACGCCTCGATCGGATTCGACAAGCGCCTCGCGCCCCAGGACATCCGCGGCTCGCTGGCGCATGTGGCGATGCTGGGTCAAGCCGGCATCCTGCCGCCCGAGGATGTGGCCGCGATCGAGGTCGGCCTCAAGAGCGTCCAGGCCGAGATCGAGTCCGGCACCTTCGTGTTCCGCCGCGAACTCGAGGACATCCACATGTCCGTGGAGAGCCGGTTGACCGAGATCGTCGGCCCGGCCGCGGGGCGCCTGCACACGGCGCGCTCGCGCAACGATCAGGTCGCCACCGACATGAAGCTCTGGGTGCGCGACACCCTCGACTCGCTCGATGCACAGGCCGCCGAGCTGCAGCGTGCGCTCGCCGACAAGGCCCTCACCCATGCCGGCACCGTGATGCCGGGCTTCACCCATCTGCAATCGGCCCAGCCCGTCACCTTCGGCCACCATTGCTTGGCGTATGTCGAGATGCTGGCGCGCGACCGCGGTCGCTTCCGCGATGCTCGCGCCCGCCTCAACGAGTGCCCGCTCGGAGCCGCGGCACTCGCCGGCACCTCCTTCCCGATCGACCGGCACGCCACGGCCGCGGCGCTCGGCTTCGACCGGCCGACAGCGAACTCCCTCGATTCCGTGGCGGATCGCGATTTCGCACTGGAGGCTCTGTCTGCGGCCTCGATCTGCGCCGTGCACCTGTCGCGCTTCGCCGAGGAGCTGGTGGTCTGGACCTCGGCTCAGTTCGGCTTCGTGAAGCTCTCGGACGGCTTCACCACCGGCTCGTCGATCATGCCGCAGAAGCGCAACCCCGACGCGGCGGAGCTGGTGCGCGCCAAGGCAGGGCGCATCATCGGCGCGCTGACCGGGCTCCTCATCGTGATGAAGGGTCTGCCCCTCGCCTATTCGAAGGACATGCAGGAGGACAAGGAGGGGACCTTCGACGCGCTCCAGGCTCTCTCCCTGTGCCTCGCCGCGATGACCGGCATGGTGCGCGACCTCGAACCCGCCGCGGCGGTTCTCGCGAAGGCGGCCGGTTCCGGATACAGCACCGCGACCGACCTCGCCGACTGGCTGGTGCGCGAGCTCGGCCTCCCCTTCCGGCAGGCCCACCACGTGACTGGCCGTCTGGTCGGCGTGGCCGCGTCCAAGGGCGTCGGGCTGGAGGAGCTGTCCCTGCCCGAGATGCAGGAGGCGGAGCCTCGCATCACCGACGCGATCTACGCGGTGCTCGGCGTCGAGAACTCGGTGGCGAGCCGTACCAGCTACGGCGGCACTGCGCCGGCCAATGTGCGGGCTCAGGCGGAGGCCTGGATCACGAAGCTTTCAGGGGACAAGGCCTGAGCTTGTGCACTGCAACCTTCCGGTCCCACGTACGTTCACCGTCCAGCTAAGTTGCGTCGCTTAGAAGCTCGGCCATGTGGATCGGAGATCGCAGCATGCCCGTCGAGAGTTGGATCAAGCCGGATGAGGCGCCGGACATGGCGGCGGCTGCCACCGCCATGATCGATGCCGCTCTGAGCGGGTCCGGTCTGTCGCGCGAGGCGTACTGGGCCGCCGTACGCAAGGGCTACAACACGCCCTACAACGACCCGCCGGCACGCCAGAACGCTGAGCCGGCGGTCACGATCACCGTGACCGAGGAGGCGCTGCCGGTGGCCGTGATGGCCGCAGCCGGCACGGCCGAGATCCGCGCCGTCTGATCCACAACCGGATCGATCCTCAAGAGAGGCGAGGCGGCCGCGGTCTTGTGCACGCCTTGCCCTCTCCCTGCCCTCTTTCCCGCCGACTTGCCGTCCTGACGCTCAAGCGTCACTAGAACCCTGCGCGCCGGCCACGCTGTGCGTGCTGGACGATGCTGCCCAGGATGTGCCGATGCGCCGTGCCCTCTGCCTGTCGACTGCCGGAGCCCTCGCGTTCCTTGCCCCTGCCCTGCTCGCCGGACAGGCGCCGAGCGCCCTCGGCACAGGTCTGGCGCAGGCGCAGGAGGCAGCGGATCCCGAGGCGGCACCCAAGCAGCGCGGCCGGCGCGGGCGCGAGCGGGCGAAGCCTGCCGCGACGCCGCCCGGCATGCAGCAGGCCACGCCGGTGGCGGTGATCGGTGACTGGAACGTCTTCACCAACGGGCAGGGCAAGACGCGCCTCTGCTACGCCATCGCCCAACCGCAAACCCGGTCGCCCAACACGCTGAAGCGCGACAGCGCCTACCTGTTCGTGACCGTGCGCAAGGGCGAGAACGTGCAGAACGAGGTGGCGGTGATGTTGGGCTTCCCGGCGAAGCCCGCCGCCGCCCAGCAGAAGCCCGGCGCCGCCGCAGCCCCGACCGATCCGAGCCTGAACATCGGCACCGCCCGCTACGGCCTCGTGACCAAGGACAACAACGCTTGGCTCCAGAACCCGGCGGAGGAGGCCAAGGTCGTCGCGGAGATGAGTGGCCGTGCCCCGAAGCTCGTGATCAAGACGACCTCGGCCCGCGGCAACCCGACGAGCGACGAGTATGCCCTTGCCGGATTCTCGGAGGCGATGAAGCGCACCCGCGAGGAGTGCAAATAGGAAACGGCGGCCCGAAGGCCGCCGCATCGATCGTTCCGACACGGTCTGCCGGTCAGACCGCCCTCAGGCGTTGACCGGCGGTGCGTGCCACACGCCCACCCGGCCGGGTGCGCGTGCGAAACCGGTCGCGGGCGGCCCGCGCCGCTTGCTCGGTGCTGCCGAAGACGACGCCGTCGAGGCTGTCGAAATCGCGGGTCGAGGAGAAGAAGCGCACGCCGCGCCCCTCGGGCACGGTGATACCGGCGGCGATCTCGCCGACCTCGATGATGCGAGGCGCGGCCGACGGGCCGCCGAAGCCCGGCTCGGGCTCAGGGATGTGTAACTTCGACATGGATGGACGACTCCCGGTGGCCGGCAGCCAAAGCCGGCACGACTGCGATGGATCGGTGAGAAAGGGTCGATCTCAGCGTCGACAGCAGACGCGAGCCCAGCGCATGGACGGGACTCCGGAACGTCGAATTTTTACATCTGATACAGTCACACGCCGTCCTCCTGAAGAAGGACCACGAAGCCTTGGCAAGCAGCTTAAGATAAGCCAGCGACCACGTGGTGCTTTAGCGTTTGTTTTCGCGGCGCAAGCTACGCTCTTCAAATCACCGCGGCCGCAGACCCCGGCTCCGGGGCTGCGACATCATTAAAATGTACCCGTCACCCCCGTCCGTCAACGGAAGCATGTTTCGTTTTTGCACGGAAGCGTGGCAGGCGCATGACGCCGGGGCGACCCTTTGGCAGGGCCTTCGCCTTCGAGGCTCGATGTCGGGCTCGCGAACGCTCGGACGTACCTCGCGCCGCACCTGACCCCTGGCGGGTCTCCCTCTCCAGGCAGAGCAGCGCGGAGGCCCTTCTTCAGGAGGCTCCGAGCCCCTCGCGACGGCCGGATTCAGCCCGGCAGGATCAGGCGCGCGAGGCCGGCATAGTCCGAGACGACGACGTCGGCGCCCGCGGCCGACAGGTCCGCACCGGCCGGATCGTGGCCCCAATGACCGCCGCCGGTGAAGCCGATCACGCGCATGCCGGCGGCACGCGCCGCCGTGACGCCGGGCACGCTGTCCTCGACCACGAGGCAGGATGCCGGCGCGGTCTGCATCCGCGCGGCCGCGTGCAGGAACAGGTCCGGGAAGGGCTTGCCGCGCGGCACCTCGACCGAGGAGAAGATTCGCCCCTCGAAGAGCGGTAACAGCCCGGTGAGACCGAGCGAGTGATGCAGCCGCACGGGATCGCTGCTCGAGGCCACGCAGATCGGCAGATCCAGGGCAGCGATCATCTTGGCGGCGCCTGTCATCGCACGCAGTTCGATATCGAAGGCGCACAGCGTCTTGGCCTTGACCGCATCCACGAACCCATCGGGGGCGACGACGCCATAGTCGCGGGTGATGTGCGCCATGATCGAGGTCATCGAAGTGCCGGCGAAGCGGGCCCGCACCGTCTCGACATCGATGGGAACGCCGATCCGGTTCAGGCCTGCTGTGAGGCAGGCGAGGCTGATCGGCTCACTGTCGACGAGGACGCCGTCGCAATCGAAGATCACCAGGGCCGGTCGTCCGTGACCGGCCGCATCCGCACGCGCATCCACGCCGTCGCGTTCTCCCACCAGAGTCCGAGCCGTCTGGCACGGTGTGCCGGCGCCTGGCAACCGCTTGCGCTCACGCGAGCGTGGCCATACTCCGAATGTTGACGGACCGGATCCCGCCCCAGCGGAACCAACGATGCTGCGTTTCCTCAGCCGCTTCCTCGGCTTTCTTCTCCTGGCCGGCGGCTTCGTGGCCCTCGTCTATGACGGTGCCCGCTCGATCGCGAACAATGCCTTACGGGTCACGCCGCTCTCGGACCTGATCTTCACGATCTTCAAAGAGAAGGCGGGCGCGCTCCAGGGCAGCGTACAGGGCATCGCCCCCTGGCTGTGGGATCTTCTGGTTCTGCCGCTGACGCTGGCCCCGGCCTCGCTCATTGGCCTCGGGCTTGGCGCCGTCCTGATCTGGCTTGGCCGCCCGCGCCGCGAGCCGATCGGATTTCTCACGCGCCCTTAGACAAGCGGCTCGTCAAGACCGCGCTTCGAGTTCCGCGACCCTGGCTTTCAGCGTCGCGATCTCATCGAGCAGGCGGTAGCGCTCGCTGACATCGAGCTGCGAGGCGAAGAAGTAGCGCAGCTGCCCGGCCTCGTCGTGCACCGGCCCGAGATAGAGCGCGTTGCGGAAGGTCGAACCATCCTTGCGATAATTGAGCAGGTCGACCGTGATCGGCGTCTCCTGCCGGATCGCGGCGCGGATCGCGTCGACCGAGGCGGGATCGGTGTCCGGCCCCTGCAGGAACCGGCAATTGCGGCCGGTCACCTCCATCCGTTCATAGCCGGTCAGGGCCAGGAAGGCGGTGTTGGCGAAGACGATCGGATTGTCGAACAGGCGCGGATTCGTGACGATCATCGGCATGCGCGTCGCGCGGACCGCGGCGGCGAAGGGATCGCCCTGGTTCGACTCCGCCTGCAGATGGTCCAGCAGACGCACGGGGTTCGTCGGGTCCATGCGCCTCGGAAGGGTCCGCCAGGATTGCGACGCGAAAGCTACAAAGCCGTGGCAAGGCCAGCAAGGCTTAGATCCCCGAGTCCTGTGCGAACCAAGCGCGCACCCCTGTTCGGAGATGGAAGAAGATCGAACGGCAGCGGGGGCAAATCGCCCCCTCCCCTCCTCCGATCAGAGACAGCGACCGCAGCTGTGCGGCATGACCGGATTCTGGGCTGGAAAACGAAAAATCCCGCCAAACCGAAGGCTTGGCGGGTCCGATCACATGAAGTGGTCTGGTTGCGGGGGTTGGATTTGAACCAACGACCTTCAGGTTATGAGCCTGACGAGCTACCGGGCTGCTCCACCCCGCGCCGGGCGTGCGTGAGATCGTGTCGAGGGGCTGTGTGATTGCGTTGGGCAGGCCTGGCGGCGACCGACTCTCCCGTGTCTTGAGACACAGTACCATGGGCGCTGGTGCGTTTAACGGCCGAGTTCGAGATGGGATCG
>NZ_CABFPH010000072.1 GCF_902141845.1 Methylobacterium symbioticum | reverse complement strand
GCAACTCGCCTTCGCCGGGCAGGCGGCGCCCGACCTCTCGGCGCTCGCCGCCGCCGCCGGGGCGCCGGTGCGCCTCATCCAGGCCGGCATCGACCGGATCGAGGGTCGGGCGGTCGGCCGGATGCTCGTCGCGGTCGCGGATGGCGACGGACGCGCCGAGAGCCGGCTGCGCGCCCTGGGCTGCGCAATCGAGAGGATCGGCCATGTCGCCGCAGATGATTGACCGCCTCTGGCAGGCCTTCCTCGACACGCTGTTCATGGTCGGCGTCTCGGCCGGAATCGCGGTGCTCGCCGGGATCCCGCTGGCGCTGTTCCTCGTCACCTCGGGATCGGGCGGCATCTTCGCGGCCCCGCGGACGAACCGGGTGGTGGGGACCCTCGTCAACGGCTTTCGCGCCGTCCCCTTCATCGTGCTGCTGGTCGCGCTGATCCCCGTCACGCGGCTCGTGGTCGGCACCACGATCGGCGTCTGGGCGGCGATCGTGCCGCTCGCGGTGAGCGCGACGCCGTTCTTCGCGCGGATCGCCGAGGTCTCGCTGCGCGAGGTCGATGCCGGGCTGATCGAGGCGGCCCAGTCCATCGGCTGCCGCCGCCGGCACATCCTCGTCCACGTGCTGCTGCCCGAGGCGCTGCCCGGCATCGTCGGCGGCTTCACCATCACCGTCGTCTCGATGATCGGCGCCTCCGCCATGGCCGGCGCGGTCGGCGCGGGCGGGCTCGGGGACGTGGCGATCCGGTACGGCTATCAGCGCTTCGACACCACGGTGATGATGGCGGTGATCGCGATCCTGATCGCCCTCGTCTGCCTCGTGCAGTTCGCGGGCGACACGGCCGTGCGGCGCCTGCGCGCGCGCTGAGCGGACCGGAGGCTGTCCGGGGGCGAGACGGCCTCCGGTCCCCTCAACCGGACGCCGTGCCGGGCGCCGTCCGGCGGGTGATGATCCTGAACACGATCAGGGCGTTGGGGGCGACGGCGGCGTCTCCGAGCCGGGCCGCGGCGCGTTCTTCCTGCACGCCGCCGACCCGCCGCTCGCGGCGGACGCGGTCGTCTTCGGTTCGAATACCGTGCGCTACGCAGGCGCGGTGCTCGCGCATCTGGAGGCGCGCGCGTCGGGCTGAGGCGGCTCCGCGCCGCATCGGGGATATCGGCTGCGGGTCCGGCGCCGTCGGGATCCTGCTCGCCGAGCGCCGGCCCGAATCCGGGATCGTCCTGCTCGACATCCGTCTTCGCGGCCGGCGACAGCATCCGGACCGACACCGCGCACAAATACCGCCGGAGCTTTTCCAGGCCCTCGCGACGCGGAGCGGCTGAACGCCGGAACGGGTGTGGCTCGACCCGGACGGAGCCTTCGCCCTGCAACTGCTGATCAGCTGAGCACGGGGCCGGAGTCTGGCATCCGGTCGGACGGGACCCGCCCGGCCGTCGGAGCGGGCTTGAGCGCGTTACGGGCGCAGGGCGCGGGCGCGTGTCATCGGGGCAGGCAGCGGAGGTCCAGAAGGTCCTCGAGCGTGAGCGTGCTCCCGAAGACCAGCGGGCGCCAGGCCGGCATCGTGGCGAGTGCCAGGGCGGCACCGAGCACGAGCCAGGGCAGACGCGGCTTGGCCCGCGTCCAGGTGCGGCGGCCGGCCTCCATCGCGCTCGGCCTCACGGCACGCGCGGAGCGGCGCGCTCCCGATGGCCGGCCCGCACCAGCAGCCAGCCGCCCCCGAGCATGGCTAGGCCCCAGGCCAGGAAGGCGAGATCCCAGGAGAGCCACTGCGCCCGTGCGACGCGCTCATTGACGTGGTGCACGCCGAGAACCTGGTGGTCGATCAGGCCCTCGACGAGGTTGAACAGGCCCCAGCCGATGAGACAGCTTCCCGAGACGCGCCTGCTCGACCAGACGAGGGGCCCCTCTCGGCCGTGGCGCCAGAGGATGAAGAGCCCGACGACGACGAGCACGTAGGTGGCGCTGTGAAAGAGGCCGTCCCACAGCGTGTTGAGTTCGAGGTTCGGGATGGAATCGATCGGATACCAGCTGCTGAGCATGTGATGCCATTGCAGCACTTGGTGCAGGACGATGCCGTCGAAGAAGCCGCCGAGGCCGAGACCGAGCAGGATGCCAGCGCCGACGGGAAACGGACGGGTCCGGGATTGCGCGGCAACGGTCATCCCGTGCTCCCGCCGAGTGCGATGTGGCTGCGGCGGCGGCCGGCCCGATCCCGGCCGCCCCGCCCTCAGCCGATGATGAGGCGCTGCAGGATCAGCGCAGCGGCGGCACCGGCCGCGGCGATGCCGAGCAGGACGACGCTGCCGAGTTGATCGTTGCGATCGATGTCCGTGCCGACGCGGTGCTCGGGCCGGCTCGCCCCCTGGCTCCTCTGGCCGGGCGCCGCGTGCGGTTCGTTCACGGACGCTGCCGCGATCGGGTACGGTTCTGGGGTCATGGTGCTCTCTGCTTCCATCCGGTGACAACCGGGCCTCGCGGCGGATGTTCATCGGCGCTGCCGGCGGGGCAACGCCCCGGCGCGTGCTCCGGCAGGCCGGGAACAAAGGCGCGAACGCCCCTCTTTCCCGGGCAAGCGGGACCCCCGAGGACCCGCCGGGCCCGGCCCCGCGATGGGCTGGAGACGTCCCGGAGAAACCCCATGGCACAGCAGATCCCGATCAGTCCGGAGGCGCGCGCCGACGACCCGCAGGGCGCCGACGGCACCCATGCCGTGACGGCGGATCTCGCCTATCGGCGCCTCGCCATCGTCAACGTCGTCTTCGTCGGGGCCGAGGGCGCGGGCGACCGCGGCTGGGTGCTGATCGATGCCGGGATTCCGGGCACGAAGGCCGCGATCCGGAGCGCGGCGGAGGCCCGCTTCGGGCGGGCGGCGCGGCCCGCCGCGATCGTGCTGACGCATGGCCATTTCGACCATGTCGGCGTGCTGGAGGATCTCGCCGCGGAATGGGACGCCCCGGTCTGGGCGCACGCGCTGGAGCGGCCCTATCTCGATGGCAGCGCGGCCTATCCGGCCCCCGATCCGAGCGTCGGCGGCGGCCTGATGGCGCGGATCTCGCCCCTCTATCCGACGAGCCCCGTGAACGTCTCGGACCGCTTGCGGATCCTGCCGGAGGACGGCAGCGTGCCGCCGCTGCCCGGCTGGCGCTGGATCCACACGCCGGGCCACACGCCCGGCCATGTCTCGCTCTGGCGGAATTCCGACGGTTCGCTCATCGCGGGGGACGCCTTCGTCACCACGGCGCAGGAATCGGCCTACGCGGTCGCCACCCAGGCGCCGGAGATCCATGGGCCGCCGATGTACCTCACCGTGGACTGGCCGGCGGCGGCGGACTCGGTGCGCGCCCTCGCGGCGCTGAAGCCGGAGCGCGCGATCACCGGTCACGGCCGGCCGCTCGGCGGCCCCGATCTGCGCCGCGGCCTCGATGCGCTCGCGCAGGATTTCGAGCGGGTCGCGGTGCCGGAGAAGGGCCGCTACGTCGCGCAGCCGGCCCGGGCGGAGGATGGATCGGCCTACCGGGCGCCCTGAACCGGTCCGGGCTCGCCCCGCGGATCAGGCTGGAACCAGCCCCTGCCCCTCACGTTCCGTTCGCGCGCCGCCGGGAGCGGATTCGAAGGCAGGGCGGGTCCAGGGGCATGATCGATCTCAACGCCGCGACGGCGGAGGAACTGGACGCGATCCCCGCCTTGAAGGGGCACGGCTTCGAGATCGTGCGGTACCGGGAGGAGCGCGGCCGGTTCACCAGCCTGCGCCAGCTCGACGAGGTGCCGGGTCTGGCGGGCAAGACGGACGGTCTCGGCGAGGCCCTGACCGTCGCGGACGGCTGATCGCACGCGCAACTCCGCGCGGAGGGCGCCGTCAGCCTTGCGCGGCCAGGCGTCGGCGCACCTTCGCGAGGAAGCGCGCCCGCGCATCCGCCGTGCAGGCATCCATGTTGGTCAGGGCGAGCCAGTCGAGGCGGCAGCGTGGCGCGCACAAGGGCCGGATGCCGCGTCGGACCAGACGCCAGTCCGGCCAGCCGACGAGCCAGAGCAGCCAGCGCGGTGAGCCGTAGGTGGTGACGACCGTGATGCGGCGGATGTTGGTGAGCCGGGGCTGCAGCACGCCCGGGCCGCCGAGCTGGAACGCGATGCCGGGCCGCCAGACGCGGTCGATCCAGCCCTTCAGCATGGCGGGCATGCCGAACCACCAGGTCGGGTAGACGAGGACCAGGGCGTCCGCCCTGCGAAGGGCCGCGACGTGCGGGGCCGTCGCGTCGCTGCCCGTTTCCGGATCGTAGTAGCCGCGTCGTTCCTGCGGACTGAGGACCGGGTCGAACCCCTCCGCGTAGAGGTCGCGCATCTCGACCGTGTGCCCGGCGGCGTGCAGGCCCTGGAGGGCCGCGTCGCGCAAGGCCGCGGCATAGCTCTCCGGGACGGGATGGCAGTAGATCAGCAGAATCCGCATCGGACGCGTTCAGGTCTCGGGCCGGGCCCGAATCCTACCATCTGCGCGCCGGCTGACCGGCATCCGAAATGGGGGACCGGGCGCCTCCGACCGGCCGGGATGGTCCGCGCCTGCCGCCTCGCCACGATCCTCACGGGACAGGCGATGACGCGGCGAGCGGTCAGCCGAGCGCGTGGAGCGTCGGGAGCCAGATCGTGAAGGCCGAACCGCGGCCGACGTCGCTCTCGACGGTGATCGCCCCGCCGTAACGGGCCATCAGCGTGTAGCTGATCGAGAGGCCGAGGCCCGTGCCGCCATGCGTTCGGGTCGTGAAGAAGGGGTCGAAGATCCTCCGCAACTGGTCCGGCGGGATGCCGACTCCGGTATCGGCCACCGTGATCGCCACGCCCTCGGTGCCGGAGCGGTCCGCGTCCTTCGTCGCCAGCCGGAGCCGGCCGCCCTGCGGCATGGCGTGGATGGCGTTGACCATCAGGTTGATCACGACCTGCTGCAACTCCGTCCGGCTGACCTCGACCGTGCGGCTCGCCGCATCCTGCCGCTCGATCGTGACCTCCGATCGCTCGAGGAGATGGCGGACGAGGACGAGGCAGTCCGAGACGACCTCGGCCGGGACGACGCTCTCGACATAGCCGGCATACTCGTCCGGCCGGGCGAATTGCAGCAGACGCGTGACGATCATGTTCACGCGGTGGACCTGCTGGTCGATCAGGTCGAACTCGGTCCGGACCTCGTCCGCCGCCGGCCCGAGCGCCTCGCGCGCGACCTCGAGATTGCCCTGGATCACGGCGATCGGATTGTTGATCTCGTGGGCGACGCCGGCCGTGATCTCGCCGATCGAGGCGAGCTTCTCCGACATCACGAGCTGGCGGCGGGTCTCCTCGAGCTGGCGCGTGCGCTCCTCGACCCGTGCGTCGAGCTCGCGCGCGAAGGCGCGGAGTTCCGCATCGCGCGCCTCGAGACGGTCGAGCAACTCGTCGAAGCGGCGCGCCACCAGCCCGATCTCGTCGTGGCTGGGAACGGTCCCGGTGCGCGCGCCGAGATTGCCGGCATCGACGGCCGCGATGGTGCGGTTCATGCGCTCCAGCGGCTCGAAGATCGCCCGGGCGAGCCTGAGCAGGAACGGCACCGTGAGGATGGCCGCGACGGCGAAGGCGGCGAGCACCGCCGTCACCATCGCCCAGCGCGCGAGGCGGAACGGACGTTCGAGGAAGCCGACATAGAGCATGCCGACCCGGCGGCCGGCGCTGTCGGCGACCGGCTCGTAGGCCGAGATGTAGCGGTCGTTCACGACGAAGGCGCTGTCGAGCCAGGTGCGGCCCTGGCCCAGCACGGCGTCGCGCACCTCCCGCGAGACCCGGGTGCCGAGGGCGCGGCGGTTGCCGAACAGGCGCACGTTGGTGGCGACGCGCACGTCGCCGAGGAACAGCGTCGCCGTGCCCTGGCTGCCGGCGGGCAGCTCGGCATGGGCGTAGATCAGCTCGTTGATGGTGTCGACGAAGCCGAGATTGCCGTTCAGGAGCGAGCCTCCGACCAGGGCGCCGCTGCGGCCGTCGGCGAGCGGTGCGGGGCTCGCCGAGTGGATGACGAGGCCGCGCGTCTCCACCGTGCGGTCGGTCTCGGCCGCGGCCGGCGTCGGCACGAGGTCGAGGCGGGCCCGCTCCGCCATGTCGGGCGAGAGGGCGCTCATCGCTCCGGCATCGAGGATGTCGAGCGCGGTCTCCGGCCGGCCGCCGAGCGCCGTGGCGACGACCCGCCAGCGGGCGGGATCTGCCGGCTTCGCTCCCGCGGGCGAGGCGGCCAGGATCGCGCCGTCGGGCGCCGTCAGGTAGAGGAAGTCGAGGCCGAGCGCGGTCCGGCGTGCCTCGAGGAGCGCGTCGAGGCCGTGCGTGCGCGCCGCCTCCGCGAAGGCCGCCGATTGCCCGAGCGCCGCGATCTGCGCGTCGCCCTGCTCCATGATGCGGCGGAGATACTGGCGGGCGATGATCAGGTCGTCATGTGCCTTCGAGACGAGCAGCGCATCGAACTGGGCGAGCCACCAGAACAGGGCGAAGCCGAGGACGACGGGCAGCACCGCCACCATCGGCAGCAGCGCGATGGCGAGCAGGCGGACGCGGACCGAGCGGCGCCCCCAGCCGCCCGCGGACGGCTCATGCGCCATCCGATCGATCCCTTCGGGATGGCGGATGTCGCGGTCGCTCGGACGCCGCGCGGGCTCTCTGAGACCGCGTCCGATGCGATCGACCGAACCCGGTCTCAGAGATCGGCGGCGGGCTCGGCATTCCAGTCCGCGCATTTGCGGTCGAGGGTCTTGCGCGAGACGCCGAGCCGCCGCGCGGCCTCGGCCCGGTTGCCGTCGGAGGCGGCGAGCACCCGCAGGATATGGCGCTTCTCGACCTCGGCGAGGTCGTCGGTCCGCTGCTCCGCGGGCGCGCCGGAACCGGGCTCTCCGAAGGTGCCGAGGATCAGGGCGCGCTCGATGCGGTTGCGCAGTTCCCGGGCGTTGCCCGGCCACGGATAGGCCTCGAAACGCTGCAGCACGCTCGAGGAGATCGGCAGCGGCGGCAGGCCGAGCTGGACCGAGAGCTGGTCCATGAACATCCGCGCGAGGGGCTCGATATCCTCGACCCGCTCGCGCAGCGGCGGCAGGTGGATGCGGACGACGTCGAGCCGGTAGAAGAGGTCGGCCCGGAACTGGCCGGCGGCGACGCGGGCGGCGAGATCGGCGTTCGTCGCCGCCACCAGGCGGACGTCGATCGGGATCTCGCGGTCCGAGCCCACGGGGCGGACCTTGCGATCCTCGATCACCCGCAGGAGCTTCGCCTGCATGGGAAGCGGCAACTCGGCGATCTCGTCGAGGAAGAGCGTGCCGCCCTGGGCGTAGAAGAACAGGCCCTCGCGGGAGGAGGCGGCGCTGGTGAAGGCGCCCTTCACGTGGCCGAACAGCTCGCTCTCGATGATGTCGGCGGCGATCGCCCCGCAATTCACCGGCACGAACGGCCGGTCGGCGAAGAGGGATTGCTCGTGCAGGGCGCGCGCCGTGATCTCCTTGGCGGTGCCCGATTCGCCGGTGATCAGCACCGTGCTGCGCGTCGCCGCGGCGCGCACGACCAGATCGCGGGTGCGGACCATCTGCGGCGAGGTGCCGACGATGCGGTCGACGGCCTGCGACTGCGCCACCGTCCCGAACTGGCGGCGGAGGACGAAGTTCTCCCGCCGCAGGGCCGCCCGGTCGAGGCAGCGCACCACGGCGTTGAGGATCTGCTTGGTGCGGAACGGCTTGAGCACGAAATCGGCCGCGCCCGCCCGCAGGGCCTCGATCGCGGTCTCCAGATCCGCGAAGGCGGTGATCAGGATCACGTCCGTGAACAGGCCGTCGCGGCGCAGGTCCGCGAGCCAGGCGAGCCCCGTGCGGCCGCCCAGGATGTTGTCGAGGATGATGAGGTCGAACCGGCTCGTCTCGAGAAGCCGCCCGGCGGCGACGGTGTCGCCGACCGCCTCGACCCGGGCGCAGCGCGGCGCGAGCGTGCGGAGGAGGAAGTTGCGCATGCCCGGCTCGTCATCGACGACGAGGATCTGCGCCTGGGCGAGCCAGGGGTCGCCGGAAGCACTGGGATCGTCCGTTGCGCCGAGGCCATGGGTCATGGAACCGTGATCGGTCCAGCGGGAGGGGCCGCCGCGAGCAGACTCGCGATCCGAGTCTGCTTAGAGGAAGCCCGCCCCGCTGGCGATGCGCGGACCCGCCGGCCGGAGGCCGACGGGTTGCACGCGGCTGTCAATGCAACAGGATCGCCGCCTTCTGCAGCGTGATCAGCACGCCGGCCGCGAGCGGAACGCCGACCGCGGCCCAGGCCAGCAGGACGAGGGCGGGCGCGGCGGTGCGCTCGGCCGTCGGCGTGGCGGCGCGCGAGACCTGCGCCTCCGGACGGGCCTGCAGCGGCGTCGTCTCCTCCGCCATGTGGTGGCGCGCCGCGACCGGGCGGACCAAGAGGTTGCAGATCAGGCCCAGCACCAGCAGGCCGGCCAGGATGTACATGGTCTGGTTGTAGGCCTGGGCGTTGGGCAGGCCCGCGGCGAGCTGGTACTCGCGCAGGTAGTTCACGAGCACCGGCCCGAGGATGCCGGCGGTCGCCCAGGCGGTGAGCAGCCGGCCGTGGATCGCGCCGACCATCTTCGTCCCGAACATGTCGGCGAGGTAGGCCGGCACCGTCGCGAAGCCGCCGCCATACATTGAGATGATGACGCCCATGGCGAGCACGAAGAACAGCGTCGTGCCGAGGCCCGCGAGGGTCGGCACCGCCGCGTAGAGCACGATGCCGAGCAGGAAGAAGATCGCGAAGGTGAGCTTGCGGCCGAGCCTGTCCGAGGAGGTCGCCCACAGGAAGCGCCCACCGATGTTGCACAGGCTGAGCAGCCCGGTGAAGCCCGCCGCGATGGCGGCGATCTGCGCCTTCTGCGCGGCGTCGAGCTGGCCGAAGGGGATGTCGAGCCCGAGCAGCCGGCCGCCGAACATCTCCTGCAGCATCGGCGAGGCCATGCCGATGACGCCGATGCCGGCCGACACGTTGAGGCAGAGCGCGGCCCAGATCAGCCAGAATTGCGGGGTGCGCGTCGCCACGTCGAGATCGACGTTCTGCGACGAGACCATCGCGTTCCGGTTCACCGCGGGCGGCGTCCAGCCCGCCGGCTTCCAGCCCTCCCGCGGGACCCGGTAGCCGAGCGCGCCCGCCACCATGAACACGGCGTAGATCGCCGCCATCGCCACGAAGGTCTGCCAGACCCCGACGGAGGTCGGGGTCGCGAACTGGCGCATCAGCCAGTCGGCGAGCGGGGCGCCGATCATCGCGCCGCCGCCGAAGCCCATGATCGCCATGCCGGTGGCCATGCCGCGCCGGTCGGGAAACCATTTGATCAGGGTCGAGACCGGCGAGATGTAGCCGAGGCCGAGCCCGATCCCGCCGATGACGCCGGAGCCGAGCCAGAGCATCCAGAGCTGATGCAGGTAGACCCCGAGCGCCGAGATCAGCAGGCCGCCGCACCAGCAGATGGCCGAGACCAGGCCGGCCTTGCGGGGCCCGGCGCGCTCGAGCCAGCCGCCCCAGACCGCCGCCGAGCAGCCGAGCAGGACGAAGAACAGCGTGTACATCCAGCCGAGCTGGCTGATCTTCCAGTCGCAGCCCGTCGCGACGAGCCCGGCGAGGAAGCCCATCTCCGCCGGGCAGGCCACGGGCTGGGTGATCCCGACCGCGCGCGAGAGCGGCAGCCAGAAGACGCTGAAGCCATAGGCCATGCCGATGCAGAGATGGATCGCGAGGGCCGCCGGCGGCACCAGCCAGCGATTGAAGGTCGGCGCGGCGATCGTTCGCTCGCGACTGAAGAAGCCGGGTTCGGCTGCGATGCTGGCGGACATGAATCCTCCTAAGCCACGTCCTTGAGGCGCGGTCTCCGCCGCGCTTCGCAGGAGCCTGAGCAATGTCCGAGCCAGCGGTCGGAATTCAAATTCTATGTTCTAGATCAGGTGTTTATATGGGCGTGCCGTTCTGCGTGGAGGGACATTTTGTCCAGGCCGGACGCGTTCGGCGGCGTGGAGGTGGACAAGATGACCATGCTGGTCCGCCTCCTCTCCGGCTTCGTCACGCGTCCGGGAGCGGTGCTTCGCGCGCGACCGAGACCTGCACCGTGACGCAAGCCACCCTGTCCGCGGCCCCGCCCGGCAAGCGCGTGCCGTCGCGATGGGATCCAGCCGTCGGACCTGCCAGGAACGGAGCGGCGGCCTTCCCGTCAGAAGCCGGGCGCCCGGTCGAAACGCACGATGGCGACCGGCTCGCCGGTCCTGGCGGGCGGGGCGTCGGCCGGGCGCAGCGCGAGGGCGTCGGCCGCCGCCAGGCCGGAGAGCATGGCGTTGTCCTGGTCCGCGAGCGCCGCGAAGGTCGGGCCGCCATTCGCGCCCCGGCCGAGATGCCCGCGCAGGATTGTGGTGCGCGGGCCCGTCGCCGGGAGGGGCGTCGCGAGGACGGCCTGCTCCTCGGGCAGCGCCGCCCGCCCTGCACCCGCCAGCAGCGACAGGGCCGGTCTCAGGAAGATCAGGGCGCTGACGAGGGCGGCCACCGCGTTCCCGGGCAGGCCGAGCACCGGCAGGCCGTCGATCCGCCCGAACAGGGTCGCCTTGCCGGGCCGCATGCGGACCTTGCGGAAGGCCGGCTCGAAGCCGAGGGCCGTCAGGCTCGGGCCCACATAGTCGAACTCGCCCACCGACGCCCCGCCCGAGCTCACCAGGAGATCGACATCGCCCGCGCCGAGCGCCCGCGCCAGCGTGGCGGAGAGGGCGCCGGGTTCGTCTGGCACGATGCCGAGATCGAGCGGCACGCCGCCCCAGGCCCGGACCAGCGCCTTCAGGGTCGGGCGGTTCGTGTCGAGGATCTGCGTGGCCCGGTCCGCCGCGAAGCGGTCCGACAACTCGTTGCCCGTGGAGAGGATGGCGACGCGGGGCCGGCGATGGACCACGACCTCACCGTGCCCGGCCGCGGCGATGAGGCCGACATGCCGGGCGGTCAGCCGGATCCCGGGCTGCACGACCGGATCGCCCGCGCGCAGATTGCTGCCGGCCGGCCGGATATGGCGGCGCGCCTCGGCGCCCGCCAGGATGCGCACCTGCTCGCCCGCGACCTCGGCCAGTTCCTGTACGACGACCGTGTCGGCTCCCGGCGGCACCGGCGCGCCGGTGAAGATCCGGCGGCAGGTGCCCGGCAGGACCGGCGCGCCGACGGGATCGCCGGCGCGCGCCACGCCGCGGCAGCGCAGGGGCCCGTCGGCATCGGCCCATCGCAGGGCGTAGCCGTCCATGGCGGCAACGGCGAAGGGGGGCGCGTCGAGGCGGGCCGCCAGCGTGCCGGCGCAGACGCGGCCGACGGCCTCGTCGAGGGCGAGAGGCTCCGTGCCGACCGCGCGCAGCAGCGCCTCCATCCGGCCGAGCGCCTCCGCGATCTCCGGCATCTCGGTACTCTGGCCCGCGACCGTCTTCGCTGCCCCCACCTCTGCCTCCTCAGCCCGTCTCTGGTCCTGTCCGGACCATCCCGCTGGACTGACGCGCGCTCGGGCGGCGCGCCGTCAGCGGACATAGCCGAAAAAGCCCTGGTCGAGGGATATATCCATCTGTATATATCGCGTCCGAGGGAAGCCGCTGCAGGGAGACGCGCGCATGTTGACCGGCTCCGGCACCCCGAACGCCGGGACGCCGTTCGCGCCTGTCACGGTCGAGCGCCGCGATCCGGGGCCCGCCGACGTCGAGACCGCCGACGGCCGCATGCTGAAGCGCGACCTGAACGATTGCTCCGTCATCGACATGGCGAGCCTGCCCAAAGCCGCCTAAACCCTGTCCCGCCGCATCCCGAAGGATCGTATCCGCATGCGCAAGCTCAGCCGCGCCGGTCTGCTCGCCGGCCTCGTCGCCTCCGCTCTCCTGGGGGCGGTCCCGGTGCGGGCGGCAGACGCGCCGACGGTCTTCGCCGCCGCCAGCCTGAAGAACGCGCTCGACGACATCGCCGGCTCCTATGCCAAGGCGGGCAAGCCGGCCCCGAAGGTCTCCTACGCGGCCTCCAACACCCTGGCCAAGCAGATCGAGCAGGGCGCGCCCGCCGACCTGTTCTTCTCGGCCGACCTCGACTGGATGGACTATCTCGCCAGGAAGGACCTCATCCGTCCCGACACGCGGGTGAGCCTGCTCGCCAACAGCATCGTGCTGATCGCCCCGAAGGACTCGACGGTCGCGGTCAAGATGGGTCCCGGCCTCGACCTCGCGACCGCGCTCGGGTCGGGCAAGCTCGCCATGGGCAATGTCGAGGCGGTGCCGGCCGGCAAGTACGGCAAGGCGGCGCTCGAGAAGCTCGGCGGCTGGGCGGGGGTGAAGAACAAGGTCGCGCAGGCGGAGAGCGTGCGCGCCGCCCTGCTCCTCGTCTCGCGCGGCGAGGCGCCGCTCGGCATCGTCTACGCCACCGACGCCGCGGCGGATGCCAATGTCCGGATCGTCGCCACCTTCCCGGCCGACAGCCATCCGCCGATCGTCTATCCGGTGGCGATCACCAAGGACTCGGCCAACCCCGAAGCGGCGGGCCTGCTCGCCTATCTGCGCGGGCCGGTGGCGAAAGCCGCCTTCGAGAAACAGGGCTTCACGGTGCTGAACCGCGCGGCCACCGCCGCGCAGTGACGGGCTGGCTGACGCCGGAGGAGTGGCAGGCCCTGCGCCTCAGCCTGCTGGTGGCCACCACCGGCACGCTGGCGAGCCTGCCGCTCGGGCTCGCGGTGGCCTACCTCCTCGCCCGCGGCCGCTTCTGGGGCAAGACGGTCCTCGACATGCTCGTGCACCTGCCCCTGGTGCTGCCGCCGGTGGTGACCGGCTACCTCCTGCTCCTCGCCTTCGGGCGGCGCGGGCCGGTGGGCAGCCTGCTCGCGGAGATCGGCATCGTCTTCGCCTTCCGCTGGACGGGGGCGGCTCTGGCCTGCGCGGTGATGGGCTTTCCCCTCTTGGTGCGCGCCATCCGCCTGTCGATCGAGGCGGTGGATTCCAAGCTCGAGCAGGCGGCCGCGACCCTCGGGGCGAACCCGGTCCAGGTCTTCACCCGCGTCACCCTGCCCCTGATCCTGCCGGGCATCCTGGCCGGCCTCGTGCTCTGCTTCGCCAAGGCGATGGGCGAGTTCGGCGCCACCATCACCTTCGTCTCGAACATCCCCGGCGAGACCCAGACCCTGCCCTCGGCCATCTACACCCTGACCCAGGTGCCCGGCGGCGAGGCCGGGGCGATGCGCCTGACCCTGATCTCGATCGCCGTCTCGATGGTGGCGCTCGTGCTCTCGGAGCTCATGGCCCGCGGCGTCGCCCGGCGGCTGGCGGCATGAGCGAGGCCGGGTCCGGAGGCGGCCTCTCCGTCGCCGTCGCGCACCGCCAGGGCGCCTTCCGGCTGGAGGCCGCCTTCGCGGCGGAGGGCGGCGTCACCGCCCTGTTCGGGCGCTCGGGCTCGGGCAAGACGACGCTCGTCAACGTGGTCGGCGGCCTGGTGCGGCCCGATCGCGGCCGGGTCGTCCTCGACGGCGAGACGCTGCTCGACACGGAGGCGCGGCGCTTCGTGCCGCCGCACCGGCGGCGCATCGGCTACGTCTTCCAGGAGAGCCGGCTGTTCCCGCATCTCAATGTGCGGGGCAACCTGCTGTTCGGGCGCCGCCTCGCGCAGGTCTCGGACGGAATCGGCTTCGACGCGGTGGTGGAGCTCCTCGGGATCGCGCCCCTGCTCGGGCGGCGCCCGGCGGGCCTATCGGGGGGCGAGCGCCAGCGGGTGGCGATCGGCCGGGCGCTGCTGGCGCGGCCTCGGCTCCTGCTGATGGACGAGCCGCTGGCGGCTCTGGACGAGGCCCGCAAGGCCGAGATCCTGCCCTTCCTGGAGCGTCTGCGCGATCTCGGGCGGGTGCCGATCGTCTACGTCTCGCACGCCCTCGCCGAGGTGACGCGGCTCGCCGACCGCATCGTGGTGCTGGAGGAGGGCCGCGTCGTCGCTTCGGGGTCGGTCGATGCGGTGACGGCGCGGCTCGACGTGGCCCCCTTGCGCGGCGCACGCGAGGCCGGCGCGGTGCTGGCGGCGCGGATCGAGGCGCATGATCCGGCCTACGCGCTGACGCGGCTGTCGACCGCCGCCGGCCCGCTGCACGTGCCGCTCCTCGACCGTCCGGTGGGCGCGCGCCTGCGTCTCCGCGTCTCGGCGCGCGACGTCACTCTGAGCCTGACGCGGCCGGAGGGGACGAGCGCGCTCAACATCCTCGCCGGGGTCGTGGCGGAGATGGGGGCGCAGGTGCCCGAGGATCCGACCGCCGAGCTGCGCGTCGAATGCGGGGACGCGTCCCTCGTCGTGCGCCTGACCCGGCGCTCGCTCGCCGAGATGGGGGTGAGGCCGGGCCTGCCCGTCTTTGCCGCCGTGAAGACCGTCGCCCTGCTCGATTGAGGCCGTGATCAAGGCGTCCGACGTCATGATCGCGGTCGTCCGATCGGAAGCGCGGCGGGCGTCGCCGCGACGCGCGCTCGGTCAGGGCGATGGCCTCCGGTCAGGCGTCGGTCTCGAAGTCGCCGGGCTGGGCCGGGGCGATCGGCGTGAACAGGCTGCGGTCCGGCTTCAGATCGAGGAGCGGCGTGCCGTCGAGGCAGTCGAGGCCGCGCACAAGCAGCACGGCGTCCTCGCGGCCGACGAGCGCGGCGACCGTCGTGCCGATCGGATTGGGCCGCACGGGCGAGCGCAGCGCGAAGGTGCCGTGCACCCGGCCATCGCTGGCCGGACACTGATGCACCAGATCCCGGCGCGAGGCGTGCAGCCAGTAGAGCACCTCGAGGCGCGCATAGGCCTCGATGCCGTCGAGGGCGGCCACCCAGGGCTCGAAGACCTCGATCCGGCAGAGCGGCCCGTCGAGGCGGCCCTGTCGCGGGCAGACGAGGCGGTCGGACCAGGGCGTCCGGATGCGTCCGATGAACCGGAGCCCGGCATCCTGCGGCGCCGGCGCATCCACGGCCTTCTCGCCGGTCCGGATCTCGTTGAGGCGCACCATGTCCGTCTGTCCCGTCGGCAAGCCCCGACGCTCGGGATGTCCGGGGCGGCGCGAGTGGCCGCCGGCCGGTCCGAAGGCTTCCCTCACACCATGCCGAGCGCCTGCATGTAGAGCTCCAGGATGGCTTCCTGCTCCTGCCGCTCCGAATGGTCCTGCTTTCTGATCTTCAGGATCGCGCGGACGGCCTTCGCGTCGAAACCGCGGCCCTTGAGCTCGGCGAACACATCGCGAATATCGCTCTTGAGGCCCTCGGCCTCCTCGTTGAGCCGTTCGATTCTCTCGATGAACTGCCGAAGCTCGTCGGCTGCCACGCCTTCCGACGAGGAGACGTCGGGCGCTTTCGGCATGGAGTGTGCGTTCATGGGCTTCCTCGTGACCCTGTGGGCGGCCGCCTCCGGGAGGCGGCCGCATCCTCGATGCGGCGGGCGGGCTCGCGGAGCCCCGCGCCCTCGCCCCGAGTGGTAGTGCAGCGCAGTTACCGGAAGCTTGCAGGGCCGCGGCGCCTCCGACGACCTCCGGTCGCACCCGTCGGGATGGCGGACGGCGCCCTCGCTCGGGCCGGCGCGGGATCAGGAGCCGTGCGGTTCGGGCGCGGCCTTGGCGAAGGCCGCCTGCTGGGCCGGGCTCGCCTCGGTCTGGTGGGTCGCCTTCCAGGTCTCGTAGGGCATGCCGTAGACGTGCTCGCGGCTCTCATCCTTGCTGAGCGCGATGCCGCGCCCGTCGGCCGCGTCCTTCAGCCAGTTCGAGAGGCAGTTGCGGCAGAAGCCGGCGAGATTCATCAGGTCGATGTTCTGCACGTCCGTGCGGTTGCGCAGATGGCTGACGAGGCGGCGGAAGACGGCGGCCTCCAGCTCGGTCTGGGTCTGCGCGTCGATCTCGGGCTTGATCCGGTCCATGGGCTCGCTCCGCGTGCGTAGGGGGGCCCGCCTCAGGTCGGCGGCGCGGCGCCCGCCGTCAAGCGCCCTCCGTCACGCGCGGGCCGGCATCAGCGGGCGCAGGGCCCGGGCGAAGCGTTCCGCCCAATCCGCCTGGCCCTGTGCCCCGGCGATCAGATCCTGGCGGATCTCGACCAGCGCGTTCGGCAGGCCGCGCGCCGTGGCGTGGCGGTCGATCGTGTCGCCGGGCAGGCCGCCGCCATAGGGCTCGTTGTCGCCGACCGTCAGCCCCGCCGGATCGGCCTCGAGCGCCGCGATCAGCGGCCGGACCAGGCGCTCGTCGCGGTCGTAGAGGATGCCGACCTGCCAGGGCCGCGCCACGCCCCGCCAGTAGGGCGTGAAGCTGTGGATCGTCACCAGCATCGGCGTGACGCCGGCCGCCTGCGCCGCCGCGACGGCGGCGTCGATCGCGCGGTCGAAGGGCTCGTAGAACCGGGCGATGCGCGCCGCCTTGCCGGCCGCGTCGATGCGGGCGTTGCCCGGCACCACGGCGCCGTCCGAGAGGCGCATCACCAGGGTCGGGTCGGCGCGGCCGCGGTTCGGGTCGATGATGAGGCGCGAGAAGTTCGTGAGGATCGCGGGCGCGTTCAGATGCGCCGCGAGCGCGCGCGTCACCCCGGCCGCGCCGATATCGTAGGCGATGTGCCGGCCGAACTCGGTCTCCGCCACCCCGAGGTCGATGTCCGGCGGCACGTGGTTCGAGGCGTGGTCGCAGGCGAGGATCAGGCCGCAGGCCGGGTCGCCGGGCAGGATCTCGACGGGATGGGCGGGAGGGCTGTCGGGACGTGCGGGGGCGTTCACGGGACCGCTTGCGTGTCTTCGAGGTCGGGGCCGCGCATAAGCCTTGCCGCGCGCGGCGGGGTCGGGCAAGCACGTATCAAGGATCGTGCGCTCACGGCAAGAAAACGGCCCGTCGCCCCGCCCCGGAGGCGAGGACCGCACGAGAGGAAACGGAACCCACGCGAGGAGCCCCATGACCGCCGCCACCGATCCCGCAATCCGCGAGGCCCGCACCCTCCTCGACCGCTTCCTCGCCGCCGGGATTGCCGCGGCCCATCCGGAGAAGTGCCTGCGCGCCCACCTGCCGCCGCCCCCCGCCGGCCGGCTGATCATCCTCGGCGCCGGCAAGGCCGGGGGCAGCATGGCCGCGGTGGCGAGCAGGTTCTACCGCGAGGAGCACGGCGTGCCGGAGGCGCGCATCCTCGGCCTCGCGGTGGCCCGGCACGGCTACGGGCAGGAGGCGCCCGGCATCCACATGGTCGAGGCCGGGCATCCGGTTCCGGACGAGGCCGGCATCGCGGCGACGAAGGAGGCCCTGCGCATCGCGAGCGAGGCGGGGCCGGACGACGAGGTGCTGGTGCTCCTCTCCGGCGGCGGCTCGGCCAACTGGATCGCCCCGGCCGGCGACCTGACGCTGGCGGAGAAGCAGGCGATCACCCGGGCGATGCTGCGCTCCGGCGCGCCGATCGGCGAGATCAACACGGTGCGCAAGCACCTCTCGCGCATCAAGGGCGGGCGCCTCGCGCTCGCGGCGCGCAACGCCCGCTCGATCCTGACGCTCGCGATCTCCGACGTGCCCTTCGACGATCCGGCGGTGATCGCCTCGGGGCCGACCGTGCCGGACCCGTCGACCCTCGACCAGGCCCGCGCCATCTGCGAGCGCCGCGGCATCCCCCTGCCCGAGGCGGCGCAGCGCCTTCTGAACGACCCCAACAACGAGACCCCGAAGGCCGGCGACCCGGCCTTCGCCCGGGCCGAGTACCGCATCATCGCGAGGCCGATCGACGCGCTCGAGGCCGCGGCCGCGGCGGCCGCGGAAGCCGGCTACGAGCCGGTGATGCTGGGCTCGGACCTCGAGGGCGAGGCCCGCGAGGTCGCCGCCGAGCACGCGGAGCTGGCCAAGCGCGCCAAGGCGGAAGGCCGCAAGGTGGCGCTGATCTCGGGCGGCGAGCTCACCGTCACCATCCGCGGCGAGGGCCATGGCGGTCCGAACCAGGAATACGCCCTGGCGCTCGCCATCGCGCTCGGGGCCGAGCCCGGCATCCGCGGCATCGCCGCGGACACGGACGGCACCGATGGCGGGCGCGGCGAGGCGACCGACCCGGCCGGCGGCCTCGTCGACGAGACGACGCTGGAGCGGGCGCGGGCCGCCGGCCTCGATCCGGCCGCGATGCTCGCCGACAACGACTCCACGCGCTTCTTCGAGACCATCGGCGATCTCGTCCGTCCAGGCCCCACCCGCACCAATGTCAACGACTGCCGCATCATCCTCGTCGGCTGATCTCGTCCGGATCGTGCGTCGCGGCTCCGCGGCGCTCCTCGTCGGCGCGGCGGTCCTGGTGGCCGCCGCCCCGGCCCGGGCGGATTTGCGCCTGTGCAACCTCACGCCGAGCAAGGTCGGCGTCTCGCTCGGCTACCGTGACCCGCAGGGCTGGGTCACGGAGGGCTGGTGGGACCTCTCGCCCAAGGCCTGCGAGACCCTGCTTCGGGGCGCGCTCGCGGCGCGGTTCTACTACGTGTTCGCGGTGGACTACACGCGCGGCGGCGAGTGGAGTGGCCGCTCGATGATGTGCACCCGCGATTCCGAGTTCACCATCCGCGGCGTCGAGGATTGCCTCGCCCGCGGCTTCGACCGCAACGGCTTCTTCGAGGTCGATACGGGCGAGCAGAAGAGCTGGACCATCCAGCTCACCGATCCGAACCAGCCGGCGGCGCCTCAGCCCTGAGGCGGGCGGAACGCTGCGGCGCGGCCCGCCGTTTCCGGCAGCGATTCAGCACCGGAAGCCGCCCGTGATCCGATCTCTTCCCATCCTTCTCCTCGCGCTCTGGCTCGGCCCGGTCCAGGGCGCGCTGGCACAGGCGGTCGAGAGCGCGCCGCCGCCCGAGGCGGAGACCGTGGTCGAGGAGCCGCGGCCCGGGCCGCCCCCGCCGCTGCCCGACATCGCCGACCCGAATTCCCGCACGGGCGAGTCCTTGGGCGAGCCGGGCCCGCGCTCCGGCATCCCGAAGGCCCTGCGCGGCTCGGCGGCGAAGTCGGGCGGCCCGGTCAACGACCTCAATCCGAGCGGTCAGCCGGAGGAGGCGCCCCTGCCGAAGGCCGACCTCTCCGCGGTGCTCGCCGGCAAGGCGCTGTTCCACGGCCGTTATTGCGGGTCCGGCCAGCAGGGCGAGGGCCTGGCCCCCACCGACGATCTCGATGCCGCCTGCATGCGCCACGATGCCTGCTACGACGCGGCCGGCTACCGCTCCTGCGCCTGCGACGCCGCCCTGAAGCGCGAGGCGGCCGCCGTCTCCGAGCGGCCCGGCCTGTCGCGCCAGGTGCGCGAGCGGGCGCTGAGCGTCACCGAGGCCGCCGACGCGATGGGCTGCAAGGCACCCTGAATCCGGGTGTCGAGAGGGGTCACCCCTCTCGCGGGTCCAGGGCGGAGCCCTGAGACTGCCCGTCAGGGCTCCGCCCCGACACCCGGCCAAAGGGGTGAACCCTTTGGGATCCCGGGTGACCTCAGGTGCCGGCCGGGACCGCCGGCTCGATCCCGAAGATTTCGGAGACGGGGCGGCCGGCGGCGAGGTCCGCCTCCCACTGCGTCTCGCGGGCGAGCTTGGCCTGCGCGTCGCCGAGGCGCGTCCGCACCGTGGCGGGCGTGAGCGCCACGAGCCCGTCATCGTCGCCGATGATCAGGTCGCCGGGCGCGACGCGGCAGCCGCCCGCGACCACGGGGAGGTTGACCGCGCCGCGGGCCGCCCCGGCCGGTCCGCGCGGGGTGATCGCCCGCGTGAAGACCGGCAGGTCCGTCCAGCCGGCGAGCGTGCCGACGTCGCGCACCGCCCCGTCGCAGACGACGCCGACCCCGCCGCGGCGGCGCAGATGCCCGCCGACGATCTCGCCCAGCATCGCCGTCTCGGCATGGCCTCCGGCCGCGATGACGAGCACGTCGCCCGGCGCGATCCGCTCCAGCGCGTGCAGCACCGCGCCGAAATCCGGCGGCTCGCAGAGCGCGGTCACCGCCCGGCCGAACAGGCGTGGCTGCCGGCCCGGCGGGTTGAGCGGGCGCAGGGCGGGGTCGATCTGCCCGGCATCCCGGGCGAGGTCGACCGCCACCGCGACCGGCACCGCGCGCCAGGGCGCGATCTCGGCCTCGGTGAGGGGATCGGGGACGGGATGGATCGTCACGGGCATCGGATCGCTCGCCATTCCGGCCGGTCACCGACGCGGCCACTGCCATGCCTCCCATAGAGCAGGTTCGGATCCGCATCGAGGCTGAGCCTGCGGTCTCGCCCCGGAACGCGGCGGCCTCCCACCGCGCGATGCACCTTGTAAAAGAGGTAACCATTGGGCATTACTACCCATGGTTGTATTTTCACGATCCGGCAGGACGCGATGGGAGGTTTGATGAGCACGGGTGCCGCCACGGTCGATCTCGCCGCGACTATCGTGTCCGCCTACGTGACGCGGAACAACGTCCCGCAGGCGCAGATGCCGGACTTGCTTCGGCAGGTGCATGCGGCCCTGATCGGGCTGAGCGGCCGGGCGGCCCCCGTGGTGGAGAAGCCGACCGCGGCCCAGATCAAGGCATCGATCCGCAACGACGTCCTGATCAGCTTCGAGGACGGCAAGGCTTACAAGGTCCTGCGCCGGCACCTGACGACGCGCGGGCTTACGCCGGAGGCCTATCGCCGGAAATGGGGCCTGCCCCGCGACTACCCGATGGTTGCGCCGGCCTACAGCGATGCCCGGGCCCGGATCTCCCGGGAGATCCGTCTGAGCGCCACGCGCGAGCGGGCCTGACCGCTCACATCCCGGCCAGCGCCCACCCTGCCGGGCTCAGCCGGCGGCCCAAGAGCCTCTCGCAAAACGCCCGCTGCGCCGTCATGGCCAGAGGGAGATCTCCCGGTCGTCGGGAGTTTCGTGTGAGGCTCTAAGCCGTCTTGCGGCGCCTGCGCGGCTTCGGCGCGGGTGCTTCGGGGGGCGCAGGCGCCGGCTCGGGCGCCACGGGCGCAGCCTCGGCCTTCCGGCCCAGGCCGAGGCTGCGCGCCAGGGCGGAGCGCTGCTCGGAATAGCTCGCCGCCGTCATAGGGTAATCGGGCGGAAGGCCGAAGCGCTCGCGGTAGGATTGCGGGTCGAGCCCATGGCCGGCCAGATGGCGCTTCAGGGTCTTGTAGCTCTTTCCGTCGATGAAGCTGATCAGGCCTTCCCGGGTGATGCTCTTGCGGATCTGGGCGGGCGTCGGCTTCGCGACGGCCGCCTCGGGTGTCTCCGCCGGCTTGCCGAGGCTGGTGAGGGCGTCATGGACGGTGCCGATCAGCGCCGGCAATTCGGCGACCTGAACGTGATTTCGGACCACGTAGGCCGAGACGATCTCCGCCGTCATCTCGACCTGATCGATATGGATCGCTTTGCCGGTGTCGCTCATCGCCCGCTCCAAGATGTGAATGATATTTGCGCTCACATCCCGCGCCGAAGCTCAAGCCATGAATGCGGTCATAGGCACGAGAATCATCCCGGTGCGCACGGAAATTCTTGCTCGCCCTCGTCGGTCTGAGCGCGAAAAGCCTCGATCGCCCGCAAGGTTGCGCGGTTTGGTGGCGCGCCCTGGTTCCGGGCGGGCCCCCGTTCGGCGCGCCGCGGCGCGGCCTTGCGACCACCTGGCGTTGTCGGCGCTGCCGCCACCCCACGGTCCGGCCGGCCCGGATGCGAGGCCTGCGGCGACGGGTTCGAAGGCCGAGCCGGCTCCGTCGAAGGGGCCAAACCGAATCGGCCAGGTCGAACGGCCCGGCTCAAGGGTCCCGGATCCGCGCTCCGCGGCCTCTGTCACTGAAGCGGACGCCGTGTCGCGCGGAGCGCCTGCAATTTCCTGCAGGTCTAGGCCGGGCATACCTCATCTGACGTATGACGCCGGCCCCATCGCCCTCCTAACCCTATGCGCCCCCATGCAGGCACGGCGATCGACGGGACAGGCGATGCGGCGAACGAAGCGATCTCTGGCTTGGCTGGAGCGTCGGAATTACCGACCGGCCCTGAAGATGCGCCTTCTGCGGCGCGTGGCGGACAGGCGCCGCGCGGGCGAGGCGCCCCCCGCGTCCGACGACGGGCCGCCGAGCGCCTCCGTGCTCCCGTTCCCGCCGCGGGGCCCGGCGGCCGTGACATCCCGGATCGAAGCGGAGGAGGCGCCCAGGCATCTCCGGAGCGACCGGCGCTGACGTCGCGGCCCGCGCCGGCACGCCACCCGATAGAAGCTTGGCGACGGGCGACCGATCGACGCGCCACGGCGCAGGTGTCTTGCCGTCCGCAGAGGAAGGCGGGGCAAATTCCTCTCCGGATCCTCCCTCCTGCGTAGTTCGTGTTCTAGCACACGGTCGTCACGCCGAATAACGTTATCACTAGGCCCAGGCAGACATACTGGTTTGGGGAGGAATGCGTGAGCCACCTGAGCCTTTCATTGGCCGAAGCTCGACTGTTGCGCCGCCTTGCCGGGCGCTCGCAGAAAGAGTTCAGCGATTGCGATGCGAGCGCCCTCCAACGCCGGGGCCTCGCGACGCTCGATCCAACCAAGCGCCTGCTCGTCATCACGGAGCATGGCGAGCGCCTCATGCACCAGGCGCGCCGCGACAGTGGAAGAATTTGATCTCCATCATATTCGCGGCTCAAGCCGAGAATGGATCGTGCTTGGATCATGAACAAAGTGCATCGCATACCGTGCGATTCACGAAAATTCGGAACAAACCGGAGACAGGTCCACACGGATACGCGGCGTAGCGGCCGCGCCCAGGACGAAAATGCCCGCCGCGGCGAACCGGGCGGGCTTTAAGTCGATTCCTGGGAGGAAACGCCACCGAAGCGGCTCGGCCGTTGGATAGCATGTGGCATGCCAGGGTGCGCGTGTGTTTCCGCACGCGCCATCGAACGGCCCTCTGCCGGATGAGCCTGTCGAGCCCGCGGGGCTTGAGAGCCGGGGTCCGGCATTCGGATTGCTCGATGCCGCGCGCAGGCGTGCGGCGACGGCTACCAGTTCGCCCTCGCCGCCGCTGTGAAGGCGCATCGGCCCTCGGCTGCGGCCCTGGCCGATCCCGGCCGCATCGAACGATTCAGGCGCAGCATGGCGCGCACGGCGGTCCTGCTCGCGCGGCCGGTGATGGGGTGAGCGCCCTAACCGCGGCATCATCCGACACCACCATTCGTCTGACGGGCCTTACAACGAGGCGATGATCCCTCGACGGACACGTCTCAGCCTCTCCATTGCGATCAGCTCGACCTTCGTGATCACCATGATCACCGTTGTCGCATGGTGGTGGCCCTAGACGCGCAAGCTCTTCGACCGATAGCTCCCCAAGTCGGTGTCATGAAGCGAGGCGCGCATCTCAAAAGATGAAGCCACCTCGCCTGCGCTAATCCTTCGGTTCGACGTTCGGGGACTGCTTCCAACCCAATCCGGTCATGCAGGTCGCGGCCGACTGAGCCCGTAGGCAGACGCTACAGGCGAAGCGAACGATTGGCCGAGGATAGTGAGTTAATTCGTCGCAGATGACGCCTTGATGGGACGCCCTTCCATGGCGCAGCAACTTGTGTCGACGCCCAATATCCGAGCTATTTACATTATAAATTCTTATCAAGAAAATGGGTTGTTAACATATGATGCGATATGTTCGTGCGATTAATTCGTGTCGAGGTTTCGATGCACGCGCTTTCTCTTGAGTCCTCAGTTTCTTGCACCCACGCACATCTTTCCAATCAACCGCGCGACCTGCAGCTCGATGCGATCTGCCGCATCGCTGCAACGCTGTTTGGCGTGCGCTACGCATATGTGTCGCGGCTCAACAAGGATTGTCAGTCCTTTCTTGGCAGCGAAGGATTGTCGCTTAGCTCAACGCCGCGTTCCGACGCTGTCTGCGCTCTCACGGTTCTCGGGGATCCCCACGCTCCCCTCGTCATCCTCGATACCCTGGAGGATCGCCGCGTCGCCGACAATCCATACGTCACCGGTAGCCCGCACCTGCGCTTCTATGCCGGCGTCCCGATCTCACTCGGTGACTATACGACCGATCGAGCAACCGTGTGCGTGGCCGATACAGCGCCGCGGGCGGTATTCAGTAAAGAGGACCAAGAGCGCCTCTCAGATTTCGCCGTCTTCATCGAAGCCGCCCTGCGTGGGCGGATCGCACATCACCGGACGCATCGAGCGCAGCAGCAGGCGGTGGAAAGCGAGCGTCGCTTTCGTCTCCTCGCGGACAGTGCCAATGACGTGTTCGTCCTGGGCGACCTCGACATGCGTCGGACCTACGTGTCCGCGGCAGTGCGACGCACTCTCGGTTACGACCCCGAGGAGTTAATCGGTGTGCGGGCATCCGACATGATCCACCCCGACGATGCTTACATCTTCGAGGAGTATTGGACGCAGGTGCGGGCCGGCATCCATGAGCGACCGACCTGCTGTGTCCGGTACCGGCACAAGGGTGGCCACTACGTCTGGATCGAAGCATCCATAGGCCTGCTGGACGATGAGGGTGCAGGTACGCCCTCTGGCTACGTCGCTATCCTGCGCGATGTCTCGGCCCGTCGAGAGGCGGAGGACCAGGTCCGGCACATGGCCCTGCACGATGCGCTGACGGGCTTGCCCAACCGGGCCCTGTTCCGCGATCGCTTGAACCAAGCTATAGCTCACGCCGCGCGAACCCAGAGCCCGTTTGCCGTGCTCGCCTGCGACCTCGACCGCTTCAAGGCGATTAAGGACAGCCTCGGTCATCCGGCGGGTGATGCTCTGCTACGCGAAGTGGCCCAGCGTATGCGCGCGGTGTTGCGCCCCTATGATACTGTCGCCCGCCTCGGTGGGGACGAGTTCGCCATCGTGTTGGCCTATCTCGACGACGCCTGCGCCGCAGCTTGCCTCGCCGACCGGCTGATCGCCGCCGTAGGTGCTCCGGTCCACCTCGACGGGCAGATCGTCGAGGTTGGCGTCAGCGTCGGCTTCACCATCGCCACGGAGCGTGACCGCGACGCGGACGAGTTGTTCAAGCGTGCCGATATGGCGCTCTACGAAGCCAAGGCCGGCGGCCGCAATACGCACCGTGTTTTCTGCCCCGACGTCGGAGCGCGCATTGCCACGCGCGGGCAGCTGGTGCTGGACATGAAGGAGGGGATCCGGCGCGGCGAGTTCCGCCTCGTCTACCAGCCGGTTGTGGACGCCGCGAGCGGGGCAGTCGTCAGCCTGGAGGCGCTGATGCGATGGCGCCACCCAGTCCGTGGTGAGGTCTCGCCCGGCGAGTTCATCCCGCTGGCGGAGGAGAATGGCCTGATCGTTCCGCTGGGGGCTTGGGCGTTGCGAGAGGCCTGCCGTGAGGCGCTAACGTGGCCGGAGACGCTGCGCGTCGGCGTCAACGTGTCAGCCGTGCAGTTCCGGGGCGGCTTGGAGGAGGCGGTACTCAGCGCACTCGCCGATACGGGCTTGCCGGCCTGCCGCCTCAAGCTGGAAGTGACCGAGAGCGTGTTGATGCAGGACGGGGACGCCGTGGTCGCCTGCCTGCATCGGTTGCGATCCCTCGGCGTCCTCGTCGCGTTGGACGATTTCGGCACGGGGTACTCGTCGTTGAGCTATCTGCGCCGCTTTCCGTTCGACAAGATCAAGATCGACAGATCCTTCATCCGCGACATCGCCGATCCAGACGCGGCGGCCATCGTGCGTGCAGTGGTCAGCATCGGTGAGCGGCTCGGTATGGGCATCGTCGCCGAGGGTGTAGAGACGGCGGAGCAGCTTGAACTCGTCCGTCGCGAGGGCTGCGCGCAGGTCCAAGGCTTCCTGTTCAGCCGCCCGCTGTCTCCACTGGACGCACGCGCCTACATCATGGCCGCCCAAGCTCAGCACTGACGGGCTGGCGACTTGCACAGTCAGACATCCCCGCTCTGCCATGCTTTCTGCTGCGTCAATGTCGCCGCGCCTGAACCGTGTTGCGGAGACGTGGATGACGGCTTCCAGTCTGTAATGTGCCGACCAGCGGGATCGGAAGGTCCTCTGATGATGTCCGCTCCGGTGCGTATCCCGCTCGGAAGCAGACAATCTCAAAACCACCCATAGCGGATCGTCCGACGCCGAGCTTGCTTGACCCGTGATCAGGCAATGGCCACCGGCAATTCGCCGACCTGCGTCGCGTAGCGCGGCCCGCGCATCTCGAATTCGTGCTCTAGGCCCGCTAGTCCGTGACACCGGCCCGCGGTGGCATCACAGGGCTATGATCCCAAAGTCCGTCCGACGCCTTGATTGCCGGATGTCCGCGCGACGCCGGGCAGCCCACCGATAAGCGCACGGGTCACATCTGCGCGACCTCGCTACCTTCCTCTCGGAACGCTGCTGACAGCGACGCAGGAGGAGACACGCCATGAGCGACCGACAAGATGCTTTGGAAGCCCGCATCGTCGCGCTGGAGTATGCCCTGGAGGTGCTCGTGGACTGCCTGACGGACACGACGGCGATCCGTCCAGGCAAGATTGCGAACCTGCTCACCGAGGCGGTCGGGGACGCCAAGCTGAGGCCCTGCAGCCCGGAGGTTCCGACAGCCCTCAAACAACTGGCCGCCAAACTGGGATGAGCTGTGAGGCGCGCTCGCTCATGCATCGTCATGGCGAGCGCCGCGCGCGACGACGCTCAGCATCCCATCCGGCAGAGTCCGCTGGAGCGCCTTCGCCTCAGACCAGGGCGCCGACAGCCACGCTTCT
>NZ_CABFPH010000071.1 GCF_902141845.1 Methylobacterium symbioticum | reverse complement strand
GGCGGCCTCGGTGGCGGCCGGGCTCGCGGCAGGGGCCGAGGGCGGCGTCGGGCGGCGGCCGCGGGCGCGGACGGCACCGAACAGGCGCACGCGCTCGATCAGATCGGCGCGGAAGGCGTCGGAGGTGGTGACGCCGCGGTTGCTCTCGGGCTTGGCGAGGTAGTCGACGGCACCGAGCGCGAGGCATTTCAGCGAGATGTCGGCGTTGCGCGTCGTCAGCGTCGACATCATCACGACCTGGAGCGAGGGGCTCGCCGCGAGCATGCGCGGCAGGGCCTCGGTTCCGTCGAGCTCCGGCATGTCGATGTCGAGGAGCACCACGTCCGGGTCGAGCCGGGCCATCATCTCGAGGGCGATGCGACCGTTCGAGGCGGTGCCGACCACGTTGAATCCGGCCTCGCCGATCCAGCGGGCGACGAGACCGCGCACGACGGCGGAATCGTCGGCGATCAAAACGCGGATCTGTCCCGGCGCGGGTCCGGCCGCGGACGGCGCGAGAGGCTTCGGCACCGGCCGGGGCGGGATCTGCGGGGACGCTGCGAGCATGGGGTACGCCTCGGTCACGGGGCTGCCGGCCGTGGGGCCGACTCTGTCGATGGCAGGCGCTGGAGGTCCGGAAGCGCGTGTCCGGGAGGGCCGAGACGGAGGAGCCAGCAGTCCAGATCCGGCCGATCCCGTCGGGACGGCGGATCCGGGCGTCGCTCACAGGCCCGCACGGACTCCCTGATCCTGTCCCCGGTCCGACCGGCCGGAAACGGGGTCAGGCGGCGTTCGCGTGGAGCATGCCGACCTGCTCCAGCTTGGCCGTCAGGATGTCGCGGTCGAAGGGCTTCATGATGTACTCGTCCGCCCCCGCCCGCAGCGCGCGGGCGATGGCGCCGACATCGTTCTCGGTGGTGCAGAACAGGATCTTCGGCTCGGTGCCGTCCGGCATCTGGCGCAGGGCCTGGAGGAAGGCGTAGCCGTCCACGTTCGGCATGTTCCAGTCGAGCAGGATCACGTCCGGCATCGCCTCGCGGCAGCGCTCCAGGCCCTCGGCACCGTCCTCGGCCTCGACGACCGAGAACCCGAGCCCCTCGACGATCCGGCGGGCGACCTTGCGGATGACCGCGGAATCGTCAACGACGAGACAGGTCTTCATGAGCGACCTCCGTCCTTCAGGCGGCCTTCGTCGAGGGCCGGTCCGACCCGAAGGCCAGGAGACCGTCCACGTCGAGGATGACGAGCAGGCGCCCGTCGAGGCGGTGAACGCCGAGCGCCAGATCGCGCCAGCGGGCATCGAGGTTGATCGGCACCGCCTCGTGCGTCTCGGCGCCGAGCTTGAGCACCTCGCCGACCCCGTCGACCACGAGGCCGAAGGTCTCGCCTCCCTGCTCGAGGCCGATCGCCATGCCCGTGGCTTGGCCCGTTGCCTGGCCCGCCGCGCCCGCGGCGGCGCTCATGCCGAGGCGACGGCGCAGGCAGATCGCGGTGACGACGCGCCCGCGCAGGTTGAGCAGCCCCACGATCTCCGGCGGCGCCAGCGGCACCGGCGTGATGCCGGTGGGGATGAAGACGTCGTGGACCCGGTTGATCGCGAGGCCGAACATGGTCTCGCCGACGAACACCGTCACGAATTCCTGAACCGCGCCCGTGTCCTTCGCGCCGTCCTTGGCCGCGCCCGCGGCCCCGTTGCTGTTGGCGTGCTGCATGATCCGCCTCGTCTTCCGTGTCTCGGGATCGCGTTTCAGGCGGCCTGGGCGAGGCCGGGGGCCTCGATCTCGGCGAGCGCCGCCACGAGGCCGCTGCGGTCGAACTTCGCGACGAGGTCGCTGATGGCGAGGCGGCGCGCCCGCTCCACCATCTCGGGACCGACGGTGCCGGCCAGAGCCACCACCGGCAGGCCGGCGAGCGCCCCACCCGCGCGGCGCATCTCGGCGACGAGCTCGAAGCCGCCCTTGCCGGGCATCTCCAGGTCGGCGACCACCACGTCGATGCGGGTCTCGCCGGAGAGGATGGCCAGCGCCTGCTCGGCGCCCGACGCCGCCACCACGCTGAAGCCCGCGGCCTTCAGGACCGGGGTGAGCATGTCGCGGAAGAAGGCCGAGTCATCGACCAGCAGCAGGGTCCGCGCCTTGGCGGCCGCGGCCTTGCGGGGCCCGCGCGCCCAGTCGTCGTAGGCGAGCGGCAGGAAGTGGGCGATGTTGATGATGTCGGTCGCCCGGCCGCGCAGCACCGCCGAGCCGATCAGGTCCGACCGCTCCGCCGCGATCTCGATGTCGAGGCGCTCGTCCACGATGTCGACGATCTGGTCGACCACCAGGCCCATCGCCCGGTCGCCATCCGAGAACACCACCAGGGCCTGCGTGCCCTCGTTGCGGATCTGGATCGCCTCGTCGGCCACGACGAGCGGCATCAGGCGGCCGCGATACTGGATCAGCGGGCGTCCGCCGAGCCACTCGACCTTGCTCGCGTCGATCTCCTCCAGGCGCGTGACCAGCGAGAGGGGGACGGCCTTGAAGGCGCCGTTGCCGCCCTTGAACACGAGGAGCGTGGTGCGGGCCTCGCCGATCTCGGCCTCCTCGGCCTCGGCCTCGACCGGGATCTGGCCGGCCTGCGCGCTCTGGCTGACCTGCCGGGCGACGCCGTTCGGATCGATGATCAGCACCACGGCGCCGTCGCCGAGGATCGTGTTGCCGGCGAACAGCGACAGGTGGCGCAGCTTCGTCGACATCGGCTTCACGACGATCTCCTCCGTATGGAAGACCTCGTCGACGAGGATGCCGAAGCGCTGGCGCCCGACCTGGGCCACCACCACGAAGCCGGACTGGATCTCCGCCTCGCCGCCGTCCTGGCCGAGCAGGCCGGTCAGCGTCACGATCGGCAGAAGGCGCTCGCGCAGGCGCAGCACGGGGGCGCCGTTGATGCGCTCGATCTTCTGGGCGGCGCTCGGATCGACCCGCACCAGTTCCAGCACCGCCACCTGCGGCAGGGCGAAGCGGCTCTCGCCGGCCCGCACGATCAGCGCCGCCACGATGGCGAGCGTCAGCGGGATCTTGATGGTGAAGGTGGTGCCGCGGCCGGCCTGGGTGTTGATGTCGATGACGCCGCCGATGGTCTCGATATTGGTCTTGACCACGTCCATGCCCACGCCCCGGCCCGAGACCGAGGTGATGGCCGCCGCCGTCGAGAAGCCGGCATCGAAGATGAACTTCGCGACCTGCGCGTCGGTCATCTTCTCGACCTCGGCCTGGCTCGCGAGGCCGCGCTCGACCGCCTTGCGGCGGATGGCGGCCAGGTCGAGGCCCTTGCCGTCGTCGGCGATCTCGATCGTGATCGTGCCGCCCTCGTGATAGGCGGAGAGGCGGATCGTGCCGCGGGCCGGCTTGCCGGCGGCCACGCGCACCGCGGTGGCTTCCAGGCCGTGATCGGCGGAGTTGCGCACCATGTGGGTGAGCGGATCCTTGATCACGTCGAGGACCTGGCGGTCGAGCTCGGTCTCGGCGCCGACCATGACGAGCTCGATCTGCTTGCCGAGTTCCGCCGAGAGGTCGCGCACCACGCGCGGCAGCTTCTGCCAGGCATTGCCGATCGGCTGCATGCGCGTCTTCATGACGCCTTCCTGCAGCTCGGCGGTGACGTGGCTGAGCCGCTGCAGCGGCACCTTGTAGCTCGAATCCTCGTGGCGGCGGGCGATCTCGAGGAGCTGGTTGCGGGTCAGCACCAGCTCCGAGACCATGGTCATCAGATGCTCGAGGGTGTCGACGTTGACCCGGATCGTCTGGACCTTGGCCGGGCCCTCGCTCTCCGAGGCCGGGCCGGCAGCTTGGCCAGCCGGCGCCTCGGCCTTCTGCGCCACGGGTGCCGGCGGCCGGGCCGGCGCGACCGGGGCGGGAACGGGCGCGGCCGCCGCGACGGCTACGGGGACAGGCAGCGGTGCGGGCGCCGGCTCGTCATCGGGGCCGGGCGCGGCGAGGAAGGCGGCCTCGAGATCCTCCAGGCTGACCTCGCCGGGCTTCAGCTCGCGCTCGACGATCGCCGGAAGCGGGGGCGGCGGGGGCGCGGCCGGCGCCGCCGCCGGCGCCTCGCCCGCGGCCATCTGCTCCAGCGCCTCGATCAGATCGGCATCGGAGCCGGCGGGCTCGGTTCCGGCAACCTCGAGGTCGGCCAGGATCGCCTTCAGGCGGTCGAGGGTGGCGAGAATCAGGCTGACCGAGGCGCCGCTGACCGGCAGGCCGTCGCGGAAGCGGCCCATCAGGGTCTCGGCGGCGTGCGCGAGCGCCTCGAGGCGGGGCAGGCCGAGGAAGCCGCAGGTGCCCTTGATGGTGTGCACCAGGCGGAAAATGTTGCGCAGGATGGTTTCGTTGTTCGGATCCTGCTCGAACCGGACCAACTCGGTATCGACAGTGTCGAGATGCTCACTGCTCTCGGTCAGGAATTCTCGCAGCAGATCATCCATCGCCGGTACTCGAACTACGGGCCGCACATGCGCCGCTTCGAGTACTCACGGTAAGGAACCGAGGTTAGGAAAGCGTTTCGCCAGTTTCCGATTCATCGAAACGCGGAAGATCGGCCCGGGAGCCGTATCCGGGCTCGCGCGCCTGCGCGTCGCCCCCTGAAAACGAGAGCCGGCAGAGGACCTTGCGGATGGATCCTCCGCCGCTTGGCGGCGCCCGCGCCCGCTGGCGGAGAGCCGGTGCGGCCCGCGCCGCCCGTCAGCCTTGCCGAATCCTTCATGGGGTCCGGCGAATGCTCGCGGGGCCTGCGCGGAAAACAGTCACAGGCAGCAGCCGGCCTCAGGCCAGCGCCGTATCCGGAGAATCGCCGTCGGAGGGCGGTGCCGGCGCGGCGGCGGGTTCCTCTGCGGCGGGCTGCCCGGCGGGAGCGGGCTCGGCCCGGATCGTGACCGTGTCGCCCTCGATCGCGAAGGTGACGCCCATGCCGGCGGCCCGCGCCACGAGGCCGGCATAGAAGGCGAGGATGCCGTGGGCATCGACCGTGCCGGTCTCGGAGGTTCCGGCCATCAGCGCCTCCACATGGGGCGGGATGCGGGCATGCGAGCCCTTGGCCGTCAGCAGGAGGGTCGGCGCCTCGCCGTCGCCGCTGACGGTCACGTCGATCAGGCCGCCGCGCGGGATCGCCTGGGTCGCGATCATCACGAGGTTGAGGAGCAGTTTGACCTTGTTCTTGGGAAACAGGGCCTGCGGCGCGCTCCAGGCGAGCTGGGTCTTGTCGTCGGCGAACATCCCGCGCGACACCTTCTCGGCATCGGCAAGGTCGATCGAGGCCCCGGCCGAGCCGGCCGCGCCGAAGGCGATGCGGGCGAATTGCAGCCGCGCCGAGGCCTGGCGCGCGCTCTTGCGGATCAGGTCGAGGGCGAAGTCGCGCATCGACTCGTCCTGGTCGTCCTCCAGAACCTCCAGCCCGTTCACGATGGCACCGACCGGACTGATCACGTCGTGGCAGACGCGGGAGCAGAGCAGCGCGGAGAGATCGAGCGCTTCGAGGTTCACGGTGGTCATGGCACGCTCCGGGCGTTTCGGATGATCCGGCTTCGGCTCGCGGGCCGCGGGCCAGAGGGGATAGATCCCATCGCCCGCTTTGGAAAGCGTTACGGCCGCGTCCGGTGCCGCCGTGAGGGCGGACGGAGAGCCTGCGAAGGGGGCGCGGAGGGGGCGCGGTCGACAGCGGGACGAGGCTCGGGCATGACGGGACGACGACGGAAGCACGGGCGCGACAATGACGGCGGAGGGGGGATGCGGCGGAGAGGCCGGCGCTGAGGTCAGCACGGAGGCCGGCACGGAGCGCGGACGGATCGCCCGGCGGCTCGCCGAGATCGCCTGCGCGGCCGGCACGGTGCTGATCCGCCACCATGGCGGCCACTGCCCGCACAGCTTCAAGGAGGACGGCTCGCCCGCGAGCGTCGCGGATCTCGAGGCCGAGGCGCTGATCATCGCCGCGCTCGCCGAGAGCTTTCCCGGCATCCCGGTGGTGGCCGAGGAGACCTGCCGCGACGTGCCCCCCGCCCCACGCTTCTTCCTGGTTGATCCCCTCGACGGGACCCGCGAGTTCCTGGCCGGGACGCCGGACTACGCCGTGAACATCGCCCTGATCGAGGGCGCGCGCCCGATCGCCGCGGCGCTCGCGGCCCCTGGCCACGGCCGCGTCTGGTACGCGGGCGAGAGCGCCGAGGAGGCGGCGATCTCCGATGGCCGGCCCGGCCCCGGCCGCCCGATCCGGGCGCGCAGCGCCCCGGCCCAGGGGCTGGTCGCCCTCGGCAGCCGGCGCCACGGCGACCCGGAGACCGATGCCTGCCTCGCCCGCCTGCCGCTGGCCGAGCAGCGCAGCATCGGCTCGGCCCTGAAGTTCGGCCTCGTCGCGGCGGGCGGGGCGGGTGTCTACGTGCGCTGCGGCCCGACCCTGGAATGGGACACGGCGGCCGGCGACCATATCGTCGCGGCGGCCGGCGGCCGGGTGGTGACGCCCTCGGGCGACCCCATGGCCTATGGGCGCCTGTCCGAGGGCTACCGCAACGGCGCCTTCGCCGCCCTCGGCGATCCCGCCCTCTCCGCCCGCCTCACCCTGCCGGCGCGGCGCTAGACACAGCCCCGCTCAGCCGGGCTCGCCGTCCTGCAGGCGGTCGAGCGTCGGCCACAGGCGCTCGGCCCGGGCGATCAGGTCCGGCTCCCCGGCGAGGCGCTCGATCAGCCGGTCGCGCCGGTCCGAATCGCGGAACAGGTAGAGCCGGCCCTCGAGCCGCGCGAAGACCAGGGGGTCGGCATCCACGAGGCGGCCCTCCAGCACGCCCACGGGATCGTGACCGCCGAGGCGCGGCGCGTAGACCTCCGGATCGCGGGCGAAGGCCGCGCGGTTGGCGGCGCTCGCGAAGCGCCAGCCGCGGCCCCGCCAGGCAAGCTCGTGGGCCGGCGAGCCCGCCTGCGGGCCCTCCGGCAGGAAGTAGCTCACCGCGTCGAAGCCGCGCAGCGCCAGGCCGTCCGCCGCCCCGGCCGGCCGCGCGGCAGCGAGGGCAACGGCGAGGACGTTACGGCGCGTTAACCACATCGTCGCTCTACTCCGGCAGCCCGCCCGGACGTCGCGACAGGCCATCGCCGGTTTGCCGCAATTTCGGAGCGAGAGTCAGCCACCCGCTCGACCTGAACCGCGGGCCCCGCGCCGGAGGAGGACAATGACGGCACGAGACCATCACGGCGCCGCCCGGCGCAAGACCCTGCACGGGTCGCAGCGCGGATCCCGCCGCGACGCCCTCGCCGGGCTCGCGGCGCTGGCGGCCGGCTTCTGCATCGGCGGCACCGCCGAGGCGCGCCCCGGCGACGACGGCGCCCTACCGGACAATTTCCGCCCCGGCGAGATCGTCGACAACGGTCACCGCTTCTTCGGCTCGGTCTCCCGCGGCCTCGCCCTGACCGTGGAGGAGGCGACCCGGCGCTGGGGCGAGCCGAACGGCTACATCCTCGGCCAGGAAGCGGGCGGCGCGATCGTCGGCGGCCTCCGCTACGGCGAGGGCACGCTCTACACCCGCAACGCCGGAAGCCGGCGGGTCTACTGGCAGGGCCCGTCGCTCGGCTTCGACGTGGGCGGGGACGGGGCGCGCACCATGATGCTCGTCTACAACCTCCCCTCCGTGCGCGGCCTCTACCGCCGCTTCGGGGGCATCGACGGATCCGCCTACTTCATCGGCGGCTTCGGCATGACGGCGGTGACGAATGACGGCGTCGTGGTCGTGCCGATCCGCAGCGGAGTCGGCGCGCGGCTCGGCATCAATGTCGGCTATCTGAAGTTCACCGCGCAGCCGACCTGGAACCCGTTCTGACGGGACCGCCAGCCCGCCGCGCCCACCCGCCGCGGCGCCGTGCGCGGGGCGGGGTGGCCCGGACACTCGAGCTTCGGCTACAATGCCGGGTCCATTGCGGCACCTCCGCGCCTCACAGGGGCGCGGAGGTGCTCTATATCCATGGCGACCGCACGATGATTTCGGAAGGCCGGCTTCGACGTTTCCGCATCGTGCCCTGTCGCCGGGGCAGGCCCGGCCCGGCCCGTTGGGAGCTGTCCCGCGCGTGATCGAGTCCCTGATGATCTTCGCTCTCGGCTTCCTCGCCGCGAGCCTGTTCGGCCTCCTGCTGCTGCCGGCCCTGAACGCGCGCGCCGCCCGCCTCGCGCGCCGCCGGGCGGAGGCGCTGGTGCCGCTGGCGCCGGAGGAGATCGCCGCCGAGCGCGACTTCCTGCGCGCGCGCTTCGCCGTGGAGCAGCGCCGGATGGAGCGCAGGGTGGAGGCGGTGACGGCGCGCCGCCAGGCCGACATGGCCGCGATCGGGGCCCGCACGGTGGAAGCCGCCCGCCTCTCGGAGGAGCTCGAGCGGCGTAAGATCGAGATCGCCGAGGGGGAGGCCCTGCGCGCCCGGCTCTCGGACGAGCTCGACACGGCCCGCGCCGACGGGCAGGCGAGCCTGGCCACGCTTCAGGCCCTCGAGGAGGCCCATGCCGACCTTTTGGACGGTCTCCTCGCCGCGCGCCGGGAGCGTGCGGCGGCCATCGAGAGCGCCGCCGCCGCCAGTCAGGAGGACCTGCGGGCCCGGCTCTCGGCCGCGGAGGACGCCCTCGCGCAGGCCCTGTCGGCCCGCCGCGACGCGGTCGAGCAGGAGAATGCCGACTTGCGCACCCGCATCGGCGAGGTCGCCGACGCACTCACCCGGCGCGAGCGCCTGCCCGGAGCCGGCGCGTTTCCCCCCTCGGCGGCCCCGTCCGTGGCCACCGCGCGCGGCTGACCCCCACGCCGAAGGTGCGGACGGCCGCCATTCACGCACGGGGTGCCTTGTTTCGACCACGCAAAGGCATCATCGGAGCGTCACTTTGACGAGAATCGGACAGATGGAACGAGGCACCATGGCCCTCAAGCTCACGACCTTCGCCCTCGCGCTCGGCATCGCCGCCCTCAGCGTGCCTGCCGCCGCGCAGCAGACGAGGCGGGGCAACGAGACGCTGAAGAAGTACTGCACCGGCGATTATCTGAACTATTGCGGCAACCTCGCTCCCGAGGATCCGGCACTGGATGCCTGTTTCGAGCGGAACTGGACCTCGCTCTCCGAGAATTGCCGCCGCGCCATCGACGCCTACCAGGCCCAGCAGGGCGCCAAGGGCAACAAGCGCGGCTGACGCAGCCGCCCGCCCCCTCGGGCTGCCGGGGCGGGCCCCGTCAGTAACGCACGCTCAGCGGTGCCCCTTCGAGGGGCGCCGCCGCGACCGGGACCGCGACGAGGCCGCAGCGGGCGGCGGCATCCGGCGGCAGAAGCGGATCCAGGAGCGGGCTCCGGCCTGTCAGGGCCGCGATGGCGCGCTCCGCCTCGACGCCCCCCGAGCCCGGCAGCGCGGCGAAGAGATGTTCGAGGGCGTAGCGATAGCGCCCCGCCCGCGCTCCCGCCTCAAGCCGCACCCAGGCGATCAGGCAGCGGTTCTCGGCCACACGCAAGGCAGCCTCACGCACGGCCCCATCCTCCAGGCTGCTGGCGAAGGGCAGGCTGCGCAGGCGCCGCGCGTCGGCGGCGACAACCCGCGCGGCGGCGTCCGCGAAGACCGGGAGCAGCCGGGCATCCGCGCCGGCATCCTCCGACAGGCGGCGGTAGAGGGAGACCTGCGAGCGCGCAGGGGCCGCCATCAAGCCATCGTAATAGGCCGCGACCGGCTCCGGTGCGTAGCCCGGCGGCAGGACGCGGGCGCGCGCGAGATTGGCGAGCGCATCCCGAAAGACATCGCCCGGGATCGCCGGCATCAGGAAGCGCCAGGCGCGGTCGCGCAGGATCTGCTCGTCGTCGGTCAGCGGCAGCAGGGCGGCCTCGCCCCGCGCGGCCGCAGACAGGGTGCCCGTGGTTTCGACCAGGGCGTTCCAGGCGCTCGGTGCGGGGCGCCCGAAATCACCCGGCTGCGCGCAGGCGCCGGGCAGGAGGGCGAGGAGCGCCGCGGCTGCGAGGCGGCCCGTCAGCAAGCGCGGCGCTCGTAACGCACGCCGAGGAAGAGCAGGATCTCGCCCCGCCGCTCGTCCGGGGCCGTGCTGCGCCGGGCCGGGCGCTCCTGCGGCAGCGGGACGATCGCGGCGGAGGGTCGCGGACGGCGTCCGGACACGGCCAGATCCCGGGCGGTCTCGCCCTCGTTCGCGGCACGGGCCGGCAGGGCGGGCGGGCAGAGATAGGTCGAGAGCTGCACGGTTCGGCTCCTGTCGGCGATCCGGACACGGGGCCCGGGCCCTCCGGAAAGGGCGTCGGCAAGGGCAATGGCGGGAGATCAGCACAACGTGGTTAACGAGAACTTGACGGCACCGGACCGATGCGACCCGGCCGCGCCCGGGAGGCTGGCGCGTGGCTTGCATCGCACAGACGGCCCATGGCGGGCGTTTCCTCCCTTAGACTTGGCCCTGCCCCACCGGGTGGGGCCTTTTTCTTGCCAGATTCCTTGACGGAACTCCGACCGTGCCGGGCCGGGTGGCCGGACCGCCCCCTGGAACCGGAGGGGCGATCCGGCGCTTGCATAGCGGCGCCGGGGCCCGATATGGCGGGCCGCGCACGAGATCTGCGGATGGACATGCAAGGACACGGCTGGATGCGACTGGACACGGCACCATTCGAGCCCTCGGCCTCGACCCGGCGGACCGCCCGGCCGGCGGCCCACACGCCCATCCTCGCCAGCCTGTCGCTGGCCCTCGCCCTCACGGCACTGGGCGCGGCCCCGGCCCTCGCCCAGCGCGAGGATCAAGGGCTGCAGCTCGGCTGCGCCAACGACTATTTCCGCCTCTGCGTCGGCGTCGATCCGAATAGCCCCGAGGCCGAGCGCTGCATGACCCGCAACCGCAAGCGCCTGTCGCCCGAGTGTCGCGCCGCGATCGGCGACTACGATCGCCGCACCGGCGGCAAGTCGATGCCCGAGGATTGATCTTACCTCTTGGAATACCTCACGAAACGCCCGACGATCGGGAGATCTCCCACTGGGCACGACGGCGCAGCGGGCGTTTTGGGAGAGGCGCTTCGTGCGATGACGGCGAGGACCGAGCCGGCGGGCTCGTGCGGCGCCTGAAGAGGGATCGGTCGGATCCTGCCCGATCCTCGGCGCCCCGCAGGGCGCGTCCGCGTCCGGCGGGGGTTGCAAGTCCCCCGCTCTTCGCGCTCTCTCGCGCCGGGGTGCCCGCCCCATCCGAGAAATAGGGGCGCATGCGGGCGCCCCACGCGACGAGCGGAAGCGACATGGCCCTGACCGTGGCGGTCCAGATGGACCCGATCCAGGCGATCCGGATCGCCGGGGACACCACCTTCGCCCTCTTGCTGGAGGCGCAGGCGCGGGGCCACCGCCTGCTCTACTACACGCCCGACCGGCTCTCCCTGCAGAACGGGCGCGTCACCGCCCGCGCCGAGCCGCTGCGGGTACAGGACGTGGAGGGCGCGCATTTCGAACTCGGCCCGATCGCGCGGGTCGATCTGGCCGAGGAGGCGGACGTGGTGCTGATGCGCCAGGACCCACCCTTCGACATGGCCTACGTGACGGCCACGCACATGCTGGAGCGGATCCACCCGAAGACGCTGGTGGTGAACAACCCCTTCGAGGTGCGCAACGCCCCCGAGAAGCTCTTCGTCCTCGATTTCCCCGAGCTGATGCCGCCGACCCTGATCAGCCGCGACAAGGCGGAGATCGAGGCCTTCCGCCGCGAGCACGGCACGGTGGCGATGAAGCCGCTGCACGGCCATGGCGGCGCCGCGGTGTTCCGCGTCTCGGAGACGGATCCGAATTTCGGCTCGATGTTCGACCTGTTCGCGGCGACCTTCCGGGAGCCGTGGGTGGTGCAGCGCTTCCTTGAGAAAGTCACGGAGGGCGACAAGCGCATCATCCTCGTGGACGGCGAGCCGATGGGCGCGATCAACCGGGTGCCAGCCCTGAACGACATCCGCTCGAACATGGTGCGCGGGGGCGCGGCCGCCGCCTCCGACCTGACCGAGCGCGAGCGCGCGATCTGCGCCACGATCGGCCCGGAACTGCGACGGCGCGGCCTGATCCTCGTCGGGATCGACGTGATCGACGGGCACCTCACGGAGATCAACGTGACCTCGCCGACCGGCATCCGCGCGATCCGGCGGCTCGGCGGACCCGACCTCGCGATCTCCGTCTGGGACGCGATCGAGGCGCGCCGCGCGGGCTGACGCCGGTCCGGGGGCCGTTCTCCCGGACCTGTCGGGTCATCCGGCTTCCCCACAGTCCCGAGACCGTCTTCGAGCCGGAGGCATACCGCTTCATCGAAAGAGCGCGCGTCGAAACAAGTGCTCAGGGCATCGTCGTGAATCCGGTTTCCAGGACGATGGCCAGAGCCGTTCCGGCCGGCACCGTGCCCGGGGCTGGCGTCAGGGGATGAGGGATGGCGCCCTCGCTCGGACGCCGCGGGATCAGGCGCGTCCGTCCGGCATCCCGTCACCCGGCGAGACCTCGGCGGCCTCGAGATAGGCGCCATCGAACTCGGCGATCGCGCGCAGGCGCTCCGGGTCCTGGATCACGAACCGGCGCCCCTTCAGCTCGATCAGGCCCTCGCGCCGCATGTCCCGCAGGGTGCGGTTGACGTGCACGCTGGTCAGGGCCGTGGTGTCCGACAGGCCGACCTGGGTGAGATGCAGGTCGAAGGCGTAGCCGCTGGTGAGGCCGACCTGGGCGAGGCGCGCGTGCAGCTCGCAGAACAGGTGCGCCAGACGCTCGCGTGCCGAGCGGCGGCCGATGCTCACCATCCACTCGCGGGCGACCGCCTCGTCCACGAGCCGGGCGAGGTCGAGGGCGCGGGCGAGTGCCGGATGCTGCTCGACCATCGCGAGATAGCTCTCGCGCGGGATACGGGCCACGGTGCAGGACGAGAGCGTACCGACCGTGTGGTCCATCGGCCGGGGATAGACGAGATTCGCGGCGCACAGGTCGCCGGGGAGGAGGTGTGCCAGGATCTGGCAGGCGCCGCTCGGCCGGTGCCGGTAGCGGCCGGCGAATCCCTGAAGGACGACGATCGCGGCATCCGGCACCTCGCCCTGCCGCAGCAGCTCGGAATGGGGCCCATGGCGCCGGGACCGGGCGCAGAGCTGTTCCAGGGCGGCCCGGTCGGCGGCCGCGAGCGGAACCATCCGTGCGAGCTTGCGCACGACGAGCGCCGCCGCGGACTCGCCGGCCATTCGCCCCTGATGTGCCGGAGACGGCGCGACGGGCAGGTCCATCAGACCCCCGATCCTTCGGACCACGTCGCGGCAGCGGGGACCGGCGAGAAGCGCTCGCCGGTCACGGCTGCGGGCCTGCTTCGGCGGCAGGGGCCGGCATAGTCCGGGCACGGGAGGCGCTGACGATCCGGGGCAGCCCGCGGCCCACCGGAACAATATCGTCTCTCTCACACCTGCCAAGTCTCATCCTTCGGCTTGTAGTCAGAGGAAAAATGCGACGCCAGAGACTCTCGCACTTCGGTGCGGTATCGAACAAACCTTATTGTGCAAACCTGAAAAGCTTAACATGGATCAATTTCACGGCTTATACTCGGATAGTTCTTTGTCGTTCCGATGCGGATATCCTCCGCGCCGCGCGGACGCGCCGCAAATGTTGAATCGGTCGGGGAGATGATGGCGGACCACCTGTCCGGGTATCGCGGCAAGGACTCTGTCCGGTGGCCGCAGCCAACGCTGCGCAACAGGCTGCTCGAGGCCATGACCCCGGAGGATCTCACGCTGATCGCACCGCATCTCCGGGCGGTGGAGCTGAATCTGCGCGACGTGGTCATCGCGCCGGGCCTGCCTGCGGCCAGCTGCTTCTTCGTCGAGGAAGGCGTCGTCTCCGTCGCGACCATGGATCGGCCGGCGCGGATCGAGCTCGGCCTGGTCGGCCGCGAGGGACTGGTCGGCGCGATGCCGGTCCTGCTCGGGGATGGCCGCAGCCCCTATGCGCACATCGTCCAGATGCCGGGGCGCGGGCTCGCCATCCCGAGCCAGGCCCTGCGCGCCGCCGTCGCGCGCAGCGCGAGCCTGCAGTGCCTCCTGCTCGCCTACGTCCAGGCCCAGGCCCTGCAGCTCGCCGAGTCGATCTACGCTCAGGCCGCGCTGAACCTGGATGCCCGGCTCGCCCGCTGGCTGCTGATGTGCCAGGATCGGGTCAGCGGCGATGCCATCGCCCTCACGCACGAGTTCCTCTCGATCATGCTCGGCGTGCAGCGGGCGGGCGTGACCCTCGCGCTGCAGGGGCTGGAGGGCGCCGGCCTGATCCGGGCCCGCCGCAAGCGCATCGAGATCCTCGACCGGGGCGGCCTGGAAGCGCTGACCGAGGGCAGCTACGGCGTTGCCGAGGCCGCCTATACCCGCCTCGTCGAGGGCGACCGGGCGGAGGCGGGATCGGAGGGGTTCAGACCTCCGCCCGCGGCGTGACGTTGAGCTCGGCCCAGTCGAACTCCTCTTCCAGACGATAGTAGGCATCGTCGCCGATGCGGCCCTCGCGGCGCAGGCGCAGGACCGCGTCCCGGGCCGCGCCGATGGCCTGCCGGCGGGCCCCGTCGGAGGGCAGCGATTCCGGGGCGCGGCCCTCCTCGTGACGCTCGGCCTCCTCAAGGGCCGTCTCGAACTCGGCCCGGAGGGCCGCGACCGAGGACGCGTCCCCGGCCGTGCGGAGGCTTTCCAGGGCGGCGGCGTAAGCCTCGGCGCGGGCGCGGCCGGTCTCGCGGCCGACCGGGTCGTCGTCCTCCAGCCGCAGCAGGCGCAGGAGGGGCGCGAGGGTCAGTCCCTGTACGACCAGGGTCCCGATCACCGTGCAGAAGGCGCCGAACACGATGAGGTCGCGCTTCGGAAAGCCCTCGGTGGGCAACGCCAGGGCGGTGGCGATGGTGACGATGCCCCGCATGCCGGACCAGGAGATGGCGAGCGCCGGGGCGAGGCTCGGCTTTGCCCCGCGCCGCAGCTTGCGCCCGAGGCCGCGCAGCCCGTTGGCGGCCACCACCCAGCCGATGCGCACGACCACCACCGCCGCGAACACCGCCGCGGCGAGGATCAGCGCGTCGCTGCGGTCGCTTCCGGTCAGGCGGTCGAGGATCGGGCCGATCTGGATGCCGATCAGCACGAAGGCCAGTACGTTGAGCACGAACACCGCCGTGTCCCACACCGCGTAGGACAGGATACGGGTGCGCGGCGCGGTGAGGCCGGGGCTGTAGCGCGCCACCGTGATCGCGAAGCTGACGATGGTGAGCACGCCCGACAGGTGCAGCCGCTCCGCGATCAGCCAGATCCCGAACGCCGCCACGAATTGCAGCACGATCGTGCTCGGCGCATCGGAGAAGCGGTGCGCGATGGGGAGATAGAGCCGCGCGAGGCAGGGCCCCGCCACGAGGCTGCCGACGACGCCGAGGAGGAAGGTCGGAGCCACCTCGGACAGGTGGAAGCTGCCGGTGACGGCCGCCGCCACGGCGAGGCGGTAGATCAGCAGCGAGCCGGCATCGTTCAGCAGGCTCTCGCCGCGCAGGATCACCGCGACCCGGTGCGGCAGCGCGACATGGCGCAGCACCGAGAGGGCCGCGACCGCGTCCGGCGGCGCCACCACGGCGCCCAGCACCACGCAGGCCGCGATCGGCATGTCCGGCACGACCAGATGCGCGACCAGGGCGACGGCCGCCGTGGTCGCGGCCACGGCGCCCAGGGCGAGGCCGCCGACCGAGCGCCAGTTCGCCTTCAGGTCGCGCAGCGAGATGTCGTAGCCGGCATCGAGCAGCACCGGCGCGAGGAACAGGGCGAGCGCCAGCTCCGGGTCGAGGGCGAGGTTCGGCACGCCGGGCACGAAGGCGAGGGCGCAGCCGCCGAGCGCCAGGAAGGCCGGATAGGGTGCGCCGACCCGCCGGGCGAGCGCCGCCAGCACCACCGCGCCGAGCAGGACGCCGACGACCCATTCGAAGATCAACATGCCGCGGAAAGAGGTAGGGACCCGCAAGCGTTCCCGGTCCGATTGCCTCGGGCCCGGGCTTTGCAGGCGGGACAGGCTCCCCTAACGCTGCGCCGGCACGAGTCCAGGATCCGCAATGCCCGACACCCCCGTCTTCGCCCACGGCGCCGTCGCCGCCCCTCACAGCCTCGCCGCCCAGGCCGGGCAGAGCGTGCTCGCGCAAGGGGGCAACGCGATCGAGGCCATGGTGGCGATGGCGGCCTCCATCGCGGTGGTCTACCCGCACATGAACGGTATCGGCGGCGACGGCTTCTGGCTGGTGCGCGAGCGCGGCGGCCGGGTCCGCGGGATCGAGGCCTGCGGACCCGCGGGCCGGCTCGCCACGCGGGCGCGCTACCGCGAGAAGGAGCTCGACGCGATCCCGTCGCGCGGCCCCGACGCCATGGTGACGGTAGCGGGCGCGGTCGGCGGCTGGCAGCTCGCCCTCGACCTATCCCGTGCCCTCGGCGGACGGCTGCCGCTCGCCACGCTGCTCGCCGACGCGATCGCCCAGGGGCGCGGCGGCGTTCCGGTCTCGCCCTCCGAGGCGCGCTACGTGCCGCAGGAACTCGACACCCTCCACGACGCCCCGAACTTCGCCGCGACCTTCCTCAAGGACGGCAAGCCCTGGCCGGCCGGCGAGATCCGCGCCCTGCCGAAGATCGCCGCGACGCTGGAGCAGCTCGCCCATGCGGGGCTCGCCGACTTCTACCGCGGCGATGTCGGCCGCGAGATCGCCGCCGACCTTGAGCGCCTCGGTGCGCCGGTGACGCGGGCCGACCTCGAAGCCTATGCCGCGGCCGAGCGGGCACCGCTCTCGATCCGGCGGCGGGACGCCACGCTCTATAACTTCCCACCCCCGACCCAGGGGCTCGCGGCGCTCCTGATCCTCGGGATCTTCGACCGGCTGAACGTGGCCGCGCCCGAGACGCCGGCGCATTACCACGGGCTGATCGAGGCCACGAAGCGGGCCTTCGCGATCCGCGACCGGGTGGTGACCGATTTCGTCCGGCTGCGCCACGATCCCGCTGCCTTCCTCACCCCTGAGCGCCTCGCCCGCGAGGCGGCGCAAGTCGACATGGCCCGCGCCGCGCGGGTGCCGCTGCCGGAGCCCGGCCACGGTGACACGGTGTGGATGGGCGCGATCGACAATGACGGCCTCGCCGTGTCCTACATCCAGTCGGTCTACTGGGAGTATGGTTCGGGCACGGTTTTGCCGGCCACCGGCATCTGCTGGCAGAACCGGGGCATGTCCTTCTCCCTCGACCCGGAGGCGGTGAACCCGCTCGAGCCGGGACGGCGCCCATTCCATACCCTGATCCCGGCCCTGGCCTGCTTCGACGACGGGCGGGTGATGAGCTACGGCAGCATGGGCGGCGACGGGCAGCCGCAATTCCAGGCCCAGATCTTCTCGCGGTACGCCGATTACGGCATGAGCCCGGCCGATGCCGTCGACGCGCCGCGCCTGCTCTACGGGCGCACCTGGGGTGCCCCCTCGCTCAGCGTGAAGGTGGAGAACCGCTTCGATCCCGGCTGCATCGCGGCCCTGCGCCGGCTCGGCCACGAGATCGAGGAGTTGGGCTTCCCCTACACCGATTCCCTCGGCCATGCCGGCATGCTGGTGCGCCACCCGCGCGACGGCCGCATCGAGGCCACGCATGACCCCCGCTCGGATGGCGGCGCGCTCGGCCTGTGAGAGTGGGCCGTGCGGTCGGATCGCGAGGCCGGCCGGCGGATCATGACGCCCTGACGAGGCCTGACCTGCCCCGCCTCGCCAGGGGCCGTGATCCGCGCTAGCATCGGCCCACGCCGCAGCTGGCCGCCGGCGGGACGCCTCGGGACGACCCTGCCCCTAAAGTCCAACTTGATTTGGCAGCCCGGCTGCCGTTGGCTGCAGCGCGAGCCGAACAAGCGCCGGCGAAAACGCCCACGAAGGCGAGAGCGCCGCACGGAGGAAGCCTGAGATGAACAAGCCGGAATTCCTGGCCGACGCCAGGACGAAGTCGCCCTTCTCGGCGCGCTACGACAACTTCATCGGCGGCCAGTGGGTCGCCCCGGCGGCGGGCCGCTACTTCGAGAACACCTCGCCGATCACCGGCAAGGTCGTCTGCGAGGTCGCCCGCTCCGACGCGCAGGACATCGAGAGGGCGCTCGACGCGGCGCATGCCGCCAAGGACGCCTGGGGCGCCACCGCCCCGGCCGAACGCGCCCGCATGCTCCTCAGGATCGCCGACCGGATGGAGGAGAACCTCGATCTGATCGCGCTGGCCGAGACCTGGGACAACGGCAAGCCGATCCGCGAGACCACCGCCGCCGACATCCCGCTCGCCATCGACCACTGGCGCTACTTCGCGAGCTGCCTGCGGGCCCAGGAAGGCTCGATCTCCGAGATCGACCACGACACCGTGGCCTACCATTTCCACGAGCCGCTCGGCGTCGTCGGCCAGATCATCCCGTGGAACTTCCCGATCCTGATGGCGGTCTGGAAGCTCGCCCCGGCGCTCGCCGCCGGCAACTGCGTGGTCCTGAAGCCCGCCGAGCAGACCCCGGCCTCGGTGCTGGTGCTGATGGAGATCATCGGCGACCTGCTGCCGCCGGGCGTCGTGAACGTGGTCAACGGCTTCGGCCTGGAGGCCGGCAAGCCGCTCGCCTCGAACCCGCGCATCGCCAAGATCGCCTTCACCGGTGAGACGACCACGGGCCGTCTCATCATGCAGTACGCCTCGCAGAACCTGATCCCGGTGACGCTGGAGCTCGGCGGCAAGTCGCCGAACATCTTCTTCGCCGACGTGGCGAACGAGGACGACGACTTCTTCGACAAGGCGCTGGAAGGCTTCACCATGTTCGCCCTCAACCAGGGCGAGGTCTGCACCTGCCCCAGCCGCGCGCTGGTGCACGAGTCGATCTACGACCGCTTCATCGAGCGGGCGGTGAAGCGCGTCGAGGCGATCAGCCAGGGCTCGCCCCTGGACCCGGCGACCATGATCGGCGCCCAGGCCTCGTCCGAGCAGCTCGAAAAGATCCTCAGCTACGTCGATATCGGCAAGCAGGAGGGCGCGCAGTGCCTCACGGGCGGTGAGCGCAACGTCAAGGACGGCGATCTCGCGGGCGGCTACTACATGAAGCCGACCGTGTTCCGCGGCCACAACAAGATGCGCATCTTCCAGGAGGAGATCTTCGGTCCCGTCCTGTCGGTCACGACCTTCAAGGACGATGCCGAGGCGCTCTCCATCGCCAACGACACGCTCTACGGCCTCGGCGCCGGCGTCTGGACCCGCGACGGGACCCGCGCCTACCGCTTCGGCCGCGCGATCCAGGCCGGCCGCGTCTGGACGAACTGCTACCATGCCTACCCGGCCCACGCGGCCTTCGGCGGCTACAAGCAGTCCGGCATCGGCCGCGAGACGCACAAGATGATGCTCGATCACTACCAGCAGACCAAGAACATGCTGGTCAGCTACTCGGCGAAGAAGCTCGGCTTCTTCTGAGAGCCCTCCCCTCCCGAGAGGAACCTTGCCCCGGCGCCCCCGCCGGGGCTTTTTCGTCTCAAGGCGCGGCGTGGACTTCCCGACGCCGGGACGCAGATAACAACCGAGGCAACCAGGGAGACGCCCCCATGACCGAGCAGGCTCGAGGCCCGGCCGAGACCGTCGACCCCGTCACCGCCGAGCAGTCCGATGCCGCCGGTACGCCGTTGCGCGTCACCGCGACGCCGGCGGCCCTCGCGCTGATCGAGGAGCTGAAAGGCGAGTACGGGCCGGTGATGTTCCACCAGTCGGGCGGCTGCTGCGACGGCTCCTCGCCGATGTGCTATCCCGTCGGCGACTTCCTCATCGGCGACGGCGACGTGCATCTCGGCCAGGTCGGCGGTGCCGACTTCTACATCTCGCGCTCGCAATTCGCGGTCTGGAAGCATACCCACATCATCCTCGACGTGGTGCCGGGGCGCGGCGGCATGTTCTCCCTGGAGAACGGCCGCGAGAAGCGCTTCCATATCCGCTCGCGCCTGTTCAGCGAGGCCGAGAACGCGGCGCTCGACGGAGCATGCAAGCTCTGAGACCGGGATCCCAAAGGGATCATCCCTTTGGCGGGGTGCCGGGGCGGAGCCCTGGCTTGAAGCCCCAGGGCTCCGCCCTGGACCTGCGAGAGGGGTCACCCCTCTCGACACCTGGATGTCTACCGCGTCTCGGTGCGCTCGGCGGCAATCCGTTCGGCCCGCGCCTTCTCCTCGCTCGACAGGCCCGAGAGGGTCTGGTCGAGCCAGGCATCGGAGAGGCCCTGCTGCGCCGCCATCAGGTTCCAGACGGCCGCCTCGAGGGGGCTCTTCTGCAGGCCGCGGCCGGTGGCGTAGATCTTGGCGACGCGGTTCTGGGCGATGGCGTTGCCGCGCTGGGCCGCGTGCAGGAAGTAACGGGCGGCCCGGACCTCGTCCTTCGGCAGGCCGTTGCCGTTGAACAGTAGGATCGCGAACTCGACCTCGCCGGCAAGATCGCCGTTATCGGCGGCACGGCGGAACCATTCGGCGGCCTTGGCCGGATCCTTCGGCAGGCCGCGGCCCTGGAGGTAGAGCACGCCGAGCGCGTGCTGGGCCGGCCCGATCTCGCCCTCCGCGGCCTTCTGGAACAGGGTGGCGGCGCGGCTCTCGTCCTGGGGCGAGCCGGTGCCGAGCAGGAGCAGAGCGAGGTTGTAGGCGGCGGTGGGAGATCCGGCCTCCGACGCCCGCTCCAGCCAGCGCCGACCTTCCTTCGGATCCTTGACGACGCCCCGCCCGTCCAGGGTCATCAGGCCGAGGGAGGACATGGCGGCGGAATCGTTCTGCGCGGCGGCGAGCCGGTACCACTCGGCGGCCTTGACCGGATCCTGACGGATTCCGAGGCCCTGGTTGTAGAGTTCGCCGAGCAGCGTCATCGCCGCCGCGTCCTTGCGGTCGGCCTCGATGCGCTTGGTCGCCTCGCGGAAGGCGGTGACGTACTGGCCGCGCTGATAGGCCCCGTAGGCGAAATCGGGCGGCCGGTTACCGGCAGGCGGCCGGGCGCCGCCGGCATAGTTCGGCGTGTAGGGGCTCGGCAGCTCCCGCATCGGCGGCTTCTTCGGCACATCGGCCGGTGCCGCCTTGGTCGGGTCGGCCGCGCTCTGCGCCGCGAGGGCTTGGCCCGGCACGATCAATCCCGCGAGGACGAGCCCCGCCGCGATCCGCATCCTCATGCGGCGCCTCCCAGCGCCTCCTGCGCGCGGGCGACGCCCGCCGGATCGGCGAGCCAGAGCGCGCTCTCCAGCCCCACGAACTCCGCCCCTGTGGCGGCGTGGCCCGCGACCTCGTCGAGGGTGCAGGCGACCGCGATGCAGGGCGTCTCGAAGATCTCGGCCCACCAGGCGGCGCGCGCGCGCACGCTCTCCGGATCCGGCGCCTCGCCGTCCGGGTAGAGGCCGCCGAACATCAGGTAGTCGGCGCCCGCCTCCCCCGCATCCATGGCGGCGTGGCGCGTCTCGAACCCGCCTGTGCCGAGGATGCGACCGTCGCGCAGGCGCCCGCGGAGATCCGCGAGATCGCCCGGCCGGTCGACATGCACTCCGTCCGCGCCGCCGCGGGTGGCGACGCTGGCGAGGTCGCCCGGGAAGTCGCGGGCCGCGACGACGAGGGCCGCCTCCCGCTCCTGCACCACTGGCGCGACACGCTTCACGAGGGCCGTCAGCGCCCGCTCGTCGGCGGGTGCGAGGCGCAGGATCACCGCGGCGACATCGCCCGCGGCGCAGGCCGCGGCAAGCGCCGGGATCAGGCTGTCGAGATCGCCCGCGCCGACCCCGTGTGGGGTGAGGAGGGCGAGACGGGGAGCGGACTCAGCCATGCGCGTCAGGCAGCGGCCTCGATCTTCGGGTCGAGCGACCCGCTGGCGTAGCGCTTGGCCATCTCGGCCACCGAGATCGGACGGATCTTGGAGCCCTGGCCCGCGGTGTTGAACTCCTCGAAGCGCTGCTTGCAGAGCTTCGTCATCGCCTCCATCGCCGGCTTCAGGTACTTGCGCGGATCGAACTCGGCGGGGTTCTCGGTGAGCACCTTCCGGATCTGGCCGGTCATCGCCATGCGGTTGTCGGTGTCGATGTTGATCTTGCGCACGCCGTGCTTGATGCCGCGCTGGATCTCCTCCACCGGCACGCCCCAGGTCGGCTTCATTTGGCCGCCATACTGGTTGATGATGTCCTGCAGGTCCTGCGGCACCGAGGAGGAGCCGTGCATGACGAGGTGGGTCGTCGGCAGCCGGCGGTGGATCTCCTCGATCACGTTCATCGCGAGCACCGCGCCGTCGGGCTTGCGGGTGAACTTGTAGGCGCCGTGGCTGGTGCCCATGGCGACGGCCAGCGCGTCGACCTTGGTGGCGGCCACGAACTTCACCGCCTCGTCCGGGTCGGTCAGGAGCTGGTCGTGGCTGAGGGTGCCCTCGGCGCCGTGGCCGTCCTCGGCCTCGCCCTGGCCGCTCTCCAGGGAGCCGAGCACGCCGAGCTCGCCCTCAACCGAGACGCCGGCCCAGTGGGCCATCCGGGTGACGTTGCCGGTGATCTCGACGTTGTAGGCGTAGTCGGCCGGGGTCTTGCCGTCGGCCTTGAGAGAGCCGTCCATCATCACCGAGGTGAAGCCGTACTGGATCGCGGTGGCGCAGGTGGCTTCGTTGTTGCCGTGGTCGAGATGCATGCAGACGGGGATATGCGGATAGATCTCGACGAGGCCGTCGATGAGCTTGGCCAGCACCACGTCGTTGGCGTAGGCGCGTGCGCCGCGGCTGGCCTGCAGGATGACCGGGGAATCGGTGGCGTCGGCGGCGGCCATGATGGCCAGCCCCTGCTCCATGTTGTTCAGGTTGAACGCGGGCACGCCGTACTCATGCTCGGCGGCGTGATCGAGAAGCTGCCGAAGGGTGATGCGTGCCATGGTTCGATCCTCGTCCGATGCGGCCTGGCGGGGCCTGTCCCTGAGCTGACGTCTATATAGTGCCGCGGCGCCGGGAGCCTGTTCCGGCAGCCGAAAAACTTGGGCGTTCCGCGCGGGCGCGTGGCTCCGGCGGCGGATCGCGCGGGGCGCGTGGTCCTCCGAACGGAGCCCGTGCCGATCGGACGGATCCGTTGCCTCAGCCCAATCCCGGCGCAGGGCAGGACCGCCCGTCCCCCTGAGAGGACGGCAGCGCCGCGCTAGCCCTTCGCGCGCAAGGCCTCGACGCCCGGCAGTTCCTTGCCCTCGAGCCATTCGAGGAAGGCGCCGCCCGCGGTCGAGACGTAGGAGAAGGCCTCGCCAGCCCCCGCATGGTTGAGGGCCGCGACCGTGTCGCCGCCGCCGGCCACCGAGACGAGCTTGCCGGCCTTCGTGCGCTCGGCCGCGTGGCGGGCGGCCGCGACGGTCGCCGCGTCGAAGGGCGTCAGCTCGAAGGCGCCGAGGGGGCCGTTCCAGACGAGGGTCGCGGCCTCGTCGATCGCCGCCGCGATGGTCTTCACCGAGGCCGGGCCGGCATCGAGGATCATGCCGCTCTCCGGCACGGCATCGACCGGGACCGTCTCGTGCGGCGCGTTCGCCTTGAATTCGGAGGCGACCACCGCGTCGTCCGGCAGGATCACCCGGCAGCGGGCCTCGTCGGCCGCCTTGAGGATGCGGGTCGCCGTCTCGGCGAGGTCCTTCTCGCAGAGCGACTTGCCGACCGCCTTGCCCTGCGCGTGCAGGAAGGTGTTGGCCATGCCGCCGCCGATCACCAGCATGTCGACCTTGGCGACGAGGTTCTGCAGCAGGTCGATCTTCGAAGACACCTTGGCGCCGCCGACAATGGCGATCACCGGCCGGGCCGGCGCCTCGAGGCCCTTGGTGAGCGCGTCGAGCTCGGCCTGCATCAGCCGGCCGGCATAGGCGGGGAGCCGGTGGGCGAGCCCCTCCGTCGAGGCATGCGCGCGGTGCGCCGCCGAGAAGGCCTCGTTGACGTAGATGTCGCCGTTCTCGGCCAGCGCGTCGGTGAAGGCGGGGTCGTTCTTCTCCTCGCCCGCGTGGTAGCGGGTGTTCTCGAGGAGCAGCACCTCGCTGTCCTTCAGCGCGGCGACCGCAGCCTTCGCCGGCTCGCCGACGCAATCGTCGGCGAAGGCGACCGGCCGGCCGAGCGCCTCGGACAGGGCCGGGACGACGGGCGCGAGGGAGTCCTTCGGCTCGCGCTTGCCCTTCGGGCGCCCGAAATGGGCCAGCAGCACCACCTTGCCGCCCTGGTCGGCAATCTCGCGGATGGTCGGCACCACGCGCTCGATACGGGTCGCGTCGGTGACGCGGCTGCCCTCCATCGGCACGTTGAGGTCGACGCGCAGGAGGACGCGCTTGCCCGTCAGCGAGCCGGCGTCGTCGAGGGTGCGGAAGGCGGTCATGCGGGCGCGGGTCTCCGGATCAGCGCGCCGTCGCGGCGGCGTTGGCGCGCGGCGGCAGCAGGGAATCGAGGTTGAGGCGCTGGACCGCGACCATCAGGACCACGGTGAGCACGGCGGTGATGACGGCGGTGAGCACCAGGGCGCCGGTGCCCGGCAGTCGCCGGGTCCGCTCGGTGAGATTGCGCATCTCGGTGCGCAAAGCCGCGAGGTCCGACTGGCGGGCCGCCTCGTTCATGCGCTCGGCGGCGCCCGCGACCTTGTCCTCGACGCGCGAGAGCAGCGCCTCGGAGCGGGCGTACTTGTCCTCGATGCGCGAGCACTTGTCCTCGATCCGGGCGAGCTGGTCGAAGAACGGGTTCGCGGTGGCGGAGGCCTCGGCGCTGGCCGCGGGGACGGGCTTCGGCGGCGGCGGTGCCACGGGCGGGGCGCTCACGGGAGGAATGAAGCTCCCCTCGGACGGCTTGCTCGGCGCGGCGTCGGTCATCGGGAGCACCTCGGACGTAAGAAACCGGAACCAGGGCCGCCCGCGCGGACGCAGGCGGCGTAACAGAGATGCGGCCGCCGGAGCGGCCGCGATCGGGGTTCAGATGAGCTTGGCCATCGCCACGGCGGTGTCGGCCATGCGGTTCGAGAAGCCCCACTCGTTGTCGTACCAGGACAGGATGCGCACGAAGGTGCCGTCCATGACCTTGGTCTGGTCGAGGTGGAAGGTCGAGGAATGGGGATCGTGGTTGAAATCGATCGACACGTTCGGCCGATCGGTCACGCCGAGCACGCCCTTGAGCGGGCCGGCAGCAGCCGCCCTGATCGCGTCGTTGATCTCCTGGACCGAGGTCTCGCGCTTGGCCGTGAAGACGAGATCGACCGCCGAGACGTTCGGCGTCGGCACGCGGATCGCGGTGCCGTCGAGCTTGCCCTTCAGCTCCGGCAGGACGAGGCCGACCGCCTTGGCGGCGCCCGTCGAGGTCGGGATCATCGAGAGCGCCGCGGCACGCGCCCGGTACAGATCCTTGTGCATCTGGTCGAGCGAGGGCTGGTCGTTGGTGTAGGAGTGGATGGTCGTCATGAAGCCGCGCTCGATGCCGACCGTCTCGTTCAGCACCTTGGCCACAGGCGCGAGGCAGTTCGTGGTGCAGGAGGCGTTCGAGACGACGAGATGATCGGCCGTCAGCTTGTCGTGGTTGACGCCGTAGACGACCGTCAGGTCGGCGCCGTCGGCGGGCGCCGAGACGAGGACGCGCTTGGCGCCCGCGTCGAGATGGGCCTTGGCCTTGTCCTTCGAGGTGAAGATGCCGGTGCATTCGAGGGCGATGTCGACGCCCAGATCCCGGTGCGGCAGCTCGGCCGGGTTGCGCACGGCCGTGACCTTGATGCGCTTGCCGTCGACCACGAGGAACTCGCCGTCCACTGCGACCTCGCCGGGATAGCGGCCGTGCACGGAATCGTAGCGGAGCAGGTGAGCGTTGGTCTCGACCGGACCGAGGTCGTTGATGGCGACCACCTCGATGTCCTTGCGGCCGGCTTCGTGGATGGCGCGCAGCACGTTGCGGCCGATGCGCCCGAACCCGTTGATGGCTACCTTGACGGTCACGGCGTGTTTCCTTCCTGCTTAAGGGGCGCCACGCAGCGGGCGTCCGAGGCGGCGAGCGGTGCGCGGCGGGGGCCCGACGGCACCTCCGCGATGCGGATTGCTCTGTGGCTGCCGGCGCTGAACCGGCGATGAACCGGAGCCGGACATGACCCATGGCGGACCGGCCGCGCCGTCGCCGCCGGGATCAACCGATCCGCGGACCGCGCGCGCGAGGGCCAAAGGACTGTCACAGGTCGGGGTTCCGGCTGTTCCCGCGCGCCCCTTCGGGGCACGCGGCGGCTGTCTAACATGGGACCTTGACCTGTCAAACGTAAGCCCGTGACAAACCTGGCCGATCGGTGGACAGAGGTGTGTGCCGCCGTGAAAAGACCTGACGGATCCGAGCGATGCGCGAGAATTTCCGGATGGGACAGCAAGTCCAGGACGCGAATTCCGGCTGGAAATCGCGCCCGGATTTCGGGACAACCGGGCCGACCATCGGAGAGAAGCCGGCTATGAGCTCCAGGCCATGAGTTCCGATCCTGCTGCGCCCAGCGTAGACGGCGCCCTCGCCCGGCTCGACGCCGCCCTCGCGCGCCTGGAGGCGGGGATCGCCCGGCGCGTCGAGGCCGAGGCCGCGCCGGACGACCGCGATACCGAACTCGCGCTGATGGCCGAGGACCGGGCGCGGCTCGCCGCCGCCCTCGACGCCGCGAGCGCCCGCCTCGCGGCTATGGAGGGCACGGCGAGCGAGGTCGGCGAGCGCCTGGACCGGGCGATCGAGGCCGTCGAGGGCGTGCTCGCACGCGAGGCGTGACCCCCGGCCGGCCTCGCTGCATCATGGCCGCTTGACCGGCCGCCCGTCCGCGCCGCAGCCTCCCCGCTCACTCCCGGATCCCCACGCGATGCCCCAGATCCAGGTCACCATCGACGGCAAGAGCTACCGCATGGCCTGCGGCGAGGGCGAGGAGGGCCATCTCGCCGCACTCGCGGAGGGGCTCGGCACGCGTATCGGAGAGATGCGGCAGGCCTTCGGCGAGATCGGCGACATGCGCCTGCAGGTGATGGCCGCTCTGACCCTCGCCGACGAGCTGGGCGAGGCGCGGCGCCGGCTCGCGGCGGCGGAGAGCGAGGCGGGCCAGCTGCGCGCGGAGGCCGCGCAGCGGGCGGA
>NZ_CABFPH010000070.1 GCF_902141845.1 Methylobacterium symbioticum | reverse complement strand
TCGCCGATCCGCGCCGCCATCTGGCCGCCGATCAGCACGGTCGGCGAGCCCTGGACGATCACATCGGGCGGGCCGACGCAGATCGCCATGTCGCCGACCGGCCCTGCCCCTCTGGCGCCAGCCCTTCGTGGCGCCCCCCGGCGTGCGCTACTTCCGCACCCCGGACCGCCGTCCCGCCCGTCCCGCGGTCGAGATGCCGACCGGGTCGGCCCATCCCGACGAGGCCCCCCTCCCCGCGCCGGCTCCCGAGCCGGCCGACTTCTCCGACCTGCCCGAATGGTCGGCGGTGCAACCGTGGTTCGGCGAGGACGACCTCTCCTCCGTCGAGGTCTGGGCCGGCCTGGAGCATCCCGAGGCGCCCGCGGCCGATATCGCCGAGGTTCCCGCGGCCCCCGCAGCCGAGGCGGAGCCCTACGTCTCGCTGCCGGTCGACATCTCGCACCTGCGCTCGCTGCCGCCGAAGCCGGTCTACGTGCTCGACCGGCTGGTGCGCTTCGACATGCCGCCGCGCCCGGCCGACCTGCAGGACAACGCCGCCGCCCGCGCCGCCGCGGAGGCCGCGTCCGCCTTCCTGCCGCCGCGTCCCACGCTCTCCCTCGTCTTCGGCACGGCCGAGGCGGCTTCCGAGGCGGTCTCCGAGCCGCTTCCGGAGCCGGTCTTCGAGGCGCCTGCCGTCGCCGGGCCTCTCCCCTCCCCTGCCGCCGCGCCCGAGGTACCGCGCCCATTGCGGCCGGTCCTCTCGGCCATGGCCGCTCGCGCCGCCATCCGACCCGCGCGCGAGCCGGCTGCCGAGCCCTTCCCGCCGCAGGCTCCCATGACTGTCCCTGCGGCGCGCTTCGCGGCGGCCGAGGCGGTCGTCCCCGCGCCCGTTGCGGCCCCTGTTGCGGCGCCCGCGCCGGTCGTGGTGCCGATCCCGTCCCGTCCCGTGCTGCTGCGCGGACGGGCCGCCGAGCCCGCCCCGTCCGATGGCGAGCCTGTCGCGGAGGCGGCCGACGTCCTCCTCGATACCGAGCCGGAGCCCGTCGCGGCTGCGGAGCCGGAGGAGGCCGCCGCGCCCCTGGCCGCCCCGGCCCCGGCGAACCTGCCGGCCGTGGTGCGCCCACACCTGATCCCGGCCGGCCGCCATCTCGAGGTCGCGGCCTTCGCCAACGCCGATTACACGCTGCCCTCCCTCGAGCTTCTCGCCCTGCCCGCCCCCGGTGCCAGTGCCGAGGTCGATGCCGACGTGCTGGAGCAGAACGCCCTCAACCTGCAGCAGACGGTCCAGGATTTCGGGGTGCGCGGCGACATCCTCGCCGTTCGCCCCGGCCCGGTCGTCACCCTCTACGAGCTCGAACCCGCCCCCGGCACCAAGTCGAGCCGCGTCATCGGCCTGTCGGACGACATCGCCCGTTCGATGTCGGCGGTCTCGGCCCGCGTCGCCGTGGTGCCCGGCCGCAACGTCATCGGCATCGAGTTGCCGAACGAGACCCGCGAGACGGTCTATCTGCGCGAGCTTCTCTCGGCGCCGGATTTCGCCGAGACCAAGCACAAGCTGGCTTTGTGCCTGGGCAAGAACATCGGCGGCGAGCCGATCATCGCCGACCTCGCCCGCATGCCCCACCTGCTGGTGGCCGGCACCACCGGCTCCGGCAAGTCGGTGGCCATCAACACCATGATCCTCTCGCTCCTCTACCGGCTCAAGCCCGAGGAGTGCCGCCTGATCATGGTCGATCCCAAGATGCTGGAGCTGTCCGTCTATGACGGCATCCCGCACCTGCTCTCCCCCGTGGTCATCGACCCGAAGAAGGCGGTCATCGCCCTCAAATGGGCCGTGCGCGAGATGGAGGAGCGCTACAAGAAGATGTCCAAGATCGCCGTCCGAAACATCGACGGCTACAACGCCCGGATGAAGGAGGCCCGCGAGCGCGGCGAGACCATCACCCGCACCGTCCAGACCGGGTTCGACCGTCAGACGGGCGAGGCGGTGTACGAGGACGAGGCGATGGACCTCAGCCCGCTGCCCTACATCGTGATCGTGGTCGACGAGATGGCCGACCTGATGATGGTGGCGGGCAAGGACATCGAGGGGGCGATCCAGCGGCTGGCGCAGATGGCGCGGGCGGCGGGCATCCACCTGATCATGGCGACCCAGCGCCCCTCGGTCGACGTGATCACCGGCACGATCAAGGCGAACTTCCCGACGCGGATCAGCTTCCAGGTCACCAGCAAGATCGATTCGCGCACCATTCTGGGCGAGATGGGCGCGGAGCAGCTGCTCGGGCAGGGCGACATGCTGTTCATGGCCGGGGGCGGGCGGACGACGCGCGTGCACGGGCCGTTCTGCTCGGATGCCGAGGTCGAGAGCGTGGTGGCCCATCTCAAGCGCCAGGGCCGACCCGCTTATCTCGACGCCGTCACCGCCGACGAGGCCTCGGAGGAGGCTCCGGCCAAGGGCAGCCGCGGCGCCAAGGCGCCGCCTCCGGAGGAGCGCGAGGAGGAGGCCCCGGTCTTCGACGTCGGTGCCTTCGCGGCCTCGGTCGGTGGCGAGGCCGGCGACCTCTACGAGCAGGCGGTCCAGGTGGTGCTGCGCGACCAGAAGGCCTCGACCAGCTACATCCAGCGCCGCCTGCAGATCGGCTACAACCGGGCCGCCTCGCTGATGGAGCGGATGGAGATCGAGGGCATCGTCGGCCCGGCCAACCATGCCGGCAAGCGCGAGATCCTCGTCGATGGCGGCCACCATGCCAGCTCGGCCATGGGCTCGGCGATGTACGACGACGATTGAGTTCGTCTGGCGCCGGCCCCGTCGCGGGCCGGCGTCGCATCTTCGCCACAGGGCAGGGCTCTAAGCGGGACTCGAAGCCCCGACGCCAAGACCCTGGCGCCAAGACCCCGACCTCAAGTCCTCGACGCAAGCGGCCCGCCCGGACCCCCAGGAGATCGCCCACGATGAACGGCCGCCGCACCAGCCCCGTCGCCGGTTCGCTCCTCGTCCTCGCGGCCTGGCTCGCCCCCGTGCCTGCCGAGGCGCAGGTCGGCGCCTTCCTCGACAGCCTGTTCGGGGGCAAGAAGGAGCAGCCGGCCCCGGCCGCCGAGCCCGAGGCCGCCCCCGCTCCCGTAGCGCCCGCGCCCGCACCGAAGAAGGCGGCCACCCCGAAGAAGGAGGGCAAGGACGCCGCCAAGGATTCCGGCAAGGAGGCGAAGACCGCCGAGAAGCCGGCCGATGCGCGCACCGGCAGCATCAAGGGCGGCAAGCATGCGGGCCCCGAGAGGAGCGCGGAGAAGGCTCAGCCGGAGGCCAGGGTCGCCGCCGTCGGGGCGCCCGCCGCCGTGGCCGCGAGCCTGGAGCCCGCCGACCCGGCGACGGTGCTCGCCCAGGCCAACGCCTATTTCAACGGGCTGACCACGCTGACCGGCAACTTCATGCAGATCGCGGCCGACGGGCGCCGCATCGGCGGCAAGCTCACCATCGCCAAGCCCGGACGCCTGCGCTTCGACTACGATCAGCCCTCGCCGCTGGAGGTGGTGGCCGACGGCACCTCGGTGGCCGTACGCGACCGCAAGCTGTCCACGCAGGACACCTACTTCATCGCCCAGACGCCGCTGAAATTCCTGCTGCGCGAGAAGATCGATCTCGCCCGCGACCTCACCGTGACCGAGGTGACCAACGATCCGGGCGGCGTGCGCATCGCGCTGGAGGACCGCGCGACGCTGGGCGGCACCTCGAAGATCCAGCTCTACTTCGACGCCGAGGTGAAGACCCTGTCGCAGTGGCGGATCACCGATCCGCAGGGCTACCTGACCACGGTTCAGCTCTCGAACCTGCAGAAGGGCAAGCCGGTCGATTCGACGCTGTTCTTCATCAATTACGGCCGGCCCGAGGACAAGGCGATGGCCGAGCGCATCAAGCAGTCGCAGAACCCCTGAGACATCGCACCGGACCTTCAGGACATGGCGCAGGGCCCCTCTCCCGATCGGGAGAGGGACAGGGTGAGGGTCGAGACCTTTCAGGAAGGAGCGGAGACGGAGCAGTGGCGCCGTCGCGACCTCTCCGGCGCGTTCTCCACCCTCACCCCAACCCTCTCCCGAACGGGAGAGGGAGTCTGGCGCGGCCCGGATCTCCTTTTAGCCCTCAACCGTAGAACCTTCCCGTGCGCCTCACCGTCTCCACCTGGAACATCAACTCGGTGCGTCTGCGCATCGATTCCGTGCTGCGCTTCCTCGCGGAGAGCCGCCCGGACGTGCTCTGCCTTCAGGAGACGAAATGCCCGGACGAGGTGTTTCCGCTGAAGGCGCTCAAGGGCTCGGGCTACGAGCACGTCGTCTTCGCCGGCCAGAAGGGCTATAACGGCGTCGCGATCCTCTCCCGCTTTCCTCTTCTCGATCCGGCCGTGATGGGCTTCTGCGAGCGGGCCGACGCGCGCCACATCTCGGCGGTGCTGGGCAAGGAGGCGGGACCGGCCGCGGGGATCGTGCTGCACGATTTCTACGTGCCGGCCGGTGGCGACGTGCCGGATCGGGGGCTGAACCCGAAATTCGCGCACAAGCTCGACTTCCTGCAGGAGCTGCGCGCCTGGGGGGGCAAGCGCGCCGCGGGGCCGGCCATCCTCGTCGGCGACCTCAACGTGGCGCCGCTGGAGCACGACGTCTGGTCGCACAAGCAACTCCTCGACGTGGTGAGCCACACCCCCGTCGAGACCGAGGCCCTCGAGACTCTGCGCGGCGAGGCCGGCTGGATCGACACCGCCCGGCTGCTGACCCCGGAGCCCGAGAAGATCTACACGTGGTGGAGCTACCGCTCGCCGAACTGGGAGCTCGCCAACAAGGGGCGACGGCTCGACCATGCCTGGGTCTCGCCGGACCTCGCCGGCACGGTCCGCGGCGTCACCGTCTCCCGCGAGACGCGCGGCTGGGAGCGTCCCTCCGACCACGTGCCGGTGACCCTCGCCCTGGAGGTGTAGGGAGCGGAACGGAAGGCTCCGTCCCGCATTGGCCTTTCATCACGAACGCTTGATGAGGCTCCCGTTGCGCAAGATCCTGCTCGCCCTCGTTCTGCCGCGCGTCGTCGCCTGGCTGCGCCGCCGCTACGGCACTCCGCACCAGCGCACCCGGCCCTACTGACCGCCGCTCGGCCACGCGCCCCGGCGCGGAGCCGAGAGCGCTCCCAGGCCGAAGCGGATACCGGTTCGGAGCGAGGGCGCCCCAAACGAGAAAGGCCCCGGCGTCGCCGCCGGGGCCTTTCCTGTTTCAGTCTCAGTTCCGGATCAGCGGCGGTCGCCGATGAGCGAGAGCAGGAACTGGAACATGTTGATGAAGTCGAGGTACAGCGTCAGCGCGCCGTTGACCGACATCTTGGCCGCGCCCTCGGCATCGAAGCCGCTGTAGAGATACATCTCCTTCAGCTTCTGCGTGTCGTAGGCGGTGAGCCCCGCGAAGATCAGCACGCCGAGCACCGAGATCGCGAACTGCAGCGCGCTCGAGGCCAGGAAAATGTTGACCAGCGAGGCGATGATCAGGCCGATCAGGCCCATGATCAGGAACGAGCCCATCCCCGAGAGGCTGCGCTTGGTGGTGTAGCCGTAGAGGCTCAGGCCACCGAAGGTCGCCGCGGTGATGAAGAACACCCGCACCACGCTCGCGCCCGTGAAGACGAGGAGCAGCGTCGACATCGACGCGCCCATCACCGCCGCGAAGGCGAAGAACATCGTCCGCGCGGACGAGGCCGACATCCGGTCCATCCGCATCGAGAAGACGAAGATGAACACGAGGGGGGCGAACATCAGCACCCACTTGAGGGGGGTGTTGTAGAGGGTCTGGCCGAACGGGGTCAGCGCCAGCTGTCCCGTCGCGGTGGTGGCCGTGGCGGCCATGTTCAGGCCGAGCGCGACGAGGCCGGAGATGCCCAGCCCGACGACCATGTTGTTGTAGACGCCGAGCATGAAGCTGCGCAGGCCCTGGTCAACCTCGACCTGCGTGCCGGCGTATCCGGGCGCCTGGGCGCCGTACCGGAAGGGACTGTTCTCGAAAGCCATGGGAGTTCCCTTGAGGATGCTCTCTCAGCGTGTGTCAGATGAGGCCCGCATGAGCCCCTGGCGCCGACGAGCGCCTCGCTGGAGAATATGTTGCGTCGCGAGGCGGCACACAAGGGCCCCGCCGAGCTTCGGCTGCCTGTTTTCGCCGGCCCGATGCCGTAATTTTGTTGGTAAAGCGCGGGATTAAAAATCGTTAAGCCGGCGGACGGGCGACGTTCAACTACATCTGCGCCTCGAACACGGATGCGGTCGCCGCCTCATCCTGGCGGCGAATACGTCAGGCTGTATATCACAGATCCCGCAGATAGGGTGCCGGCTTCTGGCCGAGGATCCGCCAGGTGCCGGCGAGACCCAGCAGCACCGCGAGGGCCACGGCGAGCCCGGCCGCGACGAGGGCGCCCGAGAGGTCGAGCACGAAGTCGAGGCGCATCACCCGGGTGGCGATGGCATAGCCCGCGAGCGTGCCCGCGATCAGGCCGAACAGGGCGGTGACCGCCCCGAGCGCCCCGTATTCCAGGCCATAGGCGGAGAGAAGCCGCGCCCGGCTCGCGCCCAGCACCTTGAGCACCACGGCGTCGTAGAGCCGCGCCCGGTGGCCCGCCGCGACGGCGCCCGCCAGCACCAGCAGGCTCGCCAGGACCGCGACGGCGCTGGCGCCGCGGATCGCGAGCACCAGCTTGGCCACGAGGTCGCCCACCGCGTCGAGGGCGTCCTTCACCCGCACGCTGGTGACCGAGGGGAAGCCGTGCGCGACATCGCGCAGGATGCGGCTCTCCGCCGACGCGTCGGTGCCCCCGGGCAGGCTCAGCGTCGCGAGGTCGGAATGGGGGGCGCCGCGGAAGGTGCCGGGCGAGAACACCATCACGAAGTTGATGCCGAGGTTGCGCCACTCCACCTTGCGCAGATTGGCGATCTTCGCCGTCACAGTGCGCCCGAGCACGTTGACCGTGACCGCGCTGCCGACCTTGAGCCCGAGCTGGCGCGCGAGCTCCGCCTCGAAGGAGACCAGCGACGCCTTGCCCGCCTCGGCGGTCCACCACGCGCCCTCGGTGAGGACCGAGCCGTCCGGCAGGTCGTCCGCGTAGGTGATGCCGCGGTCCCCGTCGAGGACCCAGGCCGCGTCCTCGGGCGGGCGGATCTTCTGGGCCGGCACGCCGTCGAGGGCGACGATGCGCCCGCGCATCATCGGCACCCGCTCGATCTTCGCGTTGGGCGCGGCCTGCGCCAGGAAGTCGTGGAAGCGCGCGGCGTCCGCGGAGGGGATATCGAGGAAGAACAGGTTCGGCGCGCGGGCCGGCAGGCTCGCCGTGAGCGTGCGGCGCACATTGGCGTCGATCAAGCTCAGCGTCACCAGCAGGGTGACGCCGAGGCCGAGCGAGAGGACGATGGTCGGGGTCAGCGCGCCCGGCCGGTGCAGGTTGGCGAGCGCCATCCGCGGCGCGGCCCGGCGCGGATGCGGCAGGCGCCGCGCCAAGGCCATCACCCCGAGCGCCACGAGGCGCAGCAGGCCGAAGGCGATGCCGGCCGCGGCGATGAAGACGAGGGCCACCCGCCGGTCGAAGGCCGTGGCCACGGCGAGCGCGACGAGGGCGAGGAGCGAAGCGGCGAGCAGCAGCCGGTAGCGCGTCCGGGGCTTGCCAGCGGCGGGGTCCACTGCGTCGCGGAACAGCCCCGAGACCGGCACGTCATGGGCGCGGCCCAGCGGCGTGATCGCGAAGGCGAAGGCCGTCAGCAGCCCGTAGGCGGCCGCCAGCAGCAACTCGCCCGGGGCGATGGTCGGGTTCAGCGGGAGGGGCAGCGCGTCGCGGAACAGGGCGTCGACGGCGAAGGGCAGGCCCGCGCCGACCGCGAGGCCGATCGCGGTGCCGAGGCCGGCGATCAGCATCACCTGGACGAGGTAGAGCGCCACCACCTGCGAGCCCGGCGCGCCGACGCTCTTCAGGGTCGCGATGGAGCCGCGCTTGCGCTCGACGAAGGCGTGCACCGCATTCGCCACGCCCACGCCCCCGACGATCAGGGCGGTGAGGCCGACCAGGGTCAGGAACTGGGTAAAGCGCTCGATGCTCTTGGCGAAGCGCGGATCGGCGTTGGAGCGCGCGCGCATCTCCCAGCCCGCCTCCGGCGCAGCCCTGGCGATCCGGGCGGCGACCGCGTCGATCTCGGCGTCGGAGGCCTGGGGCAGCGCGATGCGGTAGCTCCAGCGGTTCAGGCTGCCGGGCTGGACGAGGCCGGTGCCGCGCAAGGCGCTCTCCGAGATCAAGAGGCGTGGCCCGAAGCCGATGCCGCCCGCGATCTTGTCCGGCTCGCTCGCCAGGCTGGCGCGGATCGCGAAGGGATGGCCGGCCAGCGTCACCCGGTCGCCGACCTTGAGGTCGAGGCGGGTGAGCAGGGCCGGGTCGGCCACCGCGCCCGGCACGCCGTCCCGGGGCGCGAGGAGGTCGGCGAGGTGCGCGTGCGGCTCGGTGACGAGGACGCCCGCCAGCGGATAGGTGCCGTCCACGGCCTTCAATTCGACCAGGGCCGCGCCCTCCCCCGCCACCGCCATGGCGCGGAGCGTCGCGACCACGGCGACGCGGCCCTCGCGCTCCAGCACGGCGCGCTCGGTCGGGCTCGCCTCGCGGTTGATCAGGCTGTAGCTGAGATCGCCGCCGAGGATGCGCCGGCCCTCGCGGCCGAGTCCGTCCGAGAGCGAGCGGGAGATCGAGGCGACGCCCGCGATCGCCGCGACGCCGAGCGCGATGCAGGCGAGGAAGACGGTGAAGCCGGACAGGCCGCCGCGCAGTTCGCGCAGGGCGAGGCGCAGCGTCAGCGGCAGGCGGAAGCCGCGCCTGGGGGGCTGGGCGGCGGGAAGGGTGCCGTGCATCAGGCCACGCTCTCCGGTGCCTCGATCCGCCCCGAGCGCAGCCGCACCGTGCGGTCGCAGAGCCGGGCGAGGCCCGCGTCGTGGGTGACGAGGACGAGGGTGGCGCCGCGGTCGCGCTTCAGCGCGAACAGCAGCTCGACGATCTGCCGGCCCGTGGCCTCGTCGAGGTTGCCCGTCGGCTCGTCGGCCACGAGGATCGCCGGATCGGGGGCGATCGCTCGGGCGATGGCGACGCGCTGCTGCTCGCCCCCGGACAGCTGGGCGGGATAGTGGTGCAGGCGGTGGCCGAGGCCGACCGCCTCGAGCTCGGCCTTCGCCCGCGCATGGGCCTGCGGGTGGTCGGCAAGCTCGAGGGGGAGCGCCACGTTCTCCAGCGCCGTCATGGTCGGCACGAGGTGGAAGGCCTGGAAGACGATGCCGATGCGCCGCCCCCGGAACCGGGCGAGGGCGTCCTCGTCGAGGCGGCCGAGATCGGTGCCCTCGATCCGGATCGACCCGGAATCCGGGCGCTCCAGTCCCGCCGTGACCATGAGCAGCGTGGATTTGCCGGAGCCGGAGGGGCCGACGAGGCCGACCGCCTCGCCGCGGGCGACGTCGAGGGAGATGCCGCGCAGCACGTGGACGCGGGCCGCCCCCCGGCCGAGGCTGAGATCGATGTCCCGCAGGCTCACGGCCGGGGCGGCGGTGGCGGTCGGGGTGTTGCCTGGGGGCTTGCCTGGGGTCACGCGGAGGCCGATCTCTTGCGCGATGGGAAATCTGGCAGACGAGGCTCGGGTGTGGCTGCGAGAGAATCTGTGCGCTGCGACACGCGGGCATGCATCGGTGCCTGGCGGATGCCGGGGCGATATGGCGCTTCTCGGGCGGATGCGCCAAGGGATGGGACACGGGGTGGGACGTCGCGGGCCGGCAGGCCGGGATGAGGCCCGAGCCCGCCCGCTGCTGCGCTTCGCCGCGCTCCTCCTCGCCGCCCTCGCCCTGCTGATGCCCCCTCGCCCCTCCGAGGCCGAGCCCGGCCGCACCCTCAAGCTCGTGGCTCTCGGCGACAGCCTCACCGCGGGCTACCGCCTGCCCGGCGATTCCGCCTTCCCGGCGGTGCTGGAGCGGGAGCTCGCCAAGCGCGGCCACAGCGTCAGCATCGCCAATGCCGGGGTCTCGGGCGACACCGCGACCGGTGGGCTCGACCGGGTCGACTGGTCGGTGCCCGATGGAACGGACGGCGTTATCCTGGAACTCGGCGCCAACGACATGCTGCGCGGCACCGACCCGGCCGTGACCCGCAAGGCGCTCGACACGATCATCACCCGGCTGAAGACGCGGGGCATCCCGGTGCTGCTCGCCGGGATGCGGGCCTCGGCCAATCTCGGCCCCGATTACATCGCCCGCTTCGACGCGATCTATCCCGATCTCGCCCGTGAGTACGGCCTAGTCCTCTATCCGTTCTTCCTCGAAGGCGTGGCCGGCGAGCGCGGTCTCAACCTCGACGACGGGCTACACCCCAACCCCAAGGGCGTGGACAGGATCGTCGCCGGCATCCTGCCCGCGGTCGAGAGCTTCCTCGGCCGGCTGGCGAAGCCGGCGCACTGAGCCCCCCGACCCGAGGAGGCCGCCATGCCGCGCCTGTTCACCGGCCTCGCCATCCCGCCCGAGATCGGTGCGCGGCTCGCGCGCTTCCGCGGCGGGCTACCCGGCGCACGCTGGGTCGAGGAGAGCGACTACCACGTCACCCTGCGCTTTCTCGGCGACATCGACGCGGACGTCGCCGAGGACGTTCTGGAGGCGCTCTCCGCGATGCGCCCGCGGGCTCCGATCCCCGTGACTCTCGACGGGCTCGGCGCCTTCGGCGGCGACCGGCCGCGCGCGCTGTTCGCTTCGGTCGTGCAGGAGCCTGAGCTGATGGATCTGCAGGCCGAGCAAGAGCGTCTCGTGCGCCGGGCCGGAGTGGCGCCCGAGACGCGCCGCTTCACGCCGCACGTGACGCTCGCCCGTCTCAGGCGCGAGGCGAGCCCGGAGGGCGTAGCGATGTATGTGGCCCAAAGCGGCCTGTTCGAGCCGCTGCGCTTCGCGGTGCGGGCTGTGACGGTGTTCTCAGCGCGGGACTCGACGGGGGGCGGTCCCTACGTCGCCGAGGCCGAGTTCCCGTTCGCCTGAAACCCGCTCACAGCCGCCGGAGCGCCACGCTCTCGATCCGGTGGCTCGCGCCCTTGGCCAGGATCAGGCTGGCGCGCTGGCGCGTCGGCAGGATGTTCTCGCGCAGGTTCGGCAGGTTGATCGTGGTCCAGAGCCCGTCGGCGATGGCGAGCGCCTCGGCCTCGGGCACCTCGGCGTATTTGCGGAAGAAGCTGCGCGGATCGCGGAAGGCCGTCTCGCGCAGCTTCATGAAGCGCATGACGTACCAGCGGTGCAAGTCGTCCTCGTGCCCGTCGAGATAGATCGAGAAGTCGAAGAAGTCAGAGACGAAGGGGATCGCCGTGCCGTCACGCGGCAGCCGTGCCGGCTGGAGCACGTTGAGGCCCTCGACGATCAGGATGTCGGGGCTCTCCACCACGCGCTCCTCGCCCGGCACCCGGTCGTAGACGAGGTGCGAGTAGAGCGGCGCGGTCACGCGCGGGTGGCCGGCCTTCACGTCGTGGAGGAAGCGCAGCAGGGCCGCCGTGTCGTAGCTCTCGGGAAAGCCCTTGCGCTCCATGATGCCGCCGGCGGCGAGCTCCGCGTTCGGCAGCAGGAAGCCGTCGGTGGTGACGAGATCGACCTTCGGGGTGTTCGGCCAGCGCGCCAGCAGCGAGGCCAGGATGCGCGCTGTGGTCGACTTGCCGACCGCCACCGAGCCCGCGAGCCCGATGATGTAGGGGACCTTGCGCTCGCGCTCGGCGATGAGGAAGCGCTGCGTCGCCTTGAACAGCCCCTGCGTCGCGGCGACGTAGAGGGAGAGGAGGCGCGACAGCGGCAGATAGATCGCCACCACCTCCTCGATCGAGATCGGGTCGTTGATCGATTGCAGCCGGGTGAGATCGTCGGCCGAGAGCGTCAGCGGCGTGTCGGCGCGCAGGCTCGCCCATTCCTCCCGGGTGAAGCGGCGATAGGGAGAGAGCGTCGCCGGCCCCTCCCCGGTCACGGGGTCCTGGCCGGACGCGCCGAGGGGCGCCGGCGCGAAGCTCATGTGTGGCGCCTCGCGGCCTTCTCGGCCAGCCCGCTCTGAGCGGTCCGCCGCTCCAGTTCCGCCATCACCGCGTCGAGGGAGACGCCGCCCGCCTGCAGCAGCACCACGAGGTGGTAGAGCACGTCCGCGGCCTCCGCCGTCAGGCCCGCCCGGTCGCCCTGCACGGCGGCGATGGCCGCCTCGACCGCCTCCTCGCCGAGCTTCTTGGCGGCCTTGGCCGGCCCGCCGGCCAGGAGCTTGGCCGTGTAGGATTGGTCCGGCGAGGTTCCAGCCCGGCTCGCCACCAGCCGGGCCAGGTCGTTCAGCGTGTACTCGGTCATGCAACACCGTGCATCAGGGGGCCCGCAACGGCGCCGCGATCGGCGGGAAATTGCGTCAAGGCCCGGCGGCGAGCAAGCCGGGCCGCTGACAGATGGCACAGGCCATCAGGTTATGCACGGATCCTGCCGGGAATAAGTGTTCGTCGCAAAACTCCCGCTGCGCCGTCGTGGCCAGAGGGAGGACAGCCGGTGAGCGGGAGCGGCTCTCGGTCGTTGTTGTCACGCGCTCTCTGTCGCCGAACCGGCATCCCCGTCGGCGGAGAGCGCTCTAGGCATCCAGCCGCATGGACAGGCCGGCGGCGGCCATGTGCGCCTTGGCCTCCGCCACGCTGTGTTGCCCGAAATGGAAGATCGAGGCGGCGAGCACCGCGCTCGCGCCGCCCTGGGCCACGCCGGCTACGAGGTCGTCGAGCCCGCCGACGCCGCCCGAGGCGATCACCGGCACCGTGACGGCGTCGGCGATGGCCCGGGTCAGGGCGAGGTCGTAGCCGGATCGGGTGCCGTCCTTGTCCATGGAGGTGACAAGGAGCTCGCCCGCGCCCTTGGCGGCGACGGTGCGGGCGAAGGCGATCGCGTCGAGCCCGGTCGGATTGCGGCCGCCATGGGTGAAGATCTCCCAGCGCGCCGGCTCGGCCGCGCCCGAGACGCGCTTGGCGTCGATCGCCACCACGATACACTGGGCCCCGAACTTCTCCGCGGCCCGCGCGACGAGGTCGGGGTCCTTCACGGCGGCGGTGTTGATCGCGACCTTGTCGGCGCCCGCGAGCAGGAGGGCGCGCACGTCCTCGACCGCCCGCACGCCGCCGCCCACGGTGAGGGGCATGAAGCAGGCCTCGGCCGTGCGGCTCACCACGTCGAGCAGGGTGCCCCGGGCCTCGTGGCTCGCGGTGATGTCGAGGAAGCAGAGCTCGTCGGCGCCGGCTGCGTCGTAGGCCTTGGCCGCCTCGACGGGGTCGCCCGCGTCGCGCAGTTCGAGGAATTGCACGCCCTTGACGACGCGGCCGTCCTTGACGTCGAGGCAGGGGATGATGCGGGTCTTGAGCACGGGGGACTCGTCGATCTTCCAGGCGGTCGAGCCTATCACGCCCCGGCGCCGCGCGCCTCGGCGATGGCCTTCAGCGCCGCGCGCGGGTCGATGCGGCCGTCGTAGAGGGCGCGGCCGGTGATGGCGCCGGCGATCAGCGCGCAATCGGGCTGGAGCAGGCGGTGGACATCTTCGATGGAGGCCAGCCCGCCGGAGGCGATGACCGGGATCTCAACGGCTTGCGCCAGAGCCAGCGTCATCTCGACGTTGAGGCCCTTGAGGATGCCGTCCCGGGCGATGTCGGTGTAGATGATCGCGGCGACCCCGGCATCCTCGAAGCGGCGGCCGAGCTCCTCGGCGGTCATGCTGGAGGTCTGGGCCCAGCCCTCCACCGCCACGCGCCCGTCCTTGGCGTCGATGCCGACCGCGATCCGGCCGGGATGGCGGCGGGCGGCCTCCCGCACGAAGGCGGGGTCGCGCACGGCGGCCGTGCCGATGATGACCCGGGCGATCCCCTTGGCGAGCCAGGCCTCGAGCGTCTTCATGTCCCGGATGCCGCCGCCGAGCTGCACCGGAACCGTGACGCGGGCGAGGATGGCGTCGACCGCCGCGGCGTTGCGCGGCGCGCCGGCGAAGGCGCCGTCGAGGTCGACCACGTGCAGCCAGGAGAAGCCCTGGTCCTCGAAGGTCACCGCCTGCGCCGCCGGATCGTCGTTGAACACCTTGGCCTGGGCCATGTCCCCCTGCACGAGGCGGACGCAGCGTCCCTCCTTCAGATCGATGGCCGGATAGAGGATCACAGGGGAACTCGTCTTTGCGCCGGCGGCCCCTCAGGGGCGCCAGCGGAGGAAGTTGGCGAGGAGCGCCAGACCGAGGCGCTGGCTCTTCTCGGGGTGGAACTGCGTGCCCGCGAGGTTGTCGCGGCCGACCATGGCGGTGACCGGGCCGCCGTAATCGGCATGGGCCACCACCTCGCCCGGCCGGTCGGCCTTCAGCGCGTAGCTGTGCACGAAATAGGCGTGGAGGCCCCCCTCGCCCGTGGAGATGCCGGCGAGGAGCGCGTGGTCGCGGTCCGGCGTGAGCGTGTTCCAGCCCATATGCGGGATCTTGAGGGCCGGGTCGGCGGGGCGGATCGGGCCGACATCGCCGGGGATCCAGCCGAGGCCGGGGGTGGTCTCGTATTCGAGGCCACGGGTCGCCATGAGCTGCATGCCGACGCAGATGCCGAGGAAGGGCCGGCCCGCCTGGATCGCGGCGCGGGTCATCGCCTCGACCATGCCGGGCACGGCGTCGAGGCCGCGGCGGCAATCGGCATAGGCGCCGACGCCCGGCAGCACCACCCGGTCGGCCGACGCCACAGCCTCCGGATCGCCGGTGACCAGGATGCGCGTGTCGAGCCCCGCCTCGCGGGCGGCCCGCTCGAAGGCCTTGGCCGCGGAGTGGAGATTGCCCGAGCCGTAATCGATGATCGCGACGGTCTCGCTCAATGTTCGTCCGCTCACCGGCCGCCCCCTTCCGCCGGGAACAGGCCGATCACCGGCTCGCGGTCCCGGGCGAAGGCCGGGCGCTGGGGCGCGGGCGGCAGGCTGCGCGGATCGAGCCAGCGCGCGATCAGCTTGGCCTCGGCCTCGGCGAGGCTGCCCGCCTGCACCGCGTCGCGGGCGGGCCGGCCGTGGCGGGCCAGCGTCCAGCGGCGCAGGGAGGAGGCCTCGAGCCCGATCAGCACGGAGGCGAGCAGGCTGATCGCGAAGGCGGCGCCCGGCGCGAGGCCGAGGGCGTAGCCGGCGAGCGCCACCAGGACGAGGCCGGCCGCCACGATCAGCGCGGCGAGCCAGAGACGGTGGAAGGCGAACCACGCCACCGAGAAGGCGAAGGCGGGCCAGGAGAAGCCGTCCGCCACCACCTGGGCGCGGTCGAGCCCGTGCGCCTCGCCGGGAATCGCCTCCGGGCCCGGGTGAAGCGTGTAGCTGCGCGTGCGCATGTCCGGCTCCCTACAGCGTCCCCTTGGTCGAGGGCACGCGGCCCTCCTCGCGGGGATCGACCGTCACCGCCTTGCGCAAGGCGCGCGCCAGGCCCTTGAACAGACTCTCGGCGATGTGGTGCGCGTTGTCGCCGTAGAAGGTCTCCACGTGCAGGGTGATCCCGGCATTCATGGCGAAGGCCTGGAACCACTCGCGCACCAGCTCGGTGTCGAACTGGCCGATCTTCTCCACCCGGAAGGCCGTGCGGAAGACGAGGAAGGGGCGGCCGGAGATGTCGACGCAGACGCGCGAGAGCGTCTCGTCCATGGGCAGGTGCGCGTCGGCATAGCGCGCGATGCCGCGCTTGTCGCCGAGCGCCTTGGCGAAGGCCTGGCCCAGCGCGATGCCGCAATCCTCGGCCGAGTGGTGCTGGTCGACATGGAGGTCGCCCTCGACCTTGATCTCCAGGTCGAACAGGCCGTGCCGGGCGAACAGCTCCAGCATGTGGTCGAGGAAGCCGATCCCGGTGGCGATCCGGGCCTGGCCGGTGCCGTCGAGGCCGATCGAGACGGCGACGTCGGTCTCGGCCGTCTTCCGGCTGATGCTGGCGCTGCGCATGCGTTCGCTTTTCGAGTGCCGCGGGGGGCCGGCGCGGGGCCGGTCCGGAATCCCGCCTTCTAGTGTGATTTCCCCTGCGCTGGAAAGGCGTTCCGGCGCCGGATCGGCCGGCTCAGCCCCGCAGTACGCGCCCGGCCACCGCGTCGAGCCGGGCGATCAGCTCCGGGTCGCGCTGGGCGGCGGCCGTCATGATGGCGCCGTCGAGGGCCCGGTGCGAGCCCGCCGGGCATTCCTCGCGCTCGGCGGGGAAGTCGCGGGCGAGGCGCGCGACGAGGCGGGCCGCCTTGTCGGCATTGGCGCGGGCCACCGCCACCACCGCCGCCACGTCGACGGCGTCGTGGGCCGGGTGCCAGCAATCGTAGTCGGTCACCATCGCGATCGTCGCGTAGGTGATCTCGGCCTCGCGGGCGAGCTTGGCCTCGGGCATGTTGGTCATGCCGATCACCTCGAAGCCCTGCGCCCGGTAGGCCTTCGATTCGCTCAGCGAGGAGAATTGCGGCCCCTCCATGCAGACATAGGTGCCGCCGCGATGCACCGCGATCTGCTCGGCCTCCGCCGCGGCCACGATGCGCTTCTGGAGATTGGGCCCCACCGGATGGGCCATCGAGACGTGGGCGACGCAGCCATTGCCGAAGAACGAGGACGGGCGGCCATGCGTGCGGTCGACGAACTGGTCCACCAGCACGAACAGGCCCGGATAGAGTTCGTCCTTGAACGAGCCGCAGGCCGAGAGCGAGACGAGGTCGGTGACCCCGGCGCGCTTCATCGCGTCGATATTGGCCCGGTAGTTGATGCCCGACGGCGCGAAGCGGTGGCCGCGGCCGTGCCGGGCGAGGAACACGACCTTGGTGTCGCCGATGCGCCCGATGCGCAGGGCGTCCGAGGGCTCGCCCCAGGGGGAGGACACGGCCTCCTCGCGCAGATCCTCGAGCCCCGGCAGGTCGTAGACCCCGGAGCCGCCCATCACGCCGAGAACCGCTGCGGTCATGTCGCCGTCCTGTCGCTCGTGCCCGAAAGCGAAACGGGCCCCTCGCGGGGCCCGTAGCACATCTCTCGCCGGAGGCGGGAGCCGCCTCAGTAGGTCTTGTGCAGCTCCGGCTGGAGGCCGTGCACCTCGCCGCCGACATCCGCCCAGATCTTCTTCTTCACGTAGTAGAGCAGGCCCGAGAGCACGATCAGGAACAGGATCACGCGCAGGCCGAGCGCCTTGCGGGCCATCATGTGCGGCTCGGCCGCCCAGGCCATGAAGGCGGCGACGTCCTTGGCGTACTGGTCCACCGTCTCCGGCACGACCGACTCGCCCTTGTCGTTCTTCGGATAGGTCACCTGCCCGTCGCTGATCGGCTTGGGCATCGCGATCAGGTGGCCGGGGAAGTACTGGTTGTAGTGGGTGCCGTCCGGAACCTCGGTGCCCTTCGGCGGATCCTCGTAGCCGACGAGCAGCGCGTGGATGTAGTCGACGCCCTGCTCCGAGTAGCCGGTGAAGGGCAGCGCGTCGAAGACGAACCAGGGGAAGCCGCGCTCGAAGGTGCGGGCCTTGGCGAGCACCGAGAAGTCCGGCGGCGCCTTGCCGCCATTGGCGGCGGCCGCGGCCTGGTCGTTCGGGAAGGGGGCCGGGAAGCGGTCGGCCGGCCGGCCGGGCCGCTCGAACATCTCGCCCGAATCGTTCGGCCCGTCCTTCACCTGGTAGGTCGCGGCGAGCGCCTTGACCTGGGCCGCCGAGTAGCCGGGACCGCCCTCTTCCGCGAGATTGCGGAAGGAGACGAGGCGCATCGAGTGGCAGGCGGAGCAGACCTCCTTGTAGACCTGGAAGCCGCGCTGGAGCTGCGCCTGGTCGAAGCGGCCGAATACGCCGGCATAGCTCCACGACTGGCGTGGCGGCTGGCTGCCATGGCCGTCCTCGGCCGCGGCCGGGGACAGGCTGGCGGGGGACAGGCCGATCAGGGCAGCCGTCAGGGCGGCGGCGATGAGGCTGGTGGCGCGCATCTGTCTCTCGTCCCTCAGCCCTTCGTGGTCGGTGCGGCGGCGGCGCCCGCGGGCATCCCCGCCCCGCTCACCTGCTTGCCCGGCCCGGTGACGCTCTCCAGGATCGAGCCCGGCAGCTTCGTCGGGGTCTCGAACAGGCCGCAGAGCGGCATCACGATCAGGAAGTGGGCGAAGTAGTAGGCCGTGCAGATCTGCGCGGCGATGACGTAGCCGCCCTCCGGCGGCTTGGCGCCGAGCCAGCCGAGCAGGAAGCACACGCCCACGAACACCCAGAAGAACTGCCGGTAGATCGGCCGGTAGTTCGACGAGCGCACGCGCGAGGTGTCGAGCCAGGGGGCGAGCGCCAGGATGATCACCGCCGAGAACATCAGGATGACGCCGCCGAGCTTCGAGGGCACCGCGCGCAGGATCGCGTAGAACGGCAGGAAGTACCATTCGGGCACGATATGGGCCGGGGTCACGGCGGGGTTGGCCGGGATGTAGTTGTCGGCGTGGCCGAGGTAGTTCGGCTGGTAGAAGATGAACCACGCGAACAGGATCATGAACACCACGGTGGCGAACACGTCCTTGACCGTCGCGTAGGGGGTGAAGGGCACGGCGTCCTTCGACGACTTGATCGGGATGCCGGCCGGGTTGTTCTGGCCCGTGACGTGCAGCGCCCAGACGTGGAGCACCACGACGCCGGCGATCATCCAGGGCAGCAGGAAGTGCAGCGAGAAGAAGCGGTTCACGGTCGGGTTGCCCACCGAGTAGCCGCCCCAGAGCAGGCTCTGGATGGTGTCGCCGACCACCGGGATCGCCGCCAGGATGTTGGTGATGACCGTGGCGCCCCAGAAGCTCATCTGGCCCCACGGCAGGGTGTAGCCGAGGAAGGCGGTGGCCATCATCAGGAGGTAGATGACGACGCCGAGGATGTAGAGCACCTCGCGCGGGGCCTTATAGGACCCGTAGTAGAGGTTGCGGAAGATGTGCACGTAGACGGCGACGAAGAACATCGACGCGCCGTTGGCGTGGGCGTAGCGCAGCAGCCAGCCGTAATTCACGTCGCGCATGATGTGCTCGACGGAATCGAAGGCCTCGGTGGCCGAGGGCTGGTAGTGCATCGCCAGCCAGACGCCGGTGATGATCTGGATCCCGAGGAAGGCGATCAGGATCGCGCCGAAGGTCCAGAAGTAGTTGAGGTTGCGCGGGACCGGGAAGGCCACGAAGGACGAGTGGACCAGGCCGACGAGGGGCAGCCGCGACTCGAACCACTTCGCGATGCCGCTCTTCGGGACGTAGGTATTGCCGTGTGCGCTCATGGGGCTCTCCGGGGGCTCCCGCCTCTTCTCGTTCAGGCCGCGGCCTTGCCGCCCTCTTCGCCGATCCGCAGCTTGGTGTCGGACTGGAAGGCGTAGGGCGGGATCGGCAGGTTGATCGGGGCGGGGCCGCGGCGCACGCGGCCGACGGCGTCGAACTGCGAGCCGTGGCAGGGGCAGGCCCAGCCCTCGTAGTTGCCCTGGTGGCCGATCGGCACGCAGCCGAGATGGGTGCAGTTGCCGTAGACCACGAGCCACTGGTCGTGCCCGCTCTTCACGCGGCTGTCGAAGGTGGCCTTGTCGGCGAGGTCCGCCAACGGCACGGCCTTCATGTCGGTGATCTCCTTGCCGGTCAGCTTGCGCACGAAGATCAGCTTGCCGCGCCAGAACACGTTGATGATCTGGCCGTCGCTGATCGGCGAGAGATCGACCTCGATCGGCGCGCCGGCCGCGATGGTGGCGGCGTCCGGCGCCATCGAGGAGACGAAGGGCCAGGCCACCGCACCGGCGCCGACCGCGAGGCCCGCACCGGTTGCGAGGAACAGGAAATCTCGGCGGGTGCCCTCCTGCGGGGCGGCGCCGGCGGGCGCGGCGGCAGTCGTGTTCGCCAAGGTCTCGAACCTCCAGAGCGTGCAAGCCGAAAGCGGGGCGCGCGAGCCCCCGCAGGTGCGCGGGCCGGCGGCTTCGAGCCGGACCAGAGCACTATCGTTCTAAACTGTGCAATGCGACCGGCCGTCGCCCGAAGTCAAGCCGACCGCGCGCCCGCTCCCGCGTTGCGGCGAAGAGGGCGCGCGAGATGTCTCAGGGGCGGGATCAGGGTGTCGAAATGGACACAGTCGGACGTTCGGGCCGCCGGGCCGGCGGGCCCGCCACGAGCCGGCGCCAGCGCGCGACCAGGAGGGCCGCCACCACGAACAGGCCGGCGCAGAAGCCGGCCCAGATGCCCGCCCCCTCGAAGCCGAGGCCCCAGGCGAGGCCTGCGCCCACCGGTACGCCGAGGCCCCAGTAGCCGCCGACCGCGATCAGCATCGGCACCTTGGTGTCCTGCAGGCCGCGCAGCATGCCGAGCGTCACCGACTGAATCCCGTCGGCCACCGCGAAGAGCGCGGCGAAGCCGATGAAGGCCACCGCCACCGGCAGCACGCCGGCATTGGCCGGGTCGCGCGCATCGAGGAACAGGCCGATCAGCGGCTCCGGCACGGAGAGCTGGGTCAGGGCGCACAGGCTCATGAAGCCTAAGGCCAGCCCCAGCGCCACGGCGCCGGCCCGCCGCACGGCGGCGGCGTCGCGCCGCCCGAAGGCGAGGCCGACCCGCACGGTCGCGGCCTGGGCGACGCCGTTCGGCACCATGAAGCAGAAGGCCGCGATCTGGATCGCCACCGCGTGCGCGGCGAGCTGGCTCGCGCCGAACAGGCCCATGGCGAGGGCGGCCGCCTCGAACAGCCCGGCCTCGGCCAGCCCGGTGGCCACCATCGGCAGGCCGAGGCGGACCACCCTTCCGAGCCGGGCGGGATCGAAGCGCCAGAGGCCGTGGAACAGCCGGTGGCGCCGGAGCCCGGGATCGCGCAGCACCACGAGGCCGAGCAGGACGAGGCTGAACAGGGAGGAGGCCAGGGTCGCGCAGCCGATCCCGACCATGCCGAGCCCGGCCTCGAAGGCCAGCCAGAGGCCGAGCGCCACGTTGAGCGGCAGCGCCGCGAGGCTGGCGGCGAGCGCCCAGGCGGGCCGCTCCAGGGCGGCCAGTGTGCCGCGCAGCGCCATGAACAGCAGGGCCGGCCACATCGCCCATTGCAGGACGCGCATGTAGCGGCCGGCGGCCTCGGCCAGCGCCGGCGGCTCGCCGAGCGCGGCCAGCAGCGGCCCGGTGAACCAGAGCAGCAGCATGACCGGCGCGCAGACGAGCGTCGCCGCCCAGAGGCCGGCGCGCAGGGTGCGGCGCGCGGCATCCCTGTCGCCGGGGTCGCGCCCCAGCGCCTCGGCGATCAGCGGCGCCACGGCGCTGGTCAGGCCGATGCCGCCGATGAACAGGATGAAGTAGAGCCCGTGCGCGAGCGTCGCCGCGGCGAGCGGCTCGGCGCCGAGGCGGCCGAGCATCACCACGTCGGCCATGATCAGGCCGTGCTGGGCGAGGTTGATCAGGACGAGGGGCCCGGAGAGCGCGAGGGTGGCGCGCAGCTCCACGAGCCAGGGACGGCGGAACGGGGCCCTGTCCCGCGCGGGCGAGGCCGCGAGGTCGAGTGCCGGCATGATGTCTCTCGGATCTGAAAACGGGGATCGGCCGCGGCCGGGCCGCGGCGGAGGAGGTTTCTCTATCCGCGCAACGCGTCGGAAACGTGTCGGCCGCGCTCGGGCGGCCCGTCGTCGGCCGCCCGGTCGGCGAGGAAGCCGCCGGACTGGCGCGCCCAGAGCCGCGCGTAGAGCCCGCCGCGCGCGACGAGCGCGGCATGGCTGCCCTCCTCCACGATCCGGCCCCGGTCGATCACGATGAGCCGGTCGAGGGCGGCGATGGTCGAGAGGCGGTGGGCGATGGCGAGCACGGTCTTGCCGCGCATCAGCGTGTCGAGGGCGTCCTGGATCGCGGCCTCGACCTCGCTGTCCAGCGCCGAGGTCGCCTCGTCGAGGATCAGGATCGGCGCATCCTTCAGGATGACGCGGGCGATGGCGATGCGCTGGCGCTGGCCGCCGGAGAGCTTCACCCCGCGCTCGCCCACCTGCGCGTCGTAGCCGCGCCGCCCCTTGTGGTCGACGAGGTCGGCGATGAAGCCGTCCGCATGGGCGAGGCGCGCCGCGCGCGCGATCTCGGCCTCGGTGGCGCCGGGGCGGCCATAGGCGATGTTGTCGCGGATCGAGCGGTGCAGGAGCGAGGTGTCCTGGCTGACCATGGCGATGGCGCCGCGCAGGGATTCCTGCGTCGCCCCGGCAATATCCTGCCCATCGACCAGGATGCGCCCGCTCTCGACGTCGTGGAGGCGCAGGAGCAGCGAGGCGATGGTGCTCTTGCCGGCGCCCGAGACGCCGACGAGGCCGACCTTCTCGCCCGGACGGATGTCGAGCGAGAGGTCCTCGATGATGGTGGCGTCGCCCCGCCCGTAATGGAACCCGACCCCCTCGAAGCGGATCGCGCCGCCCGCGACCGCCAGCGGACGCGCCTCCGGCGCGTCGACGAGGCCGTGCGGCCGGCTGATCGTCTGCATGCTCTCCTGGATCACGCCGACATTCTCGAAGACGCCGCGCACGGTCTGCATCACCCAGCCCGACATGGCGATGAGGCGCAGCACGAGCGCGAGGCCGGCCGAGGCCTCGCCGGTGCTCATGCCGCCGCGCTGCCAGAGCAGCAGCGAGGCGGCGCCCGTCGCGACGAGCAGCGCGCTGTTGAGGAGGCCGAGCAGGGTCGTCGTCAGCGTCACCAGCCGGAACTGGTGGAGATAGGCCTTGGTGTGCACGTCGATCGCGTCGCGCACGGCGGCGCGCTCCTCGCGGTCTCGGGCGAAGAGCTTGACCGTGAGGATGTTGGTGTAGCTGTCCACCACCCGCCCGATCAGGGTCGAGCGGGTGTCGGCGGTGCGGTGCGAGCGCGCGCGGGCGCGCGGCACGAACCAGGCCGTGAGCACGGCGTAGGCCAGAACCCAGACCAGCACGGGCAGGGTGAGCCAGAGCGAGATCGAGCCGAACAGGCCGATCGCGGTGACCGCGTAGATCGCCACGTAGAGCAGGGTGTCGATGAAGACGACGGCGAGCTCCCGCACCGCCGGCCCGACCTGCACGACGCGGTTGGCGAGCCGCCCCGCGAAATCGGCCTGGAAGTAGGAGAGCGAGTGGCCGAGCGTGTAGAGATGCGCGCGCCAGCGGATCTGGTTGGTCGATTGCGGCACCACGAGCTGGTTCGACAGCAGCTCGTGCAGCCAGATCGCGATGGGCCGCACCACCGCGACGAGGACGAGCGCCAGGGCGATGCCCGGCGCGTGGTCCTGCAGGACGGTGGCCCGGTCGGCGCTCGCGAGCAGGTCCACGAACCAGCGCATCACGAGGTAGAGCGAGGCCTCGACCGTGCCCGCGATCACTGCGATCACGAACAGGGCCGCCAGGGCCCAGCGGATCGGGTGGAGGTAGAAGCGCGCGAAGCCGAGCACCGATCTGGGCGGCATGCGCCCCTCCTCGAAGGGCGCGAACGGGTCGATGCGGCGCTCGAGCCAGTCGAGGAACATCAGGTCACTGGGGCTCGCAGGGGCTCGCGGAAGGGTTCTCGGAGCGGGTCTCCTTAGGTAAGGACGCTTGACCCCGAGCCAAGCGGGGAGCGATGCCGCAGCGCGCAAACCTGCCTTGCAGATCCATGCTCCGTCTCGCCCTCTACCAGCCCGACATCCCCCAGAACACCGGCACCCTGCTGCGCATGGCGGCTTGCCTCGGCCTCGCCGTCGAGATCGTCGAGCCGGCGGGCTTCGACGTCTCGGACCGGCATCTCCGGCGCTCGGGCCTCGACTATCTCGACCACGTGACCGTGACCCGCCACCGCTCCTGGGACGCCTTCGAGGCGTGGCGGCGCGGGGCCGGCATCCGCCTCGTCCTGGCCACCACCGCGGCGGCGGTGCCCTATACGCGCTTCGCGTTCCGGGATGGCGACTGCCTGCTGATGGGCCGGGAATCGGCCGGCGTCCCCGAGGCGGTCCACGCGGCGGCCGATGCCCGCGTCGTGGTGCCGATCCGGCCGGGCCTGCGCTCCCTCAACATCGCGGTCGCCGCCGCGCTGGTGGCGGGCGAGGCGCTGCGGCAGGTGGGCGGCTTTCCCGGCGCACATCCCGACTGAGCCGGCCGGGCCCAACCGGGACGCGCGGTTCACGCCATGGCGACCGCCAGGGTCCCGTCCTCCAGTGTGACGAACCGGATCCCGGCGGCGCTGAGCGCGGCGAGGGCCCGGTGGCGCGACCGGTCGCCCTGCCCCGACACGCCCTCCTCCAGCCGCCGCACCGTGGAGAGCGAGAGGCCGCTGGCCTCCGCCAGCTGCGTCATCGACCAGTCCAGCAGGGCGCGTGCGGCCCGCAGATGCCGGCCCTGGACCGCCTGCTCCAGGCCCTGCCGGAGGAGGCCGCCCGGGATCAGGACCGGGCTGCGCGCCGGATAGATGAGGCCGGTCCGCTCGATCACCCTGCCGGCCGCGTCGAGGACCGGGACTTCCAGCGTCGCGCGCAGCTCCCGGCTGCCCCCGGCCATGCGGAACATCCGCTGCGAGCGCCCGGTGGTGCCCTCCCGCCTGCAGCGGGTGGAGTGCTCGCGGGCGGCCTCCCGGTGCTCGGCCGCCACGATGCTATACGGGTCGTCCAGGAACTCCGCCAGTGCCGGCTCGAACAGGCCGGAATACTGCTCGGCGAGTTCCGTGGGATGCCCCGTCCGGAACCAGTAGAGCGAGACGTTGGCTGCGCGCGCGAGGGCGAGCCGGCGCTTCCGCTCGAGGGCCCGCGCCCGGCTCAGGCGTTCGCGGTCGGTCACGTCGATCACGATGCCCGAGGCCGACCGGGGCCGTCCGTCCGCCGCGCGATGGATCTCCAGATGGACCGACAGCGTGCGGGTGACGCCGTCGGGCGACACGATGCGGAAGATCTGCTCGGGCCGCGACGCGCCCTGCCGCACCGCGGCGGCACTGCTTATCCGCGGCCGGTCCTCAGGGTGCGCGCAGGCGAGGAAGCGGCCGTAGCTCGGCCGGACGCGGTGCGATTCGAGGCCGAGCAGGCGGAAGAGGCCGGCCGACCAGCTGTGCTCGCCGGTTCCGAAGGTCCAGGTCCAGGTCCCGATCAGCCCGAGCTCCTCGACGCGGCTGAGGAGATGGTCTGGGACCACAGGGGTTTCGCTCACGCACATGGGGACAGGGCAACCGAACCGGCGCTCGGCCGGCAGTTCATGCATCGCTGCGTCGAATTGTCCAGCCTCGCTCCGGCATGCCGGCACCCCCGTGGGCGCGGGCCGTCAGTGCCGCTCCTCGTCCTCCTTGCGCCGCCGCTCGGCCTCGTAGCCCGCCGCGATGCCGAGATCGATGGCGCGGCGGGCCAGCCGGATCCCGAGCCAGAGCAGGATCAGGCAGATCAGGACGATGAGGCTGGCCTTGAGCGGGTTCATGAAGAGCGCCTATCTCATATCGCGCCGCTTTTGCAGGGCTTGCGTCCCGGCGCGAGCGGCGGCGCGTGCCCGAGCGGCGCGCAGCCTTCATGTCCCTCCCGACCCGGCGGATCCGTTTGAGCGCGCGCGAGACCTTCCACATCGAGATCCTGGGGCAGGACCCCGATCCGGCCCTCTCCCGCGTCTCGGTGCGGGTCGAGGATCTCGCCGCCGCGGAGGAGCGGGCGCTCCGCCTGTTCGCCCGGGCGCGGGCGCCCCAGCGCGGCGGCGAGCCGGCGGAGGCCGTGCGGGTGATGGACGGAGCGGGCCGCGAGGTCTTCTTCCGCAGCCGCTTCGACGAGGGGGCGTGACCGGAGGGCGCGGTGCGGGCCGGCTCCGCCATTGACTTCGCATCTGCGGGACCGCATATCGGCACTGCAGCGTCAGCGGCCGACGGAGCCGCGTGAGGGGGCTGCGTGACGGATCCGAGAAGCCGGGCTCATCGAGCCGGCGCGGACGATCCGGCCCCCCTCTTCGTTCGTGCATGCACCCGGGCCGCCCCATCACGCGGGCAGCCTCCTGCCTCCGGGACATTCGATGCCGCGCCGCCCCAGGGGCGAGCCCGCCGGTCCCGCTGCTCCGAGAAGACGTAAAGACTTGACCCAATTCACCGATTTCGGCCTCGCCCAGCCCGTTCTGCGGGCCCTCGCGGAGGCCGGCTACACCGCGCCGACGCCGATCCAGGCGCAGGCGATCCCCCCCGCCATGCAGGGCCGCGACCTCTGCGGCATCGCCCAGACCGGCACCGGCAAGACCGCGGCCTTCGCGCTGCCGATCCTGCACCGCCTCTCGCTCTCGGACCGCCGCGCCCCGCGCCGCGGCTGCCGGGTGCTGGTGCTCTCGCCGACGCGCGAGCTCGCCAACCAGATCGCCGAATCCTTCTCCGATTACGGCCGGCATCTGCCCTACACCAACACCGTGGTGTTCGGCGGCGTCACCATCGGCCGCCAGGAGCGGGCGCTCGCGCCGGGCGTCGACATCCTCGTCGCCACCCCGGGCCGGCTGATCGACCTCGTCGACCGCCGCGCGCTCACCCTCGAGGGCGTCGAGATCCTCGTCCTCGACGAGGCCGACCAGATGCTCGACCTCGGCTTCATCCACGCCCTGAAGCGCATCGTGCGGATGCTGCCGCAGAAGCGGCAGAGCCTGTTCTTCTCGGCCACCATGCCGAAGAACATCGCGGGCCTCGCCGAGCAGTACCTCAGCGACCCGGTCCAGGTCGCGGTGACCCCGGTCGCCACCACCGCCGAGCGCGTCGAGCAGCAGGTGATCTTCGCCCATACCGGCGCCAAGCAGGCGCTGCTCGCTCACATCCTGCGCGACCCGGCGATCGACCGCGTCCTCGTCTTCACCCGCACCAAGCACGGCGCGGACCGGGTGGTGCGCGGCCTCGACAAGGTCGGCATCGCCGGCGCCGCGATCCACGGCAACAAGAGCCAGCCGCAGCGCGAGCGGGCGCTCGCCGCCTTCCGCGACGGCTCCTGCCGCGTCCTGGTGGCGACCGACATCGCCGCCCGCGGCATCGACGTCGAAGGCGTCTCCCACGTCGTCAACTTCGATCTGCCGAACGTGCCGGAATCCTACGTCCACCGCATCGGCCGCACGGCGCGCGCCGGGGCGGACGGGCTCGCCATCTCCTTCTGCAACGACGAGGAGAAGGCGTATCTGCGCGACATCGAGCGGCTGACCCGCCAGAAGGTGCCGGTGGCGGGCTTCCCCGAGGGCTTCTCGCCCCCGACCCGCCAGGAGGCGGCCGAGATCGCCGCGAACGAGGAGCGCCGCCCCGAGCGCGGTCCCCGTCCGGGCGCCCGCCCCGCGCCCCGCAACGGCCAGCGCCAGGATCGCCCGGCCGGCGGCCGTCCCTTCGCCGGCCGTCCGGCCGAGGCGGGCCGG